>CAIFEZ010000018.1:39427-78665 GCA_903789595.1 uncultured eubacterium 1-6
CATCTGCCATACCCTAAAACTTGATGGTAACTACGCCAGACAAATACCATCAAAAGCAGCCCGCAGCCATTTCAGATGGTACACCGGCCTGTGCTATTACCATCCATCTGCCATACCCTAAAACTTGATGGTAAGTACGCCAAACAAATACCATCAAAAGCAGCCCGCAGCCATGTCAGATGGTATTTCGGCCGGTGTTATTACCATCCATCTGCCATACCCTAAAACTTGATGGTAACTACGCCAGACAAATACCATCAAAAACTTCCGTCGCCATTTCAGATGGTACACCGGCCCGTGCTATTACCATCCATCTGCCATACCATAAAACTTGATGGTAACTACGCCAGACAAATACCATCCAGAACTTCCGTCGTCGTTTCAGATGGTATTCCGGCCGGTGCTATTACCATCCATCTGCCAGAATCTAAAACTTGATGGTAACTACGCCAGACAAATACCATCAAAAACAGCCCGCAGCCATTTCAGATGGTACCCCGGCCTGTGCTATTACCATGCATCTGCCATAACCTAAAACTTGATAGTAACTACGCAAGACAAATACCATCCAGAACTTCCGTCGTCGTTTCAGATGGTATTCCGGCCGGTGTTATTACCATCCATCTGCCAGAATCTAAATCTTGATGGTAACTGTTCCAGACAAATACCATCAAAAGCAGCCCGCAGCCATTTCAGATGGTACACCGGCCCGTGCTATTACCATGCATCTGCCAGAATCTAAAACTTGATGGTAACTATGCCAGACAAAAGGGGATGCCGCATCATCAGACGCGGCATCCCTAGCTATGCGACTGGATTTCATACGATGCAGCGCTACTCATGCAGCATTCCGAGCATGTAGTAAGACAGCAGGAGCTTTATGCGCTCCTTCGGATCGTCGAGGTTGATGCTGATCAGCCGGCGGATTTTTTCCAGTCGATAGGAGAGGGTGCTCCGGTGAATATACAGTTCCTTCGATGTCTGAAGGACGTTCCGGTCATGCACCAGGTAGGCTTCCAGCGTGTGTGTCAGCGCCGTGTGGTTTTTCCGGTCGTACTCCATCAACTTCTGGAGGGCGTCGGCGCAGAGCATTTCCGCCGGCATGCCTTCGGTGGAGCAGCGGATCATATAATCGAGCATGTACTGATCAAAATAGTAGTACCAGATCATGCTATCGCCGGAGAGACCGAAGTTCAGGGCGATATTCGCCTGGTCGAAGAGGACACCCAGACGGAAAAAGTCTCGGAGTTCCGAGCTGACGCCGATCTTCAGAAGACTGTCCCGCATGAGTACAGCGAGGCGGCTGACGACATCGGAGGTTTTTTCATGCGCGTAGGAGAGATTGACGACAAGCGTGATTCCTTCCTGATGAAAGAAGGCCCGGCCGGCAGCCATGATGGTGTTGATCTGATTGAGCACCGCATAGGAAGAGATGATGTTGAAATCTCTCTGCTGGGTCACGATCCGCATGACCACATACCGGTCATCCTGTTTCCAGTTCTGGTACCGGAGATAGCTCTGGATCTGCTGTTCGTCGGCCTCCTTCTTTTCGCACAGGCGGGCCATGAGATCGTCGGTATCGTCTGAGATGCTGAATTTTCTCAGGTCGCCGGCATACAGGAAATGCTCCAGCAGCTTTCCCAGATAGTCGATGACCGCGAAATCGCCGGGCAGAATCCTGCTGTCCACCTCAAGATCCAGAATCCGTCCCCTGTAGATGTCCCCCTGCCAGATGTTACGGTACAGAATCTGATATCCGGTCTGTTCCGAGGGGTACATGACAGGCCTGCGTTCCTTCAGACCCTCGATATAGACGGGGTCCGTGCGGAAATCGTTGATCAGATCCATCTGTACCATGGGGAGACCGGTTCTTCTGTCTCGCCCGCGCTTCATCTTCTGTTCCGGATAATTGCATTCTGCCAGAATGATAAAGTCCCGGTCGTGGAGGAAGATGGGATTGCGGAAGATTTTCTGACTGAGATCAAAGATCTCCTGAAGAGGCGTCTGGAGCAGAAGGGCCTCCTGAATCTTCAAATCCCATTCGTGAAAGCGGTCAAAGAGGTCCTGCACCAGGGAGAGGATCTCCGGAAGACTGTGATTGTCGCGGATGTAAATTCTGCCGGGTATGGAGCTGCGGAATGAGGCGTACGGGTCCCTGCACAGGAGAAGGAAGGCCATGCCGGAGAGAAGATGGTCCGGGACATTGTCTAATTCCTGTTCCGGACACAGGTACACATATTCATGAGCGGGCACGGTGTCAGGCTTTGCAGACGGCCGACTTCTGCTGTGAGATAATGCGCATTTGGCATCGGGCACAGCTTTTTTCACGGCTCCTTTGGTGAAAATCCGGATTCCGGAAAAGCCCGTAACACCCGGCATGTCGGAAAACAGATACTCGATGCCGGCAAGAGTCAGCGCATCCGCAACGACCTGCAGCGGGGGCCGGAAGCCGGACTGAAACCGGGAGGCTTCGGAATGGGAGAGGTCGTTTTTTTCGGTTGGATCAGGGGTTTCATTGCTCATAGATCATGTCCTTTATTGTCATATATCATTTTTTCTGTCTGATATTTCTTATTTACGCGTTCGATGCGATACGGTCGCGAAGCGCGCATTTTCTCGATTCTCTTAATTTTACCAGATGATTCTCAGTAAAGCTTCCGGCAGTCTGCCTGCGCGGTGATGCCCGCACGGAGTGAGGACGCCAGTGAAGGCACGGAGTAAAGTCGTCAGCTTCTGCCTGATTTTAGTATATCAGATCCCCGGTCAATGTCACATAGAGGCAGAAAAAAAGAGCGCCCCGAAGGGCGCTTAAAAAGAGTTAATTAAAAAAGCCAATTAAAAAAGTCAACAAGCGGTCTTTTTTCGTTTGAAATAATGATGCGCTGTATAGATGCAGGCTGCGATTATTCCCGAGTTAGGCTTTCTTCCTGGCCTCGATCTCAGCGGAGTACTGCTCTACCTTGTCCTTTGTCAGGCGGAAGCCGAAGATCAGGCAGAGTACCGCAACAACCAGAGCAATTGCCGGGATCAGCATAAATCCTGCGCTGATCGCGGTCTTCAGCTGATCGCTCGCCTGTGCGGGGTCGATCTTTGTGCTGAATGAGCCGGCTGCGAGGCAGGCGCTGATGATGATGCCGCGGGTCATGATGGATACCTTCAGCGGTACATTCTGCAGGCCGCTGATCCATCCGGCCGCGTTCTTTCCGGTCTTCCACTCGCTGTATACGATGGTGTCGCCATACAGGGCCGGCGTGCAGGCATAGGTAATGCCATAGCCGAACAGAGATACGGACATCAGGATGATAACCATCATGACATTGCTGTGGCCGAAGAAGGCAAGGATCAGAATCACTGCCTGAATTGCCATGACGCCGATGGTGGTGTTCCGGGTGGAGAAGCGGTTGCTGAGCGGTTTGCTCAGGTATGCGCCGATGATGCAGAATACATTCGTGATCAGGATGTATACCGGTGTCAGGCTGGAATTATTCGCTACGTACAGGAAGTAGTAGTTGGCAAAGCCCATGCAGATGAAGTTGAACATGAATTTTGCCAGATCCGCGATGAGAAGCGCGATCAGCGGCGGGTTCTGGGCGAGGGCCCTGAGCAGATCCTTTCCGCTCGTCTTGTCCCTGGCGGGAGCCTTTGCGTCTGCCTTTGCGGCAGCTGCGGTCTCCTCATAGCCGGCAAACATCTTGAAGTGCGCAAAGTAGAGCACAACGAACAATACGCCGAAGCAGAAGGCTGCACCTCCATACATGTTGACCTTGCCGATGAGGCCTGCCGCGACAGACGCAACCACCGGTGCGGCGTAGGAGAAGATAACCTTAGAAGCGTTGGACCATGCCGCTCTGGTAGATGCCAGCTGCGAGCGGTCCTCCGGAGTTTTGCCGGCCACGGAGATCATGGATACATTTGCCACATACGCAAAATTCCAGCAGACGTGGCTGGCGATTGCCGCCACGATGATCAGGACGGCAGAACCGATGCCGGAGCCGATTTTCACGAACTGGAAGGCGTACAGGAACGGCACGATCCACGGGATTGCCACCAGCCAGGAGCGGTAGCGCCCCCATTTCATCGGTTTTGAGCTGTTGATGATGGCTCCGTAGATCCAGGACAGAAGCGCGTCAACCGTACTGGCGACGGTCGTGATCATGGTTACGACCGGGAGCGCGAACTGCGCGAGGTTAGTCAGGAAAAAGTTGAAGTAATAGCTTTCGATGCTGGACATCAGATTGAATCCGAAGTCGCCGACACCGTAGAAGATCTTCAGTTGTTTGCTCAGAGGCTTGTGAGCCGGAGCGGACGATGTGTTTTTCGCCATAAGAGAATCCCCCTCCTTTTCTCAAACTGTCCCGTCTTTTTGCGCACGGCGGGACAGATCTTTTAAAATCAGAACATATCCTTGCTTGCGCTGTCGATTTCCTCGGTCAGTGCCTGGTAAACGCCCTCGAAGGTGCTCATCGGTCCGCCCTGAGAAGCGCAGGGGATATAGTAGAGCTTGCCGTATTCCGCGCAGGCTCTTCTGACCTGATCATGAACCTCCTGTCTGGTCCAGCCCGGATGATCTACGGCCGCGGAGTCGATGCCGCCCATGAAGGAGATCTTGCCGCCGTAGGTGTCGATGCACTTCTTGATGTCGTTTCCGGTCATGACGCCCTGCCAGATATCGATGCCCATATCGATCATATCCGGAATCAGGGTCGCGGCGTAGGAATCGGAATGATGTACGATCAGCTGCACGCCTCTCTCTCTGTAGTATCCGTAGATCTGCTTGTACGCGTCTACGAAGAACTCCTCGAACATCGCCGGTGAGAAGAAGGTAGAACGCTGGCTTCCCCAGTCGTCGTGGTGGAATACTGCGTCGATGTGAAGGTGATCGCAGGTCTCTCTTGCCGCGTCGAGCTCCCACTCGGTGAGGTATTTGATCAGATCGTGCATGTCGTCCGGCTCTTCATAGAAGTTCATCATGGCATCCTCCATGCCCATGAAATAATGAAGACTCTCGAAGAGGCCCGGCGCCTGGAAGTTGGACACAAATTTGTCCTTGCGGTCTACCGCCTCAGCGGCTGCGATGGCCGGCTCCCATGCTGCTTCCGGGAATACCGGTGACGGCGCGTGAACGATGTCCTTCCACTCTGTGATATCTTTCAGAAGGCGATGTGCGTCATCGTGAACCGGGAAGGGTCCGGGAGTTCCTTCCGGCCAGGAACGGGTGACGCCCCACTCATTTGTAACATTGAGCTCGCCGTATTTCGGCGCCTTGTAGGTCGCGCGGATCGGATCATTCATGATGATGGAAAGGAATTCGAACTGATTGACGAATCTGTCCGGATGTCCTCCGTGAATGGTTTCCAGCAAATTTTCTCTTTTTGTAAGCATAGCAAACCCTCCCTGCGTTATGCGATATTTGTGTATTATTTACAAGAATGAACATAACATTTCGCACTTTCACAGTCAATAATGACAAAGAAAACGGGAGGAAGTTCCACAGTTTCGCAGATTCGGCAATGCGCAATTCCGCAATTTTGCGGATAAATCTTTTAAAAGGATGTCATGCTGATGCGATTGTCGTGACAGCGGGACAGAACCCACAAAGCGTGTTTAAACCAGCAAAGCATGTTTGCTCTCGTTTCAGCGTAAAAATGAGTCCGCAGGTACTTTCCCGCTTTGAATTTCATATGCTGAATCGTTATAAAAATACAAGCTGTATTGCGATTTTGTGCATGGATAAAAGAAAATAATCTGATATTATTTGTATATATATGTGTATTTTTACCGCTTCGCATGTGCTGTGCAGGCGATTTCTGATGTACGGAGATATGAGATGTATTCGTTGCTGCTTGTAGATGATGAGCCCCTGATCCGCAGCGGGATTGCGAGGATTGTGGACTGGGCGTCACTTGGGATTGATCAGATATATGAGGCCGGAGACGGGGAAGAGGCGCTGGAGATTGTGCGCAGCCGTCCGGTAAACCTGGTCCTCACGGATATTGTTATGCCCTTCATGGACGGCATTGAGCTGGCGGGTATCCTTCACAGGGATTATCCGGAGATTTCGGTTGTCATCGCCACCGGACATGAGGATTTTGAGTATGCCAGGCAGAGCATCGATCTGGGGGTGTGTTCCTATATCCTGAAGCCGATCGGCGCGAAGAACCTGTACGCCAAGATGAGCGAGATTATTGCGGGAATCCGGAAGGAAGATGAGAACCGCCGGTACATCAGAAGGATGCGGTCACAGCTTGCAAAACATCTTCCGATTATCCGGTCGCGGTATCTGAATGAGATTGTCTGTCAGGATCGAGGAGACAAACAGCGGCTGATCCGTCAGTGCCGGAGCGCCGGCATCGATTTTACCTCAGATTCCTATATTGTGGGGCTGCTGAATCTGGAGCTTGACGAGATTGCGGACGAGGATGTGCCGCTCTATGTTTTTTCCTGTAAAAATATCGCGCAGGAATGTCTGGGCGGCAGACATTACGTTTTTGAATCGAATCAGAGTAAGAAGCTGGTGATACTGTTTCGCTGCGATATTCTCGGCGATGATTCCAGAAATACCGCTTATCAGGTGATGGAGATCATTCTCAAGGCACTGGATAATACCATTCATGTGAAAGCAACGGGAGGACTGGGGGTCGAAGTATCGGACCCGGATCAGCTTCCGGTATCGTTTCGTTCCGCGAAAAGAGCCTGCGAGTACAGGTTTTCACTCGGCGAAAACGCTGTCTATGACATACGGGACGGCAGCCTGAATACGCTGCTCTTCCGCTATCCGGCTGAGGAGGTGAAGGGCCTGCTTCGCAGCATCCGTTTCGGTACAGACGCGGATATCAGAGAATCGGTCTGCGCGATTCGCCAGTATATTAAGAATGAGAAGCTGCTGTCCGGGATCAATGTCAAGATTGTGCTTTCGGAAATCGTCACGGATATCCTGAAGGAATTGTCGGAACTTTCTGAGATTGCACCGGGGACGACGGAGCAGTGTCTGAGGCTGTACGGTGAGATCTCGCAGATGTCATCGCTGGAGGTGATTCTGAAGGAGATTATGCAGGCGGCGACAACCGCGGCGGAAGATTTTCGAAGCACGGAGAACACCAGCAGCAGGGCGCTGGTGCGGAAAGTGAAGGAATGTGTGAACGCTCACTATATGGACCTCAGCTTCTCGCTTCCGACTGCGGCGAATGAGGTTGGTGTGAGCACAGGTTATTTGAGCGCACTCTTTAAAAAAGAAACGGGGATGAATTTTATCAAATATCTGACGGATGTCCGCATGGAAAAGGCAATGGAGCTTTTGCAGGGGACGGACCTCAGGGCGTATGAGATTGCGGATCAGATCGGTTTTGAAAATACGCACTACTTCAGTGTGGCCTTTAAGAAATACGCGGGCATGTCTCCTTCTGATTTCCGAAGACGCGGGAGAGCATGACAAATGGGAAAGAGATGGCTGTCGTTGGGCATAAAACCGAAAATTCTGCTGTTTCTGACGTGCGTCATTGTGCCGTTCATGGCGCTGATCTCCGGCCTGATTTATCAGAATTCGATTCGTCGCTCCGCGCACGCGCAGGTGTCCCATGCAGAGAATATCGTGAGCAATATGAATACGAACATCGAATCCTACATCAGTGAGCTTTCGGTGCTGGCAAACGAGTGTAATTACAATTATGATCTGCAGCAATATCTTCGAGCGGTTCGCAGCGGAGAAAATACGGATGCGGCGGGGCTTCCGCGGGATCCGGAAAGTCTGCACCAGAATGAGATTATTACGGCGCGGATGGAGACGTATCTGCAGAACCGCCCGGATACAACCGTTATCAGCATCTACGGGAAGAATCATCTCCTGATCCGGCGGTCGATCTATGCGGTGGATGATGCCGAATCGGACCCGACGGGGACGGAGTGGTACCGGGAGAATGTTTATCGGTATGGAGGAATCTGCATTTCAGGTCCGGACAAGATGACCGGTGCGGACAGAGAGATGGCATTAAGCTCGATGATCCGCAATTCGGAGGACGGCGCATTTCTCGGCGTCATCAGGGTCAATTTCAATCTGAACCGTCTTTCCGAGATTGTAGACAACATCACCGTTGACGAAGAAGAAACGGTCGGGATTCTGAACGCGAAGGGAGAGCTGATCTATGAGAAAAATTCCGACAGCCGTATTTTGAATCAGGCGATGCTGAAGGCTCTCCGCGAAGCAAAAAAGGAGAACAAGCTGAGCAGCAGCTACCGACCGGTTGAGCTCTGCGGCGAAAAATACTATGCAGCATCGGTGACGCAGCCTGTGACGGGGTGGACGATTCTCGATCTTCAGCCGCATGACAGGATTCTCGCCGCGGCCCGGAATTCCATCCTGCCGATGGAAATTGTCGTTCTGATTATTTTTTCCGTGATCCTGATCCTGCTGAATACCCTTTTAAACCACGTAGTGGATCCGATTCTCACGCTGCAGAAGAAGATGGAGCTTGTCACACTGAACAATACGAGACTGGAGATGCCTGTTCAGACCAATGATGAGCTGGGAATGCTGGTCCGGAATTTCAATGAGATGACAGAGCGGATTGACAAGCTGTCAGAGCAGCTGATTGAGGAGCAGAAGAAAAAAAGGCAGTATGAGCTCAGGGCGCTTCAGGCGCAGATCAACCCGCACTTTCTGTACAACACGCTGGATTCCATCATCTGGATGGCGGAGCTGCAGGACCCGGATATCGTCCCCATGACGGAGGCGCTTGCCCGTCTGATGAGGCTGTCGCTGAACAAGGGGAGAGAATTCATCACCGCAGAGGATGAGATGAACTATGTGCGGAATTATCTGATCATTCAGTCCATGCGCTATCAGGACAAATTTGACTATCAGGTGATCACCGATGAAGCGGTAAAGGACTGTATTACGGTAAAGCTGATCGTACAGCCGCTTGTGGAGAACAGCATTTATCACGGTATCAAGGAAAAACGCGGAAAATGTCACCTGGAGGTGCGCGCGTTCCGAAGCGGCGCGGACGTTCTGTTCACCGTCCGTGACGACGGCAAGGGGATGGACGCGGAAACGTGCGCGAGAATTCTGACCGGGGCAGGCAGAGGTGAAGATACGGGAAGCGGCAGCGGGATCGGCGTTGTAAATGTGAACGAGAGAATTCAGCTGGAATATGGCGCTTCCTACGGGGTCAGCTATCAGTCTGAGCTGGGAAAAGGAACACTGGCGACAATTCGGATTCCGTATATTGACAGGCGGGAAAGTACGCTTGCGTGTGACGTCGGAGGATCTGGAAACGTTCAGCGGGATGAGAATACATCGACAAAGCAGCAGAGCGAAGATGATGGGCAGTGAGATCGTGGGAGCAGAAACCAGGTATGTGGAAATCAGGTATGTTGAAATCAGACAGCTTGAAAACTGATATTTTACGATTGCGTGTAAGAAAAGCATTTTTCATCGTGCTGTTGTTGACCGCAGCGGCCGGGCTTCTCTGCGGATGCGGTGCGGCAGTGACCGACCGGAAGCTTTCCGGAAGCAGCGCAGCCGGTACAGTTTCCGGGAGCGGTGCGGCTCGGACAGCCGGTACAGTTTCCGGGAGCGATGCAGCCGGGACAGCCGGTACAGTTTCCGGGAGCGATGCAGCCGGGGCAGTTTCCGGGAGCAGTGCAGCCGGGACCGGTGCGGCATCATCCGAAGCATCATCTGAAGCGCAGAATGCGGAGACAGAGCCTTCGCCCGTCTGCGGCGTCTGCATCGCGTCCGACAAGGCCGCCTATCAGGTGCGTCTCTACCAGATTATGCAGAAGCAGGCCGGGGAAAAGGGAATACGGCTGATCTGGAAGTATGCGGACTGGGATGCCTCGCTTCAGAACCGGCAGATCCAGGAGCTGATCGAGGATGAGGTGGATGTGCTGATCATCTGTCCGGTGAATTCGAAGTCGATGCTGGATTCTCTGAAAGAGGCGCGCAGCAGGGAAATACCGGTGATTAACCTGAATATGAAGGTGGATGCCTATTCTGCCGTGTATATCGACACGTATGTAGGCGCCAGCTCCCAGGAAGAAGGAAGACTTGCGGCTGAGTTTGCGGCAGAACTGCTTCCGGATGGAGGCAAGGCGGCGATTCTGGAGGGGACTCCGGGGACAGATCCGCAGATCTACCGTACGCAGGCATTTGTAGATGAGCTGGGAGACCGGCCGGATATTCAGATCGCCGACATCAGAAACGCGGACTGGAACCGGCAGGAGGCGGAAAGCGAGACGAAGGAGCTGATGCAGAAAATCCCGGATCTGAAGCTGATCTACTGTCAGGATAACAATATGGCGGCCGGGGCCGTCGCGGCCATACAGGAGGCGGGGAAGGAAAAGGACATACAGGTAATCGGAATCGGAGAGGCGGATCAGGAAACGATGGACCTGCTTCACAAAGGATGTCTGAAGGGATTTATCGTTCAGGATCCGGAATTTGAGGCGAAGAGCGCGGTGAACTGCGCGGTCCATCTGGCGTTGGGCGGAAATGTCCGGCCGTGGATCCAGAATCCGGTCAGTATCGTGACAGAGGAAAACGCGGCAGAATACCGAAAACCGATTGAATATGTGTGACAGACAGCAGACATTTCGTCAGAACAGCGCTGTCAGAATCACATGAAAGCAGGAATCACACGTAAAGCAGAAATCATCCGAAGTCAGGAATCACACGTAAAGCAGAAATCATCCGAAAGCAGGCGAACCCGGAAATTGATCAGCAATTGATTGCCGGGAACGGGCTTCCGGGCGGTTTCTGCTTTTTCTGTTTTGGAGGTGCGTACTGAGACAAAGGCGGTCGAAGGCCCGTGTGCGTACTGAGACAAAGGCGACCGAAGGCCCGTGTGCGTACTGAGACAAAGGTACCGAAGGCCGGTGTGCAAGTGCTGAGACATAGGCGACCGAAAGCCGGCTGCTCTGAGGCCCGCGGAAGCGGAAGAAAAATCAGTGATGCACAGCATCTGAAAAAACAGTGAAGCACAGAATCTGAAAAAATGAACAATGCGCATGAAAAAATTGAATTCCGAATCTTGCCATAAAATATTACAGTATATGCAACAGCTTAAGGAACGTTTTTTATAAAACAATGCAAGGATTCAGCGCTTCAATCCCGGGAACGTGCGGTTCTCCCGAAGTGCTGAACGACTGCAGAACAACAATTTTTTTTGAGGAGGGAATGGAAATGAAGAAGAAACTGCTGGTTACATTACTGTCTGCCGCAATGGCGGTTACCCTGGGCGCGTGCGGATCTTCCGGAACGGCTTCGAGCAGTTCTGCGGCATCGTCGGAAGCCAAGGCGACATCGGAGACGGCTTCGGTATCCGCAGCTTCTGCAGTAGAAGCCGCGGCAGAGGAGAAAAAGGCGGAGACCGGGGATACGCCGACGATCGCCTTTGTGCCGAAGGTTATGGGGCAGGCCTGGTGGGATTACGTGCAGAAGGGCGTTGAGGAGTGGTCGAAGGACACCGGCTATGATGTCATTTACAAGGGACCGACGGAAATCGATGCAGCCGCTCAGGTTCAGATCATGACCGACCTGGTGAACCAGGGAGTGGACATCCTCTGCTTCTCGCCCAACGATCCGGATGCCTGCGAGGCGATCTGCAAACAGGCCAGAGACAAAGGAATCATCGTGATCTCAACGGAAGCTTCCGGAATGGAAAATATCGATTACGATGTAGAAGCTTTTGATGAAGCCGGAATGGGAGGCTTCCTGATGGATCAGCTGGCATCTTCCATGGGTGAGGAAGGCCAGTACATCACAATGGTCGGATCCATGACGATGGAATCTCAGAACAACTGGGCGGATGCGGCGGTAGCAAGACAGGAAGAAAAATATCCGAACATGGAGCTTGTGCCGGACAAGAGAGTGGCAGATGACTCCGATGCGGAAAAGGCATATGAGCTCACCAAGCAGCTGCTGCAGAAATATCCGGATCTGAAAGGCATTCTGGGAACCGGATCCTTCGACGCACCGGGAGCAGCACGCGCGATCCAGGAGCTCGGACTGCAGGGCAAGGTTTTCGTGATCTCCGTGGCAATGCCCAGTGAGGTGAAGGACTATCTGGCAGACGGAACGCTTCAGAGCGTAGGCCTGTGGGATCCGGCAATCTCCGCGAAGGTAATGCTGAATGCAGGCGTGGATATGTTCAACGGTGAGAAAATCGAAGACGGAATGGATCTGCAGGAAAAAGGCTATGAGGCGGTTAAGCTGAATGACAAGGTGATCGTCGGCGACGGTGCGATCGCGATCACAAATGACAATGTAGACGATTTCGGATTCTGATTTGCGGGAAGGAGATCCGGCCGGTTCTGCATGCGGCAGAAGGGCCGGATCTCCGCGATATAGCAGCCGGTTCCATTATGCGAATTACGCGAGCGTCACAGCCGCGGGATGATAAACGCGCAGTATGATCTTGCCGCATTCTCTTCCCAGTTAATGCAGGGAAGCCTGTGATACCCGGCTAATGAAGTGAAGCCTGTGATATCAATAAAGAAGGAGCTAGAATCTATGTCAGAATATTTGCTTGAGATGTCCGGTATCTGTAAAGCTTTCTCAGGAGTGCAGGCACTGGATCATGTGAATTTTCATATCCGTCCGGGTAAGGTAATGTGTCTGGCCGGGGAGAACGGGTGCGGAAAATCAACCCTGGTGAAGATTATTTCCGGTGTTTACGTCAGAGATCAGGGAGATGTCTTTTTTCAGGGACAGAAGCTGGACAGAATCACGCCGGCGGAGGCGACCCGGCTCGGCATTCAGGTCATCTATCAGGACCTTTCGATTTTTCCGAATCTGACGGTGCGTGAAAATCTGGCGATCAATTCGGAGATCACGGACCGCAGAAGAATCGTGAACCGGAAGCGCTGGACGAAGACAGCGGAGGAAGCGCTGTCCAGAATCGGATACCAGATTGATCTGGATGTGAAAATGGGCGAGCTGAGCGTAGCGGACAAGCAGCTGGTCGCGATCTGCCGCGCGCTGCTCTTCAACGCCAGGCTGATCATCATGGACGAACCGACGACAGCCCTTACAAAGAGAGAGGTGGATGCTCTTTTCCGTACCGTGCGGAAACTGAAGGAAGAGGGGATCGCCATCATGTTCATCAGCCACAAGGTGGAGGAGATCTTTGAGATTTCGGATGATGTATGCATCATGCGGAATGGAAAAAATGTCTTCGAGGGACCCACCGCCGACCTGACCCGGGATGATTTTTCCTATTACATGACCGGGCGGCGGATCCAGCCGGACCCGTTTGTGCCGGAGCACATTCAGGAAAAGCCGGTGCTCGAGGTGGAGAAGCTGTGTGCGGATCCATACTATCATGACATCAGTTTTCAGCTCAGAAAAGGGGAGATTCTGGGAATTACCGGACTTCTGGGATCCGGCCGTACCGAGCTGGCAATGAGCCTGTTCGGCCTTATCCGCCCGGATTCAGGAAAAATTCTGCTGAACGGGCAGCCGGTCAGCATCAAATCGCCGGAAAAGGCAAAGGAGCTGCGGATCGGCTATGTTCCGGAAGACCGGCTGACCGAGGGCCTTTGCATGCGGCAGCCGATTGCCGACAATATCATGCTCGCCTCCCTCGATAAGGTTTCCAGGAGAGGCATTCTCAATCACCGGAAGCTTTTCTCAGAGGCCTGCAGATGGGTGAAGACATTCTCGATTGCGACGGATGATCCGCATAAATATGCGCAGACGCTGTCCGGAGGCAATCAGCAGAAAATCGTTCTCTCAAAGTGGATGAACAATAATCTGGATATTCTGATTCTGAACGGACCGACCGTAGGCGTGGATATCGGCGCCAAGCAGGACATTCACCATCTCGTGCACGGTCTGGCGCACAAGGGACTGGCGGTCATTATTATATCCGATGATATATCTGAGGTCGTGACGAACTGCAGCCGGGTCATTGTCATGAAAGAGGGCATGATCGTCGGAGAAATGAAATCAGAAGAAATCACGGATCAGAGAATCACGGAAATCATTCACTGAGGGGGCATCTGCAATGAACAAAACAGCTTGGAAACGTCTGACCAAACGGACGGAATTTTATATTTTTATTGTTCTGATCGCCTTGATCGCGGGCATTCAGATCGTCTCCGGCGGGCAGCTTCTGGAGCCGACCACACTCGTCACGATTCTTCGCGGCATGGTTGTGGACGGAATGTTTGCGCTGATCTGTCTGATCGTCATGATTTCCGGAGGATTCGACCTGTCATTCCCGGCAATTTCCGCGTTTGCGTACTCGGCGGCCACTACCATCTGCGTCAATCAGGGCTGGTGCGAGACAAATCCGCTTGCGGGATTTCTGCTCGCGATCCTCTTCGGAGCCATTCTCGGAGCCTTCAACGGGTGGATCATCGCGAATTTCAAGCTCAACACGATGATCGTCACGCTCGGTACACAGACCTTCTTCACAGGCCTGACCATGGGACTGTTTCAGATGAAGGAGATCACCTCGACGCTTCCCGCGTCGTTCCGGGCTCTGGGCGAGAGCTATTTCTTCGAGGTTTACAATTCGCAGGGACAGCGCTCGACGCTGACCACGTCGATTGTGTTTCTGATCATCATGATTGCGGTTACCTCGTTTGTTTTGCGGAAAACGATGTTCGGGCGCGCGCTTTACGCGATCGGCGGCAATGAGGTCTCCGCGGAACGCGCCGGATATAATGTCAAACGCATCAAGTTCATCCTGTACGTGGCGGTCGGCGCACTTGCCGGATTTATCGGCATGGTGCGGGTGTGCCTTGCGAGACAGTCTATTCCGAAGGCGATGGTCGGAAAGGAAATGGCCATTATTCCGGCGGTTATTCTCGGCGGGGCCAGCATTTTCGGAGGAGAGGGCTCCGTATTCGGCACCATCTGCGCGATCGGTCTCATCACGGTCGTATCCAACAGCATGCTGCTGGTGGGGATCGATTCTTACTGGCAGAACTTCTTCAATGGTCTGGTAATACTGATCGGCATCACGATCTCAGCCGTACAGGCGAAGAGACAGCGCAGATAAGGAGGCTGGGACAGATGAAATTCAAGAATTTTGCGAACAAAAATCAATACACCGTCATGCTTCTTGTCATGCTGGCAGCAGTTCTGGTATTTTTCTCCATTACCAGGGGAAGCCTTCTGTGGACCGGAGATGCGTGGTACGGCATGGCGATGCAGTTTCCCGAGTACGGCCTGATGACGCTCGGCGTCATGTTCTGCTTCATCACCGGCAACATTGATATGTCGTTTGTGGCGCTGGGAAATTTTGCCACGATATTTGCGGTGCGGTATATGGCGGCAAATGCGGCAGAGGGAGCTTCCGACGGACACGTCCGGGCCGTGATCGTGACGGGAATTCTGATCACGCTTCTGATCTGCCTGATCGGAGGATTCATCAACGGAGTCCTCGTGACGAAGCTGGGAATTCCGCCCGTTATGGCTACCATAGCCATGCAGCTGGTGTGGCAGGGCTTATCCACAGCGCTCACGCAGGGAAATACCGTCACAGGTCTCCCGGCGATGTATACGGAAATCGGACACTCTAAGATGTTCGGCTTCCTTCCGTTCCCGCTGTTTATCTTTATTATCGCTTTTATTCTCTGCGCGCTGATTGTTCGCTACACGGTTTACGGCGAGATGATTTATATGATCGGAACCAATGTGAAGGCGGTGCGGTATTCCGGAATCAACACCGACCGCGTGGTTATCCTGACATTTGTCATCACGGCGCTGGTTTCCGGTGTGGGGAGCCTGATCATGGTATCGACGATGGCTTCCGCGAAGGCGGATTACGGTTCGTCCTATGTGATGCGGGTCATTCTGATCCTCGTCCTCGCCGGCATTCTTCCGGATGGAGGAATGGGCAAGATTCCCGACCTCCTGCTGGCTCTCGTTATCATTCAGATCATTGCTTCCGGCGTAAATATGTTTGCGAGTCTGAACACATATTACGCGAGTCTGATCTGGGGAGCGCTGCTTCTGATTGTCCTGATCGCGAGCACAAAGCTGTCCGGAGGGATCTTCAAAATCAGGGATGATAAAAAGAAAAAACAGGTGAGCTCACAGTAAGCAGATATACGCTGCCTTGTTGCACAGATGAAATAAGGCAAGGAATGATAATTACCATATTTTGTTGAAGAGAGGTCTAGAACATGAACAGTATTGAGAGATTTTACGCAACAATTGAGCGCAGACCCGTGGATCGTCCTGCCTGCTGGCTGGGAGATCCGACGCTTGCCGCCGTGCCGGCGCTTTGCGAGTACTATGGAGTAGATAATGTCAACGAACTGAAAAAGGTGTGCGGGGATGATTTCTACGCGGTGGATATCCCGTATGAGTCGCCGCACTGCTCGGCTATTTTCGCGGCATTTGACTGGTATATGAACGGGAGCAACGTGGACACGGAGCACAGAACGCTCACCGCAGACGGATGCTTTGCGCACTGTGAAGATCTGGACGATGTGAAGGCGGTCAACTTTCCCTGGCCGGATCCGGAGAAATACATCAGCGTGGATGAGTGCAGAAGACGGGTAGAGGAAGCTCCGGCGGACAAGACGGTTTTCGCGCTGATGTGGGCGTGCCATTTCCAGGACACCTGCGCGGCCTTCGGCATGCAGACCGCTCTGATGAATATGATCGAGGATCCGGAGATGGTGCACTATGTTGATGATCACATCGTGGACTTCTACTTGAAGGCACAGAAGATCTTCCTCGAGGCGACGAAGGGGAAGGTACATGCGATGCTGATCGGCGACGACATCGGCAGCCAGAGAGGACTGATGGTCAGCCCTCAGATCATCCGGGAGTTCATCCTTCCCGGTGCCAAAAAGCTGATTGACCAGGCGCATTCCTACGGGGTAAAGATCATTTATCATTCCTGCGGCTCTATCGTAGAAGCGATCCCCATGCTGATCGAAGCCGGCGTAGACGCTATTCATCCGATTCAGGCTCTGGCAGCGGGAATGGACGCGAAGAATCTGAAGGAAAAATTCGAGGATAAGATTTCGTTCTGCGGAGGCGTTGATACGCAGAATCTGCTTCCGTCGGGAACTCCCGAGGAGGTCCGGGCAAAGGTCCGGGAGCTCCGGGAACTGTTCCCCACCGGCCTGATCATATCCCCGAGCCATGAAGGCCTGCAGCCCGACGTTCCGCCGAGGAATGTAAAAGCGCTGTTCGATGAGGCGACGAAGATTTACGATTAAACAGTAAACCGCAGCGCGTTTTATTTCGTTTATTCGGGAGGTAATGATGATTAAGAGATTCGGACAGATGATCCGGATTAAACCGGGTGATCTGGAACAATATAAGAAATACCACGCAAATCCGTTTCCCGGTGTCAACGAGATGATCCGGAAATGTCACCTGAAGAATTATTCGATCTACGCAAGAGGAGATTATCTCTTTTCTTACTTCGAGTATGACGGAGACGACTATGACAGAGACATGGCCATGATGGCGGCGGACCCGGCCACACAGGACTGGTGGGACCATGTAAAGCCTCTGATGCAGCCGCTGGATGACAGGAAAGAAGGGGAATTCTGGTCGGATATGGAGGAAATCTATCATCTGGACTAACCCCCCTGATCATATGTTTTTGTATTTATTCGCGGGGATCCTCTCCTGCTCGTCCGTTATATCGGCCGGATGGGCATGGGAGGATCCTTTTGCTGCGCAAAACAGAAAAACGGTGATCCTGCCGCCGGGTTTTATTCCGATGAGATTACAGTTAACCGGAGCAGAAACTATTGCTGCGAATTGCCCCACTTCTTTCTGTACTGAAGAGGCGTCATGTTCACATGGGCCTTGAATTGTCGTATAAAATGACTGGCGCTTCTGAACCCGCATTGAAAGGAGATGCCCTCGATATCCGTATCGGAATATTTCAGAAGCTCTTTCGCGTGATTCACTCTGCATAGAATAACATATTCAATCAAGGTGTTTCCAATATAGCGGCGAAATTCGTGGGACAGATAGTATTTGCTGACTCCGCAGGCTCTGGATAACTCGTCCAGGGATATGGGTTCAGTGAAGCGATGGTTTATTTCCTGCAGAGCGCGTCTGATGTAGTCAGGCATGATTCCAAGCCCGAGGTTTTCACTGCTGTTATCGATCAGTATCTGGGTGAGAATCTGAACAATAAGACTGGAAACAATGATCTCCGAATGGAGATCCTTTTTTTGTGTCAGGGCCAGTATTCTGCGCATGGTGAGTTCCATGAAATTTCCGTCAATATCAGACATGACGCGGAAGCCGTTTTTTATGTATTCCTGATAATAGCCGAGCGCGGACGATCCGTTGAAATGAAGCCACAGGAATTCCCATTCCTGCCCGGAAAGGCATTCATAATAATGATGTTCCATGCAGTTGATATACACAACGGTTCCTGGCAGAAAAGTATAGGTCTGCCCCATGTATTTCAGTATTCCTTTCCCGGACAGCGTGTAGAAAATCAGGTAGCTGTCGAGATTTTCCCGCTCCGTGAAGTAAGGAGCTCTGGTTCTGAACAGGCCGACTTCCTGTACATAGAAATATACATTTCTGGCCGTCTGGGAGGGGGTATTGATAAATCGGATGGAGTCCTCACTCCAGGAATAATCCGCGCGTTCCAGATACGTTCCTTTCTCGGAAGCTTTCTTCATTTCACACCTCAACAAGATTTATTGAAAAGTATTCTGCCTCACCTGTATCTGATCAGGCATACTTCATCGTCGGATACTTTACCGCAATATAATGCAATTTTTGAACAATTAATGTGGATATATTTTCATTATACAGAATTATAATCATATCGTAAAGCAGGGAACAACAGATACACAAGCATGGAATTGTATAAGGAAATTGGAAGCTGCACAGGTGGGGCCTGTACAGGCGAAAGCTTCTGTATAGTACCTGTGAGTAAAAACAATAAATGTCAAATTATGAGGTGTTTATGTAATGCAGAGGATCAGGGAAGTCAGAAAAGCAAGAATCGGGATTTACAGCGCCGGACTTTGCACATACTGGGATCAGTTTCAGGGCCTCAGGGAATGCCTGCTCGGCTACAACGTCTTTATCGCGGACAGGCTTTCAGAATTCGGAGAAGTTTTCAATTTCGGGCTGGTGGATTCAGAAGAGAAAGGAAGAGAGGCGGGCGAGTATTTCAATTCACAAAATGTCGATATTGTTTTCTCTCATGCCGCGACATATTATACGAGTTCCTGCGTGCTGCCGGTCCATCAGATCTGCAAAGCGCCTGCAGTGATACTCAATCTGCAGCCCGCGGCAGAAATGGCATATGAGAGCACCGGGACGGATCGGTGGCTTGCACAATGCGTCGGCTGTCCTGTACCGGAGATCGCAAATGCTTTTAACCGTGCGGGAATTGAATTTCGTGTGGTAAACGGTCTGCTCGGGCTGAGGAAAACACCCGGATATGCGATTGCGGATGAAGTGACGTGTGACAGACCCGAGGCAGTCCATGCATGGAAGGAAATTGAAGAGTGGTGTATGGCTGCTACAGTGAGGAGAACCTTGCAGCATGCCAGATTCGGCTTCCTTGGCGGATATTACAGCGGGATGCTGGATATGTACAGCGACTTTACGATGCTTCAGGCACAAAGCGGTATCGATATTGAAGTTCTGGAGATGAGTGATTTGAATTCCTGCCTCGAAGCGGTTACTGACGAAGAGGTCGGGGAGATGGCAGATCGGATTCACAGCTTTTTCGAAATTTCCGGTGACTCACCTTCGGATCCGATTGCCCGGGAACCTACTCCGGAACAGCTGAACTGGTCAGCCAGGGTTGCCGCTGCGCAGGAGAAACTGGTGAAGGAAAGAAAACTGGACAGTATCTCATACTACTATCACGGCAGTAATGATTATTTTGAGAAGATTCAGAGCGGATTCATCGTCGGATTTTCCCTGCTGAACGCAGAGGGAGTTGCCTGTGCGGGCGAGGGAGATATCAAAACGGCGCTTGCCATGAAGATCGCAGATATCTGCGATAAGGGAGGAAGTTTCTGTGAGATAGTAGCTGCAGATTTCAACAGAAATACCATTATTCTCGGGCATGACGGACCATTTCACCTGGCAATCTCCAAGGGAAAGCCGATCCTGCGCGGAATGGGGGTGTATCACGGAAAAAGAGGAAGCGGGGTTTCTGTGGAGGCAAAGGTCAAGCCTGGTCCGATTACCACTCTGGGAGTCACCCAGACCGGAGACGGAAAACTGAAGTTCAATATCAGCGAAGGAGAAGCCATTGATGCACCGATTCTTCTGAACGGTAATACTTCCACCCATATCCGTTTCGGGGAAAATCCTGTCGAGTACATGGATGCATGGTTCCGGGAAGCACCGACGCATCATCTGGCGCTTTCTGTAGGACATAATAAGGACCTGTTTCTCAAGATTGCAGATTTGCTCAAGATCCCCGCATCTGTGTTCTGACAGTGAGCTGTGTGAATCATGATACCGGCGGACCGGCATACATCGGTTCAAAAAGGTTATTAAACTTAATGATGAAGGAGGAAGGAAATGAAGAAAAAGGTGATTGGCTGCATATTGGCGGCAGCAATGGTTACGGGAATGTTTGCGGGGTGCGGAGATGCATCTTCCGGTTCGGGGACTGGTGAAGGAAGCAGCAGCGCTTCGTCAGCAGCCTCATCCGAATCAGATTCTTCGGCACAGGCGGATTCAGTGAAGAGTACATCGGTGCAAGCCGTATCAGAAAGCGCAGAAGCGGTTTCTTCCGGATCTGGTGACAGTGGAACCTCATCTTATAACACTTCCGGAAAAACCTACGCAATCGTAACAAAGTCAGCGGGGAATCCGTACAATGAAAAAGAGGCATCGGGATTCCAGGAAGTAATCGAGCAGTCCGGAGGTACCGCTGTGGTCGTTCATCCGGATGCAGCAACCGCCGATGCGCAGATTTCTGTGATTCAGTCTTTGATTTCTCAGAAGGTAAATACAATTTGTATAGCTGCAAATGATGAGAACGCGCTTCAGGCTTCGCTGCAGCAGGCGATGGATGCGGGCATCAAGGTTTCATGTCTGGATTCAAAGGTGAACCCGGAGAGCCGTGCGACCTTTGTTAATCAGGCGGGTACTGATGAAATCGGCGAGGCGCTGATGGATGCGGTTCTGGATATATCAGGAGGATCCGGAGAATGGGCAATTCTTTCGGCAACCTCTCAGGCGGCGAATCAGAATGCGTGGATTGAATCCATGAAGAAAATCATGGAAGAAGACAAGTATAAGGATCTGAAACTGGTAGAAATTGCCTATGGAGATGATGAAAATCAGAAGTCAACAGACCAGACACAGGCGCTTCTTTCAAAATATCCGGATCTGAAGGTTATCTGCGCACCGACAACAGTAGGTATTTCTGCTGCGGCTAAGGTCATTCAGGATTCTGGGTCCTCAGTCAAATTGACGGGGCTCGGACTTCCTTCAGAGATGGCTCAGTATATCGGAGATGATGACGCACATTCCTGTCCATATATGTTCCTGTGGAATCCGATTGATGTAGGTCGACTCGGTGCTTACACGTCCATGGCGTTAGAGGACGGCGTGATCACAGGAAAGAGCGGCGAGACATTCCAGACAGGAGACATGGGTGAGTACACAATTACGGATGCGGCGGATGGCGGCACAGAAATCATTCTAGGACCTCCGTTCCGTTTCGATTCTTCCAATATCGATGAATGGAAGGATGTGTACTAAGATGCGCAAAGCATTCAAAATGAAGCTCTATCCCGGAATGCAGGATGAATACCGGAAAAGGCACAGTGAGCTGTGGCAGGAAATGAAGGATATGATTCATGAATACGGCGGCAGTAATTATTCGATTTTCTGGGATCCGGAAACGGATGTTCTGTTCGGGTATATTGAGGTTAAGGATGAAGAACGGTATGCTCAAAGCGCAGATACGGAAATCAACAGAAAATGGTGGGATTTTATGGCGCCGGTGATGGAGACAAATCCGGATAACAGCCCGGTGTGCAAGGATCTGGAACTGCTTTTTCATCTGGATTAGAATTTTGTGATGACCGTTTTCGCTGCCATAATGAATAGATGAGGAAAATAGATTTCCTGATCTGCTGAAACAGAGGAAACAATAAAATATGACTGTCCGATATCAGGCACTCATCCCTCCTGAGCCTGATGTCGGGCAGTTATTTTTTTCGTGGAGGTTTTGCAAATGAGATAATATAAAAAGTGAAAATGGGAAGTTTTCCGCGTGAGACAGACGGCTTGACATATGATATTATTTGTTACAGCTACTAACAATGGTACAGTGTCAGCTGAGCGGCGGAGGTGCGCATGGACAGAAAAACAACCCGGAGAGTGGTAATCATACTGATCGCGGTTTCGGCGGCGATTTACCTGCTGCAAATCGCGATTTTTCACGATGAGCGGACAACCGCATTCTATATTCTGCAGGACCTGGCATTCATGCCGGTGACGATTGCGATCGCGACTCTGGCCGTAGGCGAGATCATAAATGAGCGGGAGAAAAAGGAGCGTCTGGAGAAGACACGGATGCTGACAAGCTCATTCTTCACCGGTATGGGAGCGTATCTGGTGTATGAGATTCTGGGGATGACGGACGCGGATGATTTCATCCGCGAGGTGGTGAAGTCGGGAGCCGATCTGCCCGGAACGGAAGAGGAGACGCGGGAGAGGATACAGAAGGCGAAGCTTGCAGTTCATATCAATGCGGCCGGGTATACGAAGGCGCGGCAGATTATCACGGCCAATCAGACCAATATTCTGGTGATTGCGTCCAATCCGCTCATCATTGAGCATGCGTGCTTCACAGAGATGCTGTGGGGCGTGTTTCATCTGATGGATGAATTCCGTCTCCGCGGCACCTGGGACGATCTGTCAAAGGAGGACATTTATCACTTCAATCAGGATTTCGAGGAGGTGCTCCGGCTTATGCTGATAAACTGGGTCGGGAATGCGCGGTATCTGAAGGAAACGTATCCGGCGTTCTACGCCGCGGCATCGTCCAGACTGGAGTGATTTTCCACACCTGAGAGGCATGAACTACGGCGTTGATAACAGGTTCGGTGAAAACACTGCTCGCTATCGCGACACTCGCCGCACACGACTGCTTCGCATTCGGCTGCGGCTCACTGTGCGCGTAAAAAATTACGCCGGCGGGTTTTTTCCGCCGGCAATTGTGTTTTCTTCTGCGGCATTCACCGAATCGCGTGTGGTCTGCGGCAGCTGCTGTGTCGCGTGTGGTCTGCGGCATTTACCGTGTTGCGTGATGAATCTTCTTGCAACGATACATGTCCTTGTCGGCATCGTGAATATATTTTTCGATGCGCGGGAGAAGCTCGTCGGGCGGACAGTCCAGAACGGGATAGCTGGTGCCGATGCTGGCTGTGATCTGATCCCGGGCAAGGAACCTGAGGATGCGGTCGTGACTGTCCCTGACGCTTTCCTTTTGCTGATAGGAGAGGATTACGACAAATTCATCGCCGCCGTAGCGGTAAGTGAAATTGTCCGGCGGAACGGCGTGCAGGATATCTGAGGCGGTGACTTGAAGGATATGGTCTCCGTAGGCGTGACCTCTGGTATCGTTGATTTCCTTAAAGCCGTCGATGTCCAGGAAGAAAATGGCAACCGAGCGGCCCTTTTCAAGCTCTCCTGAGAGCCATGGAAGGAATCTCGGCTTGAAGGCGTTCTTGGAGTACAGCCCGGTCAGCAGATCCCGGTAATATACCTCGCGAAGGGTGGAAAGCGAGTTCATCAGCTTTCGGTTGGTATCCCATTCGGTGAGCGCGTGGAGCACGATGTCCTGAAACTCATAGAAACGCCATTCCCTGATGATGAACCGCGGGTTGCGGAGGATGACGAGGCCCGCGGCGAAGCTTCGGATGTGAAGCGGCAGGACGAGTGTATAGGACCCCTCCATGACCGGGGCGAGGTGATCTCTCAGCGCGTATATATTTTTCAGATGAACCGGCTGCATATCCGGTTCATTCGAAGCCTCCGGCTCATTTAAAGCTTGCGGTTCATTTGAAGCCTCCGGCTCATTTAAAGCCTGCGGTTCATTTGAAGCCTCTGATTCATCCGAAGCCTTTGGTTCATTTGAAGTTTCCGGCTTCTGTCCGGCACGTTCGCGTGCGGTGATCATAGTCAGATGATCCGGGTCGTAGCGCCCTTCCTCGAGGCTGCCGCTTCCGATTCGGTCGTCGAGGACAACGTAGGCGCCGTCGAGGTCTGCCGCCGCGTAACGATCCGCGACGCGCTCGGTCAGATCCGACAGGGACAGAGAAGGATCCAGCGCGGAGACCATCGTGGAATATCGCTCATTCCTTTCATCGACGTAAATGCTGTCCTCGACCTGCCACGCGAGATATGCGCGGTAGTCGACCTCCCGTGAGGTCGGACAGCCGCAGCTCTCAGCATATACGATGCGGGCGGGGGTATGGACATTCTCGGGAACCTTCTCGCCGTTTATCATGCGGTCCAGAATCTCCATGGCGTGGTATGCGATCGCTTCCCGGTCGAGGGTTACGGTCGTGATCTGCGGCTGATAGTACATCGCCTTGTCCAGATTGTCGAAGCCGGTAACCCTGAAGTCCCTCGGGCAGAGGTAGCCGTGCTTTTTCATTTCCATGATGACGCCGATCGCAATGTTGTCGTTTGCGCAGACGAAGGCGTCCGGAATCGGCCGGACCGGCTTATCCTTTCCGTCATCGATACTGTCGCTGCTGCCGGTGCTGGTGTCAATGCTGGCACTGCTGTCAATGCGTTTGCTGCCGGCGCTGCTTTCATTGCCGTCGATGTTCCCTCTGGCGGCTGTGCTGTCTGCCAGGAAGAACTGTCTGACTGCCTGAATCCCGGTGCTGACGCTGAAATCTCTCTCCAGGATCATATCGCCGGTGATCGGAACCTTGTGCCGCGAGCAGCTGTCGATGAAGGCCGATTCGCGCTCCATGGACTCCGACGTTTTGCTGCTGCTTCCGGCAAAGAAGAATGTGCGGCAGCCGTGTACGTCCCAGAGATGATCAAAGAGCCGGCAGACGGCGGAATAGTTGTCGCTGCGGACGCAGGTCAGTCCCATCTCCCGGTTGCAGAGGGTAACTGCGGGGACGCCGCTTTCTGTAATCATCTGCGCGATCCGTGTGCGGACATCGGTGTCTTGAATGCAGGTGAGATCGGCGATGATGCCGTCGCAGGAGGAGAAATCCGGAAGCGTATAGATAGAATATTCTCCGGCGTTGAATTTCGGGTCATGACTCCAGTTTCCCCAGCTGTGAAATTCGGTCAGGGAAAATCCGCCGTGTTCCTTCATATACTGCATGATCCCGGTGCTCCATGCAGATATAATGAAACGCCGCCAGCCATCTGAAAGAAGCAGAATGTTTTTCACGAAATAAGCTTTCCTCTCTCAAGAATATGCGGAAATATAAGTGCCGGGACCATATGGCACGGATGGAAAGGTACGGCAGGAAAACCGGCACTGTTATCTACAAATACAACCAGTATAACATTTTTTGACTCCAGCGGTGAAGAAAATGCGTTACATATTGCGAATTGTGTGCCTTCAACAGTTACTGTTCCCACCCGACTCTACGCGGCAAGGATTTTACAGTCCTGTTGCCGTTCGCAAACTGGCTGTAGTAAAGTTTTATCCTGGTTTTATGAAGCTGCGGAACTCCTCAGGCGCGAGCGCCTTCGTCAGACAGTCCTCGCTATCCGGTTCATGAAGAATTCACGGATAAAACTTTAAACAGCCAGTAATGCTCCGGCAAAGGGACTGTAAAATCTTTGCCGCTTTAGTGGCCGCATGAAAAGTAACCTTTAACAGGCGCTGTTTACGGATAAAAACTTTGTATAGCCGGTAATGCGCAGGCAAAGGTGCTGTGGGATTCCTGCCCGGTCTGTCAGGTGCAATCAGCAGTGAAAGAAGCTGGAACGGAATTGCTTTGTTTGACAGAAAAGGCGGAAAATCGCATAATAGTGACAAATCTGAGATTTAAGGAGCGGCAGACATGGAAAAACTGACAATTGATGAGGCAAAGCGGATCAATGATACGATGGTCACCGAGGAGCATCTGAAGCTGCACGCTGCGAACGTGGCGGCGTGCATGGGTGCGATGGCGGAGCATTTTGGAGCTGACAGAGAACACTGGGAAGCGGTTGGATATCTTCATGATTACGATTATGAGAAGTTTCCGGAGGAGCATCTGGCGCATACCGAGAAGGAGCTTCTCGGTGAGGGCGTTCCGGAAGAGGATGTGAGAGCAATCATGAGTCACGGTTACGGTATCTGCACCGATGTCAAGCCGGAGACCAATATGGAGAAGAGCCTTTTCACCGTGGATGAGCTCAGCGGCATTATCCAGGCGGCGGCCCGGATGCGTCCCAACGGGATTATGGATATGGACATCAAGGGCTTCATGAAGAAGTTCAAGAGCAAGAGCTTCGCGGCAAAATGCGACCGCGCGCTGATCCTGCGCGGATGCGAGATGCTCGGGATGGATATCCGGGAGGCGGCGGAGATTTCCATTCGAGGTATGAAGGAGCACGCGGCAGAGCTCGGACTTGCGGGCAACCATTGAGCGGGAATGATAGTCCGGGCACGATCTGATTTACAGAACGTAAGTCAGAAAGTGCTCTTTTTGTGGCTGTCATTATTTCATGCAATAAAGCAGGAATATCTACAGAAAGACGATTCTGATTTCCGATGATACTTACATGATACAGATATTTTTGCTATGTTATCGCGCATGATACTATGTTAGAAAAATCTGCGTACTTGATACAAATTTGAAATACAGTATGATATATATACTAAGAAGAATGAAACAACTATCATGTTAAAAGCAGGGATCGGAAAGGCAAAGAGGTCATTGTTATGTCCAGTGGAATCAGACAGAAGAAGATGCTGCCAAGATACATCGAGGTACGCGGCGCAAAGGTTCATAATCTCAAAAATATCAATGTAGATGTGCCGCTTCATGAGATCGTAGCGATTGCCGGGGTATCCGGCTCGGGAAAATCCTCGCTTGCGCTTGGCGCGCTGTATGCAGAGGGCTCCCGCCGATATCTGGAATCTCTTTCTACCTACACGCGCCGGAGAATGACGCAGGCGGAACGGGCAGATGTGGATGATGTCCGCTACGTTCCGGCGGCGCTTGCACTGCGCCAGCGGCCCGGAGTTCCCGGTATCCGCAGTACATTCGGGACACTTTCGGAGCTGCTCAATAGTCTGCGGCTTATGTTTTCACGGCTTGCAAGCCATCGCTGTCCCAACGGACATTACTGCCCGCCGTCTCTTTCTGTCGCAGCCATGCAGGAAATTACCTGCCCTGTCTGCGGCGCGAAATTCTATGGCCCCGGAGCCGAGGAGCTTGCCTTCAACAGTACCGGCGCCTGCAAGACCTGCGGCGGAACAGGAGTCATCCAGACTGTGAACGAGGCAGCGCTGGTGCCGGATGATTCCAAGACAATCGATGAAGGCGCGGTCGTGGTCTGGGGAACACTCATGTGGTCGCTTATGAAGGATATTGTGCGGACGATGGGCGTGCGGACAGATGTACCGTTCCGCGACCTCTCGCCGGAGGAGAAGGAAATTGTCTACCACGGTGAGCTGAAAAAACATCACATCCATTACGTCAATCCAAATACGCTGGAACCGGCAGAGATGGATTTCAATTATTACAGCGCGGTCAATTCCGTGAAGAATTCCCTTGCCAAGGTGAAGGATGAGAAGGGAATGAAACGTCTCGAAAAATATCTGAAGGAGGGTATTTGCCCTGACTGCCATGGGACAAGGCTTTCGGAGGCCGCCCGCGCGCCACGGCTTCGGGGCATCGGTCTGGATGAGGCGGCGGCTATGACGCTCTCGGAACTGATCCCTTGGGTGCAGGGTGTTCCGGCATCTCTTCCGGAAGAGATGCGTACGATGGCGGAAAACATCTGTGAATCCTTTATGGACGTCTCCAAGCGGCTGATGGACCTCGGCCTTGGATATCTGTCGCTTGACCGGGCAGCTTCGACGCTTTCCACGGGTGAAAGGCAGCGTGTGCAGCTGGCGAGGGCAGTCCGCAACCGTACGACCGGCGTACTCTATGTTCTCGATGAGCCGTCAATCGGCCTGCACCCCTATAATCTCAAGGGGCTGACCGGTGTGATGGACGATCTGCGGGCGGACGGGAACTCCGTCATCATTGTTGACCATGACACGCAGGTTTTAAAGCACGCCGACTGGATGATTGAGATGGGAAAAGGAGCCGGATCGAACGGTGGAACGGTGATTTCCGAGGGAAGCATCGAAGACGTTTCAAAGAATCCGGAGTCTGTTATCGGCCCGTTCCTTTCCGATCAGTATGAAGCAAGAATCCGTCCGGTTACGCCGGTGGATTCCATGTTTGCGAAAGGCTTCATACATCTGAAAACAGGGATGATTCACACGGTGCATCCGCTGGATGTCCGGATTCCGATGGGAAGGCTGACCGTAGTGACGGGTGTTTCTGGTTCCGGCAAGACGACGATGGTGCTCGAAAGCCTGATTCCGGCACTCAGGGCAAAGATCAGCGGCCAGAAGCTGCCGGGACATGTGAAAAGCATCGAAGCGGAAGGCATTGCACAGGTCAAACTGATCGACGCGACGCCGATCGGTATCAATGTGCGCTCGACTGTTGCCACTTATGCCAATGTCCACGACGAACTCAGAAAAGTATACGCAAAAACAAAAGACGCGAAGGAACGCTGCTTCAAGGCAGGAGACTTCTCTTACAATACGGGAAAACTCCGCTGTCCGGCCTGTGACGGAACAGGGGAGATCTCGCTGGATGTTCAGTTCCTGCCCGATGTCAAGATTCCCTGTCCGGAGTGCCGGGGTTCCCGGTACAGCAGAGATGCTTTTGACATCCGCAGGAAGGCAAAGGACGGAAATGAATACAGCCTGCCGGAACTTATGAATATGAGTGTGGATCAGGTACTGCATGCCCTCGGCGGACTTAAACTCCTGCAGCAGCGCCTGCAGGTGCTGCATGACTTAGGGCTCGGCTATCTGACCCTCGGCGAGGAAACACCGGGACTTTCCGGCGGCGAAGCGCAGCGGCTGAAGCTTGCCAGCGAGATGGGGAAGGGGCAGAGTGACTCGGTATTCGTTTTTGATGAACCGACAATCGGTCTGCATCCGCAGGATGTGAAGACGCTGCTGCTGGTTTTTCAGACTTTGATTGATCATGGAGCAACTGTCGTTGTCATTGAGCATGACCTTGATGTCATTAAAAATGCCGATTACATCATTGACATGGGACCGGGCGGCGGAAAGGAAGGCGGCAGGATCGTTGCCTGTGGGGTACCGGACGAAATCAAAGAAAACGATGAAAGCATTACTGGGCAATATATATCTTGAATTATTCATCGAGGTTAGAGTTTCCCAAACCAACGGATGAAATTCTTGAAAATCGAATCGGGATTATTGAAACAGCTTTTCCAACATGAAAATGGACGGGCGAATCCACCTGTTAAAAATGCAGATAACGGGTTAATAATCAAGGTTCGTTTATGGCGGCAGATACGCCGGTAACTATTACTATTCCAGTAGTGGAACAGGTTTTAATGCTCTTATAATTCTTTTATGTAAGGAGCAACGAGATACCGCACTGCCCGGTGTGGGGAAAACAACCCTTGCCTGTGTGATCGCCGGGAGGACAGCTGCGGATTTCCAACAGTTGAATGCTGTGATAGCAGGAAAAAAAGACCTTGAGGAGGTTGTCGCAAAGGAAAAGCATGAGGGTAGAACTGTTTGAGCGGTATAAGCCGGACAGGTTCACATTTCATGTTTTGAATGAATATGGGATATTTGAATTTAAGCAGTGCTGCAGATAACATTGCGGAAAAAGCCTATAATAAATGGGACATGGATTATGGTATAAATAAGACATGGATTATGGCGTATAAGCTCGCTATTCCGGAACATACAGAGCATCAGATCGATAAATGTATCGGCTATATTGTCAATACTTTGGGAAATCCTTCTGCAGCGGAAGCGGTTTTGGATGACATCGAGTACGCGCATGCTGCTTTGCCGCAGGACCTTCGGGGAAGGAGGCGTTATCTATGGCTGCTTTTGAACGGGTAAAATCAGGAATTCCCGAGATGGACCGGATACTGGACAATATCCGACTCGGCGACAACACGGTCTGGAGGGTCTCCAGGCTGGATGAATTTCATCTGTTTCTGGATCCGTTTGTGGAACAGGCAATCGCGGATCACAGAAATCTGATCTATGTACGGTTTGCAAGCCATCCGCCGCTGGTGACGGAGCGTCCCGGCGTGAGGATCGTGAAGATCGAGCTGTCCCACCGATTCGAGAACTTCACAATGGAGATTCACAATCTGATTGAGAGAGAGGGATACGACGCGTTCTATGTGTTCGACTGCCTCTCGGAGCTTCAGACGGCGTGGGCGACGGACTTGATGATGAGCAACTTTTTCCGGGTGACCTGTCCGTTTCTGTTTACGCTGAATACGGTGGCATATTTTCCACTGATCCGCGGAATGCATTCGTTCCAGGCGATTGCCCGGATCCGGGATACGACGCAGCTCTTTCTGGATGTTTATCCAGATGGAGAGGAAGGAAAAAATCCTGCCGCGGGCGTGTACGTCCGCCCGGAGAAGGTCTGGAACCGGTATTCGGAGACGATGATGCTTCCGCACTACTATAATCCATCGGACGGAACTTTCCGGCCGATTCTGGACGGCGTGCGGGCAAGCCGTTTTTATCAGACGATGAACCGGCAGCAGAGAAGCGGGACGGATCAGAACACGGACGCCTGGGACCGATTCTTCAACGCGGCGAAGGAAAAGCGGGCTTCCGGAGGCGATATCACAGAGGAATGCGGACGGATGTGCAACATCATGATGTCGAGGGATGAAAATCTTCGGAGAATGATCAAGGCGCATTTCCGCCCGGAGGACTATTTTGAGGTTCGCGATCACATGATCGGAACCGGTCTGATCGGCGGAAAGGCCACAGGGATGCTTCTGGCGAGACGGGTCGTGGAGGATGAGGACCCGGAGCTTGCCGCAAGGCTCGAGCCTCATGATTCTTTTTTCATCGGGTCGGATGTCTATTACTCGTACATCGTGGAGAACGGATGGTGGGATCTCCGGGTCAGGCAGCGGACGGAGGAGGAGTATTTCTCGCTGGCGGAAACTTTTTCCGAGAAGCTGATGAGTGGGGAGTTTCCGAGAGAGCTGGAGGAATCCTTCACGTACCTGCTGGAATACTACGGGCATGATCCGATCATTGTGCGATCGAGCAGCATTCTGGAGGACGGGTTCGGCAATGCTTTTGCGGGAAAGTATGAATCGGTCTTCTGCGCGAACAGCGGACATCTGGAAGAGCGGCTGGAGGATTTCAAGAATGCGATCCGGACGGTCTACGCCAGCACGATGAGCCTTTCTGCGTTGGAATATCGCAAGCAGCGTGGGCTGGACAAGAGGGATGAGCAGATGGCGATTCTGGTACAGCGGGTTTCCGGATCGCACTATGATCAGTATTACATGCCTTGTGCGGCGGGAGTGGGGTACTCCGTGAGCCCGTATCGTTTTCTGAAGGAGATGGATCCGTCCGCGGGTATGCTTCGTCTCGTCATGGGTCTTGGAATCTCTGCCGTAGACCGGACCGAGGGCTCGTATCCGCGTCTGGTGAATCTGGACCGTCCGGAGGACGTGGCGGCGGTTACGGTGCAGGAGAAGCACCGGTATTCCCAGAGGGGAATCGAGGTTGTTCAAAAAGAAAAAAGAAAAATTGAACAGATCGAACTTCGTCAGATTGAGGGCAAATTACCGGCGTATCTGCAGGATCTTCTCCTGGAGCATGATTACGACGCGGAGCATCGATTCGCGGAAAGAGGACAGAACCGGACCATCCGCTTTATATCCTGTGGAGGTCTGGTACGCCGTAAGGATGTCATGGAGGATATGAGACGAATGCTTCATCTGATCCAGGAGGAATATGGAGGACCGGTGGATACGGAATTCACGATTAATCTGGCAGAGGGCGGGGACTATCTCATCAACCTTTTGCAGTGCAGACCGCTGGAGGTGTTCCGTGACAGCGGGAGCGTTCAGATTCCGGCCGATCTTCCGAAAAATCGGATTCTTCTGTGGACGGAGGGCGCTTCCATGGGGCTTTCCGGTGCTGAGAATCTCGACTTCATCGTCTATGTGGATCCGAAGGCATACTATGAGATGCCATATGCAGAGAAGACAAAGGTTGCCCGCGCCGTCAGTGCTTTTAACTGGGAGAACAGGGGAAGCGGACGGAAGATGCTGCTGATGGTGCCGGGCCGGATCGGGACATCCTCTCCGGAGCTGGGGGTTCCCACAGCGTTCTCGGATATCAGCGCATTTCGGGCGATCTGTGAGATCGCCGATTCCCGGGCGGGATATAACCCGGAGCTTTCCTACGGAAGCCATATCTTTCAGGATCTTGTGGAAGCCCGCATTCTGTACACGGCGGTCTTTGAGAATGAATGTACGAAGATCTGGCAGCCGGAGCTGCTTACAGAGGAGCCAAATCTCGCCGGGAAATATGTGGAGAGCGGAGTCCCGTCTGATCTGTGCGGGAAGGTTCTCGGAATCTACGATGTCAGCGGAAGAGGATGCCGACTGTACCATGATAGGAAAAGCGGGACGGTTAAGATCGCGTTTATCCAGGACCGAGATGCAAGGCAGCAAGATAAAGCAGCAAGATAAGGCGTGTATGGCAGGCAGTTGATATTAGGATGACAGCTTTACAGATTGACCGGAGACGGTTAAACTGATTCCGAAAGCGAAGAAAAATCATTTGCGGTGACGGATGCGGTATTTCCGGCAATATGTATGTCTTTATCAGTATTATTTCGAAAATCAAGATCCAGAGACTGTATTACGAGCAGACCGGCTACGACAGAAGGTGGAGGAAGTAAGCGCCCGGGTTCAGCCGGATTCGTCGTTTGGAAGATAAGCGCCCGGTTTCAGGCCGATCTGTCGTTCTGGAAGCAAACGAAACCGTCGGTTTCAGCCGATTTCGTCATTCTGGAAGCGTGACAGATGCTCGTAAGGCAGGATCAGTCGTCCGTAATACAGGCCGCAGCCGTCGTTGACGCGGTAGTTGTCAACCGCGGCGAACATATTTACATTGATTTTTGAAAGATCGAGATTCTGCAGGTTCAGGATACGTTCGTATGCCTCGTCAAAGTAGGGGCATTCGCCCACGGGGATTTCCCTCCGGCGGGAACGCTCCTGTTCCTGCCTTTTTTCGTAGATGTCGTGATTGGCCTCTCCGATTTCGGCGAGGTCGTCCATATCCTTTGTGCGCAGCTGGATCTCCGTATAGCTCCTTGCCATGTTGTCGAAGAGGGTCAGATGAAGAGAGCGGTAGCCGCCTTCCTTGGGGTTGGCAATATAGTCCTTGTAGTAGGGCCGCACGTTTTCATTCAGAAGAGGCGAGAAGGCCGGCAGATCCTTGTGAGCGAGCTGGGCGGTAAAGCCGCGTTCCTCCAGAAAATCAGGCAGAATATTCGCAATTTCATACAGCGTTTTCTCCTCCAGAGCCACCCGGTCAGTGCCGGGCTTCAGGTGGCAGGCGGGAAGGGAGAGGACGATGCGGTAGGCGATGAGGTCCTTGAACCGGTTGATCTCCTCCCGCAGCTCCGAAACCGGCGGATAGGTTCCGCATTTGGAATGGTAATTGTAAATGCAGCTTACGATATAGCCGTTGAACTTCTCCTCGGCGCGAATGAGCGATTTGATCCGGCCGCGGAATGTGAACGAGTAATTGCCGTAGTGCTCTGCCATATACTGGTAAAATTCGCGGATTCTCTGCGATTGGGAGGTGAGGAAGTTGTTGTGCTCCAGCAGCTCCTCCATCTGAAGCAGAAAATTGGCGTGAGAGCGGTCCAGAGGGTTGTGGGTCGCGGAAGCGTTTTCCATGAGATCTCTGGAATAGCTGCGGATGATGTGGAGAACGGTATCTCCCGAGTACAGGTAGTCAGTTAATTGAATCATGGATGATCCTCCAAATTTTCTTCGGTTCCTGTTTTTTCCCTGCGTTTCTTTGTAGTATATTATTCAGTAAAGAAACTTGCAAGAAATCCGTGAGAAACTGCTGCGGCAGACGCGCCGCGTCTCGGTATTTGTGCATGTGTCTGGTGTACATGCTTCGGAAAAGGGGCTTATCTATGGCTGCTTTTGAACGGGTGAAATCTCTGCCTCATAAGTCAGGAAGGAACAGGATAAAGGCTTTACAGATTTGCCGAATGCGGTTAGACTGATTTCGAAAGAAGAGGAAAGGAATGCATTTTTATGGATCATAAAATGAATTTTACAACGGATATTTTTGAACAGTTTGATAAAAAGTGGGCGCTGCTTACGGCGGGATCAATGGAGAAGTTCAATACCATGACCATCAGCTGGGGCGGTCTGGGAACGTTCTGGGGAAAGCCGGTGGCGACGGTCTATGTCAGACAGTCCCGTTACACGCATGCGTTTATGGACGGCGGCGAATACTTCACGGTCAGCTTTTATCCGGAGTCTTGCAGGAAAGTTCTGAGCGTTCTCGGATCAAAGTCTGGAAGAGAGATGGACAAGATGAAGGATTCCGGCCTTACGCCGGAGAAGGCGGGCGAAACTGTGACGTTCCGGGAGGCGGAGGTGACACTGGTGTGCCGGAAGCTGTTCCGTCAGACGCTGGATTCCGCAAATATTCCGGCGGATATCGTGAAGCAGTACTATGAGGGACAGACGGATCACGATATGTATATCGGCGAGGTTGTAGATATCATCCGATGAAATTTGCTGGGATTTGAAGTGCTTTTTCTATGCAGGAGAGCCGGCGTTGTTCGTGTGCTGAGAGATGTGCACAGGACAGCGCCGGCTCTCTTCGGTCATGCTGCCGGTTTGGCAGATTTCCGAGACCGGAATTACCGGATTTACCGGTTCTGGAAGTACTGATTGATGCGTTCTTTTATTTCAGCTACCTTTTTGAACGGTATCGGGAGCTCCCGTCCATCGATCAGGATCACTGACTGATCCTGTATGCGGGCGACCATGGCCATATTGACGATATTGATGCGGCTGATCTTCAGGAACTGATCGGTCAGCTTCTCCGAGAATTCCTTCAGCATGGTACGGGTCCGGATCATGCTGCATTCGAGGAATATCTCGGTGTATTTATTGTCTGACTGCAGGTACACAATTTCATCCTGGTCAATATAGTGAATGGTCCGTTCACAGTCTGTAATGGCCAGTCTTTCGCTGCCCTTCTTCCGCTGGACCTCCCGATCGACGTATTTCATGAGATAAGAATTCAGCTTCATCGGGAAATGCTCATTCTCCGTGACGTTCCACTCGCCGATGGGATTGGTGTTGGACAGATGCATCAGCCAGAGCCTTTCGCCTTCCTGCCGCCAGACCGCGACAATGCGCTGCTCGGAGAGGCGGATAAATCTGTTCTCGTTATTCGTCACGACAACGTATTTCCCGATGATCGTGCAGACAGGACCGGTGTTCTGCGCCAGATAATAGGTCTGGTTCATCAGCACGCACGGCAGCATTTCTTTCACAATCGTCTCAATCTCTGCCTTAAAGCTCGCAAATCCGAGGATAATCTGGCCCTGCTGTGCGCCGATCCAGGTCATTTCCGGGTCACACACAGCGAAAACCGGTTCCGGATTCTTTTTGTAAAACTCTTCCATGAAGGCAATGGTCAACCGCAGCGCTTCGTCTGTATATCGTTTTTTCATAAGCAAATCCCCCATTTTCAGAACCTGACAATACGATATCGATATACCGGTAATCCAAATCTATCGGTAAGACAGCCCGACAAACAGAAAAGGCTTCTGCGTCAGTCTGTTTTTATGTAAATTATAGCGGAATTTCACATCGTATGGAATGAATTCGGCGGAAATCACTTGGAATATTGAAAAAACAACCTGATTCAGCGCTTTCTCACGGAAATGACAGAAAATGTGCCGGGGAAATGAGACGTTCCGTTCGATTTCACGCGTTGAAGCGGCAGTTTGATAGAATGCAAAAGAATTCGATTTCGCGTGAAATTCACACCCAGTTTTTGGTCATTCACTCCGTTTTGTTGTTTTCAAAAACAAGATTTAATATAATGATAACAGTATAAACGTGAATTATCAAGAAATATACAAAAAACAGCGTTGATTATCAGAAAAAAATAGAAAACAGGAGGGGATGAAAATGGTTATTTAGGAGGCACCGCATCAGACGGAACTGAGTAAATACAGACGAAAGTAACTGGAATACATGAGCATACAGGATCTGCAGAGGCATGGCTGAGCAGGTTTCTGTGCAGGATCAGCAACTGATAAACGGGTGGAGCTTGAGGTAAATCATTGGTCTATACATCATCTGATGCTTTCAAACGAGATAAAACACGCTGCGCGAGTTTTATCTCGTTGTCGCGACGCTCGGCGCACACGAATACTTCGCATTCGGCTGCGGCTCACTGTTCGCGTAAATCAGATCCGGTCTCCTGCATGCGCTTTGCAGCAGGCGGCCCGACTGCGTTTTCTGGATGAAAATTTAAATTATACTTTGAGAAAAAGAGAAAATCAAGTACTGATTTTTCCCACAAACGGTTGTTTTCGGTGCTGTCGCATAATGAAAAATTCTGTGACAATACCATAAAAACAGGGATACCTTAACGATCGGAAAACATCCGGCGTCGATCCCTGCCTCGACAACGATACAAGAACTAAATGGAGGGAGCATACTATGAAGAAAAGGAGAAGACAGAGATTTCTAAGTCTCATGCTGGCGCTTTGCATGATTGTGTCCGCCGGTATGATGACGCCGTTGAACATTTCGGCAGATTCTGCGGATGTAAGCGCAACGCAGGAGACCTGGCAGGAAGACAGCGCCCTGACGGGCGGTGCGGCTTCGGATCAGACGGAGACTGTGACGACAGATACAGGGGCAGATATCGTATCGGCCACGCAGGACCCGGCGGCAGCGAACGCGGATACCCAGACCGAGGGGTCAGGTACGGTTCCGGAGGAAACGGCAGCTCCCGCAGCGGAGCAGACCGATGCAGGAACCGGGCAGCCGAATGCGGCGGGGACAGAATCCACAGAGATTACAGAGACACCGTCCGAGCCTCAGATCGCTGAGACACAGACAGACGGAACCGCCGGGGAAGCGCAGAGCACCGGGAACACAGATGCATCTGCGGCGAACGAAGAACAGAAGCAGGATCAGGATTCGGAAGAAACCGAAGAATCCTGGCCGGCACAGACCTTCACAGGTCATGCAAATAACATCACCGTGAATGTGACGGCAGCAGAGGGAATCTTCCCGGCCGGTACGACCATGGTAACCACAGCGGTATCGGCGCAGACAGCGAAGGATATCGCGAATCAGGCATCGGACGGACAGAAAGAGGTTGTAGACGCCATCGGTGTGGACATCTCCTTCCGCGATGCATCCGGAAATGAAATCGAGCCGAAGGACGGACAGAGCGTAGAAGTGAGCATGACCGTTGATGCGGCGAGCACGCTTTCTGGAGATAACTTCTCAGTCGTTCATAAATCAGACGACGGAAATGTACAGACGGTAACAGAAAACGCAACAGCAGAAGGAGCGGTTTTCGAGACAGGAGCATTTTCAATCTACGTCATTACCGGTGAAGGAACAGAAGATCAGCAACCGGCGATCGCTACCTATATTTTTCATAATGCGGATGGAAATGAGATATCTGGTTCCACACAGAAGGTAAAGGACGGCGAGACGGTCTATGCGCCGGCCACACCGGAAAAAAATGGAAGCAAGTTCCTTGGCTGGTCCTATAACAAGGACGCAACTGCACTTCAGGAAGGCGATCCGGGTGACTTCGTAAAGCGGACAGCCTCTGTGAAGACGACCGGAGATGTTAAGCTGTATCCGGTTTTCAAGGAAGCTTACTATGTTTTCTTTCTGGATGCTCAGGGAAGAGTCAGTACGACAAAAGAGGGCGTAAGCGGAGATGAAATCTCTGTCACGGATGTAAAAATCCCGCTCGATTCTACCCATTCGGTTACTGGTTGGTACACTGAAAAAGAATTCACGAATACTAATAAAGTTGATTCGGTTACACTTTCTAATCACAATGTAACGCTCTATCCGAAGGTGGAAGAAGGACATTATCTGTACTTCTCCAGCGGAGACGGAGCAAGTTATGTAAAGCCGGTATTCGTTGCGGCGAATGGTAAGACAGCTGAACCGGAAGAGCCGACAAGACCTGGCTATACTTTCAGTCATTGGTCAGAGGAAAAAGACGGTTCTAAATACTCCTTTGGCAGCCCGATTTCGGAAGATACCACGCTCTATGCTGTGTGGGAAGCGAACAGTGATACCGAATATACTGTCATTTTCTGGAAGCAGTCTGTCAATGACAGCAAGGATGCTGCAGATGATGCGAAGACCTATGATTACGCTGAATCAGTAACGCGTACCGGAATAACCGGTGCAAGTGTATCTCCAACCCCGAAAGATCAGAGTAAAGGATATACTGGTTTCACTTATAATAGTTCGAAATCCACATCTGTAACCATCAACGGTGATGGAACAACGATCCTGAATGTCTACTATGACCGGAACCTGCTGACCATTAACTTCTACACATGGCAGCGCAATGGAAGGTGGGGTGGCCAATGGAGCGAATATAAATCTTTTACCGGTCTTTATGGACAGACACTTGCACAGAATGGATATACATGGCCTGGCCAGTACAAATGGTATACGATAAAGGATGATAATGGTAACACTGGCGGAACAAATATCACGTTCTTAGATGCATTTATTTCTGATGATTATGCAAATCATGGGAGTGATACGATATTAAATCTGTATGGCTCTGATGAAGGTGGTTCAATATCGATTAATCACTATAAGCAGAATTTGGATGGAAGCTATTCCTATGATTCACCGGCAAATAGCACAAAATCAAAATCAGGGACATTTACTTTTACAAATAAATATACTGGTTTTACGATAAACAGTTATTTTACGGGTCTGAATACTCCGAATGATTATTCCCGCTGGAGTTCTGCATCTGCTGGTTCATCTACTCAGTATAGATATAATCTTTATGTTCGTTATACCAGAAACAGCTATCACCTTGCTTACTACAACTACAACAGTGTAGTGAAAGAGGAATCGCTTCTTTACGAAGCTCCTCTCAATAGCCAATGTCATTAAGTTAAACTCTATGAGTTAGATTCCATTGTTGGTCTAACTCAT
>CAIFEZ010000019.1:0-52940 GCA_903789595.1 uncultured eubacterium 1-6
GTATTATTGAGTTTTCAAGGTGCGAAGCCCATTTTTGCTATGGGAAGTTTTAGTATATTATCTGTACAAATCTCTGTAGTAATGGAAATTTCATTGTAACCGCAGAAGATCCTGCTGGGCCTTGGTCAGATGTTCATTGGATAAAAGGTGCTGAAGGAATTGATCCTTCCTTGTTCTGGGATGATGATGGAAAGGTTTATTATTGTGGAACCGTTGGCTTCGGCAAGGATCCTTATATTTGGATAGCGGAGATCGACTTAATATCGTTTTGTATAATAAGCGATAAAAAATTGGTTTGGGCTGGTGCATTAAAAAATTGTCACTCTCCTGAAGGACCACACTTGTACAAGAAAAACGGCTGGTACTATTTGCTCATTGCAGAAGGCGGAACTGAAATATATCATGCAGTGACAATTGCCAGAAGCAGAAATTTATATGGCCCTTATATCGGAAACCCTGCAAACCCGATACTTACACATAGACATTTAGGACAGCATTATCCAATATGCAATGTTGGACATGCCGACATGGTCGAATTGAAGAACGGAAGCTGGTATATGGTTGTTCTTGGTTCAAGGATATACGGTGGCTATCACAAAAACATGGGACGAGAAACTTTCCTTGTACCTGTTATATGGGAAAATGAATGGCCTGTTGTCAGCCCGGGTTCCGGAAAAGTAGAATGGACATATCCGGCACCCGACCTTCCAATATCCGAAAAACAACAGCTGGTACTGCGAGACGATTTTGTAAATGACAATTTGAACTACTGTTGGAATACAATTGGGACACCAGATCATGATGTCATCAAAGTAAAGGACAGTCATCTGCTAATTAAAACAATTGCAAGAAGCATCTGTCCATCTGATGGGTCCAATATCGATTGGATGCAAAGTGAAAACAAAATCGGGGGTTCAGCTTTTCTAGGTAGAAGACAGCAACATATGTGCTTTGACGTACGAATAAAAATGTTTCTACATTTTCAACAAGGCTGTGAAAGCGCAGGCATGATTATTCTGCAAAATTCCTATCAATCGATACGAGTAGAAATGAAAAAAGTTCAAGGTAACAGGAAACTTGAAGTCATTCTTGGATATATTAAAAAGAACTTTTCGTTTGGTCTGAAAACAGTAGCAGGAAATGCCAATGGGGTAGCTGCAAATTGGAACTTCCAGCATAATACCGGATCGGGAATATATCATCAGGAATTAATTGCTTCTGTCCCATGGAAAAATGATGATGTGATTTTTAAGCTTCATGCCGATATGCAGGATTACAGCTTGTATGCAATTGACAAGAGGAATCGTGTGACGATCCTCAAAGAACATATTAATGCTGGTTTTCTCGGGTCAGAAACAGCTGGAGGATGTATTGGGGAATACATTGGAATGTTTGCGAGTGGAAATGGGAAAGATGTAAACAATTATGCTGAATTCGACTGGTTTGAATATCTACCAGAGAACGACAATTGTCATGATCCGTAAAGAAATCTTGGCGTTTTCCCTGTAACCCAGCTCGCGTCAATCTGACGGAGTTTTCCGGAGTACGTCGTGCATAGAGCTCAGAAACGTCCACGAGGCAGGAAAATTCTTCGTTATCCATATACTTCTTAAAGCAGGAGATTTTCTGAATTAATCCTGAATTATTCACCGTGATGCGGTGATTGCGGCTAAAAGCCGCACAGTTACTGTTGTTCCAAGTTTACTGCCTTCATCTGAAAAGTGAATAGAAAACGGACCTCATCCTTGGTATGATTAAGGTGTCCTAAGCCAAAACCAAACCTCGAAAGGAAGTCCTCTATGGCAATTGTAAACACCATTTCACTTGAAAGCAATAAACAAATTAAAATAAATTTCAACGGTGGCGATCTTTCTTCTGACGCAGGACTTCTTCTAATCAAGGAGTTTGCTTCAAAAATCGGATTGGTCCACCTCGTAAAGAAATTTTTTAAAACTACAGATCACACCAAAGTCAGACTGCACACAGATTCAGATAATCTCCTGCAGATGCTCTACCAGATCATCGCGGCATATTTTGAAGACGACTGTGCCGATGAATTGACAGATGATCCGATTTTTAAGACGGTTCTAGAGAAGGATCGTCTGGCTTCTCAGCCTACACTTTCCCGTTTCTGGAACCGTATGGACGATTCACTCTGGCGCAGATGGATCAGATCGACTCCCGTATGAGGGAGATCGTCTATTCCATCTAAAAGCCAGAATTCATGCTCTTCGATCTGGATTCAACACTGCTGAATACTTATGGGAATCAGGAAGGCGAAGCCTTCAATTACCACTACCAGGCTCATGGTTATCATCCGCTTCTTTGCTACGATGGTCTTACCGGGGATCTGCTGAAAACAGAACTTCGGGATGGAACGAAATACTGCAGCAACGGCGCAGGCGCTTTTATGGAACCTCTATTAGAAGAGTTTCGCATCAAATATCCGTCCATACAGCGTTATCTTCGCGGAGACAGTGGTTTTGCGTCTCCTGAGGTTTATGAAATCTGCGAAAAAAACAGTTGTAAGTATGCAATCCGCTTAAAGGAAAACGCAAAACTCCGGGAACTCGCTGTCAATGCAGATGACGCGCTTACGCGTGCAACCAAATACAACGCCGTGGATTATGCCGTAGAATATGGTGAATTCCAGTATCAGGCCGGAAGCTGGTCACATCCGAGACGCGTGGTTTTAAGATTGAAAAGCCAGCGAATCAGCTGACGCATCTTTATACCTTTGTCGTAACAACGATGGAAATAGAACCACACAAGGTCCTCCAGTATTATTGTGGGCGCGGGAAGATGGAAAACTTCATCAAAGAAAGCAAAAGCGGCTTTGATTTTTCTTCCGTAAGCAGTCACTCCAGAGTTGTTAACGCAAACCGCCTCAGAGTCCACGCTCTGGCATACAACTTATTCAATTGGTTTCGTCGGCTGGCGCTTTCCGCTTCCATGAGGAAGCAGAGAATCGACACCATCCGATTGAAGCTGCTGAAGATCGCCGCAAGGATGATTCGTTCAGCAAGATATATTACATTCAAACTGTGTAGCAGCTGTCCCTACAAGAGGGAATTCTATGAAACGCTTTCTAACATAGAAAAACTGCAGTCACAGCTGGAATAACAATTGTGAAGCACTTTGACAACTCAGAATCGTACCGGATCATGACAAGAGGATCAGTGCGCCTATTTTTCAGGAGCAATCACCAGTTATCTGCGAAAAGGGTTACAATACTTTTCAATAATACTGATCAGGACGATTTTTGAGTCGTCATGAATAATTCAGGCTAAACATTCTTCGTCCGACGCTCCCTTCTATAAATGGAGCAACCAACAACGGAATTATCAGCAACTTATCCTTATCTGTCGATATGACCCGCATTTATCAGGAAGTCATTAAAAATCCTCGGATAGGTGCTGTTCTTGTCCTGCCCCAAATGCCGGCTGCTGAAATGGGAGACCTTTGTGCTCTCGACCTGAACGGAAACCCAGTCGTTTTACTTAAAGATGATGATATGGATACCATGCTTTCCAGACTCCGGGACTTTGACAGTCAATACGAGCATTTCGAGGTAGAAGAACGTTATCTGGATCTGAATTCTACGCCGAAAAACCGTATCAATCTGCTTTATGCGGAAGCTGTCAGAATCTCAGAAATTCTTGATATTCCCTGCCCTCAAATCTTATCCATAAAAAATATTTTTTTCTAAGGCTGGGAGCAGGGTGCTACGAAATTTACCAATGGTTCTCTGCTTACTTCTCATGGTCTCAGACTCGGTAACCTGGTATTTCTTAAAGCAGCAGGTCGTAAAACACAGACTTATTTCCTTGCTCATGAACTGCGGCATTGCTGGCAGAATTTATATTTTTATGAAAAACTATTGTCGCTACAGCTAAATCCCGGTAATTATCTGACACGGCCAGAGGAAATCGATGCGAACGCATTTGCCTGCCTGTATATGGAAATGTACTGGAAAATCGACGAACCGGTTTTTACTTTACTTGGTAAATACTCTGGTAGAGTGGCTATGGAAAATTCCCCATTATATCCCCTGCTCCTCAAACGCATAGAGGAAATTCGGAAAACCTCACTTTTTACAAAAGAATCTGTCGGATAATCTCTATTGTTACTCTATAAAAAAGTAAGTGGTAAATAATCGGTACACTGGTGTCCAGTTCCTGATTTTGGGATAATAAAGCGGTAACGCACTTTGCGAAAACTGCCAAAAGTCGGCAGATTTTTCACAGTTTTCGCCACTGTCACATCGACAAGGAGGCAAATCACCTATGGATCCCGAAATCATGAAAGTTCGTGATCAGCAATGGGCTGCTTTGATCCAAGACCGGCTACAGAGCGGCCTTACTGTTGAAGCGTGGTGTCGACAGCGGAACATCGGAAAGTATGCATATTATTACCATCTGAGAAAGCTCCGCCATCAGGCACTTGCTGCAATCAATGAAACAGATTCTGAAAAAGAGCGAAATCTTCCTTCCTCCGCAATCAAAGACGGAAGTGCATGTTTCGCTGCTGTTCCTGACGATATCGAAAACTGCCATCCGATAAGTAATGAATGCACCGCTCTTCGCGTCACCCTGAATGATCTGGTGATCGAGGTAAGTAATAGTGCATCGGATGAAATCCTTTCGCTCGTTCGAGAGGTGATGATGCATGCTTCGTAACACGAACGAGTTTAAGAAAGTCTACATTAAATGCGGCTATACGGACCTCCGTTTTGGAATCGACGGCCTCGCGAAACTGGTCCTATGTCAAGTTTTCGGACAAATTAAATGCGACTTTTCTCACCATTATCCAGCCATCTGCTGTCTTGATTTCTCCATTCGATCCAGGTATTTTCTCTCGTACTGATCCGGAGACAGATATCCACAATGGCTGTGTACGCGGATTGTATTGTAAAACGTATTGATATACTCAAAGACGTAGCGGTATGCTTCTTCGTAATTCCGAATCTTAAATCTGCGAAGCCATTCTCTTTTTATCAGAGAATGGAAAGATTCGATGCAGGCATTGTCCCACGGATACCCTTTCTTGGAATAACTGTTGAGCATTCCGCGGGTAGCGTTGAGAAACTCCTGAGCCACATACTGGCATCCGCGATCATTATTATACCGAATTCGGTATAATAATGATCAGGGATGTCAGTTCACCAGTCAGGAGTACAAGAATTTCCTGAAAGGGAATAATATCCGTCAGAGTATGGACGGCAAGAGCCGCTGGGCAGATAATATCAAGATTGAACGCTGGTTCCGGTCCTTCAAGTACGAAGAGGCTTATCTGACAGAGTGGAACAACATCAAGGAGGCTCGGGCGGCGATCAGTAGGTATATCTATAACTACAATTTTGAACGATGCCATTCTGCTATCGGGAATGTTCCGCCTGCTACCGTCTACTATCCGGTGCTCCTGTATGAAGCAGCTCGAGAAGCAGCCTGATCAACAAGCAACCTGGGGGTATCCACATCCCCCTTCACTATAGCTATCGATTCATTATAAAAAGCTCAGATTTCTGTCTTGACAACTGACCCATTATAAATTTTTCAATTTACACCATTATAAGGGCATTACCTAATATCCTTTCGTAAATTCTGTGAAATCACAAATTCCAGTTGTGCGCCCAGCCAAGGGTGTGTAGCCTAACCGGTGGGAGTCCGGTATATCCAAGGCCTAACCAGCCAGATATTAGCGAGTCTTGGGATGGCATCAGTAATGATGCTTGACAAGCGTAGACAGCAAGCAAGTAGGGTCGTTAAAGCGATTGAGCCTCGAAAAGTTAGTTATTCCAGTTGGCCGACGTCTTAACTGGTGTGGAAGGCAACATCATACAGTTCGTTATGGTGAGAACTATATGGCACTGCGGGGTCAGAGAGCCGATCATGCTTGACACTAAGGATTCACATCAACTGGGGAGAGCCTGTCGCCTCTCGCAAAAGAGTATGACATACCAACTGAAAATGGAGGATGTCAAACGGGCGGCAGGCAGTCGGATAACTTCATAGTACTGTTGAAGTCGGGTAATGCCGACAGAGGGAAGGAGGTTACGCAGTAGCGGTCTCTCTGAGGAAACATCATCCGTACTCAGGGACGGAGGAAATGATGGGAACAAAATTAGAGAGAATAGCAGAAATATCAGCGAAAAGTAAGAAACCAGAATTCACAAGTCTGTATCACTTGATCAATGCTGACCTGCTGAAACAATGACACAAGGAACTTGATGGCAAAAAAGCGGTTGGTATAGATAAAGTGACCAAGGAAGAATACGGAAAGCATCTTGACAGCAATATTGTTGACCTTGTGCAACGGCTGAAGAACAAATCGTATAAGCCACTCCCGACGCGGAGGGTCTATATACCCAAAGCAAATGGAAAACTGCGCCCTCTGGGAATCGTATCTTATGAGGATAAAATAGTGCAGCTGGCAGTAAAGAAGATACTGGAAGCGATATATGAGCCAAGGTTTCTAAATTGCATGTACGGTTTCAGACCTAAAAGGGGATGCCATGAAGCGGTCAAGGATGTTTATCAACATGTGTCGCACGAGAAGATAAACTTCATTGTGGATGCCGACATAAAAGGTTTCTTCGACCATATCGACCACGAATGGATGATGAGATTCCTGGAATGGCATATCAAAGACCCGAACATACTGTGGCTGATACGAAAGTATCTAAAGGCAGGAGTAATGGTGGATGGAATGTATGAAGATACGGAAGAGGGTACAGTACAGGGCGGAAATATAAGCCCAACGTTGGCAAACATATATATGCATAACGTTCTGACACTTTGGTTTAAGTTAGTAATCCAGAAAGAGACAAGGGGCGAATGCTTTCTTGTGAATTACGCAGATGATTTTGTGGCGGGATTCCAATACAAATCAGATGCGGAGCATTACTATGCGGCATTAAAAGAGCGTATGGCAAAGTTTAACCTCGAACTGGAAGAAAGCAAAAGCAGACTGATAGAATTCGGGCGTTATGCGGAGCGAAACCGCAAAGCAAGGGGGCTGGGTAAGCCGGAGACATTCGACTTTCTTGGGTTTACATTCTACTACGGCAAGAGCAGGAAAGGATACCCGTGGCCCAAAGTCAAAACATCGCGAAAGAAATTTGAGAAGAAATTGAAGGAATTCAAAGAATGGCTCTATGATAATAAGAACCAGCCTGCGAGTGACATAGTGAAACAACTCAATGTGAAACTGGCCGGCTACTACCGATACTACGGAGTGTCATTTAACATCTATAAGCTCAATGCGTTCCTACATCGGGTACAGCAGTTTCTTTTCAAAGCGATGAATAGACGGGGATGTAGACGTACATATACATGGAGCGGATTCGTTGACATGTTGAAGTGCTATCCACTTGCAAAGCCCAAAGTTTACTATCCGCTATATTGAAGTAAATGTTACTGTGAGGAGCCGGATGCGGGAAAGCCGCACGTCCGGATCTGTGAGGGGCTAAGGGTGTGAGCCCTTAGTCTACTCGACTGCCGAATTGCGTCCAGCCACTTGATTTATCGTCCAAAAGGACGCATAATTGGACGAAAAGAGAAACGATTGGACGAAGCGAAATGAGAAATTTTTATTATGAAAAGCTTCAGGATATAAGCTGGGATATGGATATCCTGACGCTTGTTGCCAGAATACATGAGAGGAAAGGCCGTCAGGATCTTTTTATCAGGCAGAAACCGGCAGAACTGGAGAGAATGGTAGAGATTGCCCGTATTCAGAGCACTGAGTCATCGAATCGGATCGAGGGCATTGTCACAACAGGGACAAGAATGAAACAGCTTCTGGCGGAAAAGACGACACCGAGAAACCGGGATGAAAGTGAGATCGTGGGGTATCGTGATGTCCTGAATACGATACATGAGAACTATGATCTGATCCCGGTTCGATCGAATTACATTCTGCAGTTGCACAGAGATCTGCTGAAAGCCACGGGTCTGACCTATGCAGGACATTACAAAAATGTTCAGAATTATATCAACGAAGTCAGGCCGGACGGGACAACGGTTACGAGATTTACTCCCATCGCTCCTTACGATACGCCGGGAGCAGTAGATAAAATCTGTGAGAGTTATAACCGTACGATTGCCCTTGAAAAAGTGGAACCGTTGATCCTGATTCCTAATTTTATTCTGGATTTTCTCTGCATTCATCCGTTCAATGACGGAAACGGACGTATGAGCAGGCTGCTGACACTTCTGCTTCTGTACCAGAATGGTTATACGGTAGGAAAGTACATCAGCATCGAGAAGGAGATCGAGAAAAACAAGGACAGCTATTATGATGCGCTGCAGCTGTCAGATGCCGGATGGGATGAAGGCAAAAATGACCCTGCTCCGTTCATCCGTTACATGCTTCAGGTTGTACTGGCATGTTATCAGGATTTCGAAGAGCGCGTCGGACTCATGATAGAAACCGGTCACGGAAGTACAGCATATGATGTGGTCAGAGCCTATGTGGAAAATCATATCGGGAAATTTACGAGTGCTGACGCAGTGGTTCATTGTCCCAGCGTTGGAAGATCCAGTGTGCTTTCGTCTCTAAAGCGGCTGACAGAAGAAGGTGTGATTGAGCGCCACGGGACCGGCCGCGGGACATGGTACATATATGTGGGAGGAGTATGACAGGGAATTATCAAATACACCTACGGCTTGGGAAAACATCAAAGACACGATAAACGAGAAGGGCGGAGGTATTAAGGGCGTCATCGGAACGGCTTTGGAAGGGATCAAATCTGCCATCTCCGGCGCGATGGAAAATGCGAAATCCGTTGTGAGCGGTGCTCTTGAGAAGATCAAGGGGTTCTTTTCCGGCTGTAAGCTGGAATTTGTCAAAATTGTCGCTCGACAAATGTTAATCCAAACTTGCCCGGCGACGGAAAACAAGAAATTCGCAAAATCGCCGCCTGCGAAAAGCTATTTAAAGTTTGTCTGGCGGCGGAAACCGAGAATTTGCCAAAATCGTCGCTCGTCATAGGGAAAGCGAGCGGTAGTGAGGCGACGGAAAACAAGAGATCCGCAGAATCGCCGCCTGCGGAAAGCTATTTAAAACTTGTCTGGCGGCGGAAATTGAAAATTTGCCAAAATCGTCGCTCGACAAATGGTATTGCAAACTTGCCCGACGACGGAAAACAAGAAATTCGCAGAATCGTCGCCCGTCATAGGGAAAGCGAGCGGTAGTGAGGCGACGGAAAACAAGAATTTTCCAAAATCGTCGCTCGACAAATGTTAATCCAAACTTGCCCGGCGACGGAAAATGAGAAATTCGCAGAATCGTCGCCTGCGGAAAGTTATTTAAAGCTTGTCTGGCGACGGAAATCGAGAAATCCGCAGAATCGCCGCCCGCGAAAAGCTATTTAAAGCTTGTCTGGCGACGGAAAACAAGAATTTTATGGAGGACTTCTAAGTGGAAATTATGTCTAAGATAAAAACAATTGCTGCGGAAACGGGTTTCGGGGAATCAGGCTATGTAGCAATTGAAAATTTGAAGTATTACCAAGAGATTAGAAAGATTTGTGAAGAAAATACATGCCGTAATTATGCGACTTCCTGGGCATGTCCACCAGCTGTCGGGACAATTGCTGAATGCAAAGCACGTGTGAATCAATATGATAAAATGTTGTTATTCTCTCAAGCATATAAAATGGAAGATTCTTTTGATTTTGAAGGAATGGTTGAAGGATTACATAATTTTAAGAAAATGGTTGACCGCTTTCAACAGAATTTAGGGAATGTTCTATCAGATTATTTGCTACTCTCTAATGAAGGATGTGGACGATGTTCCAAGTGTACGTATCCGGATGCACCATGTCGATTTCCGCAGTTTCTGCATCATTCGCTGGAAGGATATGGATTTATTGTAAACGAACTTGCTAAAGAAGCAGGGATTAGATACAATAACGGTTCTAATACGGTTATATATTTTGGAGCATTATTATTTAATACAGAAAAGAACGGATAAATTTCAGTTTGTCAGCGTAATATATGATTGTTTTGAGGCATCTCTTCGGGGGTGCCTTTTATTATACCCTGACGTGGGAAGGAGGGATGCGGCATGCTCATAGATTATCCAGTGAAATTCGGTGATGAAGAAATCCCGGAACCGGAATCTTCGGGGAATTCAGGACCCGAGGGAGTATCTGAACACAATCAAGGCGGACGGATATGCGACTTCATCCGCTTATGTCGAGAACAACATGCGGATTATCCGGCAGTACAGACTGACAAAATATGACGCTGTAAAAAGCGGGGAGGAGAAGACTATCGCGAAGATAGCAGAGACTCTTATCGCTCAGGCGAGGTCGTGGATCGGATGCAGGGAATCCGACGGGAGCCACAGAAAGATCATTGATATTTACAATAGCCACAGGCCGCTCGCGAGAGGATATGCAGTGAAATACACCGATGCATGGTGCGCCGCGTTCGTAGAGGAAGTGGCCCGCGAGGTCATTGCCGGACGCTGGGGCAATGGTGAACAGAGAAAGAGGAAGCTCATGGAAGCCGGGTATGATTATGCGGCCGTACAGAAGAGAGTGAATGAACTGCTCCGGAGGCTCTGTGAGAATCATACGGTCGACAGCTTTGCTGTCTACAGCGGAAACAGATACCTGATCATCCGCACAAAATTCGAGGAATTCCTGCAGCAGGCTTCAGAAATATAATGGTTTTCATTTGCCGGAAAGTAGTTGCTTTTTCCGGCGCAAAGAGTGATGGATAGACGTACCGGAACAGGAGGTGAAACGGATGCAAAATGATGCGAACAACAAGAGCACACTTACGCCGGAAGAATTATACAGATCAGAAAGACCCGGGAGGCAGATGCAATTGTGCAGATGCTTTCCGGGTCTTTTGCTGTCTTTGATATCATGGTAAACTGAAGAAACAGATAAAATAATGTACATTTGCCAGGCCGGCATTTTTCCCTCTGCGAGAACGGCTCTTGCGTGTCCGCAGTATGTCACATCCTGCCGCATACTGCCGCCTAAGGTCTTACTACCGGAATTTCCGGCGCATGATGTACATTTGAAACAGAAGAAGAAACCCCGCAAAAGAGTGCAGAACACGGCACTTTGCGGCATCTGAGGAAGGATATTTTATATGACAAGGATACTTTTTGTTTGCCACGGCAATATCTGCCGTTCGGTGGCGGCACAGTACATTTTTCAGGACATGATTAATCGAAGGCAGATCGCGGACCGTTTTCTGGTGGATTCTGCGGCGACTTCAACGGAGGAGATCGGGAACCCCGTGTATCCGCCGATGGAGCATGCGCTTCGGCAGAGGGGAGTTCCGATCGGAAGCCACCTGGCGAGGAGACTGCGGAAATCGGATTATCCGGAGTATGATCTCTTCATTGGAATGGATGAGGAGAATGCTTATTACATGAGACGCATTTTCGGCGAGGATCCGGAACATAAGGTACATTTTCTGATGGAGTACGCGGACCAGCCGGACAGGCGGATCGAGGATCCCTGGTACACCAGAGAATTTGACCTCTGCGTTTCGGAAATTACGGAAGGGTGCACAGGGCTTCTGGATCACCTTGCCGGCCGGATGCCGGATCAGCCCCGGACCTGACCTGCCGGCTTTTTCCGGCGGCTGAAGAGCATGCCTCCCAGGAGGCACAGCAGGACACCGAGAATGATGAAGGCGGCTCCTGCTGCGAAGGAGAGCCCGACAGTTTCATGGAAGAAGATGACGCCCATGACGGTGGAAGTCAGAGGCTGAATCGGGTAAAGCGCCGAGCAGTTGCTCGCGGGGAGCGCCGCCAGCCCCTGATTCCACAGAATATAGGAGATGCCGGTGCAGAAGACTCCGAGATATAGAAGACCTGCGATCACACCTCCGTTAATATGAATCGCCGAGCCGGTCAGGACGTGTTCAATCACGGCAAAGATGAATTCACACACCGCCGCCACACCTATGGCATTTCTTGTGATGACGAGGGGGTTATATCTCGCAAGTCCCTGGCGGGTAAGAACGGAGACAAGAGACCACAAAAGGACAGAGGCAAGCGACATGAGAATTCCCGGGAGGTTGATGTTTCCTCCGGTGCCCAGAATCAGATAGACACCGAATACTGCCAGAAGGATGCCTATGATTTTGCTTCCTGTCAGCTTCTCATGAAGAATCGGTATCGCCATAAGTGAGATGGTAACCGGGTTCAGCGAATTGATCAGGGAAGCCATTGAGGAACCGGCATATTTGGTGCCCATCAGCTGAATGCCTACGCCGACTGCATAGCCGAACACCCCCATGATGACGACGTATTTCCATCCCCGGCTGTCAATTTTCGTATGGTGCCCCTGCGTGTCTGTGCCGTCCGGATTCCATTTCCGGCTTCCGGCCTTTACAATGATGCTCAGGGCGGCAAAGGCAATCACAAAGCGGCAGAACATGACGGCAAAGGTCGGCATATACTTGAGAACAACGGAACTCACTACATACAGGCTTCCCCATAATACAAAGACAAACACAAGACCCAGATAAGCTGCTGCAGATTTTTTCACAACGGATTCCTCCTCATTATTTTCACAGACTCTTATACTAGCACAATGAGAGAAGAATGGAGCGGTTCATTTGTATTTTCCGGGAGCGGAAATTCCGCTTGTTCAGACGCGCCTGAATTCGCCGGGAGTGAGATGGTGTGGAAATACTTAATGAAAAGGAGATACAGATATGAAGCTAGCAATTATAGGAACCGGAAAAATTGTACAGGAAGCCCTCTATGCCATGGAGCTGCTGAGCAGCATTGAGGTTCGGGCGATCTTCGGAAGACCGCACAGCCGGGAAAAGGCGCAGAACCTTGCGGATCAATACAGGATACCGGAGGTGTATACCGATTACAAAGAACTTCTGGAACGATCTGATGCGGACACGGTGTATATCGGTCTGATCAACAGTGTGCATTATACATATGCGAAGGAGGCGCTGCTTCACGGTAAGAACGTGATTCTGGAGAAACCTTTTGTCCTGGAGAGCAGTCAGGCGGAGGAACTTCGTGATCTGGCGAAGAAGAGAAAACGGATCATTCTGGAGGCTATCACGGTACTTCACAGTGCAGTCTTCCGGAAAATGCAGGAAAGTCTTCCGGGAATCGGTGCGCCAAAGTTGGTTCTCTGCAATTATTCACAGTATTCCCGAAGCTACGATGCATATCTGAACGGTGTGATTGCTCCCGTGTTTGATCCGGCGCAGAACGGCGGGGCACTGAACGATCTCGGTGTATATACGATTCATTACTGCGTCGGTCTGTTCGGAATGCCGGAGCAGGCGGCGTATTTTTCGAATCGGGGCTACAACGGTGTGGATACATCCGGCGCTCTGGTGCTTATGTACCCCGGATTTACCTGTGTGTGCGCCGCTGCAAAGGATTCAGACAGTCCGGGATTCATCAGTGTGCAGGGAGAAGAGGGGTGGATGCGCGCAGACGGAAAGCCAAACGCGGCAGAAAAGCTGACGGTGCAGACTCTGGATCAGGAAAACCGGTCGGTTACAACGGATGCATCAGGGGCGACCGTGCGCAAATCTGTTGTGAAGGAATTCCTTCCGCCGTCGATGCGTCACCGCATGACGCAGGAATTTGCGGACTTCGCAGAGATCATAGACGGGAAGGAGTATGCGGCTGCGGACGAGCTGATGAAGGAAACCGTCCAGGTGGTGAAGGTTCTGGAGATGGCCGGGCGGTCAGGAATCTGACGGGCATCGGCTGTGCCGCTTCAGCAGTGTGCCGCCCAGAAGGCAGAGCAGGACGCCTGCAAGGATGAAAACGGCTCCGGCAGCGAAGGATACGCCGATGATCTCATGGAAGAAGATCACGCCCATGACCGTTGACGTCATCGGCTGAAGCGGATAGAGCGCCGAACAGTTGCTTGCCGGGAGCGCCGCCAGTCCCTGATTCCAGAGAATGTAGGCGATTCCGGTGCAGAAGATTCCCATATAGAGCAGGCCTGCGATGACTCCTCCGTTGATCTGAATCGAAGCGTGCGTGATGAAATGCTCCAGAAGGGCAAAGATGAAGTCGCAGACTGCCGCTATGCCGATGGCATTGCGTGTGACAACGAGCGGGTTATATCTTGCAAGCCCCTGACGGGTGAGCACGGAGACGAGAGACCAGAGCAGAACGGAAAGGAGAGACATCAGGATTCCGGGGAGATTAAAACTGCTGCCGGTCCCCAGAATGAGATATACGCCAAACACTGCCATAAGGATTCCCGCGATTTTATTTGCGGTCAGTTTTTCGTGAAGAATCGGCACAGCCATGATAGAAATGGTGACCGGATTCAGTGAGTTGATCAGCGAGGCCATGGAAGAACCGGCGTATTTGGTGCCGATCAGCTGAATGCCGGCGCCGACAGCATATCCGAGCATGCCCATGAGCAGAACATATTTCCATCCTCTGCTGTCGAGCTTTGTCTTTCGTCCCTGTGAATCTGTGTTTTCCGGAATATCTTTACAGTTCGGATTGTTCATGTGATCAGGACTGCATTTTGTTTTCCGGCTTTCCACGCTTTTCGAGTCATGTTTCCGGTTTCCGGCTTTCAGGATGGCGCTTAATGTCACAAAAGCAATCGCAAAGCGACAGAACATGACGGCAAAGGTCGGCACATACTGCAGGACAATCGAACTTACGACATAGAGACTTCCCCATAAGATAAACGCGATGACAAGACCGGTATATGCTCCCGCGGATTTTTTCACAATCAGGTCCTCCTCATTTTCGTTTTCGTTTGCTTTTCCAATGTTAGCATGCACAGGGATAAATGGAGTTTGCTTTTTGGTTTTATCTTATTGTTGCTCGGAAATTATAATTGTATACTGCATAGCTTTTGAGCATCATTCGGAGTAAAATAGGAATCAGCCATCTGCTTTTGGCAGTATGTTGGATTACAGACGCAAATGATCAGAGATGAGCTTATAAATGAAATGGACGGGGAGAAAGTGAAAATGAATCAGAAAAAATATTTGAATCGATATAAGAGCTTTCAATGCAGTCTGTCCTCGTTGGAAAGAGCCAGAAAACGGGATTTAGAGGATGATTTTGTCATCAGCGGAACGGTGCAGAAGTTCTGCCTGACTTTTGATATTTCATGGAAGGTAATGAAGGATATTATAGTAGGCTATCATAAGGTTAACAGCTTCGCCAGCGGTTCACCGAGAGAAACCTTGCGGATAGCCGCTCAGTTAGGATTGATCTCCGGAGACATCTGGATGAAAATGCTTCTGGACCGGAATGCACTGACCCACGATTACGATGGAAGCATGGCAAAGGACGCCGTTCAGAGAATCGTTGAACTGTATCTGCCGGTACTAGAGCAGTTTTGCATTGACGCTTCCGGCTATATGGATAAGATGGAAAAGGATGATAAGTTATGATCAGTCCGGATCTGCAAAGAAAATTAGATGCCTGGAATATGAGCCTGGAAGAAATTCTGAACAGTGTTGTGGAGATTTGCATAAAACATGATGTAGAACATGTATATCTTTTTGGCTCTTATGCGACAGGAACCGCACGCCCGACAAGCGACATTGATATCGTCATCAAGGGTGGGAGAGATATAGATCTGCTGCGGGAGGAAGTTGACAGGATTCCTACCTTAAAAACCATCGATCTTTTCATATACAATCAAAAAATGAATCCTTATCTGCGGGAGGATATCGACAGGTATGCAGTGGAGCTTCCGCTGAAAAGATAAACCATATAAATCACTCACAGGCCGCGCGCTGCTTATGCTGTAAATCGCGGGAATGCTTCACTCAGATTCGGAGGCGTTGCATGAAACAGAAGGAAGTACTTTTCGGGTGTGCCTATTACCTTGAATATATGCCGGAGGATCGGATGCGGGAGGATCTGCGGATGATGCGTGATGCGGGGATGAATGTGATCCGCATCGGCGAATCCACGTGGTCCACCTGGGAGCCTGTCGAGGGGGAGTTCGATTTTTCCCTGCTGGACGAAATGCTGGATCTTGCGGAGACGTATGAGATGAAGGTGATCGTCGGGACACCCTCGTATGCCATCCCTGCGTGGCTCGCGGGTAAGAGCGATGACATCATGGTGGAAACTGCAGAGGGAAAGGCCCGGTACGGACACCGCCAGCTTTTCAACATCGCGAGTCCGACACTTCGGTTCTACATTGAGCGGGTGATCCGGAGGATGATGGAGCATTGTGCACATCGGAGCTGTGTGATCGGATATCAGCTCGACAATGAGACAAAGCATTACGGAACGGCGGGCGCGGGCGTCCAGGAGAGATTTCGCGAGTATCTGAAGCAGAAATTCGGCACGGTAGAAGAGCTGAACCGTGCCTTTTATCTCCGCTATTGGAGCAATTCCATCGGCCGGTGGGAGGACCTTCCGGACATGCGCGGCTGTATCAACGGGGGACTGGCTTCGGAATTCGAGGCGTTTCAGCGCGGTCTGGTGACGGAGTATCTCTGCTGGCAGAGGGCGATTATTGATGAGTACCGCAGGCCGGATCAGTTTGTCACGCACAACCTGGATTACAACTGGAGAAAATTCGGCGCCGATATCTCACAGGACGGATATTCCTACGGGGTACAGCCCGGCTGCGATCATGACAAGATCGCGCGTGCGCTGACAATTGCGGGAACGGATATCTATCACCCGACCCAGCATGAACTGACCGGGGTGGAAATCGCGTTCGGCGGGGACGAGATGCGCGGAATTGTTCCGGGAGTCAAAAACTATCTGGTGCTGGAGACGGAGGCACAGGCGTTTCGGGAATGGGTTCCGTACCCGGGACAGCTGCGCCTGCAGGCCTATTCCCATCTGGCGAGCGGTGCATCGATGGTGGAATACTGGCACTGGCATTCGATTCACAACGGCTATGAGACTTACTGGAAGGGCCTTTTGAGCCATGATTTTGCACCGAATCCGACCTATCTCGAGGCCATGCGCTTCGGCAGGGAGTGGAAGCGAATCGGAGCGGAAAACCTTGTGCTTACGAAGACCAGCCGCGCGGCGCTGATCGTTGACAACCGGACGCTGACCGGCTTTCGGTGGTTTCCGTTTGATAAGGACCTCTGCTATAACGATGTCGTGATGGAGATCTATCGTGAACTGTACGCGCTGAATATCGGGGTGGATATCCTTTTTGAGGATCAGATTACGGGAGAAGACGGCAGTCAGGAGAATAGCAGCAGATGCAGCAGGGACGAGGGCACGGAAGAGAGTGACGGGCGCAGCCTGGACGGTTATGATCTTATTGTGATTCCTTCGCTTTATTCCGTTTCCGAGAAATTCATCCGGCTGATCCGCGGCTGGACAGAGGCGGGAGGCGTGCTCGTCGCCACCTTCCGGTCCTTCTTCGCGGACCGCTCGCTCAGCGTGTGGGCAGATGCACAGCCGCATCACATGACCGATGTCTTCGGCGTCACCTATCATCAATTCGTGAACCCGGAGCGGCTGACCGTGAACGGCTTTGAGGCAAAACACTGGGCGGAACTGCTGATACCTGTTGAGGAGAATAACCGGCGGGCAGGCAGCTGCGCTTCAGACAGCGCGGAGAGCTGCGGCAGGGATGAGATGTGTCAGGCTGGTGAAGCATCCCGGAACGTCGGCGGCTTTGAGGCGCTCGGTCAGTATGAGCATCCGTACTGGAAAATCTATGCGGGGATCACGAAAAACTGTTTCGGGAAGGGTACCGCATACTATGTCGGCTGCCACACGAATCCGGAGCAGCTGAGGCGGGTCCTTGTCCGCGCGTCTTCGGATGCGGGGTTGTGGCTTCCGCATTTTGACAGCGAAGGGAGATCGGAGGCAGAATGGTATACATGGCCGGTGATTCTGCGCAGCGGCGTTAATGCAAAGGGACAGACGGTTCACTACCTCCTCTATTACTCGGAGGATCCGGAGGTTATCCGCAATCCTTATGGCACGGTGACCGATCTTATCAGCGGCAGAACCTACGCTCCGGGAGAGGAGATAGAGCTGCGGGACTGGGATGTGAAGGCGCTGGCTGAGCAGTAACAAATTTTTGCTGCAGGTATAATGTTTATTGTTGACAAAAATAGTCTTATATAGTACAGTGAATACGGTTTAGGATAATCTAACACACAGACGGATGTTATTTTTCAATATCTTCCGCCGATGATATGCAGCAAAGCGACTGGCTGTCAGACAGCGATATACAGCAGGAATGGTTCCCGGTACCATCTCCGGGGGACTGGAGGAAGCGATATGATGAAGCATTTACAGATTGAAAAGGTGATCGGACGCGAGATCATTGATTCCAGAGGAAATCCAACGGTTGAAGCCGAGGTGATTCTGAGCGACGGGACCGTCGGAAGAGGAGCCGCGCCGAGCGGTGCGTCCACCGGTGAGTTTGAAGCGATCGAGCTCCGAGACGGAGATAAAGAGAAATTCGGAGGCAAGGGCGTTTCGAAGGCCGTCAGCAACATCAACACCATCATTAATGATGCGGTGAAAGGACTGGATCCGCAGGATGTGTATGCGGTGGACAGAGCGATGATCAGTGCGGACGGCACGCCGAATAAGGCGAAACTGGGAGCAAATGCGATCCTCGCGGTTTCCATCGCGAGCGCCAAGGCCGCGGCGGAATCTCTCGGAATTCCGCTCTTCCGGTTCCTGGGCGGAGTGAATGCCAACCGTCTGCCGGTTCCGATGATGAATATTCTGAACGGCGGAGCGCACGCGACGAATTCGGTGGATACACAGGAATTCATGATCATGCCGGTAGGCGCATCTTCTTTCCGTGAGGCGCTCAGATGGTGCACGGAGGTCTTTCATTCTCTTCAGAAAATCCTGAAGGCGGAGGGCAATACCACCGCTGTCGGAGACGAGGGTGGCTTCGCACCGAACCTGAAGGACGATGAGGATACCATCGAGCATATCCTCCAGGCAATCCGTGACGCCGGCTACCGTCCGGGCGAGGATTTTGTTCTCGCGATGGATGCGGCTTCCTCTGAGTGGAAGAGCGAGAAGGGCAAGGGCTATTATCATCAGCCGAAATCCGGGAAGGACTTCACTTCCGAGGAGCTGATCGCACACTGGAAATCCCTGATCGAGAAATATCCGATCTGGTCGATCGAGGACGGTCTGGATGAGGAGGACTGGGAAGGCTGGCAGAAGATGACGGCCGAGCTCGGAGACAAGGTGCAGCTGGTTGGCGATGACCTCTTCGTGACGAATACGGAGAGACTGGAGAAGGGAATCCGTCTCGGCTGCGCGAATTCGATTCTGATCAAGCTCAATCAGATCGGATCAGTCTCTGAGACGCTTGAAGCGATCAAGATGGCGCACAAGGCAGGCTACACGGCCATCACCTCTCACAGAAGCGGCGAGACAGAGGATACTACAATCGCGGATCTCGCGGTTGCGCTCAATACGCGCCAGATCAAGACCGGAGCGCCCAGCCGCAGCGAGCGTGTTGCAAAATACAACCAGCTTCTCCGGATTGAAGAGGAGCTTGGCGAGTCCGCCATATACCCGGGCAAGAAGGCATTTAACCGCGGCGAGTGAAGTGGAGAGAAATCTCTGAAAATATAATATCAAATGAAAGACTTTAGCCGGTTCCGCATGCGGGACCGGCCTTTTACTGTATAAATCTAGTCGGACAGAGACGGATGCACACCCGAAGGGCGTGCTGAGCCGGCTATGGCTTTGCAACGACAACAGGTATGAGCACGAAGCGACGCGTAAGTGCAGCAGGTACAGCGCAGACAAGTTAAAACCTGGAACACGTGTTTTTATCTTGTCTGAGGAAAAGGTCTGACCCTTCACGAGATGCTGTGCTAAAATGTAACTACTCAGCATATGTGCTGTGCAGGCGAAGCGGTGCGACGCTTATTTATATTGCTGTGCAGGCAAATCCGTATTCAGATTTATTTCAACACTCCGCATGCGGTGTGGTAAAAGAAGATATTGCAGGAAAGGCAGAGAAGATGATCAGACATTATGTGATCGGCGACCCGATTGAGACAGATTCTGTTGTGATGTGTATACCGGCCGAGGCGGGTGACGTTCCGGGCTTTGTCTCGGACCCTGGCGCGAAGACGATCCGGTGCCGGATGGACAGGGATACTGTCATTTACGGGCTCGGGGAGACCGTCCGGGGAATGAATAAGAGGAACTGGCTGTACATCAGCAACAACACCGACGACTATATGCACACGGAGGGGAAGCATTCTCTCTATGCCTCTCAGAATTTCATACTGGTATTTTCCCCGCGTGCTGCCTTCGGGCTCTATGTAGATACGCCGGGAAGAGTGGTGTTTGATCTCGGGTATACGGATCCGGATGTGCTGGAGATCCGTTTCGATGATTTTGACGCGAATCTCTATCTGGTAGAGGATTCTACGCTCCCCGGAATCGCGCATGAGTTCCGCCGCCTGGTGGGCAGAAGCTACATCCCTCCGAAGTGGGCTTTCGGATTTGGACAGAGCCGGTGGAGCTACCGCACAGAGAAAGAGGTAGAAGAGGTCGCTGACCGCTATCAGGAGGAAGGCATTCCGCTCGACAGCATCTATCTCGATATTGATTACATGGATCATTACAAGGATTTCACGGTGGATGCGGAGGCCTTTCCGGATTTCCCGGACTTCTGCGCCAAGATGAAAAAGAGAGGAATCCATCTGGTGCCGATCATCGATGCGGGTGTCAAGATGGAAGACGGCTATGACATCTGCGAGGAGGGAAAAAAGGGCGGCTATTTTGTCAGGGACGAGGATGGAAATGACCTGGCAGCCGCGGTCTGGCCGGGAAAGGTGCACTTTCCGGATTTCATGAAGCCGGAGACGCGAAAGTGGTTCGGCGGCCATTACCGTTTTCTGCTCGACCAGGGGATCGACGGCTTCTGGAATGACATGAACGAGCCCGCGATTTTCTATACGGAGAAGCATCTGGAGAAGGTATTCCGGCGGATTGATGAACTGAGGGGAAAGAATCTGGACATCGACTCCTTCTTCGAGCTGACATCCCTGATCGGAGGCCTGTCGAACAACCCGGAGGATTACAGGAGCTTTTATCATACCTATAAGGGGAAAACCTATCGTCATGACAAGCTGCACAATCTGTACGGCTATCTGATGACGAGAGCTGCCGGGGAAGCGTTCCGGACGCTGTGTCCGGATCGGAGAATCCTGCTGTTCTCCAGAGCGTCCTACATCGGAATGCATCGTTACGGAGGCGTGTGGACCGGAGACAACAGAAGCTGGTGGGATCATCTGTTGCTTTCCATGCAGCAGATGGCGGGTCTCAACCTGTGCGGATTTCTGTATTCAGGATCTGACATGGGCGGCTTCGGGGACGACACAACAGAAGATCTGATGATGCGGTGGCTGGAGATGGCTCTTTTTACACCGCTGTACCGCAACCACAATGCGAAGGGAAACCGGTTCCAGGAGCTCAGCGCGTTTGCGCATCCGGAGCGTTTCCGCCCGATTATCGGACTGAGATATGCGCTGCTTCCGTATATCTACAGCGAATTCATGAAGGCGGCGCTTCGTGACGGGATGTACATGATGCCGCTCGCTTTTCAGTGGCCGGACGACAGGAGAGCGGTGGAAACGGAGGACCAGCTGCTTGTCGGTGAAAGCGTGATGATTGCGCCAGTGTACCGGCAGAACGCCGCCGGCCGCTATGTCTACCTCCCGGAAGATATGAAGCTTTTGCGAATGAGAAGCTGGGATGATTACGATGAAATCGGTCTTCCGAGGGGTGACCACTATGTGGAGGCGGAGCTCGGAGAGACCCTGATTTTCATCCGGAAGGGACATGTGCTTCCGATCTGCCGGCCGGCGGAGAATACCGCTTCTCTGGATTACGGCACGATCCGTTATATCTGCAACGGCGGAAGACCGGAGGATTATGAATTATACAACGACGACGGAGTCAGTGTCGTGACGGAGCTGCAGTAAGCCGGAGATTCCGGCCTTACGCTGCGAGATATACGATCACCGCCACAACGGTACTCGTCAGTCCGACGAGTGCCTCGTACGCGATCAGCTTCATGCGGTCAGGGATATCCATGTTCACAGCCCCGCCGGTCGCATGGAAGAAGGAACCGTGCGGCAGGGAGTCGATAACGGTCGCTCCGGCGTGAATCATTGCGCCTGCGGAAATGGCCGGTATGCCGCTTGAGATCAGAACCTCTGAGAAGGTCTGGGAGGCTACGGTAGCGCCTGCTGTGGTCGAAGCGGTAGCTCCCGCCATGAGGATGCCGGCAATCGGAGCCAGAAGGAATGCGGGCATGTGGAAGAAGTTCAGCGCGTTCACGACATCTGCCTGAAGCGCGGACGCCTTGATGATGCCGGCGATCGTGCCGGTTCCAAGCAGCAGAATAGAAACACCGGTTACTTTGTCCAGGCCGAATGCGGAATATTCGCCGAATTTTTTGGCGCTTCCGGTCACAACCGCACAGACAAGACCTCCGACCGGGAGAGCAATCATCGGGTCGACGGCAATGCCTGCCTGACGAAGCGCCAGCAGAACAATGACGGTGAGAGGTCCTGCGACGGCCTTTCCGAAAGAGGGCAGACTCCTGGAGTCGATTTCTTCGAGATCGTCGCGGGTTACCGGAAGTCCGTCCTTGCCGGCGAGGATTCCCGCCAGGATCACGGTTACAATCAGCGCGCAGATCGCGGGGATGATGTTCCGGGTGATCAGAGAGGTCAGATTGACGTCAAATGCCTCCGATACGGCGATGGTGTTCGGATTCGGCGAGATGATGTTGCCGGCTTTTCCGCCTCCGATCATTGCCAGAAGAAGAGACTGTTTGTTGTAGCCGGCCTCCTCGCCGATCGCGAGCGCAATCGGAGCCACCGTGATTACGGAAATATCGATGAAGACTCCTACCGCACAGATGATCATGGTGGCGAGTGCCACCGCGAAAAGCGCTCGGCGGCTGCCGAGCCGTCTGACGATGACCTGGGCGATTTTCTCGGCGGATCCGGTCCGGATGAGAGCTCCTGCGAGGATGCCGGAGGTCATAATCCTGAGAACGGAGGTGATCATGCTTCCCGCTCCGGTCATCATGGAATCTACAGTTACAGCCAGATTTCCGCCGGAGCCGATCAGCCCGCCGACCAGGGCGCCGATGATCAGGCTGTATGCCGGATGAAATTTTCGGATGATGAGGATAATTGCGAGCGCCATTCCGATCAGCGCTCCCGCGGTTGAAAATGTGTAAGTCATTTTTTCCTCCTTATATAATCTGCAGTTTCATAAGCCGCGCCACCTGTTCTGCGGCGGCAGCCATGTTTTTCTTCGCGTTTTCGGTTTCGCAGGCTTCTTCGAGGGTGGTGACGCCGCGGACAATCGGGAAATAGGCGTCAATTCCGCATTCGTTGCATGTACATGCGTCTTCGGTGACGCTTCCCGCAAATGCGATGACGGGTTTTCCGTGTGTCTTGGCAAGATTTGCGACTCCGATCGGGACTTTTCCCATGGCGGTCTGCGAATCCAGTCTGCCTTCTCCTGTGATCACAAGATCCGCATCCGCAAGATACGATTCGAGGCGAGTCTCCTCCAGAACAATCCGAATTCCGGACTGCAGCTCGGAGGGCAGGAAGGTGCGGAAGGCAAATCCCAGGCCGCCGGCGGCACCGGTTCCGGGATAATCCGGATCAGCGTCCGGGTGGAGCCGTTTGGAGACAGCGGCATAACGCGCAAGCCAGCTGTCCATGTCCCGGATATTTTTCGGGCCGGCTCCCTTCTGCGGGCCGAAGACGGCGCTGCTCCCGCTGCTCCCGCACAGCGGATTCGTGACATCGCAGGCGATGCGGAAGGTGCATTCCGAAAGCTCCGGAAGCACGTGCTCTTCGGTAATTGCGGCAAGGTTCCGCAGTCCCTCCGCGCCGCGGGAAATCTCTCTGCCGGAATCGTCCAGCAGGCTGAAGCCGAGCGCCTGAAGCATGCCCGCTCCGCCGTCGTTCGTCGCACTGCCGCCGATACCGATGATAAAACGCCGGCATCCCTTCCGGATGGCATCGGCGATCACCTCTCCGACGCCATAGGTTGTTGCCTTGAGCGGATTCAGCTCTTTGGCCGGAATCAGTGTGATACCGGCCGCTCCGCTCATTTCGATCACCGCGGTCATGGAATCCTTTATGATCCCGTACGGGCAGTCGACGGGCTTTCCGAGAGGACCGGTGACCGTGACATGCTCGAGGTTCCCGTTCATCCCCTCCGTCAGCGCCTCAACCGTTCCTTCTCCGCCGTCCGCGAGCGGACGCACGGCGATCTCCGCATCGGGATACACCCGATGAAAGCCCTCTGCGAAAGCATTTCCCGCCTCAATCGAAGTCATGCTTCCCTTAAATGAATCAATGGCGGTTACAATTTTCATACAAATACTCCTTCCTGCCGGCCATGTATATTCGAAGCGATTCCGCTTGTATCCTGTCATGTATCAGCGGACATCTTCGAATAATTTCAATGATTTTCTCTTCTCAGGCTGTTATCCCGAACTTGTTTTGATGCACTCATTATAGAAAAATGAGAGAGGTTATGCTATGTTATAGATGACATATAATTAATTGTGTGCAACAAATAAATGTCTTGAATAACATACGCATCTGATCGGGATTTTTTCGTCAACAATGAACCGCCTCAGGCCGCAGAGCGTGTGGCCTGAGGGGAAGCTTGCGATGGCAGGAGAAGGAGAAAATTTGAGGATATGGAGAATCGGGTACGGCAGCGTCTGGCGCAGCAGATGGTAGATACGATACATGATGTGTGCGGATATAATATCAATATGATCAGCCCGGATGGAAGGATCACGGCGTCTACGGACCCGGAGCGTATCGGCATGTATCATGAAATCGGCAGGAAGGCGGCAGAGAGCGGACAGACGATAGAGGTGGAAAACGATGCGGCTTTTTCGGGAACCCGGAAGGGAATCAATATCCCGATCTACTATCATAATTCTGTGATTGCCGTGGTCGGCATTACGGCAGAGCCCTCCGAAGCCCGGAAGTATGCGCATCTTGCGGAACGGATCTCTGCGCTTCTTCTGCACGAGCAGGAAATCGGAGAGATGTACCGGAACACGGATGAGCGCCGGGCGTATCTGATCCGCTGTATTCAGAATGGGGACTTCGGGAACCGCGACTATTTTGACAGCTGTCTGCGGGAATTTCATGTAGATCCGAAGGGAAGATACCGCATGCTCTGCATCGAAATCAATACCCGATATAACCTGGTGAACATTTCCCTGCTGGAGCAGAAGGTACGGGCTTTTTTCAGCCGGATCGGTGAAGAAGTCTATACTTATATCTATCCGAACCGGTTTGCCGGCCTGATCGGGTCCGAAGTCTACGAGAATTATCGGTCGGTATTCCGCCGTTTTGCGTCGGATCATCATCAGATCCTGCAGATGGCGGTCGGAAGTGAAAAAGCATTTGAGAAGTGCAGAGATTCCTGGCAGGATGCAGTCATTGCCTTGAGCTCTATCCGGGAGACCGGGGAGGATCTCGTCGCATTCGACGATCTGAAGCTGGAAATCCTGCTTTCCGGGATGAGCGGAACGGTGAGAAAGGAATACAGAAGCAAGGTGCTGGGCGGCCTGAAACCGTCGGAGATTGAATTCCTGAGGACGTATTATGATTCAGAGATGTCTCTGAAAGCAACGGCGGAGAAGCTGTTCCTGCATGTGAATACAGTCCAGCAGAGACTGAACCGGATCGCCGGAAAGACCGGGATGGACCCGAGAAATTTCCGGGATGGGGTTCTGTTCTGGCTGGCACTGCGTGTGTAAAAAACATGTATGGTATCGACGGAGAAATCAGCGGTCGTCCTTTCCGGTTTCGCCCATCGTGAGAAGCTCTCCGTACATCTCCGGCCGGCGGTCACGAAATACGCCCCACTCCCGCCGCATCGAAGCAACGGCGTCCAGATCAAATTCCGCGGTCACGAAGGTTTCGCTTTTCCGGTCGGCCTGAGCGGCGATCTCTCCGTCCGGACCGGCAATGAAGGAAGAGCCATAGAAGGTGATGTTGGTGGCATCCTGTTCTTCGTAGCCGACCCTGTTTGAGGCAACCAGCGGCATGATATTTGCTGCCGCATGACCCTGCATGCAGTTTCTCCAGTGCGGCATGGAATCAATGCCTAGATCCGGTTCGCTTCCGATGGCAGTCGGATAGAGCAGGATTTCCGCACCCATCAGTGCCATGCAGCGGGCAGCCTCCGGGAACCACTGATCCCAGCAGATTCCGACGCCGATTTTTCCGAACTGCGTGTCCCAGACGCGGAAACCGGTGTCTCCCGGTGCAAAGTAAAATTTCTCCGCATAGGGAACGCCGTCCGGAATGTGTGTCTTGCGGTACTTTCCGAGAATTCTTCCGTCGGCATCAATCATTGCAACACAGTTGAAGGCAAGGTTCCCGGCATCTTCGTAGAAACATATGGGAAGCACAACGTGCAGTTCCTCCGCAATTCGCTGAAAACGCTTTACCGCGGGATCGTCTTCCATTTTTGTGGCGAGATGCAGATATTCGTATTTGTGAGTCTTGCAGAAATAGGGCTGTTCGAACAGCTCCTGAAGCAGGATGACATTGGCTCCGGCTGCGGCTGCGTCCCTGACCATCTTTTCCGCCTTATCAAGTGTTTCTTCTGCGTTCCATGTGCAGGCGAACTGCGTCGCCGCAAGAATTACCTTTCTCATCTGATCAAGCTCCTTTCGATGTGATTCTCATGTAGGAATTATTTTTTGGAATTATTTTTCATACAGACAGAAAAAAGGCATCTGCTCCGAAACGGAACAGATACCTCCTCGTATCCTTCGCAATGATCATGCCTGTGTTATTGCTGATAAGGATACCACCATGGAAGGCGGATGGGTATACTTACTTTGTTCTATGTGTCCGGATTCATTCAGACAATCTGCAAACGGCAGCTGCTTCTTATCTCAGGAGACTGGGAGGGCCGATGTAATATCTGGCAGGCTGAAACTGCAATAAAATGTGAAAATATAAAACAGGATGAGGCTGTAACAAATTGTTGCAGAATCCTCGTAAGTCTTTTAAATTATTAAGGGGAATGAATGCACGCCCGGAGATATACTCGAAGCAGTTAAGGAGATGTGCGGATATTGTTATATTCGCAGATCTGGTTCCGGGGGTGTGTATTTGAATGGAGGAAGGGAAGAGAGATGCTTCGGATTGCAATTGTAGAAGATGATGAAAATTACCGGCGGGAATTTCGATCTTACCTGGAGCAGTATGGGAGGGAAAATGGAAAAACTTTTTCCATTCGGGAATTTTCTGACGGCGACGGAATTCTGAATCCGTACACCCCGGACTATGATATCATTCTGATGGACATAGAGATGGCTTTTGTGGACGGGATGCCAGCAGCGCAGGAGATCCGTAAATCAGACACGGAGGTGTGCATCATCTTCATTACCAATATGCCGCAATATGCGATCAAGGGATACACCGTGGGAGCACTGGATTATATTTTAAAGCCGGTATCCTATTATTCTTTTGCACAGACAATCACGCGGGCGCTCGGGAGAAGGAAGACTGTTCAGGATAAATATGTGATACTGAATATCAGAGGAGGAATGAGAAAAATCTCTGTCTCTGCCGTTCGATATATTGAGGTGATGAATCATGATCTGATTTTTCACCTGGTATCAGAAGAAATCTCATCAAGGGGCGCGCTGAAGGAAATTGAAAAGCAGCTGGAGGGAGAGTATTTCTTTCAGTGCAATAAAGGTTTCCTGATTAATCTGGCATATGTAGACGGTATTGTCGGAAATGATGTGCAGATCGGCGGAGAACGGCTGCAGGTGAGCCGATCCCGAAAGAAACCGCTGATGGATGCGCTGAACCGGTATATGGCGGAAACGGGGAGGTGACCGGTTTGTCTGTATTTGAATTTCTGGTTCGCTCCTCTTCCGGAGTTGTCCTGCCGAATCTGAAAGATACACCGGGAGTATATTATGCCATTACATATATGATAGCGCTTGTCATTGTCACGCATTTTCGTCCTGCCAGAAGGACGGGGTGGAAGAAGATACTGATTCTTCTGGGAATGGGATTTTTCCTGATCTTCTACATGACGGTTACCAAGAATCCTCCGCTTCCCTTATTTCTGCCGTTTATGCTGGGAACGGTTGCTCAGATCATGCTCGGGTTTCACTGGCTGACAGAGATGAACTGGAGAAATTGCCTGTTTGATACTCTGCGGGCGTTTATTCTCGGGGAATTTGCCGCTTCTCTGGAATGGCAGTTATTTTATTTCGGATTAATGGAACTCAAGCTTCCGCTGAATCTTTATACAAACCTGGTTTTTATGCTTCCAACCTATGCCTGCGTATTCATACCGGCCGTATTTCTGGAACGAAAATATGACAGCCGTTCCGGTCAGCATGAACAGCTGGAACTCAGCAATCATGCATTGCTCGGGGAAATGTTGATTATCGCAGCAGTTTATTTCATGAGTGACATCAGTTTTGTCCTTCAGAGGGCTCCGTTTACGGCCCGGTATACATCGGAGATACTGCTTCTGCGGACGATTGTGGATTTTGCGGGAGTGGTTGTTTTGTATTTCTATTCCATTGTGCTGCATCAGGCGCAGGAACAGACGGAACTGCAGACTATACAGAATATCCTGAAGCTGCAGTACGCAAATTATCAGACTTCGAGGGAGAGCGTGGATCTTATCAATCAAAAGTATCATGATCTGAAGCATCAGATCGCGATTTTGAGAGACGGTGTAAATTCTGAAGAGAAGACCCGCTATCTGGACAAAATGGAGGAGGATATCAGGCTGTATGAGGCGCAGAACAAGACGGGTAATGAGGTGCTGGACACGATTCTGACCAGCAAGGCGATGGTTTGTCAGAGGTATCATATTGAATTTACGATCGTGGCGGACGGCGCGGCGCTGAGCTTCATGTCGGTCATGGATATCAGCTCTTTATTTGGAAATGCACTGGATAATGCCATTGAAGCGGCAAAGCAGATTCAGAATCCGACGGAGAGACTGATTCATCTGACTGTCGCAAGGCGGAAAAATTTTGTGAATATCACAATCATGAACCGCTTCCCGGGAGAAATCAGTTTTCAAAACGGTCTTCCGGTAACAACCAAAGAAAACCGTTCGTATCACGGCTTTGGTGTAAAGAGCATGCGTTCCACGGCAGAAAAGTATGGGGGTTCCCTGACGGTGAAGGCAGAGGACGGTTGGTTTATTCTGCATATCCTGCTTCCCGGAACACAGCCGCGAACGGAAATTTAAGAACATGAGCTGAATTTTGACAGATGGCGCAGAAAAAAGACCCGTTTGCGCCATTTGTCTTTTTTTATATTCGCCTGTGCTAGGATGTTATGTGAGTTGTTTTACCATGATTTACATTTGGAAGAAGTAAGAAACCGGATGGGAGGTAAGAATGATCCGATACGATTTTAATGATAACTGGACAGTAAAACATCTGGGAAGTGAAGAAGCGGGAGTCAATGTTCATTTGCCGTATGATGCCATGCTCCGGGAGAAGAGATCCGGAGAAAGTGAGGGAATGCACAATATCGGCTGGTTCATGGGCGGAGATTATGAATATCTTCATCATTTTGACGTTCCTTCAGAGCTGGAGGGAAAGAAGGTGTTTCTTCTGTTTGAGGGAGTATACCGGAACGCTGAGATTTTTGTGAACGGACAGAAGACGTGCTTTCGGCCGTACGGATATACCCAGATCCGGACAGAGATAGACCCCTTTCTTCGTTATGGTGCCGACAATGAGGTGAGAGTGATCGCCCATAATGCGGATCAGCCGAACAGCCGCTGGTACAGCGGAAGCGGGATCTATCGTCCGGTGTGGATGTTTGTCGGCGATTCTGACTATATTCCGATGTATGGCGTGAAGGTCCGCACGGTATCTGTGAGTGATTACGACACAGATCACCGCAGCGGAAAGGCACAGCTTGAAATCCGCGTGGAAACCAGCAGTGTCGGAGAGGTGGAGCTTTGGATTACGGACCCGGACGGCAGAGAGTCTGTGCACGTCATCGGAGAGTCTGCCGCCGTTAGTTCCGGTGAGGAAGGTAGAGAAGATGCGGAACGGTTCGAGGCGGTCTTTCCCCTGACACTAGATCAGGCACGGCTCTGGAATGCCGGACGGCCGGAGCTCTATCGCTGCCGCGCGAAATTCGCAGAGGATACGAGTGATGTAACCTTTGGTATCCGGGAGCTCTCCTGGGACGCACAGCAGGGGCTGCGCATCAACGGGAGGAGGGTGATCCTAAAGGGGTGCTGCATCCACTCGGACAATCAGCTTTTGGGTGCGGAAACATATCCGGAGGCGGAAGAACGGAGAGTCCGGATTCTGATGGAAAACGGATATAATGCCATTCGCAGTGCGCACAATCCTGCTTCTGAGTATTTGCTTGAGGCGTGTGACCGGCTTGGCATGCTGATGATGGATGAATATGTGGACTGCTGGTATATCCACAAGACGCGCTTCGATTATGCCGGGGAGATGACCGACTGGTATCGTGAAGACCTGCGCGACATGGTGGATAAGGATTACAGCCACCCGTCCGTGATTTTGTATTCGACAGGAAATGAGGTGGCGGAGACCGGCGAGAAGAGAGGAATTGCGCTGACCGGAGATATGACAGAATACCTGCACCGTCTGGACAGCTCCCGTCCGGTCACCTGCGGCGTCAATATCTTCTTTAACCTGATGTATGCGATGGGATTTGGAGTGTACAGCGATGAGAAGGCGGCAAAAGAGGCGGCGAAGGCGGAGAAGGCCGCGAAGCAGGGAAAGGAACGAAAGAAAAAGAAGACGGTCGGCAGTGAGTTCTATAATCAGATGGCGGGTCTTCTCGGTGACAAGACGATGAAGCTCGGCGCAACGCTTCACGGCTGCGATGTGAAGACCAGAGATGCCTTCGCCGCGATGGATGTGGCCGGGTATAATTACGGCATTTACCGGTACCGTCATGATCTGAAAAAGTATCCGAATCGGTTGATCCTCGGAAGCGAGACCTTCTGCAGCGATGCGCACGCTTTCATGGATATGGCAAAAAAGAATCCGCGGATCGTCGGTGATTTTGTGTGGGCCGGCATGGATTATCTCGGAGAGGCGGGAATCGGATCCTGGGAATACGAGGATTACGCGCCGAAGGACGCAGATCCGGCGGGGTGGATTTCCGCGGGAAGCGGAAGACTGGATCTGACGGGAAAGGCGATCGGCGAAGCGGCCTGGACCAGAGTGGCACTGGAGGAAGAAAGCGGGCCGTTTCTTGCCGTAAAGCCGGTCTATCAGACCGGAAAACATACACCTTCCGCCTGGAAGATGTCGGATGCCATCGAAAGCTGGTCCTGGAGCGGTTGCAGCGGCACGAAGGCGGAAGTGGAGGTATACGCCAGGGCGGAGCGGGTGGAGCTCTTCCTGAATGACAGAAAGGTGGGGTCTGCAAGACTTCATGGGAACTGCATCGCCAGATTTAAGGTTCCGTACGAGGACGGCGTGCTTCGGGCGGTTGCCTATAACGCGGATGATAGTCGGATCGGAACGTGTCGGCTGGAGAGCGCAAAGGAGGATACGGTACTTCAGGTAATACCGGAAGCTGCCATGGAGCGGATTTCCGGCTGCGATACCCCGGATGTGACCGGAGAGAAGCTCACCGCGCAGGCCGGAAGGCTCTGCTATTTCCGCATTCGTTACACGGACGGGGACCGCATCTGGAAGCCGATGGAAAAGCACAGAGTGCATCTTGAGGTGGAAAACGGGGAGCTTAAGGCGTTCGGAAACGCGTGTCCCTATAACCCGGAGGGGTATCTGAACGATACCGTTTCTACCTATTACGGAGAGGCGCTCGCGATTGTCCGGGTCGGCGACAGCGGCATATTGAAGCTGACCTGCCGGGACGAGGAGAGAAGTCGAAGCCTGGAGCTGAAAATCGAGGAAAGACAGGCATAGGATGCTGCTGCACGGCTGCGAAGCCCGATTCGCTCTGTCGAGGCGTTCGTCTCACCGCATCGCACGAGGCGTGCAGGGACGCAGAGCCTTACCGATTATGCTAAAAAATGAACCGTTCGCGCAATAAAAGGATTTGCGGCCGTTTCTTCCGTATAATGAGAAGCATGGAACACAAATCCGCGCGGACGTTTTTTTTACGCGAACTGTGAGCCGCAGCCGAATGCAAAGGATTCGTGTGCGGCGAGCGTCGCGATAGCGAGATAAAACTCGCACAGTGTGTTTTATCTCGTTGTAAGAAAGGGAGGTAGAGAATGAGCAGGAAAAAATCAGCCAGAGCATGGCGGGGACTTACCGGCGTGTCGGCGACTGTAATGGCAATTCTGGTTGCCGGTTCAACCATTGCAAATGCGAATGCGGCCTTTATCAATACGAGACTTGGCACCGCCAGTCAGAAAATGGTGGATTCGTCTACAGAGGACAGCATGTACTATGACTCCGAATTCTCATCGCTGGAGGATATGTACAATGCGAAGGTAAAGCTGGCCGAGGAGATCGCCGGCGAGGGAACTGTACTTTTCAAAAATGACAATGCGGCACTTCCGCTTGCAAAGACTGAGAAGATTACGCTCTGGGGTATGAATTCGCATTATCCGACGCTGGGCGGCATGATCGGATCTTCAACGGCATCTGACACAAAGAACGGTCAGGTTCCGGTGGATCTGGAGCAGGCGTTCACCAAGAAGGGATTTACCCTGAACCAGAATTTCATCGACCTGTATTCGAGCAAGGAGGCGTCCGCGTACATGAGAACCGGTTTCGGACAGCCCGGACACGGACTGATGCCGGCTTTCACACCGACGTACGAGACGCCGGCAGCTTATCCGGTCGGCGAGATTCCTTCCGATCTCTATACGGATGAGACACTGAGCAGCGCGGATGACACGGCGGCGGTTGTCGTGATCTCGCGAGATTCCTCCGAGGCGGCGGATTATGAGCCGGGTATGAAGAATGCTACAAAGGGGGATTCCTTCGAGCGGCCGCTGGCGCTTTCCGATTACGAAAAGTCGATGATTGCTCTGGCCAAAAAACACAGCACGAAGGTGGTTGTCCTTCTGAATGCGGATAATCCGATGGAAATCGATTCTCTGAAGAAGGATCCGGATATTGATTCGATTGTATGGACCGGAGAACCTGGGATGTATGGGTTCCTCGGTGTTGTGAATGCTCTGGACGGAGACGTGAATCCATCCGGAAAAATCACAGATACCTATGCGGTGAATTCGGTTTCGTCTCCGGCCATGCAGAATTTCGGGGTTTACACTTATACCAATTCGTCCAACAACGGCGGAGTGCTGACCGAGGACAATAAGGCAGACTGGTTCGCGGTTGAGACCGAGGGTATTTACGAAGGGTATAAATATTATGAGACCCGTTATGAGGATCAGGTGCTCGGCCAGGGAAAGGCTGACGACAAAACGGGCTCTTCCAACGGAGAGGCCTGGGATTATCAGAATGAGGTGTCCTATCCCTTCGGATATGGACTGTCTTACACGACCTTTACGCAGAAACTGAACAGCGTGGATGTATCTCTGGGAGATCAGGGAAGCGCCTCCGTTACCGTTACCAATACCGGAAAGACTGCCGGCAAGGACGTGGTGGAACTCTATGTACAGACACCTTACACAGAGGGAGGACTGGAGAAGTCGGCGATTCAGCTGGTCGGCTTCGCGAAGACGTCCGAGCTCGCGCCGGGCGCGTCAGAGGATGTGACAGTTTCCTTTGATCCGCAGTACATGGCATCCTATGACGAAACCGCAAAGGACGGAAACGGCGCATGGGTTCTGGATGCCGGCGACTATTATTTCTCCATCGGAAACGGCGCACATGAGGCGCTGAATAATGTCCTGGCGAAAAAGACCGGCTCCACAGACAAGCTGGAGATGACGGCGGGCGATGAAAAGGCAAATGCGGACAATGCAATTGTCTGGAATCTTGCCGAGCAGGATATCGATACCTATTCCAAAAACGTATCCAATCAGCTTCAGGACGCAGACATCAACAAGCAGATTCCGGACACCGCAGAGTATTCGACCAGAGCGGACTGGACGAAGGGCTGGAAGACCGTGGATTCTCTGACACCGACCGATGAGATGATGACGGGACTGACCAACAGCAAATACGAGCTCACCGAGAATGGTGATGGAGAGAGCTGGGGAGAGGACAACGGTCTGAAGCTCATTGATATGGTTACGATTAAGGATGGAAAAATTACCGGCGTAACCGACATTAATGATGAAAAATGGGACAAGCTGGTATCGGAGATCACCCTGGATGAGGCGATTCAGTTTATCGAGAAGGGCGGAGACGACAACGAGAATATTGATTCCATTCTTCTGCCGCGATCCGATCAGAATGACGGACCGCTTGGATTCACCTATGATCAGGTGGCCGGATACTATATTCGCTGGGATAAGAACAGCGACACCAACCACCCGACTTATACGACAGCGGAAGATAAAGACGGCACCTACGCGGATAATGTCATGCCGACGGAACCGGTTGTGGCTGCCACCTTTAATCAGGAGCTGGTTCACCGGGAAGGTGAGCTTCTTGGAGAGGGTGGCCTGTGGTCCAATATTGCAGGAATCATTGCTCCGGGAATCAATCTTCACCGTGTGCCGTACAACGCGAGAAACCATGAGTACTATTCAGAGGATTCCGTGCTGACAGGAACTCTTGCGGTAAGCCTGTGCACAGGAATTCAGTCCAAGGGTATGTATGCGGAGCCGAAGCATCTGGCTGCAAACCATCAGGAAACAAACCGGTCCGGCATGTCTGTATTTTCCAATGAGCAGGGTATGCGCGAGAACGAGCTCAGAGGATTCCAGATGGTGCTTTCCACCAACAGTGCCGGTAATGTCATGACGTCCTTTAACCGTCTGGGAACGGTATTTGCGGGTGCCAATGAGAACCTGCTGGTGAATATCCTCCGCAATGAGTGGGGATATGAAGGCGCGGTTGTCACCGATATGATCAACGGCGCTGATTACATGAACTGGAAGGATATCACCTTTGCGGGAGGCGGCAACTGTCTGACTACTTCTGCCTATGACACTTCAAAAATCGGTACCATGGCAGCCTCAAAGGCACTCATTGCGAAAGATACCGCCTTCCAGAAGATGATGAAGACCAATATCAAGTACTGGCTGCACACACTGGCGGGAAGTCTTGTCATGAACGGAATTACGCACACCACCGAGCTGAAGCATGTAACTCCATGGTGGCAGGCGGCGATCTACGGCGGAATTGCCCTGTTCGCGGCGCTGACGGTTCTCTTTGCCGTACTCTATGTTACAAAAGAACGCAAGTGCAAGGCAATTCAGGTCGTGGATGGAACGGGAGCAGACGCAGATGAGGAGGTAACAAAATGAAAAACAGAGCAGCAGGATTTTACCTGACACTGGTTGCCGCCATCCTGGCGGTAGCGTCCATCATCACGTATACACGCGCCATGTACACGACACCGGTCGTATTTGTCACTCTGGCGGCAGTGGTGATCCTTGAGGTACTGACGGTGATTCTGAACCGCCGGGTGCTGAACGGCTGGCTTCCGTTGATCGGAGCAGCGTTGATGGGATTTGCGGCCGGTTATTCCTTCAAGCCGATGGTCAATCAGATCGGCTACGTGATTGCCGGGCTGGATCAGATCGACACACTGATTTCGTTCATCGTTTTTGCGGGAATTGCGATTGTCGGAATGCTGCTTTACCTGATTGCGGGATTTTTAAGACAACAGAAGGATGAAAGATGACCGGACTGCGGAAGCGCAGCGGATCGGAATTGGAACAGCCGCTCAGAAAAAGGGCGGCTGGTTCCGGATGAGGGAAAGGAGTACAGACGGATGCTGAGGATTCGTTCATTTACCGTGCAGAATCTGGAAGAGGGATGCGTGACAGATTCCGCAAACCCTGCGTTTTCGTGGGAGCTGGAGAGTACCGCGAAGGATGTGAAACAGACCTGTGCGGAATTGATCGTCGGAGACTGGGCGACGAAGCTTGCCGGGGAGAATCGCGCGGTTTATCGCGGCGGGGATCTCGGGTCTTTTACAAGATACCGGGCGGAGCTTCGTGTCACGGATAATCACGGAGAGAACGCATCGTCTGAACTTTTTTTTGAGACGGGAAGAATGGAAGCGCCCTGGATCGGAAGATGGATTACCGATGGTGCGTACCGCTTCACGGAGAAAAAGGCTTCTCCGGTCCCGATGCACTTCCGGAAATGTCTGAACCTTACGAAGAGAGTGAAAAGAGCGGTGCTGTACAGCACCGCTATGGGCATCTATCAGTTCTATGCGGATGGAAAGAGGGTCGGCGGAGATTATTTCGCCCCGGGCTTTACGGCATATGAGAAGCAGCTCCAGTATCAGAGGTATGACCTCACAAAGTCGCTTGAAAATCCGGGGACACATGTTCTCACGGCGGTTGTCGGCGGCGGATGGGCGGTCGGGCGATTCACCTATAAGGAGCGGTGCCGGATTTACGCAGATCGACAGGCGCTTCTCGCCGAGGTCCGGATCACCTATGCGGACGGTTCGGAGGAGGTCATCGGAACCGGCCCGGACTGGCAGGTATCCATGACAGGGCCTTTTCTTGCCGCGGAATTTTACAACGGCGAGTCCTTTGACGCAAGGCGCATGGGCATGCTCGGTTATGCCGCAGACAGAACAGACGCTGCCAATCAAACAGACGGATGGCATCCGGCGGCGGAAGAAAAACTGAGAATTCACCCGGACATCCTCGCGCAGTACGGGGATCCGGTGCGTGCGCATGAGGTTTTCCGTCCCGTGTCTGTCACATGTTCACCTTCCGGGAAGATTATATTTGATTTCGGACAGAATTTTGCGGGAGTGATCCGGATTCGCCTGAAGGGGAGAGCCGGGCAGAAGATTACCGTTACCCATGCAGAGGTTTTGATGAATGGGGAACTGTACCGGGAGCCGCTTCGAAGCGCGCGCCAGGAGGCTGTTTACATTTTGAAGGACGGTGAGCAGGAGTACGCGCCGACGCTTACGTATATGGGATTCCGCTATGCCGCGGTTGAGGGCGCCAAGATCGGGCCGTCTTTCAAGCATGAAATTGAGAAAGCGGGGATCGGCCCATTTACCGGCGGCGTTTCACCTGAGAGCAGCTTCCCGGAAATCGAGGGAGAGCTTCCGGAGATTCTTGGCATGGAGGCAATCGCTCTGTATTCCGATATCCGTGAAAATGGAAGCTTCTCCTGTTCGAATCGGGATTTGAACCGGCTTCAGGAAAACATCCGGTGGGGCGCAAAGTCCAACTTCGTCGATATTCCGACGGATTGTCCGCAAAGAGACGAGCGGCTTGGCTGGACCGGCGACATCGCTCTGTTTTCACGTACGGCGGTGTACAATTTCGATATGTCCCGGTTCCTCGGGAAATGGCTGCGGGATGTGAAGGCGGAGCAGAGATGGGGCGGCGGCATTCCGATGATTGTCCCCTTTGTCAAGGTGTACTGGCAGTGGGAGCTGGTGGTTACGATGGCGGTGGATCACTGGGGAGACGCCTGCATTCTGGTTCCCTGGGCAGAATATCTTTCCAAGGGGGATTTATCCCTTCTGGAGGAGATGTATCCGGTCATGGAGAGGTATATGAAGGCCTGCCGTTTCTGGGCCGGACTTTTCTCATTTGGAAAGAGACGCTATATCTGGAAACTTCTGCATCACTACGGCGACTGGTGCGCGCCGGGCGTTGACATGTGGACATGGATGCGCAGAGGAAAATATACGGCGACGGCCTGCCTGTCGAACTCTTCGGCAATCATGAGCCGGATTTCGGAGACTCTCGGGAAAAAGGAAAAGGCCTGCAAATATCGGAAGCTGCATCAGGATACGGCGGACGCCTACCGGAGTCTGCTGATGGATCCGGCCGGAAGAGCCCGGGATGAATTTCAGACCGCTTACGTACTGCCGCTGTATTACGATATGCTTAAGGGAGAGGATCGGAAAAAGGCAGCGGAACATCTGGCCGGTATGGTGAGAGAGAATGGCTATCATATCGGAACCGGTTTCCCGGGAACGCCCTATGTGCTGTTTGCGCTGGCGGACAACGGATATCCGCAGGAGGCCTTTCGCATGCTTCTGAGCGACACGTGTCCTTCATGGCTCTATGAGGTAAGGACCGGAGGGACGACCATCTGGGAGAGATGGGACGCGCTCCGTGAGGATGGAAGCTGCAATACCGGAGAAGGAGACGGAACCGGAGGCATGGTCTCTTTCAACCACTACGCAAGCGGAGCGGTAGGAGATTTCTTTTACCGGAGAATCGCCGGGATTGAGCCGCTTGAAGCGGGGTATCGCAGATTTCGCATCCGTCCTCTGATCTGTCGGGATGAAGAAAACAACGGGAAGTTTTTCCTCACACAGGCCAGAGGCAGCGTCAGAGGCGCATACGGAGAAATCGTCAGCGACTGGAAGATTCATGACAATACATTTGAAATTTATATCCGCGTTCCGGCAGGGAGTACCTGTCTTCTGGAGCTCCCCGACGGAAGCCGCCATGAAGTGGGAAGCGGAGACTGGACGTATGCCGTAACGGCTGCCCGGGAAGAGGAAGGAGTAAAGAGTGAAGATCACGAAAATTGCTGAGAAGTCTGCTTTTCATACCCGGATCACATCTTCCAATGTGAAAATTCAGGAGATGTTTTTCGGATACCTGGGGGCGCCGTTTCTGGCAATGATTTCCAATGCTATCTTTGCGGCGTATCTGAATCGTTACTATGTGGACGTGCTGGGATGGACAAAGTTCGGTCTGTTTTCAGCACTTCTCCCGATGGTTTCGGTGATCTTTGTCATCGCGGGAAATCTGGTGGTGGGAAGCCTCATTGACCGGACCAGAACAACGGCAGGAAAGGCCAGACCGTATCTGCTGCTGTCGATTCCGCTTCTGGCGGCGGCGATTGTGCTTTTGTTCCTGACACCGGTGAAGGGAAGCGGCCTTGCACAGATGCTCTGGATTGCCGTGTCCTATAACCTGTATTATGCCGTGGCCTATCCCTGCTACTACACGGCGCACAACTCCATGGTATCACTATCTACCAGGAATTCTTCGCAGAGAGGCATTCTTGCCACCCTGTCGAACGCGTCCACGGTCGGCGCTGCCGGTGTCGGTGGCAGCATCCTGGTGCCGATTCTCCTGCAGAGCTACATGTTTGTCACGGATGAAAACGGTCTGAACATGGAAGCAAGCTACCGGCACTGGAGAGTGCTGTCGGTTTTTCTGGCCGTCCTGACCGCTGTCGGTGTTTTGCTGGAGTATTATTATACCCGGGAGAGGATCACAGAGGAAAGTCAGAGCCTGAATCTTCAGGAGAAGAAAATTCCTACCAGAGAGCACGTCAGAGCCTGCGTTCATGACCGCTACTGGTGGATGATGATCCTTTTTGTCCTGGTCTTTCAGCTGGGACAGGCCTTTAAAAACGGATCCATGAGCTTTTTTGTCCGCTGGATGTTCGATGGAGTGATTCATTCTTCAAATCCGGAGCAGATGTCCGGTACGCTGATGTCGACGCTTGGTCTGGTGGGAGGAATCCCGACGGTCATCGGTATGCTCATCGCCTGGCCGGTCGCAAATAAGATCGGAAAGAAAAAATCGATCTTGCTCGGCCTTATTTTCGCTCTGGCCGGCGGCATGGTCGCGTTTCTAAATGTCAACAGCTTTGTGATCGTGTGCATCGGTGTGATTCTGAAAGGTATCGGAATTATTCCGTCGCAGTATGTTCTTCTTGCGCTTCTCTCCGATGTGCTCGATCATCTGGAGGCAAAAAACGGCTTCCGAAGCGACGGCTTTACCATGTCGATTTACAGCGCGGTCTTCGTGGGGCTGGCAGGAATCTGCAACGGTGTTCTGAACGGAATGCTTGCCGCCTCCGGATATAACAACATCGGCATCGCTTCCGATCCGGCTAGCGGGAAGATGATCCAGGATCTTTCCTCCTGGACCGGACAGGTTGTATACCGTCAGTCGCAGGGAACGGAGCATGTGCTTGCCTTCCTGTATCTTGCGGTGGATATGATCACTTTTGCGGTCAGCATCTTCCTGATTTTCCGGCTGAATGTGGAGAAAAATCTGAAGGAAGAACAGAAACTGATTCTGGAGCATCAGAAACAGGCCGTTCTGGCAAAGGGCGGGGTCTGGGAGGATCCGGCCGTAAGAGAGAAACGGGAGCAGGCGGAAGCGGACCGAAAGGCGGAAGCGGATCGGGTCGCGGAGCTGAAAGCGTACTGCATGAAAAAGGGGCTTGATTTTGAAGAAGAAAACCGGAAATATCTGGAAAAAGAAGCGAAGAAAAAGAATTCGCTGATCGGAAAACTTCTGGGATAATACATGTATTTGTAACGATTCGTCATTCCTCAGATGGAGAGAACCATAGGCCCTGGAGATTGGGTGTTGAAAAAGAATTCCGAAGGACCGGACAGGCATGGGAGAGGCAGAAGATGAATGAGAAGAAAAGAAAGGCGGGGAGAGTTGTGTGGAGTATTCTCCTGATCGTGGCGATTGCGGCTGCCGCGATACTGGGAATCTGGCATAAGACGACGGCGGCAGTCTTTCACAACCTGACACAGCCGCATATACGTGTGCCGGAAACCGATGACTGGTCAGGCGGAGAATCGTACTGGAAGGTACCGTACAGCGAGGTTTCCGAATCTGACTATGTCGATCTTTATGTGCCGTCCGATGTGAAGAATCCTCCGCTATTGATTCTGGTGCACGGAGGCGGATTTGTTACAAACGACAGTCAGTCAAAGCAGGCGGTGCTGATGTACCGGTATTTCCGGGATCATGGATACGCCTGCGCCTCGGTCAATTATCGTCTGGCGCAGGAAGCTCCGTTCCCGGGCGCGATCGAAGATGTCAAGGCATGCATCCGTTTTTTGCGTGCAAATGGCGATACCTACGGATACGATTCCGAGCGGATGGCTCTGTTCGGGGAGTCCGCAGGGGGCTACCTGGCAATTGCCGCAGCCATGACAAACGATGCGGAGTTTGACAGCGTTCCTTATATCGGAGAAAACGAGGAAGCTGCAGGAGACTCTTCCGATATTGACCAGGACGAAAAGGCAGAGGAAGGAAAGGGCACCGGGGCGGAAGGAGATTCCGTATCGGGAGAAGGCGTCAATCCGGCGATCCGGGTTCTGATCGATTATTACGGAGACGTGGACTTCATGAGCCTGGATACCCAGTGGAAGGAAATCGGCTATTCATCGCTGGTCCGTAAGATTGCCAACGGGTGGATTCAGAACGCGCTTCCGAAGGGGTACACCGATATTCACAGCTACTGGATGCGAAAGGATATCTCGAAAATGAGCCGGGACGAGCTGGCGCCGATGCTGTTGAACAATTACATCGACGAGAACCTGCGGCAGGATTCCGACCTGTCCGTTTATATCTCTCATGGAGATGCTGATCTGACGGTACCGGTCACCCAGTCCCGGGATCTGTATGCAAAGGTGTCCGGTATCATCGGGACCGGGCGGACGAAGCTGCATATCGTAAAAAATGCCGGACACGCGGGAGACGAGATGTACTCGGATCGGGAATTGGAGAAGATCGACCAATTTATACAGGCACATATGTAGAGGTGAGGCTTATGGAGAAGATGACGCAGAACAAGCCGTTTCATGGGGTGAATCTGGGCAACTGGCTGATGCTGGAGAAGTGGATGTCACCGGAAATGTTTGACGGGACGGACGCGGAGGACGAAACCTGGCTGAATCGGGAGGCATCCTGGGGGACAATTCCGGCGGATTCGTTCTGGGCGAAGCTTCCTTTGGATGATCCGGGATATCAGGCGGGGCAGATGACCAGAGAAAAGCTGGAGCAGCGCATGCGATATCACAGGGAGACCTATGTGCAGGAGAAGGATTTTGAGTGGCTGCATGATCACGGAATCACGCATGTGCGCATTCCGGTGCCGTTTTTTATCTTTGGGGACCGCAAACCCTATAGCGGCTGTCTGGAATATCTGGATCGCGCATTTGTGTGGGCGAAAAAGTGGCAGATCCAGATTCTGATCGATCTGCACACGACCTGCGGGGGACAGAACGGCTACGACAACGGCGGGATCACCGGTGTATGCAAATGGCATAAGAACCCGGAAGAGGTGGAGTTTGTGCTGCATGTTCTGGAGAGACTGGCGGAGCGATACGCTGAGGACAGCGCGCTCTACGGCCTGGAGGTTCTGAACGAGCCAATCAGCCGTCTGGTGTACCTGACGGCTCCTTCCACGGGGCGGGCGAGGGATCCGGAGGAGGCGGAAGAATCCGGTCCGGTGCCCACCGTTTTTCTGAAGGATTTCTACCGGAGAGCGTACCACAGAATCCGCAGATATCTGCCGGAGTCCAAGACGATTGTCTTCCACGATGGTTTCCGGCTGAATATGTGGGGAGACTATTTTGTCCGTCACAAGATGAAAAATGTCTGCCTGGACACGCACATGTACGTTTTTGCCATGGAAAACTTTTTTCCGGTGCATAAGCCATGGGTATATCGTACTTACCTGGCAATCAACAAACAGAGAATCCGTCTGGCGCAGAAGTATACGCCCGTCATTGTCGGGGAATGGTGCGTCACAAATGAATATGCCTTTGGAATGCGAAGGGATTTCGCAAAAGGGGCGCTTTCCGGTATGGCAGCATCTCCGGATGCCAGACAGTATCAGATCGATGTTCCGATTTCCGAGGGAGAGAAGCGGAAACGGTTTCTTGGTCTTGCTCATGCGGAGCTTCAAGCCTGGGAGGAAGCGGAGGGGTGGTTTTACTGGAACTATCAGCTTCTGAGAGACCGGAGAAAGAAGAAAAATTCAGCGCCGGATGCGGGGAAGGATCAGGAATCGATGCAGAGCACCGCGGCAGGAAGGCAGTCTGTGAAAGAAGGACAGAAAGAGATCGAATATGTGACTCTCACGGACGTATATTATAAGGAAGCCTGGGATTTTGCGCGGTGTATGGAGCGCGGATGGCTCCCGTCTGCACGAGACCGGATCGGTCGTGACTAAGGCGGTTCACGCAGTGTATGGAGCGGGAGATATTGATTTACGCGAACCGTGAGCCGCAGCCGAATGCGAAGTATTCGTGTGCGGCGAGCGTCGCGGTAGCGAGAAAAAACTCGCACAGCGTGTTTTCTCTCGTTTTTTGTCAACGATGAACGAAAGGAATGGATAAATGAAACACGCGGAAATTGTCAATCGGATGACAGCGGAGGAGAAGGCCGCATTTCTTTCAGGAAAAAGTGAATGGGAGTCCTGGGATTTTGAACGGCTCGGAATCCCGTCAATTTTCATGTCTGACGGACCGAGCGGAATCCGCAAGCAGGCGGGAGAGGGGGATCATCTCGGATTGAATCCGTCCGTTCCCGCCACCTGCTTTCCGTCTTCCGCAACACTCTGCAACAGCTGGGACGAATCGCTTGCAGAAGAGGTCGGAGAGGGACTGGGAAGAGAAGCGATGGCGGAAGGCGTGCATGTGCTTCTGGGGCCCGGTATGAATATCAAGCGGAATCCGCTTTGCGGACGCAATTTTGAGTATTTTTCCGAGGATCCGTACCTGACCGGGAAGCTGGCCGCGTCGGAGGTGCGAGGCATACAGTCCCGCGGTGTGGCGGCCTGCTGCAAGCACTTCGCGGTAAATTCACAGGAGACACGGCGGATGGCCATGAATGCGGTTGTAGATGAGCGGACGCTCCGCGAGATTTATCTGACCGCGTTCGAAATTGCGGTGAAGGAGAGCCGTCCGAAGGCGATAATGTCCAGTTACAATGAGGTGAACGGGGTATATGCGAACGAAAACCGCCATCTGCTGACGGATATCCTTCGGAAGGAATGGGGCTTTGACGGATTTGTTGTGACCGACTGGGGCGCGAGCAACGACCATGTCCTCGGTGTGAAAAACGGCTCGAATCTGGAGATGCCGAATCCGGGGCTCGATCCTGCCAGAGAACTCCTGGCTGCGGTAAAATCCGGGAGGATTACGCAGGAAGAGGTGGACCAGAGGGTCGATGAACTCCTGGATGTGGTGCTGGAGCTCACCTCCGAGGCGGCGAAGGCAGGTGAAAAAAAAGAGGGCCGAGATCCGTTTTCCGCGGATAAAGAGACGATCCATCGCGAAAACCACAGGCTTGCGCGGAAAGCGGCGTCGGAGAGTATGGTTCTTCTGAAAAACGAGGATCAGATTCTTCCCCTGAAGAAGGGGACAAGAGTCGCGATCATCGGAGATTTTGCCTTTCAGCCGCGTTATCAGGGAGCCGGATCCTCCATGGTGAATGCGACCAAGGTAGAAAGCATAAAGGATCTCGTGGACGGATATGATCTTCAGGTCGTGGGGATGGCCAGGGGATACCGGCGGGACGGGAGCGAGGACGCGGACATGATCGGAGAAGCGGTTGCCCTGGCGCAGCAGGCGGACGTTGTGCTGCTGTTTTTCGGCCTGAATGAGCAGTCCGAGTCTGAGGGACTGGATCGCACACACCTTCGCATCCCGCAGAATCAGATCACCCTGATGCGGGAGATTCAGGAAGCAAACCGGAATACAGTGGGAGTGATCAGCGCGGGATCGGCCATTGAGATGCCGTGGCATCACCATTTTAAGGGGCTCCTTCACGCGTACCTGTCGGGACAGGCAGGGGCCGGCGCCATGCTCGATGTGCTCACCGGCGCGGTAAATCCATCCGGACATCTGAGCGAAACGATCGTGAAGAAATATGAGGACACACCGTCGTATTCGTATTATCCGGCGCTTGAGCGGAATTCGGAATATCGTGAGAGCGTGTTCGTGGGGTACCGTTATTTTGAGACCGCGGACGTTCCGGTGCTCTTCCCGTTTGGGTACGGCCTTTCCTATACCACGTTTGCATATTCCGGGTTACAGGCGGATGAGAAGGGAATTCGATTCACGCTGAAAAATACCGGCGCATGCGACGGCGCCGAGGTCGTGCAGATGTATGTGGGCAAGAAGGATTCAGGCATTTTCCGTCCGGTCCGGGAGCTGAAGGGGTTTGCCAAGGTATTTCTGAAGGCCGGCGAGGAGGCAAGCGTGAGCATCCCGTTCGATGACAAGACCTTCCGTTTGTGGAACCGTAAGACAGAGCGCTGGGAAATCGAAGGCGGAACGTATCAGATTTCTGTCGGATCCAGCTGCCGGGATTTGCGGCTTTCGGCATCATTAGAGAAGCAGGGGGATCTGGAAGAGATCCCCTACGACAGAGAAAAATGCGGCTGCTATTACAAGGCGGAGATCCAAAGCGTTTCCGATGAGGCCTATGAAGAGATTCTGGGACATCCCGTTCCTTCCGGCTCCTGGAATCAGAAAAGCCTCGGTATCAACGACGCGCTCTGCCAGATGTATTACGCGAAAAGTCCTCTTGCCAGACAAATCTATAAGGTTCTGGACAGAAGGCTGAAAAAATCACTGGCGGAGGGCGGCGTTCCGGATCTGAATACGATGTTCCAGTACAATATGCCGTTCCGTGCGATTGCCAAGATGACCGGCGGCCTGGTTTCCATGGAAATGGTATACGGCATGGTAGACATGGTCAACGGACATTTCTTCCGGGGGATGGGAGGCGTGATCGGCGGATTTTTCCGGAACTGGAGAGAAAATAAGCAATATCTTCGAAAAATAAAATGAAACGGGATAAAATATAATATAAAATAATAGCAGGTCCGTGGTGGTTGGGTGCCATAAACGGACCTGTTTTTGTATAATACGATACCTTGTGCTACAAACTGTATAAGCCACAGATTGCGTCGTGGTGTGCACTTCCGCAGCACCACAGGTATTCAGGACGAACCCGGATCCTTCAGCGTAGCGGCATAGATGGCCCACGGGATGGAGTCTGCGATCTCAAGGCAGCGGATATCCTTTTGAACGATTTCCGAAGCGTGGAGATTGACATCAATGCCGATGCCATACCCACGGGAGACAAAAAGATAGATCAGGGAGCTTTCCATGGTCCGGATGGAGATCTGCGGTACAAAGCCCAGTTCCTGGCATTTAGTTACGACCGAGTTAAAAATACTGAATTTTTCGTTGAGGGTAATCAGCTTCTGGTTCTGGAGATCCTCAAAGGACAGAACCTCCTTTTCGTAGAGCGGGTGTCCACGATACACGACAGCACACAGTCTGGTCTCGAAGATTTTTTGCTCGCGTACCATCGGAGACCGGAAATGGTCGATGATGTAAGCAGTGTCGATTTTTCCTCCGAGAAGAAGATCCTTGATATTCTGGTTGAAATCCTCGGTCCACTCCACAGTTTCGGATCCGATGAGCTCCCGGTTCAGGGGCTGCAGCGAGGGGACAGCCTGCAGGGCGCGGACGACACCGCAGGCAAAGCCTACGCGTCGGGAATGGCGGGAGAAATCAATCCGCTTCATTTCTATTTCCAGATCCTGCAGCCGGTAAAGCATTTCCTTGCTGTGCTTGTAAAGATAGTCTCCGCTTCTGGTGGGAGCAAGCCCTGCCGCAGAGCGGCGAAAGAGCATGACACCGAGCTCCTCTTCCAGGCGGTTGATGTTTTTTCCCATTCCCTGAGGAGAAATATAGAAACGTTCGGAAGCCTTGTTCAGACTCCCGGTTTCATAGCAGGCACAGAAATAGCGTAAGGTTTTTGTGTCCATTTCCTTGTGAACATCTCCTTGGTTTAATTTTCCAGCAGTTTACAGTTCGTTCTTCCTTCTCTGCTGACTGCGCCAGGCAGCAGGCAGGAGGTAAATGCCGGGTGCCATACAATTATAGAGGAACCCTTTTGTTTGCATTATAGCTGTTTCGGGTGCGAAATGGTAGAATAATTCTCCTCCGGTAGAAAAAAACAGTTTCTGCACATCCCCCGCTGGTTGATGGCGGAAGATGGGAAAGCGGTGTATGATACATATAGTTAATTTGTTAACGAAGTATGCGGCAAGTCAGGCAGGCTATATGAAAGGATTGTACAGGAGGATTTTATGAGAACCAGAAAGTACCCGAATCTCTGCAAACCCATCACGATCGGAAGAACGACCTTCCGGAACCGTATGTTTTCCGCGCCTATGGGCGGTACGGATATCACGAATGACGGCTGTATCGGACCGAAGTCCACGGCCTTTTATGAGCTCAGGTCCAAGGGCGGCGCGGCGGCGGTCACGGTGAGTGAGTGCATGGTTCATCCGCAGACGGACGGATCACATGCCTATCATCTGGATGAGTCTATTCTGAACTCACTGGCATGCGCGACCTATACGGCGGACGCGATCCGCAGACACGGCGGGATTCCGAGCCTGGAGCTCTCCCACTCCGGGATGTTTGCCGGCACGTACATGACCGATAAGAAGAAGCAGCACGATCTGCATCAGTGGGGACCGTCGGACACGGTCCGCGGCGACGGCGTGCAGGTGAAGGCTCTGACAAAGGAGATGATCGACGACATTGTGGCGTCCTATGGGCATGTCGCGGGGCTTGCGAAGCGCGCGGGCTTTGAAATGATCATGATCCACGGCGGTCACGGCTGGCTGATTAACCAGTTCCTGTCTCCGCTGTTCAATCACCGTACGGATGAATACGGCGGTTCCCTCGAGAACCGCACCAGGTTCGCGGTGGAGGTTCTTCAGTCGGTGAGAGAAGCGGTGGGGCCGTTCTTTCCTGTTGAATTCCGTATGAGCGGCGCTGAGTTCGCTGAGGGCGGATACGGCCTCGAGGAAGGCGTCCGTATTGCGCAGGCAATCGAGCCCTATGCGGATATCATCCATGTATCCGCCGGCACTTATCAGAAGACATTTGGCATCACGCATCCGTCTATGTTTGAAGATCATGGCCGGAATGTGTATCTGGCGGCGGAGATCCGGAAGCATGTACACAAGCCGGTAGCCACCATCGGAGGACTGAACGATCCGGCGCAGATGGAAGAGATCATCGCCTCGGGCAAGGCGGACATCGTGTATATGGGACGTGCTCTTCTGGCAGACCCGTTCCTGCCGAGAAAAATTAATGAGGGCAGAGAGGACGAGATCGTGCGCTGCCTGCGCTGCTTTACCTGCATGGCGGAGCGTGCGGCCACATCTACCAGACGGTGTACGGTCAATCCTCTGATCGGAAGAGAGATCGAAGGCGATGAGATCCAGCCCGCGCCTGTAAGGAAAAAAGTTCTGGTGGCCGGCGGCGGCCCCGGCGGTCTGTATGCGGCTTATACCGCGGCGAGACGGGGTCATCAGGTGATTCTCTGCGAAAAGGAAAAAGAAGTCGGCGGCATTCTGAAATCAGAGCAGGCGCTTCCGTTCAAGTATGAGATGTATCAGCTCTCCGGTACATACCGGCTGCTCTGCGAAAAGGCGGGAGTTGAGATCCGTACCGGTGTCGAGGTGACGCCGGAGTATGTCGACAGGGAGACACCGGACGCGCTGATCATCGCGGTCGGCTCCACGCCGCTGGTACCTCCGATCCCGGGGCTTCACGGGGAAAACGGTGCAAATGTCATTGTGGTGAACAACTATTATCTGGAAAAAGAACGCTGTACAGACAACGTCGTTGTCTTCGGCGGCGGCCTTGCAGGCTGCGAATGTGCGGTACATCTGGGACAGGAGGGAAAGCATGTCGAGATCGTTGAGATGCGGGATATGCTTGCGCCGGACGCAAATGTCCGTCACCGTCCGCTTCTGATGGCACAGATCGACAAATACTGCACGGTTCATACCGGGTATAAGGGACTCGAGGTCACGAAGGAGGGAATTCTCTGTGAGACGAGGGACGGAGAGAAGGTTCTCGTACCGGGAGATACCGTGATCTGCGCACTCGGTCAGAGATCCCGGACCGATGTGGTGGAGGCTCTGATGGATACCGCACCCTTTGTCCGCGTGATCGGAGATGCCTCCAGAGTATCCACGATTACAAACGCGGTGTATTGGGGCTACCACGCGGCACTGGATATCTGATGATTGGGATCAGAGCTGAATAAGAGAATAGTGAATCGGAATTCTATGTGCAGTTCTGGAGAAATACCAGGACTGCATTTTTTGGCATAAATTGATGAGGATCAGGTATTTTATGATGTTCTTTTCTGCGCGAAAATCTTGTATTCTACAAACTGTCAGGAGGGAACAGACCTGATGGAGAGAAAAGAAAAATAATACCCAGGAAACGTAACAGGCGGCGCGGCAAAGGGCCGGACAGCAGAAAAGGAGATCGAAGAAATGAAGAACACAGCACTTATCACAGGATCCTACGGCGGGCTTGGCACATGCTTCGTACAGATTCACGGAGAGAAGGGCGGGGACATGATCCACTTTCCAGACGCACGCTGCAGCGCAAGCTCTCGGAGGAGAAGACGACATTCCAGAAGCAGCTGAACAGCACAAGGGAGATTCTGGCTATCCACTATATCCGGAATACAAATATGAGCACCAATGACATGGCGTATCTTCTCGGGTATGCGGAGCTGAACTCTTTCCTGCGGGCATTTACGGTCTGGACAGGAAAGAGTATTACAGAGTACCGCAGAGAAATAGAGCGGGAAGCGGCAGAAAAGTAGACGACCGGAACAATCCTTCCGCGGAGAAGGATGAAGTATTTGGTGATGATATTAAGATCTTACTTGAGTTCGCTCATGAAATGTGATATTCTTACCAAAAGATAGCTATTAAAATGTACAATGCAGTCAAAATATCACTATGATTTCGTGCGCAGGAGTGAGCCGATATGTATATGAAGCGGAAAATCGACCTTTTTCTAAGAAAATGGAAGGATGATACGGATCATCTCCCATTGCTTGTAAAAGGTGCCAGACAGATTGGAAAGACAAGATCTATACAGGAATTTGCGAAGAATTCGTACTCCAATGTGATCTATATCAATTTTGCCCTTGAGACAAAATATCTTGATATCACTTCGGGCGGATATGATGTGGATTCTATAATACGTAGCATATCTTTTATTGATCCTACAAAGAGATTTACCGATGATACTGTCATCATATTCGATGAGATACAGGATTTCCCGGATATTGCGACATCACTCAAGTCTTTTAAACTGGATGGCCGTTTTGATGTGATCTGTTCAGGATCGTTGCTTGGGGTGAATTACAAGAAGATTCACAGCAACAGTGTAGGGTTCAAAAGCGACTATGAGATGTATTCCATGGATTTTGAAGAGTTCCTCTGGGCAGAGGGATACTCTGATTTCCAGATTGACAGTATCCTCCAGTCTATGATAGATGAGACTCCATTATCTGCCGCTCAGATGAATGTGATGAATATGCTGTTTCTGGATTACTGTGTGCTTGGAGGCATGCCTGCTGTAGTAAAGAGATATGTTGAAACAGGCGTTTTTTCTGGCACTGTAGATATTCAGAATCAGATCCGGATGGATTATGAGGAAGATGTTAGAAAATGTGTAGACGGGCTCGAGCAGACAAAAATCATCAGTGTGTACCGCAGTGTCCCAGCACAGCTTGCCAAAGAAAACAAGAAATTCCAGTATTCCAAGATCAGCCGGAATGCCAGAGCCAGAGATTATGCAGGATGTATCGACTGGCTTAAAGATGCCGGAGCCGTATCAGTCTGCTACTGTCTTGATTTTCCTGAACTTCCTCTTAAAGGAAATGTTGATACCGGGATATTCAAGCTGTATTATCCTGATACCGGGCTTTTGATATCGTCACTTGATCCTGAAGCACAGGCGGATCTCCGGGAAAATAAGAATCTGGGAGTCTACAAGGGAGCACTTTACGAGAATTTTGTTGCCGAAGCCCTTCTGAAACAGGGAATGGGACTGTATTATTATAAAAAAGAGAATTCCACCCTGGAAGAAGATTTCTTCGCAAGAAGCCGGGACTCCTTGATCCCGATTGAGGTAAAATCTAACGACAACAGGTCGAAATCACAGAGACAGCTGATCAATAACGAAAGATATCATGATATTCATTTTGGGATCAAGCTGTCTGTAAAAAACATAGGTGTATCTGATGATATATACACACTGCCTTACTTCTGTTCTTTCCTTCTGCGGAGATACATCAGGGAAAAATTTTCATGAGGAGCAGAGGCAGCATCAACCATACCAGATGGCATCTGAAGCCATAGATTCATAGATTAGATATCAGCCAGCAGCTTATCTCTCATCTCTCCGAAGAATTTGTTTATCCAGCCGAGGACTGTCCCTGCCAGAAATGCTGCCACTACTGTCCCGACGCCCACGCTTCCAGGATTGTGAAGCACGATCAGGCAGATTATGAGGGAGCTCACAGATCAGGATGAGCGACCAAGATACCGACTAAGTGGAGACCTGATCGCAGCGACATTGCCAAAATCTCCTTATTGGTGTATAATATACAGGCTCATTTTAATGGCGCTTCTTAAACTGGGAAGATGCTTTTTAAATGAACCTTTACGTCCATGGGTTTACGTCGATGTGACGGAAAGCGAGAAACACAGAGAGATAGATCTTGTGGCTGATGCGCAGAAAGTGCTGTTAAACTCCATGTAATTTTTTTTCGATGGTGCCCGGTGTGGTGCCCGGTCGAAATCACACACTCCGCAAAGCCCGTAAGTATAAGGATTTTTAAGGAGATATAAAAGAAAATGAAATTAGGTATCGTAGGACTTCCGAATGTCGGAAAAAGCACTCTGTTTAACGCGCTGACGCAGGCCGGAGCAGAAATGGCGAACTATCCGTTCTGCACCATAGAGCCGAATGTGGGCGTGGTTCCCGTTCCCGATGAGAGGCTGAAACTGCTGGGAGATTTCTTCCATTCGAAGAAAGTGACGCCGGCAGTTGTCGAGTTCGTGGATATCGCCGGTCTGGTGAAGGGCGCTTCCAAGGGAGAGGGCCTCGGGAACCAGTTCCTTGCCAACATCCGCGAGTGCGACGCGATCGTTCATGTCGTCAGATGCTTCGAGGATCCGAATGTCATTCATGTGGATGGCAGCGTCGATCCGACCCGCGATATCGAGACCATTGATCTGGAGCTGATCTTTGCCGATCTTGAGGTTTTGGAGAGAAGAATTGCCAAGACTACCAAGGCGGCCCGTATCGGAGACAAGTCTGTCAAGACCGAGCTTGAGATGCTTCTGGCTCTGAAGGCACATCTGGAGGACGGCAAGGACGCGATCTCCTTTGATCTGGAGCCGTATAAGGATGAGGAGAGCGTTCTCGCTGCATTCGGTGAGCTGAATCTTCTGACCGCAAAGCCGGTGATCTACGCGGCAAACGTGGCGGAGGATGACCTTGCGGACGACGGCGCTTCCAATCCTCACGTTCAGGCGGTACGGGAGTACGCGAAGCAGAAGAACAGCGAGGTCTTCGTGGTGAGCGCGGAGATCGAGGCTGAGATGTCCGAGATGAGCGATGAGGACAAGGAGATGTTCCTTGAGGATCTCGGCGTGAAATCATCCGGAATGGATAAGCTGATTCAGGCGTCCTACCGCACGCTCGGACTGATGAGCTTCCTGACCGGAGGCGAGGATGAGACCCGCGCGTGGACCATCCGGATCGGTACAAAAGCGCCGCAGGCGGCCGGAAAAATCCACACTGATTTTGAACGCGGCTTCATCAAGGCGGAAGTCATCAATTACAGAGAACTTCTGGACTGCGGCTCTTACGCGGCAGCGCGTGAAAAGGGCCTGGTCCGCATGGAAGGCAAGGATTACGTCGTAAAGGACGGAGATGTGATTATCTTCCGTTTCAATGTATGATAAAGTGCTTAACACGGAAACAATGACATGATGAAAAAATGAAACGTGCTCATACCTGTTGCCTTCGAAATCGCATCCATGCTCTTACGCGCGCTTCGCGTGCGACGATCATGTCTGCGTTTTCGAAGAGCTTTTGAACCTTAATTGTATAAGCTGCGGATTGCTTCGTGCTTCGCACTCCCGCAATCCTTCAGGTATGAGCACTTCTGTGCCGCATACGCGTCCCTTCGTGCTCATACCTGTTGCCTTCGAAATCGCATCCATGCTCTTACGCGCGCTTCGC
>CAIFEZ010000019.1:53040-69851 GCA_903789595.1 uncultured eubacterium 1-6
GTGCGACGATCATGTCTGCGTTTTCGAAGAGCTTATACAGTAATCTCCCGAAGTGGGCCCTTGAGATCAGGACCTGCCTCGGGAGATTTGCTGTTGTTTCGGCAAAAATTAGCGGATATCCTACGGAGAATATTCGCAAAACAGGATGACGGATATATCATCAGAACAGGTACACAAGTGAGGAAACCGTTTAAAGGGTCACATGAAAGGAAATATCTGGTTTCCTGTAGCTGATAAAGATTCTGCCGTGGTGATTTTCCACGATCTGTTTTGCCATGGACAGGCCGATGCCGTAGCCTGACTTTTTGCTGTTATGCGAGGTGTCCTCGCGGTAGAAACGGTCGAAGAAGCGGCTGTAGTCGGTGCCTTCTCCATCCGCGTAGGTGTTGGTCACGGTGAGGTGAATGCCCTTGCCGCGGCTTTTCGGATGGAGAGTGAGCCGGACGGTGCCGCCGTCGTCACAGTATTTCGCGGCGTTGTCCAGGAGAATATTGATCAGCTCGGGAAGGGCGTTTGCATCTCCGTTAAAGTGGAGACCGTCGTCAATTTCGGTCTCCAGGTGCTTGCCCTGCTGTTCGATGACCGGCCGGAAGTTTGATGCGGACTCTCTGGAGGCTGCGGACAGATTCACGTCTGTCGGGTGCTCAAAGCTGGTTTCCTGCATCCTGGTCAGCGAGATCAGGTTATTCACGAGACCGGTCAGGCGGGCGACCTGATTGCGGATGCTGGCTGTCCACTCGTTCTTGCCGTTGATCATTTCCAGAACTTCGGCGTTTGCGGAAATCACGGTGAGCGGCGTCTTCAGCTCATGCCCGGCATTTGTGATGAACTGCTTCTGACTCTCCATGTTGCGGGCGATCGGCTGTACGACCCTCCGGGAGATGAAACTGATGACAATCAGAAAGGTGATGGTGCAGAAAACCGCGAAAACGAAGGAATACTGGGAGAACATCTGGAAGGACCGGTAGTCGTTTGTGGAATCCATAAACACCAGAATATAGGTCCCGTCTTCGAGAGGCTGCCCGTAGTAGGAGTAGACCATCTGGTTGTAATGAAGCATGCCGCTGTCTTTGCCGGACGCGTAACAGGACTCGGCAAAGCTTTGGGTCTCCTCTTCCGTCAGGGAGGAAATATGGTCGTTCTTCATGCTCAGAAGGTTCCCGTCGGCGTCGAAAATTGCGGAAAAGTACCGGATCTGGTAGCTGCTCTCGGGGGTCAGCTCGAGATATTCGGTTTTTGTGCTGTCGGATCCGATTTTCAGCGCCCGAAAATATTCGCGTAGCCTGTAGAGCAGGGAGTCGACGTTGATGGTGATACCGCCGCTTCCGGATTCCGGGGACGAGGAGGAACTGCCGCTGCTGCTCTCTGAGGATATTTCTTCGGGGTATTCTCCGGAAGATTCTCCGGAAGATCCATTCCCGGAGGTATCAAGATCGTGGTAATCCGGGTCACTTTTTTTTAGATAATCCTTGTATTCATTCAGTGTGATGGACGGAAGCTCGCCGCCGTTATCCGCAATATATTTGAGCTCGTTCCGGATATCAGAGGATCTGTTCAGATAGTTGAACAGGTTGACCGGAATGAGCAGAAGAACCATCAGAATGACTACGGCGAGAGTGGAATAGAGGATAAACTGCCGCTGTAATTTCTTTACCATCTGTCAGCCTCTTTTCTTCATATCGCTTTTTCTCTGTCATGCGTCTGAAGCCGGTAGCTTCCGCCGCGCTCGCCGGTGATTTCAATATCCGCCTGGATTGCCTGGAGCTTGTTCCGGAGATAGGAGACGTACACCCATACGATCTCAGGATCCTTCTCGGCAGTGTCGCTCCAGATGTGATCCAGGAGTTCCTGTGTGGTCAGTTCCTTTCCGGCGTTGAGCATAAAAAACTCCATCATTTTTGTTTCTTTTCCGGCGAGGCGTATGGAATTGTGGCTGGAAAGCTCCTGCTCGTCGGTGTTCAGGGTGACGCCTCCGACGCTGAGCTGCTTTGGCGTGTAGGACTCGGAGCGGCGGGTAAGAGAGCGGATCCGCGCCAGGAGCTCGCCCATCGCGAACGGCTTGGTCAGATAGTCGTCGGCGCCGGCGTCCAGACCAGTGATGCGGTCGTCGATTTCCGCTTTCGCGGTAAGCATGATGACCGGCGTCACATTGCCCCGGCTCCGCAGAATCTTCAGGGCCTCTATGCCGTCCATCTTCGGCATCATGATGTCGAAAATCATACAGTCATAAGGGGCTGACGATGCCTTTTCCACGGCTGCCTCGCCGTCATAGACGGCGTCCGTTTCATAACCGGAGTGTGAAAGAACCGCGACAAGCGCACGGGAAAGATCGGTTTCATCCTCTGCCAGCAATATTCTCATTTTATTTATTCCTTCCTGCTTTGATGCATTTACGGCCGGGATATCCGTCTTTCTTCCGCAGATCGTCGGCCTTTGGGCGCTCATCGGTTTTGGGATATCCGTCAGCCGGACGGGTTCTTCAGACTGATGAATTCATCAGCTTTGCTCCCTGGTATCGCTTCCGTTGATCAGTGCGCGGATTGTCTGCATGGAGACATCGCAGGACGCGAGTTCATCTGCGCACCGTTTCAGCTCGGACGTGATCATCGGTGCGTTGGAAATGTTCTGCTTGTACTTGAGCTGGTGTTCCAGGCTTGCCCACATGTCCATTGCGATGGTCCGCAGCTGAATCTCCACATAGTATTCTCCCGGAAAATTGCCTCTGATGTCCTCGTACGGAACGGCTGCCTTGAGAATCATATGATAGCTCCGGTAACCGTTCGGCTTAGCATTCCGTATGTAATCCTTTTCCGTCACAACGGCCAGATCGGGTGAGGCCTTCAGGTGATCGATGATGGCGTAGATGTCGTCGATGAACCGGGTGACGATTCTGAGCCCGATGGCGTCCGTGATGACATTCAGCGCGGAATCCGGTGTCTCGGGCAGCCCCTTTCGCCGGCATTTCTCCCGCATGCTTTCCTCGCTTTTTATACGGGCCTTCAGATGCTCGTAGATACCTTCGCCCTTCCGGGAACGAAAGCTGTCGTTATAGGCGCGGATGCGGTCGGTCATGCTGTCCATTACCAGCTTCAGCGCAGGCTTGTATTTGCCGTATACGGAGCTTTCCGTATCCTCGTTCGGGGTCTCCGGTTCAGTGTCCGGCAGGCCGGGATGCCTTGTCTGGATCCAGTAGGCGCCCATGCTCTGCCCGGGCTGCCCGGTAACCTCGTCGTCGAGGTAGGCGGCAAGGCCGGCATCGTCCGGTTTCCAGGAGAGAGCCGCTTCCACGGTCGGAAATTCGATCTCGGCGTACCAGAATTCTGTTTTCTGTCCCTCGTCGACATGATTCACCTCGAGACGGCTTCCGTCCGGAAGCAGAAAGGTCCTCCGGATCTTGGGAATGAGCGGAAGACCGATCAGATCCTCGAGCTGATGAAACTTATCTTCCGTGATCGAAAGCTCAATCTCCTTTCTGGCGAGCGTCCCCGCGGATTTAAAGCAGAGAATATAATCCGTATCTCCTTCGTTACTTGCCTCCTCCCGGATCCGGACGGTCGGAGTGACCGAGAGATAGCCCTGGCGCATCTGATATTCAAAGAGCAGAGGGAAAGCCTTCTCCGGCCATCCCTTCACCATCCACTTTCTTTCGATTTCCATTCTGATTTCCTCGTTTCTGTATATCGTATCGTCTGTATAACGTACCATCTGAATTGGGTTAAATTATATTTTAGCATGGAATTGAAAGGAATGTGTGAAATAATAACCGAAGCCGGAAATCTTGAAATCATACGGGGCATGTGCTATGGTAAGGTTGTTTTTTACGTTGATACGGAAGAATTCGCGGCCGGTGCGATCCGGCAGGTGCAGATATACCGTGATCCGTAACTGCTTCTGGCAGGCACATCATTATATAATATAATAAGGAAGAAAACTATGGCAAATGTTGTAAAAACCATGCTTGCCGTCGGGGCATGCAAGGCATCGAGATCGGCTCTCCGGATAATGCACCGGGGCGGAACGACGACGCCGGGCCGTCTGGCGATGAAGATTGACAGCAATATTCTGGAGTCGGTATCCCGAGGCATGGAAATCATTGTGGTGACCGGCACAAACGGAAAGACGACGACGTCGAACATGATCGGGCACGCGCTTTCGGAGGCGGGCAGAGATGTTCTGGCGAACAGGTCAGGCGCGAATCTGCTGCCGGGCGTGACGGCAGAGTTCACTTCGAGCGCGACGGCGACGGGAAGGCCGAGGAAGCATTACGCGGTGATCGAATGTGATGAGGGCGCCCTGAAGCAGGTCGTTCCGAAGATTCACCCGAAGGTAATCGTCGTGACAAATCTGTTCCGTGATCAGCTGGACCGGTACGGAGAGGTCATGCATACACTTGAAGAGATCCGCAAGGGAATCCGACTGGTTCCGGACGCGATTCTCTGCCTGAATGCGGACGATTCTCTCACGGCATCTCTGGCGCTCGGGGTTCCGAATCCGGTAACCTGGTTCGGAATTGACTGCCCTGTCGGAGAGCAGAAGAATGTGGAAATCTCGGATGCGAGATACTGCATCCGGTGCGGAACGGAATATGAATATGATTATCATACCTACGCGCATCTCGGAGGGTTTCGCTGCCCGAAATGCGGATACCGTCGGATTCGTCCGGCGGTTGCCGTGACGGAGATCGAGAAGGTATCCTCCTCCGGAAGCATCATTCGAATGCGGTTCGGGACAGACGGAAACGCGGATCGCGCAGAATCTGCGGACGGCGCGGGAGCTGTGGCAGCTGCTTCTGCGGAAACGGAGCAGGAGGTTACGATCGGCCTTCCTGCCGTCTATAATATCTACAACGGAGCGGCCGCGATCGCCGCGTATCAGGCGGCGGGATTTGACCGCAGTGAAGTTATTTCTTCGCTTGCAGATGTACACAGCAGCTTCGGCAGGATGGAAACCTTCCGTCTGGGAGAGGTTCCGGTTCAGATGATTCTGGTGAAGAATCCGGCCGGGTGCAATCAGGCACTGTCCTATCTGTCCGGACTGGGTGAGGATTATCAGGCTGTTTTCTGTCTGAATGACCGGACCGCGGACGGACATGATATTTCCTGGATCTGGGACGCGGACTTCGAAAAGGTATGCGGGGATCCCCATATGAAGCATACCTTTGTGCTGGGAGACAGGGCGGATGATATGCAGCTCAGGCTGAAGTACGCGGGAGCAGATGAGAAGGACATCGAGAAGGCGGACGGCAATGCGGAGCTGATTGAAAAGCTGAAGCAAAGCAGTGTTCCGGTGTTCGTTCTTCCGAATTATACCTCGATGCTTTCTCTGCGTGCCGCACTCGGAGCCATCACCGGAAAGCAGGAATTCTGGAAAGGCTGACAGGGAGGGAAATCTATGAGTGAATTGAAAATCTGTCATCTCTACCCGGAAGTGCTGAATCTGTACGGGGACCGCGGAAACATCCGCTGCATGCAGAAACGGCTGGAGTGGAGAGGCATAGATGTGAGCATTGCCCGGGTCGGCCTGGGAGATTCGGAGGACCTCTCCCGGTATGATCTGTTCTTTATCGGCGGTGGCCAGGACTTTGAACAGGAGGTTCTTCTGAAGGATCTGAAGGCGGGAAAGGGGGATGCGATCCGTTCCGCCATCGAAGACGGGAAGACCTTCCTCTGCATCTGCGGCGGCTATCAGATGCTGGGACATTATTACGAAACCTATGACGGCGTGAAATGCGAATTCCTGGGTGCCGTTGATTTTTATACGAAGGGCGGAAGCACGCGGATGATCGATAACTACGCCTTTCGGCTGGAGGAGTCCTGCGGCGGAAGTACGGTCGTCGGCTTTGAAAATCACAGCGGCAGGACGTATCTCGGACAGGGCGTGAAGCCGCTTGGCACGGTTCTGAAGGGATATGGAAATAATGGAGAAGACGGCACGGAGGGCGTGCATTACCGGAATGTCTTCGGCTCCTACAGTCACGGGCCGGTGCTTCCGAAGAATCCGGAATTCTGTGATTTTCTGCTGAAAACGGCGTTGGAGCGGAAATATGGAGGCTTTGATCTGGAGCCGCTGGAGGACCGCTTTGAAAAGCAGGCGCACGACAGCGTTCTCGCCGGCGTGATGGACGGAACCGCCGGAAAAGACGACTGACCCGGGGACTGAGAGGAGAGTTTCGGGCCGGGCTGCTGCCGGTTCGGGGCCGCAAAGAGAGTGGAGACAGCTGTCTATGCAGGAGAAAAAACTGAAAATTGAAAAGCTTGCGATGCGTATCTCTTTTATCGGAACAGTGGCCTTTGCCGCCGCTGAGTTTCTGATTTTCCTGTTCGCGGGATCCAGAGCGGTTCTGATGGACTTTGTGTTTGATTTTGTTGATGTGATCCTCATCGGGCCGCTGATGGTGTTGATTCCGTATCTGTATAAGCCCGCGTCAGAGCGCCATCCGTATGGCTACGGCCAGGTGGAATCTCTGTTCATCATCATGAAGTACCTCGCGCTGGTTATCGTGGACATTGATCTTCTGTATGATAATATCCGCACGATAATCGGCGGTGGGCATACGATTGATGCCGGTACAGTCTTCGTGTATGAGATGATCTCGAGTATCGGCACTCTCGCAATGTGCCTGCTTCTGAAGCATCTGAGCCGAAAGTATGAGTCGATGATCATTGAGGCGGAGATTTATTCGTGGAAAATCTATGTGTATACGAGCGCGGGCCTCGCACTGGCGTTCCTGCTGACGATTTTTCTGAAGAAAACGCCGTATGCGTTTGTAACGCCATACATGGATCCGGTGATCGCATCGGTCATGGCAGTGGTTCTGATCATCCGGCCGATTCGGGAGATCGCCGCGAACACGCGCAGCCTTCTGCTGTTTTCAGCGTCTCCGGAAACGTTGGAGGAGGTGCGCGAGGCTGCCGAGGAGGAGCTTCGGAAGTACTCGTGCGGGATCAGCTTCCTTGAGGTAATCCAGACCGGGCGCAAGACATGGGTAGAGATATACATCGACAGTGAATCCGATGTGGTGGTTCTGCATCATCTGAAGCTGGTGAGGGACGCCATTCGTGAGAGACTGAAGGACAAGTTTGATCAGTACTATGTGGAGCTGATTCCGGATATTCCGAATTAGTCATATGTAACTATGATGTGTCCTGGAGCTGAAGGCTTCCTTAGTCCCCGCATCGAGAGAACCGCAGATTATCGGGATTGAGGCGCTGAATCGTTGTGATCATAAGAAATAGCCTCATATCTGCAGCGGCAGAAGCACCTGCAGATCCTTCTGCTGCAGCGTGCGGCAGATCCGCCATATGGCATTAGACAGGCCGGCCCCGTTTCGGGGCCGGTTTTTTCACATAATTTTCGCGAAAATCGGTTGATTTTTAGGGGGCCTGAGACTAAAATGGGAACATAGGTGGCGATTTGTGGTGAATAGTGGTAGAAAAGGGGGACCAGAACACTTCGTGGGGAGGAAGTGGTGAATTCTCCGCCGCAGTCACGAATGAGGTTAATGTTTCTATGTTCATGGGTGAGTACAGCCATACAATCGATAGCAAAGGAAGACTGATCATCCCGTCCAAATTCAGGGAAGAACTTGGGGAGAGTTTTGTCCTGACAAGAGGATTGGACGGATGTCTTTCCATCTATCCGGCTGCATCATGGAAAGCCTTTGAGGAGAAACTGGCCCAATTGCCACTTACAAGCAAAGATGCAAGAACCTTCACCCGTTTCTTTGTCAGCGGAGCGACAGGCTGTGAACTGGACAAGCAGGGGAGAATTCTCGTGCCGGGTACACTGCGGGAATATGCTGGTCTGGAGAAGGATGTGATTCTGGCCGGGAACCTGGATCGCATTGAAGTCTGGAGCAAGGACCGGTGGGCGGATAACAACGATTACGAAGACATGGATGCCATTGCGAAGGGACTGCAGGATATTGGAGTGTCAATCTGAAGTCTGACGCAGGAGCTGGAATATGGAATTCAGTCATAAATCGGTATTGTTAAATGAGACCATCGAGAATCTGAATATCAAGCCTGACGGAATCTACGTGGACGGCACATTAGGGGGTGGCGGACACGCGTTTGAAGTTTGCAGGCGTCTTACAGGCGGGGGAAGACTCATCGGGATTGACCAGGATGCGGACGCGATTGAGGCGGCAGGGAATCGTCTTATGGAATATAAGGATCGGGTAACGATTCTTCGCGGCAACTATCACGAGATGAAAAGCATGCTGGCGGATCAGGGTATTGTCGGCGCGGACGGCATATTGCTGGATCTTGGTGTATCTTCGCATCAGCTGGATGATTCAAGCCGGGGATTTACCTACCGGGCAGACGCCCCGCTGGACATGAGAATGGACCAGAGACGGGAGCTTTCTGCTTACACGGTCGTAAATACTTACAGCAAAGAGCAGTTGTATCAAGTGATTCGTGATTATGGCGAGGAGAAGTTTGCCGAGAATATCGCCAAACATATCTGTCTGGAACGGGAGAAGAAACTAATCCGGACAACCGGGGAACTTGCCGATATCATCAAGGCCTCTATTCCGGCCAGAATGAGAGCGACAGGCGGACATCCGGCGAAACGTACATTTCAGGCAATCCGTATTGAAGTGAACGGGGAGCTTGATGTTCTGAAGGATTCGCTGGACAGCATGATCGGTCTGCTGAATGAGGGAGGAAGAATCTGCGTGATCACCTTTCATTCTCTGGAAGACCGCATCGTCAAGAATATTTTCAGAAGAAATGAAAACCCGTGCATCTGCCCTCCGCAGTTTCCGGTCTGTGTCTGCGGGAGAAAGTCAAAGGGTTTTGTCGTAACACGAAAGCCTATCGTTCCGTCGGTAGAAGAAATGGAAGAAAATCCCCGCTCGAAGAGCGCCAAGCTCAGGGTGTTCGAGAAGAGAAGCGCAGGATGATTTTCCTGAATACAGGATAGCAGGAATGGCCAGAAGAAATTCGAAATCATATACAAATGCAAAACGAAGGGTAAATTCGATAAAATCGGGCTCGGTGAAATACTACAGACTGCAGGAGTCATATGAAGACGGTAATGCCGTCCGAAGCTTCGAAGAGGAGACGGAGGAGGATATTATCGAGGAGGCGAAACCGAAGGTGAGCGAGCGGACGAAGCATAACCGCGCCAGAGCGAAGAGTATGAGCGCGGGGTATGTACTGTTTCTTTCCGCGGTTTGTATCGTTACGGTTTTTCTCTGTATTCACTATCTGCAGCTCCGCTCTGATCTGACCAATCAGACAGAAGAGATCGCTTCGATGCAGAATGCGCTCAGTCAGCTTAAGGCGGATAATGACGCATATTATAAGGAAACCATGGCATCGCTTTCGATGGATGATGTGAAGGATACCGCACTGAATAAGCTGAATATGCATTATGCCACGGAATCCCAGATCCGCTACTATAATGCAGAGGATGAGAGCTATGTGCGTCAGTACCGGAGCTTATCCGACGATGGCAGCTGATTCGCGCCGCCGGGAGGAAAGAATGCTTCCGGACGACGGTGGATCCGGATGCTTCGGAGAAAACGAGACAGGCAGAAATAATTATGTTATAATTTCAGAACCATGTGAATTGATCTGAGAAGACGCGCCGCTGTTTACGAAAGCGATACGCCGCGGCTTCCCAGATTAGTTCATATGGTTCTGATGCGTTACTGCGGAATTGCGGGAGCGCGAAGCATGAAGGAATGCGCAGCTCGTAATGTATGCGCAGCTCATACAGTATGCGGCACTTTATTTAGAGAGGCCGAAGATGGTACAGGGCTGCTGTTCGCGGAAATCTGAAATCATGCCAGGCCAGTAAGGCGTGAACGGCAGCGGTACAGGCTCTATAAATATTCAGGACTGTGCGTCTGGAAAAGGAGATTGTGACTTGAGCAGAAAAATGAAACGAAGAGAGAGTGAGGAGAAGAGAAGGGAACGCCGCATGCGTCAGCGCCGGATCGGACCTGGCACAAGCAGGAAACTGGTGGGCTTGTTCCTTCTGGTGACTGTCTGTCTAGCGGGGCTTGCTCTTCGGATCACCTATATCAACGCTTCCCAGGGCGAACGGTATGAACGGATCGTGCAGACACAGGCACAGCAGCAGTACTCCAGCTTTACGATACCGTATCGGAGAGGGGATATTACAGACCGGAATGGAACCATACTGGCGTCGAGCGAAAAGGAGTACAACGTCATCCTTGACTGCAAGGTTGTGAATACGGTGGTGGATGGTCTTGACGGAACCACGAGTCAGGCCTACCTGGAACCGACTGTCAAGGCACTTGTCAACATTCTGGGAATCGATGAAAATTCGATCCGTAAGCTGCTGACGGATGATGACACAAAGAACAGTCAGTATCAGATTCTGAAAAGCGGGCTGTCCATCACGGATAAGCAGAAGTTTGAGAAATATACAGATGTGACCAGCGAGGAGAACGCAGGTCTCACCGACGCCGAGAAGACGGAAAGGGAAAACATCAAGGGCGTCTGGTTCGAGGAGAAATATGTCCGGACGTACCCGCTGAATTCTCTTGCCTGTGATACGATTGGTTTCACCTATGACGGAACAACCGCGGACTGGGGTATCGAAGGATACTATTCGGACATCCTGAACGGGGTCGACGGAAGACAGTACGGCTATTACACGGACAATGCGGATGTCGAGCAGTCCACGATTGCCGCGAAGGACGGAGACAATGTCGTATCCACGATCGATGTCAATATTCAGCAGATTATCCGCGATGCGCTGCAGCAGTTCGAAAATGAGCTGGCGGATAACGAAGAGAAGAATAACGGCGCAAACAACATCGGTGTCGTTGTGATGGACCCGAATACCGGGGAGGTTCTCGGGATGGATTCCGACAAGTGGTATGATCTGAACAATCCGCGGGATCTGACTCCGTTCTACTCGGACGAGGAAATCAAGAAGATGAGCAACGATGATATGATGGATGCTCTGAGCAGCCTGTGGCAGAATTACACCATATCCAGTGCGTTTGAGCCGGGATCCGTGTACAAGCCGATTACCGTTGCGGAGGGTTACACGACCGGAGTCCTGAATGATAACTCCACCTTTGTTTGTGACGGAGGAGAGCAGGTCGCCGACAAATATATCGCCTGTGAGAGCACGCATGGCCAGGTGACTGTTGACGAGGCTGTGAAATATTCCTGCAATGACGCGCTGATGCAGATCGGCGCTCTGATCGGTGAAGAGGAGTTCCTGAAATACGACAATATCTTTAATTTCGGCATGAAGACCGGAATCGATCTTCCGGGAGAAAGCTCGGGACTTCTGTTTGACGCGGATACGATGGGACCGGTGGAGCTGGCAACCTCATCCTTCGGTCAGGGCTTTACCGTAACCATGATTCAGGAGGCCGCCGCTATTTCCGCCGCTATCAACGGGGGATATTATTATAAGCCCCATGTCGTCAAGCAGATTACAGATGAAAACGGCGCCGTCGTTCAGACCATCAATCCGGTTCTCGAGAGAAGGACAAACACGGAGGCAGTGAGCAAGAAGGTCCGCGAGGCAATGGGCTCGGTTATGGAGTATGGAGGAACCGGGTATGTGACAAAAATTCCGGGCTACAGCATGGGAGGCAAAACAGGAACCGCGGAGAAGCTTCCCCGCGGCAACAATAAGTATATTCTTTCCTTTATCGGATTCGCGCCTCTCGATGATCCGCAGGTTGTAGTCTACGTCACGGTGGACGAACCGAATACGGAGAATCAGGAATCCTCCTGCTACGCGGAAAGCATCGCGAGAAACATCTTCACAGAGCTGCTTCCGTATATGAATATTTTCCCGGATGAAGACGGATATACAGCCTCTGACGTGGAGACGGGATTTGTGACCAGCGCCCAGATGATCAACAAGGAGTTCTCAATCGGTAAAAACGGACCGATCTATACGACGACCGGAACTTCATCTTCCGGAGATGCCGCTTCTTCCGGGAACACGGATGCGGCTTCCGCAGCAGCCGGGGCGGGAGAAACCGTGACCGGTGATGATACAACCGTCGGCACGGCGCAGGACGGAACGGAACTGCCGACCGTGGACATCGGCTCTGAGGATATCGAGAGCGGGAACGACTACTTCACGGACGGTGTGAGCAACGAGGATCTGTCGAATTACCTGTCGGAGAATCCGTAATGCGGCGGCAAGGGCAGGGGGTTCGCAGCCCTGCTGCTGTTCGCAAACTGGCAAAGGCACTGTGGATCCCTGCCGGGGCAGCTGCGCAGGAACAGGTTACTGTTCGCAGTATATCTGAAAGGCAGAGATTTCACATCCCTGTTGCCATTCGCAAACTGGCTGTAACAAAGTTTTATCCTTTTTTATTGAAGCTGCGGAACTCCTCAGGCGCGAGCGCCTTCGTCAAACAGTCCTCGCTATTCATTCAACGAAAAATTTACGGATAAAACTTCTAACAGCCAGTAATGCTCAGGCAAAGGTGCTGTGAAATCGTTGCCTTGTCAGTTGTGCGTGAACAGTAACAGAAACAGCAGCAGTTCAGAAACATCCTTCGCAGGCGGTTGACAGGATGCGGAATTTATGCAATAAATGGTTACTGGCCGGGCTTGTTTGGGCGCCGGTCAGTTATTATATTACGTAAAGAGTGGGAGACATGATATGAAATGGATTGAATTTTTACCGGTATTTATCGCGTTCCTGGTGACAGCTGTCTGTACGGCGTTGCTGATTCCTTTCCTGAACCGCAAAAAGGTGGATCAGACAGAACGGAAGGAGGGCGTGGCGTCTCATCTGAAGAAAGCCGGAACGCCGACAATGGGCGGCATTGCGATCATTCTGGGCATTCTCGTTGTGGCGCTTCTGTATTTCCGCTCTGAGCCGGCGATAGTTCCGATTATGATTCTGACCTTCGGGTTCGGGCTGGTGGGCTTTCTGGATGACTTCCTGAAAGTGGTGCTTCACCGTTCTGACGGCCTGATCGCGTGGCAGAAGCTGATCCTTGAGTTTATCGTGACCGCGATTTTCCTGTATGTCATGGTGCATGTGTACGGGGTATCTCTGTCCATGCTTGTTCCCTTCAATACCGCGGCGTCTGTCGATTTCGGAGCTTTCAGCATTCCGTTTGCGTTTCTGGTAATCCTCGCGACGGTAAACGGCGTGAACTTTACCGACGGACTGGACGGCCTGGCGTCCTCTGTCACAATAGTGGTTGCGCTGTTCTTCTCGGTATCGTCTATGATGCTGTCCGGCGGAATCACGCCTGTTACCTTCGCTGTGGTCGGCTCGCTGATGGGATTTCTTCTGTTCAACGCCTACCCGGCAAAGATCTTCATGGGTGATACCGGGTCTCTTGCGCTTGGCGGATTTGTCGCGGGAAGCGCTTATATGATGAAGATGCCGCTGTATATTCCGATTGTGGGATTTATCTATGCTTTTGAGCTTGTCTCTGTAGCGCTTCAGGTCACATATTTCAAGCTGACGCATGGGAAACGGATTTTCAAGATGACACCGATTCACCATCATTTTGAGCTCTGCGGCTGGTCTGAGACGAGGATTGTGACGACGTTCACGATCATCACGGCGCTTCTCTGTCTCCTTGCGACAAAGTAAGCGGCATTTATGGTAATGTTCTGCGTATAGCTCAACGTCCCAGGGACGGGACCGTTATTTACGCGAACAGTGAGCCGCAGCCGAATGCGAAGTATTCGTGCGCGGCGAGCGTCGCGATAGCGAGATAAAACTCGCGCAGCGCGTTTTATCTCGTTTCGGAAAAAGGAAAGGACATAAGAAAATGGATTTAAAGGGAAAGAAAGTACTGGTATTCGGCTCCGGAAAGAGCGGCATCGGAGCGGCACGCCTGCTTCTGGCAAAGGGTGCGGTGCCGGTGATCTACGACGGCAACGCGAAAGCAGATCGGCAGAAGATTCTGGATCATCTGGGGGCGAATGTGGAAATTATTCTCGGAACCCTTCCGGAGGAAAAGGCGAAGCAGATTGACCTTGTGGTTATGAGCCCGGGGGTTCCCTGCGATATTCCGGTCGTTCAGGATTTTTACGCTAGAAAGATTCCGGTCTGGGGAGAGGTCGAGCTTGCTTACCGGATCGGAAAGGGAAAGGTGCTCGCGGTTACCGGAACCAATGGAAAGACGACGACTGTGACGCTTCTGGGGGAGATCATGAAGAACTATTTCCCGGAGGTCTATGTTGTCGGAAATATCGGAACGCCTTACACGGACGTTGTTCTCGAACAGAGTGAGAATGCATGGACGGTAGCGGAGGTCAGCAGCTTCCAGATGGAGACAATTGACAGCTTTCATCCCGCTGCCTCGGCGATCACAAACATTACAGAGGATCACCTGAACCGGCATCATACGATGGAGGAGTATATCCGCTGTAAGGAAAGAATTGCGGAGAATCAGACGGCGGAGGACATCTGTGTCCTGAATTATGAGGACAGCGTACTCCGTGAATTCGGCAAAAAGGTAAAGGCGCGGGTGATCTATTTCTCGAGCCGCAGAGTCCTGGATCGGGGAATTTATCTGGACGGAGGAACGATCTGTATCGCTGACGGAAAAGAAATTCTTCCGGTGGTGCGGACAGATGAGCTTCAGCTTCTGGGGCTTCACAACTTTGAGAATATCATGGTGGCCGTTGCGATGGCGTACCATGCGGGCGTACCGATGGACAGCATTCGTAAGACGATCTGCGCCTTCAGGGGCGTAGAGCATCGGATCGAATATGTGGCTGAGGTGAACGGCGTTAAGTATTACAACGATTCCAAGGGCACAAATCCGGATGCGGCCATCAAGGGAATTCAGGCTATGAACCGGCCGACCTGTCTGATCGGTGGAGGCTTTGACAAGGAGCTGGCCTTTGACGACTGGATCAGAGCTTTTGACGGCAAGGTAAAGTTTCTTGCGCTGATCGGGCAGACCCGGGAGAAGATCGCAGAAACTGCGGTGAGACTCGGCTTTCCGGAGAAGGACATCGCGTTCTTCGATAATCTGGAAGAAGCGACGAAGGCGTGTGCCGGGCATGCGGTCCCCGGTGACGCTGTGCTGCTGTCGCCGGCGTGCGCGAGCTGGGGGCAGTTTGACAACTACGAACAGCGGGGAGATATGTTCAAGCAGTACGTCAGAGACTTGTACGGCGCTCACGAATAAAGGAGTTCGGTTTGGATCAGGAAAAAACAAAGCATCTGGAAAAGAAGAAAAGGGAGAGAATCCGAAGGAAAAGACTGAGGATCATTCTCGCGGCAATCGGAGGTCTCCTGGTTTGCTTCGTGATTTTCATCGGAGTATTCTATGTTCCGGACCGCAACGCGGAAGTGACAGGGAGCTCACGATATTCGGAAAAGGAGATCCGCGAGATGGTGTTCGGAAGCTTTGCGGACCGGAATTCTCTGTATCTCTGCTTTGTCAGGAAGATAATAGAGCCGTCGGATGCGCCGTTCATTTCATCCATACAGGCAGAGTACACGGGACACAGCAGCGTACGGCTTGTCGTGAATGAGAATTCTCCTGTGGGTTATATCCAGCAGGAGGGAATCGACTATTATTTCGATGCGAATGGAATCGTGCTTGAGGCGGTGAAGGACGACAACCCGACATCGGACCAGGAGGAGACCGAATCGGTCGTCTCCTCGTCATCGGTTTCGTCGTCGTCAGTGTCCTCTTCCTCCTCCGCAAAGACCGATTATCAGTCGCTCGGTCTTACGGCCACACTTGTGGATCTGAACGGCGACGGGGTTCCGGAGACAGATGCGGACGGCAATTGGCTTGTCGATACAGACGGCGACGGAACCGTTGATCAGACGACTTCGGGCGTCCAATTGATCGATATCGACGGTGACGGCGTTCCGGATATCACACAGAACGATTATGACAGCGCGAAGGCGGCAAAGGAAGAAGAAGAGAAGCAGAAGGCTGCGGCTGCCTCTGCAGCGGCCTCCTCTGCGGAAGCTTCCGGAAGTCAGGCGGAGGTATCGGAAAATGTTCTGTCCGCATCGTCCGGCTCTGCCGGATCGGGAAGCGGTTCTTCCGCGGACACGGAGTATCATCCTGCCCTGACAGATGTTACAAGAATCATCGGCCTGACCGATGAGAAGCTGACGGTCGGCAAGGCTGTGCCGGTTTCGGATGAGAGCGTTTTCTCCACAATTCAGGCATTAAGCCGGCTGATCAGCAAATTTGATATCCGGCCGGATAAGATCATATTCGACAGCGATCTGAACATAAGCCTCTGCTACAACGACGGGAAGATCACGATCATGCTCGGCAGGGACACGCTCCTGGAGGATAAGATTTCCAAAGCTGCGGCTATTTTGCCCCAGCTTTCCGGGATGGAGGGTACCCTCCATCTTGAGGACTATACAGAGGATACCGTCAATATAGTGTTTGATACAACGGAGACCGGAGGCACTTCCGTTGACAGTGCCGCGAGCACTTCCTCTGACAGTGCAGGGAGTGAGGCAGACAGTACCGGAAGTACGTCTGACAGTACCGGAAGTGCGGCAGACAGCGGGACATCCGACAGCTCCGGCCAGACAGCGGGAACGGATGCGGCGGGAGCCGTGTCTGATACCGGGAATACTGCCGATACGGGTGATGCAGCTTCGGACGGGAGCACCTATGACGCGGGTGACGGCGGAACGGCTGACGGCTACGGCGAGGCCGGATATTGAAGTGACATTGAGAGCGTTACTGTTCACGCGCCACTAAAGCGGCAAAGATTTTACAGCCAGTTTGCGAACGGCAACAAGGCTGTAAAATCCTTGCCGTATAGAGTTTGGTGTGAACCAATGTCATGCAGTTAAGGAGGAGAAAAACCACGATAAAAAAATACGAT
>CAIFEZ010000020.1 GCA_903789595.1 uncultured eubacterium 1-6
CAATGGAATCTAACTCATAGAGTTTAACTTAATGACATTGCGCATGAACAGTAACTTCAATAGGACTTGAGGGACCGACAGAATCTCCAGGAATTGATTTCTTCTATAAAATCAGCTAGAATGCATCTGGATAGTAAAGCATCTGTTCCGAAATATTCACGCACAGCATCTATGGAGGCCATTTGATGAAGCACATCGTTCTCACAGGCGGCGGCACCGCCGGTCATGTAACTCCGAATATTGCCCTGATCCCGGGCCTGAAGGACATGGGATACAAGATTTCCTACATCGGTTCTTACAACGGAATTGAAAAAAGCCTGATTGAGGCGGAGAGGATCCCCTATTACGGAATCTCCACCGGCAAGCTGCGCCGCTACATTGACCCCAAGAACCTGTCGGATCCGTTTCGCGTGGTGAAGGGCATTTTTGAAGCAAGAAAACTGATAAAGAAAATCAGCCCGGACATTGTCTTCTCAAAAGGCGGCTTCGTAGCGGTTCCGGTTGTTCTCGCGGCGAAAAACTGCAAGGTTCCGGTTATCATCCATGAATCAGACATGACACCGGGACTCGCAAATAAAATATGCATTCCCTATGCCTCCAAGGTCTGCTGCAACTTTCCGGAAACGCTCTCCAGTCTGCCGGAGGGAAAGGCCGTTGTGACCGGAACACCGATCCGGAAGGAACTGAGAGAGGGAGATGCCGGACGGGGTTATGCATTCACCGGCCTTTCCCAGGACAAGCCGGTCATCCTCGTCATGGGCGGAAGTCTTGGCTCCGTAAATGTAAATAACCATGTCCGCGAAGCCCTTCCGGAGCTCCTGAAGCAGTATCAGGTTGTGCATCTGTGCGGCAGGGGAAATCTGGATCACTCCCTGGATCAAACCGACGGATACCGCCAGTATGAATATATCAAGGAAGAACTGCCGGATCTTTTTGCGATGGCCGATCTGATTATCTCCCGCGCGGGAGCAAATGCAATCTGCGAAATCAGTACCCTTGCCATTCCGAACCTGCTCATTCCGCTTTCCGCTAACGCCAGCCGCGGCGATCAGATTTTAAATGCACGTTCTTTTGAGAAGCAGGGGTACAGCGAGGTAATCGAAGAGGAAAATCTCACCACACAGACCCTCCTCGCCGCCGTACAGAAGCTTCATGACAACCGGGATGCCTATATCTCCGCAATGAAGAACAGCAGACACACCGATTCCATACAGATGATCCTCGATCTCATCCGCGAATACACAAAGTAACACGAAAAAACGCGGCTGCTGCAGCCGATCTCTGCAACGAGATAAAACACGCTGCGCGAGTTTTATCTCGCTATCGCGACGCTCGCCGCACACGAATACTTCGCATTCGGCTGCGGCTCACTGTTCGCGTAAATAAAAAAAACGACGCCCGCCACAGCCGATCTTTCTTCCGGCTGTGACAGGCGTATTCGCGGTACTCCCGATGGCATGGCTTTCATTCAGGCGCATCTAATCACATACTTTAGTACAAGAAAAGCCCGGATAAAAGCTTACTTGAGATTTCGTGCCTTCTCCAGTATCTCCTTCTTCACTTCATCAGTCAGAGTTCCCGGCTTCCATGTGACGCCGGCACCGTCCCCATTGTACCTCGGAATCAGGTGAATATGAAAATGGAACACGGTCTGCCCCGCTGCCTCTCCATTGTTCTGAACCACGTTATAGCCGTCACACGGCAATTCTTTCATCATGAAGGTTACAATCTTCTTCGCCAGCACTGCCGCTCTGGATAAAAGATCCTCCGGAATCTCCGTGATGTCCGCATAATGCTTTTTCGGAAGAATCAGTGCATGCCCCTTTGTCGCCGGTCCGAGGTCCAGAATCACCCGGAAATCATCATCTTCATAAATTGTCGCCGACGGAATTTCACCCGCCGCAATTTTACAGAAAATACAATCATTCATGATATTGTCCTCCCTGTCTGTGTCCATAAATTTCATATATCTCACTGTCGGTCACACAAGCGCACGGCATGAAGCAATCAGCAGACGGTACCATTTACGGCACCGGCTGCAGTACGTTTCCTGTGTGATATACAGCAGATCCATTATACACTTTCCGGAGGCCGTTGAACAATCCCCGACGTGTGATACATGAAAGACTGATCCGAAAAGCGCAGCCGGTCGCCGTCTCTGAGCGGATATGCCTCTCCCGAGACGAGCAGCTCCCCGTTCCGGAAGGTGCCGTTTTTCGAGTTCAGATCGATAATGCAGTATCCCTCCTCCCGATACACAAACCTGGCATGGATTCGGCTCACAGTCGGAACACTCAGAATAAGGTCCGCTGATTTTCTGCTCTTTCCCAGAATATGGTTCGTTTTCCACAATTCAAGCGCGCCTGTGCGGCTGTCAGCGCTCCTGTCTGCAGAACCTTGATCACGGCTCTTCCATGTTCGGTCTTCGGAGCCCTGTTCCCGGATGTCCGGCAGCAAAACGGCCAGAACCTTCGGATCCGCTTCCCGGGTACCCGCCGTCAGAAGCACGGTTTCCTTTCCGCCGTCCTCGTCTCCTTCCGAATGGTCCTCTCTCCTTTCGATCATATCCATCGCCATGTTCCCGGTCGATTCCGGCGGTCCTTTTCCATCTCTTTCATCCGGAAAACCTGTCGAAATGGGCTCCGGCCGGATTCTCTGCGCCTTTCTTTTTCTGTCCGGAAGAAAATCACGGCTTTCTCCCTGTTCCCCTTTTCCGGAGCTTTCCTCTTTTTCGGAGCTTTCCTCTTTTCCGGAGCTTTCGTCTTTTCTTTTCATTCGTGAGAACCAGTTTCGAATTCGCGAAAAGACCCCTTCGCCAACGGTACGATTATCTTCCTCAAAAAACTCATCCAGTATCTTTTCCCGCTGCTCCCGCCGTTCTTTTTCACCGGGATTCATCAGATCCCGGCTCTCCGGCTCCGGCTTCGGACGGCATTCCTCCAGAAGCTCCTGAAAATCCCCGACGCAGAGGCTTCCCTCCGATGCCTTCTGATAAAAAGCGTAGCCCATGATTACCGACTTTCGGTCTCCGTGATCCAGATGCGGAAGCATCGTTTCTCCGAGATTTTTCAGCTGGTCCGAAAAGGGTTCTTCCTCATCCGGATAGTATATAAAATAGATCCGCGTTCTCTCCGCATTCAGAAAAACAAGCGACGGACGCAGCTGTATCCCGTTTTCATCCAAAAGAAACTCTTCGAGATTCCGGATAGCGGCAAGCAGAGAGGAGTACAGAAGTTCCAGAAACTGCCCCGTGATCTTCTCTGTCTCCAGGATATCCTCCAGCGACTGCCTCGAAGTCACATCGTACAGATAGCGCGTGCCGGCATCAATTTCCTGGATGCGGCAATCGATAAAACCCGGTATATGATTTTCTGTCACCATGCGCACGATATAACTGCCACGGTCCGGAGTCTTTCCTTCCGAAAGGATCCGGTAATTGTGACAGATATCACGGCTGCTTTCAATCTTCATCGGACCGCCTCCTTTCTTGCATTTCTTCCTGACTGCCAGAACGTTCCCTGTTTGCCCGGTCCAATTGATATCCGTAAACGGAGCAAACGGAGCTTATCCCGGCGCTCCCCATGCAAAAGCATCGGTCTGATTATCTTCATGTTCTACTGCCTCTCGACAGCTTTCCTCACAGTTCTGGCGGCCCTTAATTCTCCGACCGGAGTTACCTTATCCACATCCGCGCTCACAGACAGATTGAAAATATCCCGAAACGCCGCAAAACTCTGATTCAAGAAGGAAACCGACGTTCCGCCTTTTCCGCAGCTTACCTCAACCGCCGGACGGGATGCCGGCATAACCTGCGCCTCCACTCTCTCCTCCGCCTTTCTCTCCGCCATATTCTGCGCATCAATATCCCGGTCATACCGGCTGTTTCCGGCAAGACACACCTCTGCTCCCGCCGCCAGATACCAGTTCCGGTTATGCACATAGAAACACAGAATGATCAGCAGTGCAGTCAGCAGCACCGTCGCCGGTACAATAAACGACGCTTCCACCGTCATGCTTCCCTTCGAGAGCCGCGCCGCCTTCTCACGCAGGGCAGCGTACCCTCGGTGTTCTCTTCCATTCCTTTCTTTCCCGCTTACTTCTTTTCCACTTACTTCTTTTCTGCTTACTTCTTTTCTGCTTACTTCTTTCCCACTTACTTCTTTTCTATTTACTTCTTTTCCACTCACTTCTTTTGCACTCACTTCTTTTTCTCCTCACTGCTCTTTGAAAATGCAGATAAATTCCTTGCCAATAAAGCATTCATAAGGGATCCTGCGGCAAAAGAGAGATTCTGCGGCATAAGTATTCACCGGAGAGTCAATCCGAAAGCGAGCAGTATCGTACAGGACAGCCATAAAAACGGCACAAACGGCAATATTATTTTCTTTTCCGAGCGCACCGCTTTCATTACGGCTCCCGTGAGGAGAGCCGCGATGAGCGCGAGAATCAGAATCCTGCAAATTGTAAAAAGATCACTCCATGCTCCGCACGCGAGGAGCACGATTCCATCGCCCGGTCCTACCTTTTCCCTTGTCAGAACAGCGGCCAGAAGAAAAAGAATCCCCGGAAACATTGCCGGCAGATCGATTCCCTGCCGGGCGATGATGCCGGACACGAGAAGCAGGAACGTAAATCCCGGCAAAATTCGAAAGGTTCTCAGATCAGATACGCCATTTACCGTCAGAATCAGCAACAGCGCTCCGTTACTCAGACATTTCATTTTATTCCTTGCCTTCTTCTGCGGCACACCGGCTGCAGATATGCATTCCTTCCGCCTCGGAAGCCGGAACGAGATGAACCTTCCTCGTAAGTCCGCTGCACCGCGAAGAATTGTGATAGCAGTCTCCCTCTCCGGTGATATACACAAGGCCGTGCATTCCTCCCTTTCCGACACATTTCTCACAGGCGTGATACCTTCCTCCTCCGGCATTCCGCATCGCGGGGACCAGCGCCGAGGGCACCTTCCGGATCTTCAGCTCCAGATAGGTGCATTCCGAACGGGTGTGATAAACACTCCCGTACTCTGTCACATATACCAGCCGGTTTTCCTCCTCCGAAGGAAGCTCCCGATTTTCCTCAGGATCCCTTCCCGTCCATGCATGAACCCTCCCTCTTACGGCAATCCTTCTGCCCGGAATCGGAACCGGAAACCACTCCGGTCTGTAAGAAACAGGCTCACAAAGATCAATGACGGACGGCCCCTGATAAGTCCCGACAAGGCCCGCAGCCGCCCCTGTTTTCTCGACGGCTTCCTGAAGGCGGACCATCCTTTTTACATACAGGCCGTAAATGTCCATCATACAGATCAGTGACGTCACACACAGAAAAAACAAGGGAACCGACCATGCCGCTTCTACGGTCAGACTTCCTCTTCTCCATCTGCCTTTTCTTCCCGCTGTTCTTCTCTCTGCTCTCTCCTCCGCTCTTCTCGCTGCTCTTCTGCCTGTACTCGCCTTCTCTCTTTTCGCTGCTCTTCTGTCTGTTCTTCGCTCTTTTCTTCCCGCTGTTTGTCTGTCTGCTCCTTCTTCTTTTCTTTCCGCTGTTTGTCTGTCTGCTCCTTCTTCTTTTCTTTCCGCTGCTTCTCCTTTGATTATCACGATTTTTTCCTCTGCCTGAGATGTGCCACTTCCGCCCGCACGAAGTGTGACACATCAGATCATTTGTACGGAATCCGTCGGGCTGCCTCCCGAATGCGCTTGGATCCGGGAATACATTCGCAGAATTATCTCATGTCCTTTCTCATGATAAAATATTATTTTGTAAACGGCCGCGCACGATGCGCCCGCCTGCGTTTCCGCAGAGCTTATACTGTATTTTTTGTCGTTTTAGGTGTAGGGGGAATATCAGACCCTCCCGCAAAGCGGGAGACACCCCGCCGGATTCCGTGTGATCAGGTTACATATCGTATCCGTAGCTTCTCTCCGCAGTATAGGTATTGGTACCGACGGACGCGCCGATCTCTACGCTTACCGCATCGATGCAGTGATCCAGATGAAAATTTTCCTTTCCCTCATGGGTCCGGATATTGAGCTCCGTCAGATCCATAATTCTCTCCGTCAGCTTCTTTGTTCCTTCGCCCAGGAGCAGAATCCTCAGGTAATCCCTGTATTCCAGCCCGGCCGCGGAAGATTTTCTCTCCCCGTCCGCTGCGGATGTGAATCTTCCGAGATTTTCGATGGAAAGCTGCCAGGACTCCGCGGTCTTTACCAGCGGTACTTTCCCGCCGCGGGTCAGGACCTGGAGATCCAGTATTGACTCCCCGTAAGCCCACGCCACACGGATCGCGAATGCCAGAACCGGCGCGAGCTCCGGATTCAGAAGCCCCGCGCTGATCCCCGCGGCCAGCAGATCCGCCTGCGCCCTCTTGTCCGGGTCCGTCATCAGAAACGCCATATTCGAAGCCGCTCTGAGAACCTGCATTTTCGACAGAACCACCTTCAGATTGTCCCGGTCGTTTCGCCTTCCTCCTATGGCATACTCCGCCTGGTAGGCGAGCGGTTTCTGCTGATCCTTATCTGAAAAGCACGGAAAATCCTCGATCAGAAATTCCTGAATCAGAATCTTTTCCATCGGACCTTCCCACTCCGACGGGGTCATGCCCATCCCCAGAGAATGCTCTCTGCCGCTCAGCAGCTCCCCGGCGCTTACGCTTTTCCGGGAAAGCCCGGATTCTCCTTCTCCAAATACAAGCTTCAGCAGTCCTCTGCCCCGAAGGAGCTGATAAGAAAGAAGCGGGTTCTCCCAGACAGGCACCACATTGCCGCCGAATCCTTCTGCGATTTCCTCCGCCGATGCTTCCTCCGCGCCGTCCCCGCTCTGTTCAGCCGAGGGCACCGGACGGCACAGCCCCTCGGCCACATCTCTGTCATAATACGCCTGCGCATTTTCCGTCCGGTAAGTGCCCGCCTGTCTCTCCAGCTCTTCCGCTTTTTCTCCATTCTGAAAGACACCCTCCGACATCTTTTTCAGGAGCTCTGCTCCGGCCTGAAGCTTCATCTGTTCACATACCTGTCTCCGAAAGGCAGTGTTTTCCTGATCGGTCGCCAGGACATAGCCTGTCATCGAGCAATTCTCCCGGTTCAGCCGTATGCTCAGCAGATTGCCGCCTCCCGTCAGATTGTTCTTCGTCGGATCCAGAATATACTCCGACCAGGTCTCCGTCTCCCGGAGCACCTCGTCCAGGCGCAGGCCGGATGCCCCGTATCCCCCGTCCAGAAACAGCAGACCGTAATCCTCGAACAGCTCGCGGTCATACTGCGCAAATACCGAGTACAGTCCCTGCTCCAGAGCGCTTGCCACTGTAGCTCTCGCGGCTGCCTGGCGCATGGATTTCAGTCCCGCAAGGATCAGCCCCAGGAGAACCAGAAGCAGCAGACTGACAAACAGCGTAATGCTGCCCCGGCTCATTTTTTCTCTCTGTCTGCCCGCTGACAGATTCCGCATCGTGTCCCTCATTGGTCTTCCTCAGATTCCCTGGCTTTTGCTGGTGATCTTGCTCAGAATATTCGACACCAGGCTGGTGAGCTGGCTCTTGAAGATAATGACAAGGCCGATCAATACAACGATGATCAGAACGATTTCCACCGTACTGATGGCGTCCTCTTCCATCCAGAAGTTTCGTATCACATTCTGCAAGTTCTTCATTTTGTCCTCCTTTTCTTCTCAAAAATTCTTCTCCGCTTTCTTCCTGTGATCTGTTTACACTTATCTGACCAGACAGGAATCCCACAGCACCTTTATCTCCTCATTATCAGATAAAAAATCGTTTCTTTCAGATATCCGGTAAACAATAACCTTCTCCGCCATCCTGCGGCGCGGGCGCTTATACAGTTTGCGGCACTATGTGCCGTGCTTCCATCTCCCTGATTTTCTCAAAGCTGCATGGTCGCGGGAATGATTATGATGAGCAGTACAATGCCAAGCATGACAAACATCGGAAACGCCATGCGTACGGCCGCCCGGTCTCCATCCGCTCTTGCCCGCCTCTTCCGGGTTTCAAAAGCCTCCTGCACCTCCTTTTCCAGCATTCCCGACAGCTGGCTGCCTCCCTTTTTCTGGCTCTGCGCAAGAAGGAGCGCCAGCTTTCTGTATTCCGGCGTGCCGCACCGCTCCCCGAAGTGTGTCAGAGCATCCTGCTCATACACCCCGTTATTCATCTCTGCCACGGTTACGGCTACCTCCCGATACTCCTTTCCAAGCCTCTCCATCGCCTTTCTCACGCTGAGTCCCGCTGCCGTAAGCAGCTGCAGCTTGCTTACCAGCTCCGGATACTGGCCGGTAAGCACCTTCCTTCGCTTCTGCTCCGCCTTCTCTTTCCTGTCCTTCCCCACAAAAAGGGCGCGATCCCGGCCAGCAGAATGATCATGCAGAGATAGGCTCCTTTATGCTCGATTTTTCTGTACCAGATCAGCTTCTGTCCGTCCGCCTCCTCCGGAAGCAGATACTCCTCCGACAGATCTCTTCCGTTCCTCGCGGCTCTCTCATTCAGCATCTCACTTTCCTTTTGAATTCTTTTTCGCACCGCCTCCTTTTCTCTGGAAGGATACACCGTCATCACCCTCTGATATTCTTCCTCCTCTCCTGACAGTGAGAGCTTTCCGGTCAATGTCACCTCCTCCCCGTCCTCCGGAACCTCGGGGGAGAGAACGCCCTCCCAGCTGACAAGATCCGGCCGGTCGGTGGACCACTCCGCCGTCATCGAAGGATTCGTGAAGCTCTCCGGAAGCTCCAGGTTCCACTCGACCCTTTCGAAATCTTCGTTTCTTCCCAGGATTCTCCCGTCCAGCGCCTGTATCTCCTTTCGCAGCTCTGCTTCCGCCGCCCGGGAGGAATAACCCGGTCCCTGTATCTCAATTGTGATCTTCTCCTTTTCGCCCCTGCCGGAGGCAACGGCCAGATCCACCTGTTCTCCCGCGGTTTCCCCCGATGTCCTCCTCACGGATTGCACCGTCTCCCAGTCTCCCTCCTGTATTTCCCGAAAGACCAGCACTCCTGTGGCCGCGGTACTGAGGATCAGTACGAGGAAAAAGGCCCCGGATATCTTCTGATGACGGAAAAGCCAGATGACAGCCGCTGCCGTAGCTGCCGGAAGCACCATTTTAATCAATTTTTCCTCCCTTCCCGCTGTAAACGATTCACACCTCAATCCTGCACAGCTTTCTTCCCGCCAGAAACGCACCCGCATACAGAATCAGACAGAAGGTCATCAGGACGGCACCTGCCGGATTTCCGTAAATTCTGTCGGAGAATCCTTCGAATGTCACCCTCATGTATAGGATGATTCCCGCCGGCATGAAGCTCATGATACTCTGCTCATATCTTCTGGCAGCTGTAACCGTATCAATTTCCTGCCGGGTGTCGATCTTCCCGCAGATATTTCTCCAGGTTGACTCCAGGATGTGGCTCATATCTCCGCCTGTCCGCTTTGCGATCACCAGAACCTCTCCGAAATTCATGATATCCTCCACCCCGCTCCGCGTTCCGAGCTCAAGGAACAGCTGCTCTGCCGGTTTTCCGAACCGCATCTGCCCTGTAATATCCTTCAGTTCCACTGCCAGCGCGTCCTTTCTGCCATACAGCTTCGCGAGGTCGGCAGCCGACATGCGGACACCGTTTTCCAGAGAGTATCCGGCTAGAAGATTGGTGTGCAGAGAGGACAGAAAATCCCGGAAATGATAATTCAGCAGCCGCTGCCTCTCCTCCCTCTTCTGCTTCTTCTTCGCGAAAAGATAGAAAACCATGACCGGGATGGCCGCCGGCACCGCATAAACCGAGTTGTAGCACAGCCATACCACGCACAGTCCCAGAAGCAGACCGGCCGAACCGTACTTCAGAAGCTCCGGAGCTGTGAAATGATAAACCCGATAGTCCGTTCTGCCTTTCTCACGGGAGGTCCCGCCTCCTCCAAAGCTTCTCCAGTTTTTCACGATTTCCAAGCTCATTGACTTTTCTCAGCACTCCTTCTCTGTCCCGTTCAAACAGGGTGCGGATCACCGGCTCCTCTCCCTTCATCCCGGAAATCTCCGCGATTTCTCCGAGCCTCCTTGTCCCGTCTGCCTCCCTCGTCAGATGAATCATGATCTCCACTCCGGACACAATCTGCCTGCGGATGACGGAAACCGGAAGCTGCTCTCCCATCAGAACCATCATTTCCAGCCTCGAAATCATATCCCTCACACTGTTGGCATGTGCTGTGCCCAGGCTTCCGGAATGTCCCGTATTCAGGCACATCAGAAAATCCTCCGCCTCGGCTCCGCGCACCTCTCCTATGATGATCCGGGTCGGCCGCATTCTGAGGGCCGCCTTGATCAGATCCCGGATCGTGACGGCATGCGCCCCGTCCAGGTTTGCGTCTCTCGCCTCCATCCGCACCAGATTCGGAATGCCCTGAAGCTGGAGCTCGGCGTTGTCCTCAATCGTGATGATCCGCTCCTCAGACGGAATACAGGAGGAAAGCGCGTTCAGAAATGTCGTCTTCCCCGTCGATGTGCCTCCTCCGATTAGCATCGAATACCGTGCCTCCACGAGATCCCGCAGAAAAACCGCCGCTTCTCTTGTCACACTTCCCCAGCGGATCAGATGATCAAGCGTCACCGCCTCCTCCGGAAAACGGCGTATCGTGAGAATCGGTCCGTCGAGCGCGATCGGATTCAGGACAACGTTCACGCGCGAGCCGTTGTCGTCCGGAAGCCTTGCGTCCACAATCGGTCTCTGTTCATTCACCACCCGGTTGCATCTTCCCACAATCTGCTGAATCACGTCCTCCAGCCTCTCTCTTGAGGCAAAGTGCCTTTTCCACGAATACAGCCGGCCTCCCTTCTCAAAAAAAATATGGCGGTATCCGTTTACCATGATCTCCGTGATCTCCGGGTCGTCCATCAGCTCCTGCAGGACATCCAGCCTGCGCACCGAATAGAACAGCGATTTGTGAAGCTGCTCCTTTTCCGCCAGCGACAGCGGTGACGCAGACGGTTCCTTCAGAATCAGATCATCGATGAATTCCTGAATTTCCGCGTCCTCCAGATCCGGGTTATCCTCCAGATGATCCATCAGGCAGATCCGTATTTTCTCAAAGATGTCCTCGTTCCGCATCGCTCTTCCTCCTCCGTTGTCTCTCCGGGATCCGCGCAGCCCCGAATGATCCTTCCCAGCCTTCCGGACATCTGTCTCTCCAGAAAATCACCCCCTCCGGGCATGCCGTCGGGGTCCGGAAGTATCACCTCGCGTATCCTCTCTCTGCCCGCGCACGCCTCCAGCTCGTCGGCAAACGCCCGGTTTCGCATTCTGGAAACCGGATCGTCATGCGCGATGACATAGATCTCCTCACAGCTCTGCAGCAGCTCCTCAAACCCTTCCATCTGCCAGTCCAGATCCAGAAGAATTCTGCGATAAGTACTGGTCCTTGTCAGTTCCCCGATCATCCCGGTCCACTGCTCCTCTGTCATCTCCGCGATGTCCGACGCATCCTTCACGGGAAGCAGATAATCCAGCTGGCCGAATTTGCCAAGCATCGTATTCAGCTGGTAAATCAGTCCGCTCCTGCCCCTCCGGTAGAAATACATCAGATCACTGAGCGTCCGCATGCCTTCCTTTTCGTCAAGGAACTGCTCCATGCCAGACCTCGGCTCCAGGTTCAGATAAAGACTCGGAAATCTTTCCGCAAGGATACGCCCGTACAGCATGGAAAAAATCACCTTCTGCCCCGGGTCAGACACGGAGCATATCCCGGTTCTCAGGCAGGACGGTTTCGCGATAACTTCCGGACCCGTCGCGGCTTTCTCCGCACCGTAACAGTCCATGACCTCTCTGACCACGCGGCTCTGGCTCTGGTATTTGTAGACCTGCCGGCACTTCGCCTTTTCCGGAAATGCATCATTCAGGAGATCGGCGCCGTCCTCCGTCAGAACGATCACCGTCCCGACATCCATCTGACGCACCTCGTCATCGGCGGCCTTTTCCGAAATCAGCAGAATCTCAATGTGATGACCTTTTGCAAATTCTCTCAGCGTCTCCACCGAGGTAAAGCTCTGGATTTCAAACGGAAGATTTTCCTTCTCCGTCAGATAATTCATGAAACGAACCGCATATTCTCTTTCCGTGTCGCACACGGCAAGTATTTTTTTCATCGGTCTCTCTCCTTCCCGGACCCTTTCCTAAACTGACAGTCTCCGTATGTCTTTCTGCGTATTCGAAGCGCCTGTTCAATACAGCCCGGCCGCCCAGGGGATCAGCCCGGCGAACACATAAACCGCCAGATGCACCCGCTCCTCCGGACGGCTGCTATTCCAGTATGGTTCCCACATGACAGATGGCCGGAGCAGGACAGCGGATCGGACTATGTATATATATGTCTTCAGATATCGGAATCTTTCAGAAAAGCAGACGCGGTTTGAATCAGGCCATGAAATGCAGGAACGCAGAACGGCACAGACAGCCGCCGACAGAAAAGTAAGCAGGAGCAGGCGGAGAATCTGACCGGGCGCCATAAACACCCCGATCAGCATCAGAAGCTTGACATCACCCGCCCCGATCATCCGGAGCAGATAGAAAGGGAACAGAAGCAGAAGGGGAATCAGCGCAGACAGAAATTCCGGATGCCGGTAGCTGTCCCGGAACAGCAGGAGCTGCCCCGCCAGACTGAAAAGAAGTCCGGTCAGAAGCCACAGGTTCGGGATCCGCTCCTCCTTCAGATCAAAGAGCGCCGCTCCCTCTGCAAGAGTCAGAACGAGAAAACGTGTATTCATAAAATCATTCTTTCATCAGGAATTTGTATAACAGATGGAACAGATGCAGTCGATGTATGACTGGCGCAACAGATGTGTAACTGATACGATAGATGCAGAGCCGCTGCGAAAGATGTGCGGCCGCTGTGACAGCTTTGATGATATAAGAATATAATGCGGACTGCTCTTTTTCAAGCCGGCAGAATATGTCACTATCCACAAAAATTTTTCCGGATTTTGTTGCATTTTTTCTTCCGGTACTTTGTGGTATAATGAGGTGCTTATGAAGAATGCAAGCCACTCCTTTCCCGTAAAAAAATTAACTCTGAGCGGAAACGAATTGAAAATCATCGCCTGTATCAGTATGTTCCTGGACCATTTCGCGAAGGTATTTCAGAACGAGCTGAGTCCGGCCCTGTACTTTGTGCTGGATAACGTCGTCGGAAGACTTGCCTTTCCCCTCTTCTGCCTTCTTCTGGCGGAGGGGTATTTCCACACAAGAAACCTCCGGAGGTATCTGCTGCGGATCGCGCTTCTTGCGCTGGTTTCGGAAATTCCCTTCGATCTCGCCATGTCGGATCAGGTTCTGGACCCCGGCTGGCAGAACACCGTATTTACCCTTCTGCTGGGTCTGATGATGTTCTGCGTTCTCGATTTTGTCCGGAGAAAATCGTCCCCGGGCCGGCTTCCCGCCGTACTGCTTCAGATACTGACCGTCGCCGCGTTTGCCGCATCCGCATGGGCGCTTCGCACGGACTATGACATCTTCGGGATCGGCGCTCTCGCATGCTTTTACTATCTCAACGGGCGAATTTACCGAAATCCCGTGACCGCGGATCTCTGGGCGTGCTTCTGTCTGTTTCAGGAACCGGCATCCTTTCTGTCCCTTCTTCCCGCGGCGTTCTACAGCCGCACCCGGGGAAGGCCGGGAATGAAATATTTCTTCTACGTTTTCTACCCGCTGCATCTGCTCCTGCTGGTCTTTCTCCGTGAATGGATCCGCGGCAGATACGGACTGTGATTCTGTGAATAATATAGGGACATTGCCGGCATTTCCGCTCACACGCAAAAATATCGGCCTTTCCGATCATATATGAAAAAATATCGGCCTTACTGCTTACACACACAAACCATCGGTTCTTCCGCTCACATATACAAAACAAATGAGGAGGATATCAACTCGAAATGGCATCTATGGAAAACCGGGCCGGATCCGGAAAGAAAAAATCAAAGACAGGCTCGTTCAGCGGACAGCTGGGATTTGTAATGGCCGCCGGAAGCGCGGTCGGCGTGGGAAATCTCTGGCGGTTCCCCTATCTCGCGGCAAAGGACGGCGGGGGACTTTTCCTCATCATCTACCTCTGTCTCGTCCTCACCTTCGGATTCACCCTTCTGACCTCCGACATCGCAATCGGGAGAAAAACGGGAAAAAGCTCGATTTACGCTTATGCCGCCATGCGGCCGCGCTGGAAGTTTCTCGGAATCATCACGTTTTTCGTCCCGGTCCTCATCATGACCTATTACGCGGTGATCGGAGGCTGGATCAGCCGCTATATCGTCGTATGTTTTACCGGAGCCGGAAACGCAGCCGCCGAAGACGGCTTCTTTTCTTTTTTCATTACCTCCCCGGTATCTCCGGTATTTTTCGCCCTGCTCTTCATGGCCGTGACATCCGTCATCGTCTATAAGGGCGTGGAGGGCGGAATTGAATCGGTATCCAAATGGATGATGCCGATTCTGCTGGTCCTCATCGTTGCGATCGCCGTTTTTTCCCTGACGCTCCGCCATACGGACGAAAACGGTGTCACCAGGACCGGCCTGCAGGGGCTTCTCGTCTACCTGACTCCGGATCTCTCCGGCCTGACCGTGGGAAGATTCCTGCAGATCCTTCTGGACGCCATGAGCCAGCTGTTCTTCTCACTCAGCGTCTCCATGGGAATCATGATCACCTACGGCTCCTATGTGAAGCCGGACGTGAACCTCAGCCGCTCTGTCAATCAGATCGAAATCTTTGACACCGGGGTGGCACTCCTCGCCGGAATGATGATCATTCCGTCCATCTACGTATTCTCCGGAACAGACGGCATGAGTGCGGGCACCAGCCTTATGTTCGTATCCCTTCCGAAGGTATTCTATGCGATGGGAACGCCGGGCATCTTCGTCGGCGCCACGTTCTTCATCATGGCGGCCTTTGCCACACTGACCTCCTGCATTTCCGTTCTGGAAGCGATTGTCGCCAACTGTATGGAGCTGTTTCACGCCTCCCGGAAAAAGGTCACCGTCATTCTGACTGTCATCTATATGGCCGCTTCCGCGGTCATCGCGCTCGGATACAGCATCTTCTACGTAGAAGTCAAGCTGCCCAACGGTTCCGTCGGACAGCTTCTGGATATCATGGACTATATCAGCAACAGCTTCATGATGCCATTTATCTCCCTGCTCTCCACCATCCTGATCGGGTGGGTCGTCGGTCCGAAATGGATCATCGATGAGATGGAGTCCAGCGGAGACCGGTTCACCAGAAAGAAGCTGTATATCGTCATGATCAAATATGTCGCGCCGGCCATGATGTTCGTCCTCTTTCTGCAGTCCACCGGCCTGCTGAACGCCCTGGCATAACCGCCCTTTTATGAACGCTCTGGTATGAGCGCTCTGGTATCAACGCCCCGGTATGAGAACGCCCCGGCATAAACGCCTCTCCTCAGGCGCCTGCCGCTTCCTTCGCCGCAGAGCAGCACAAGTCCGGCCGTATCCGGATTTATCTATCCTGCCCTGCGGCGCTTTTTTACCCTCTGCCGCCCCTGCATTTCCCGTTTTCCCTCAGGTAATTCAGAACCCGGTCAAATTCGTCCGGGTAGATACAGGTTGCTTCTCTGTCCTCGGATACCATGCGGCGGCACTCCTCAAGATCCATCCATCGCACGCTCTCCACCTCGGATTTCTGGAGCACGAGACGGTTTTCATCGACCTCGCCCTTATAGACGAACAGATGCGCGAATTCATGATCCCGGAACATCCGGCCGTGAAACTCCTTCTCATAACTTCCCTCGTGGACGCCCAGATATTCTAGATCGCCGGGGCCGGCATGAATTCCCAGCTCCTCGCCCAGTTCCCGCAGCGCCGACTCCGTCGGCTCGTCTCCGGCATCAATATGCCCAGCAGACGAGATATCTAGACAGCCCGGATTGGAATCCTTTTCGGCGCTGCGCTTCTGCAGAAGCACCTCCAGACCAGAGGGGCTGCTCTCCGACGGCCGCACAATCCAGATGTGGACCGTCCCGTGAGGATCTCCCTCCCGGTGCACGACATTCCGCTCCTGCACGATACCGCTTTTTGTGCCATCCTCGTTCAGGACATCGAACAGCTCCATCGGCCGACCGTTCAGCGCCGCAGTCACCAGTCTGTCCTTTCCGTCATACACCAGCTTCAGGGAAAAAAACGGCACATTCTCGTCCAGAAGCCGGAAGAAAATCTTGTCGCCGGCCCAGAGATTCAGCTTCCAGACCTCCTCGATGCCGATCCACGCAAGCTCTCCCTCGTCGCATTCCGCCGGCTCGCCGGTATAAGCATCCGCCGTGAACAGGGACATGTATTCATAATCTCCCTTTCCGGAGTCAAAGGTCACAATTCCCCGGTACTTCCAGGATGTCAGCGTGTAGCCTGTTTCCTCCCGCACCTCCCGGACCACACACTCCTCCGGACTCTCGCCCAGCTTAAAATGACCGCCGACGCCGATCCACTTGTCCCTGTTTACATCATGCTTCTTCACGGTTCGGTGAAGCATGAGATATTTCCCGTCCTTTTTCAGGTAGCAAAGCGTGCTCATGTTCTTCAGATCATTTTTCTGTTTTTCCTTCTCGTTCTTCATCATCCGCATTCTCCCGCCATACAGCGGCACCGGCATTCCACAGCCGGGTGCTCCGTTTTCTTCTGATCCAACAGCCGGCCTTCTCTCATAATCAAACAGCCGGCTTTCTTTCGTAATCCAACAGCCGGTTCTCTTCAAGTCCTTGTGAGCCGGCAGCCGTCTCTTCCGCCGGATACGCTGCATCCTGTGATCCCAAATTTCCTCATCCGGGTATTCCGTCCCCGTCATAATCGGTCTGTCCCCGATATCCTGCCGCCCAGGACGACAGCGCATCATAAGTATAGGCAGTCCCGTTTGCGGTCGGCGCCAGCTTTGATATATAATCCGCGGTTCCCCCGGAGTGCTCCGACCCGTCGTCCCGCACATGCACCGAAGACGTAAGGAAGGTGGCGTAGCCGTCCGCCGTGTAATAGGTGTACTCATCGCCCGGCGTATAATTGCTGATCTGATCCGTCGTCAGATTAAACATAAAGTGCCGGATCCGGTTCCAGTACGCCGCGTCATTCAGCGCCGCGCTGATGATGGAACCGCCGGACGCGTACTGCTGCGGATCTGAGTCCTGGTCGTCCCAGGTCGCATCCACCTCATACCACGCACCGTCCAGCTGAACCAGATTCCAGGAATGCGCCTCCATAGAATCCGGACTGGAACCCGCATATCCCCCGACTCTGGTGCACGTAATTCCCGCCTGCTGCAGAAGATACTCATAGGCATAGGAATATCCGTCGCAAACACAGGTATTTGTCTGGTTTCTGCTGTTGGCGACCAGCGCACCGTACGCGGTATACCCGTAATCGAAGGCGCCGTCCGAAGAATAGGATGCGGCCAGATCCGTGTCATAGGTCACCGTATCGATCAGCTTGTCATGAATCTGAAGAGCGATCACAGGCTGCGGCTGCGTCAGGTCGATGTCCGCCATGAAATCACTCACCGCCTGATTAAATGCCGTCATCTGATTCTGATAATCATCATACGTTCTGCTGAGCCGGATCATGACATCGTAGGTCCCGCCCGTGCTGAGGCTGTTGTAATAATACTGAAAATTCCCGCTGCTCTGCCGGAACCAGAAAAGCTCCGGGTGATCATAGATCAGCGCCTCATACGCAATCGTCAGCTCCCTGCCGAAAGCATCCGACGAAGGGTCCTCGCTGACCGTCACCTTTTTATGATAATCCGTGGATGTCGGATCTCTCGTCACCGCCAGAAGCGCATCGTATATCCCCTGCTCCTCCTCGGAAAGCTGTGTGTAGTAGTAAAAAACCGGCGCGTTATTCACAAAAAGCGTATCGCCCTCCGGAAGCTTGTCCTTATAATCCCCGGTCACGCCGTCCAGAAACGACGAGATGTCCGAGACAATCGACTGCCCGGAATCCGATGCGGACGATTCTCCGGAATCCGACGCCGTACCTGAACCGGCTCTCGCATCTGCTCCCAGACCGTTCGAATCTCCCGAGCCGGAAGCGTTCTCCGACGAAGACGTATCTTCCAGATTTTTTCTCACATCAAAAAAGTTCCGGAACATATCCGGGAGATCCGAGACGTGAAATTCTCCGGAACCGCAGCCCGCAAGCAGGGTCCCGCACAGGATCACAGTCAGGACGGAAAGCCCTGCCTTCTTTTTTCCTTTCATCCTATCATCTCCTTGAAAAAACGCTTTCCCCGCACTGCAGCCTGCATCAGGCGCTCATACACCGCATTGCCGCCTGCCACCCTATTTTCATACTCACATTCCCATTGCATCACTGACAGATATGCTTATTTTGTGAAGAGAATTATATCATGTTCCTCTCAAATATGCTAAAATATCAGGCAAGATAAAAATCGCCGGTTCCGTCTGCATTTCTTATGCTTTCGGAGCGTGGCAAACGATCCTTCTGAAAAAATCTGTATTTTTTTGCATCCGGCGCATTTTCTCCGGCGCCAGATTTTGCAAAGCCATGGAAAGGAGTTCATTGAAATTATGGGAAATGTTTCACCATCAGCATGCATGGAAGTAAAGGACGGAACACATGTCGCAAAAGTGGTCCTGATGCCAGGCGATCCTCTCCGCGCAAAATATGTGGCGGAAACCTATCTTCAGAATCCGGTCCTCTTCAATGATGTCCGCGGAATGCTCGGATACACCGGAATCTACGACGGTGTGGAGGTATCCGTCATGGGAAGCGGCATGGGCATTCCGTCCATCACCCTTTATGCCCATGAATTATTCACCTTCTACGGCGTCGAGGGAATCATCCGCATCGGTTCCGCTGGCGGTGTCGGCGACAGCGTTAACGTCCGGGACGTCGTCGTCGCGATGAGTGCATCCACAAATTCCGCTGCTCCGTCCCGCTACGGCCTGCCGGGCACGATCGCTCCGACCGCTGACTGGGAGATGCTCCGTGACGCCGTGCGGATTGCGGACGAGATGGGAGTTCGCACCTCTGTCGGAAGCGTCTATTCCTCCGATTTCTTCTACTATCCCGATCCGGCCGTTGCCCAGAAGGAAAAGGAAGCAGGTCTTCTGGCCGTAGAGATGGAAAGCGCCGGCCTTTATACGGAGGCGATGTATGCTCACAAGAAGGCACTGGCTCTCTTCACAGTTTCCGACCATCTCTTCAAGCCGGAACATCTGACCCCGGAAGAGATCAAGACCTCCTTCCATGAGATGATGGAAATCGCCCTGAAAACCGCTGCCGACACCGTAAGAAAGCTCGGCTGACCCGCAGATTTGCATAATCTGTGCAACAAGACCCTCTGTGCCGGTTCGACGCGGAGGGTCCTGTCATACTACCCGATATCAGCATGCAGAAGCTGATGATAAATTTTCATTTCCTCCTCGGTCTTCAGGCTGGAATCCAGAACCACCCTCCCCGGTTTCTCTCCATTCTTCAGAAGGCCACATCTCGAAAGCTGACGGCGCAGCTCCCTTGCGGTTCCGCTGCCACCGTCATAGAGCGGTACGTCTCCCATGACAGTCCGGATCTGCTTCTTTAAGAACGGATAGTGGGTGCATCCCAGTACAATTCCGTCAATTTTTCCCCGATAAGAGCCGATCATACACTCCAGCATCTCCGTGACATCCGCCGCGTCCAGCCGTCCCTTTTCCACCCGGTCAGCAAGACCCGCACAGGAAACCGGGATGAATTCCGCCTCCCCGGCCAGCCTTCCCGAAAGCTCATGATATTTCTCCAGCTTCAGGGTAACCGGCGTCGCCATCACGAGAATACGCCCGTGATGTTCCTCTCTGGCGGCGGGCTTCAGCGCCGGCTCGATTCCGATCACCGGCATTGCCTTTCCGTACTTTTCCCGGATCAGACCGACCGCCGCACTGGTGGCGGTGTTGCAGGCGACGACAATCGCCTTGCACCCTTCGTCCGCCATACGGTCCACAATCGCCATCGACAGCTCCTGCACCTTCTCCACCGTCTTCTCGCCGTAGGGCGCATTCGCGGAATCCCCGAAATAATAAAAATCCTCCGACGGAAGCTCCCGGATCAGTTCCTTCAAGACACTGATTCCGCCGACTCCGGAATCAAATACGCCAATATATCCCTTGTATTTTCTCTCATCTGTACCCATTGTTCTGCCCTGATTTCACCTGTCAGAATTACAGCCGTCTGTAATGCGTACTTCCGCACATGACTGCTTCACGGCTGAATACCACTCACGATTCCCGCCGTCACGGCACTCGCCTGCGAAAGATGTGCATGTATCTCCTGATGTTCTCGCAAACGCAGAAGGTGCCGCGCTGTCCGTGCGCGACACCCCTATCTTACCAAATGTTTCCCTATTCTTCAATTTCCTGTCTTTTTTTTGTTCCTGTCACCGGACAGGTCGGCTACTGTTCACAATATATCTGAAAGGCAGGGATTTCACAGCCCTGTCTCCATTCGCAAATCAGCGGTAAAATCTCTGCCTGGTCAGTTAACCGTAAACCGTAATACAGGGCAAAGGTTTCACAGTTCTGCGATGCGTTTCAGCGGACCGGCTCACGTACAGCGCCATCCGCCGGAAGCCTGCTCTCCGTCTCCGGGTCCGGATCTCCCTGAAGAAGCGTGCTGAAATGGATTTCCTTCAGTGCAGTATCCGACAGATTGAGGCAGCTGCTTCCCATACGGTCGAGATCGTGCAGAAGCGCGTTGAAGCTAAGCGTCATGTTCGCGTCACACTTTCCCTTTGCCACGCGTTTCACATGGTCCTTCCGCATTTCCTCGCCGATGTCCATGACCATCTCCCGCTCCTTTTTCAGACTGTCCGGTTCGTTTTTCTCCGGATCCGCCATCAGCACGAGCGTTTCCTCAAACATCCTCCGGATCAGCTCCATGGATTTTCGAAGCTCCTTCATTGCGTCCTTGGAATATTTCAGCTTTTTATCCTTCGCGCCGGCAATATTCTCGATAATGCTCCGACACAGATCTGCGATCCGGTCGATCTCGCTCTGAATCAGAAGGACGCCGGTCGCCATTGATGCCTGATCCTCGGCGATCGCGCCGAAGGAAAAAACAGCTGCCAGATATTCATTGATTTTCTCCGACAGGGCATGCACCCCCGCCGCCTGTGCCCGGATGTCTCCGAGTACGGCATCGCTTTCCTTCTGTGTGATCTCCTCCGCCCTTCCGAGCATCCGCTGTACGATATGCGCGGAATGAAGCGTCTCATGCGCCACAAGATGAAGCGCTGCCACCGGCTGGCCGATGAGCTTGTCATCCAGATATTTCGGCTGACCGAGTACAACGGTTTTCTCCTTCTTTCCGGGGATAAGCTTCATAACGATTTTCACCATCAGCCACAGAAGTGGCGTCCAGATCAGCGTCATGACAATATTGAACCCGGTGTGGGCATTCGCGATCTGCCTCGAAATGACATCCACCTCATTGCCCTTCGGGGACAGCAGCGTGATCAGGCTCGCGTAAGGCTTCACAAACCAGATGAACAGAAGGCTTCCGCTTACATTGAAGATACAGTGCGCAAGCGCCGTCCGCTTTGCGTCGATGCTCTGACCGATGCTCGCCAGAACGGCCGTGATCGTCGTTCCGATGTTGTCGCCGAGAAGAATCGGAATCGCGCCGGCCAGCCCGATAATGCTTGTGATTCCGTCCGCGGCAGGCTGAGACGCGAAGTTCTGCAGAACGGCGATCGTAGCGCTCGAGCTCTGCACCACAAGGGTCATCAGAAGGCCTGTCAGGACGCCCAGCACCGGAACATGTGCGACTTTTCCGATCATATCCACAAAGAAGGGACTCGATGCCAGAGGCTTCATGACGCTTCCCATGATATCAATTCCTTCAAACAGAAGTCCAAAGGCCAGGATCGTATTGCCGATATATTTTATCTTCTGCTTCTTCGCGGCAAATCCGATGATAAAGCCGACGAAAATGATGATATAGATGTAATCGCTCAGGTTAAACGCAATGATCTGCGCTGTCATCGTCGTGCCGATGTTGGCGCCGAAGATGATCGATATCGCCTGCGGAAGCGTCATCAGACCCGCGCTCACGAATCCGATCGCCATGACCGTCGTCGCGCTGGAGCTCTGTAGGACCGCTGTGACAAGCGCTCCGGAAATCACCCCCATCACCGGGTTCTTCGTCAGCATCCCCAGCACCGTCCGCATCTTCTCTCCGGCCGCTTTCTGCAGACTGTCGCTCATCATGTTCATGCCGAACAGGAAAATCGCGAGTCCTCCCAGCAGACCAAATACTATCTGTACCTTCTCATTCATAACCTACCTCCGGGCTCTGTAACGCTCCATTAACATACTAATTAAGCGTACTAAAGATAATCCGGAGATACTATCTGTTTAATATAAAGTCTGTGTTAATGCTATGTTAATTATCGTCGGAATGTTAACGAACAATATGTAAAAGGGCCGCCGCACTGAATAAAATCAGAACAGAAACCTCCGATCCTTTCTTTTAAATTTCTGTTCAAAACTCAAATAACAAAAGCAATCTTCTAAACTCCCTGTATAGCATCGTCTATCACAGATTTTGCATAATCATAGTCATTTTTTTTCACATAAACATAGTACATGATTTTTTGGTTCGGATTTTCACCAAAGTTGCCCAGCAATCCAGAACCTCTATTTGACCTTCCAAAATCGCTACTTTTTATCTCATATCTAATCTTAGCACTATTAAGCCTTCTGGTAATATTTTGCAATTTTACCGTATCATATGTTAAAAATAGTTCTCTTTTCCCAAACATATAATCACCTTAAAATTAAGCTATCGCAGAAAGGAAGCGATTCATTCCAAAAGTTAATAGATACTCCCGCAGTATGTGCTGCATGCATATATTGCAAAATTTTCCACAGTCTGTCAGTTGAATTTGAATACCGCGGCTCCGTAAGCCGGAAGCTCGTAGGCGATGTGAAGCTTCTGCCCGTCGCATTCGCCCTCCTCGGCCTTGTATTTGAGCGGAACCTTGTGATCCCCTCCGTACTTCTCGCATCTGCTGTCGAGGATCAGCGTGTAATTCCCGGCCTTCGGCACGCCGCACATATAGTCCGCGCGCTCCACCGGCGTGAAATTGATGACAAAGAGAAGATTGTTTCTCTTCGTCGGCGACCATCTCACAAAGCTGAAGATGCTCCGATCGCAGTCGTCCGCGTTCATCCATTCAAATCCCTCATAGCCCTTGTCATTTGCGTAAAGGGCAGGATATTTCCGGTACATATTCAGCAGATCCCGCACATAGGCCTGCAGATGCTCATTCTTTTTGTCCTCCAGAAGAAACCAGTCCAGCTCCCTCTCCTCGCTCCACTCCCTGTACTGCCCGAAATCCTGTCCCATGAACAGAAGCTTCTTGCCCGGGTGACCGAACATGAAGGTGTAGCCGACCTTCAGATTCTGGAACTTCTCGTCGTCCTGTCCCGGCATCTTGTTGATCATGGAGCACTTCAGATGCACCACCTCATCGTGCGAGAGAACCAGGATGTATCTCTCGCTGAACGCATAGGTCATCGCAAAGGTCATCTTGTTGTGGTTGAACTTGCGGAAGTACGGATCCAGCTTCATGTACTCCAGGAAATCATGCATCCAGCCCATGTTCCACTTGTAGGTGAAGCCGAGACCGCCGTCCTCGACCTTTCCGGTCACCTTCGGCCATGCGGTCGATTCCTCGGCGATCATCATGACGCCCGGATTCCGTCCCGGCACCAGCGTGTTCAGGTGCTTGAAGAATTCAATCGCCTCGAGATTCTTGTTGTCGCCGTATTTATTGGCGATCCACTCGCCGTCCTTTCTTCCGTAATCCAGGTACAACATGGACGCGACGGCATCTACCCGCAGGCCGTCCACGTGGAACTCCTCCACCCAGTAGAGCGCGTTGGCAAGCAGGAAATTCTTCACCTCCGGACGGCCGTAATTAAAGATCTTGGTCCCCCAGTCCGGATGCTCGCCCTGCCTGGGGTCCGCATGCTCATATACGGCGTCTCCGTCGAAATTCGCGAGACCCTCGGCGTTTTTCGGAAAATGCGCCGGCACCCAGTCCAGGATCACACCGATCTTATTGCGGTGAAGATAATCCACCAGATACTTGAAATCCGCCGGTGCCCCATAGCGGGAGGTCGGTGCGTAATACCCCGTCACCTGATATCCCCAGGACTGATCCAGGGGATGCTCGGCAATCCCCATGAGCTCGACATGGGTGTATCCCATGTCCTTCACGTACTCGACGATCCGCTTCGCGAACTCCCGATAGGTGTAAAATCCCTCCGGGTTTTCTTCGCTGTAGGGATGCTTCATCCAGGAACCCGGATGCACCTCATAGATCGAGAGAGCCGCCGTCTCCGGAACAAAGTTCTGCCTGTTCCGAATCCACGCTGCATCGCCCCACCGATAGCTCAGGTCCGCGATTCTCGAAGCTGTTCCCGGGCGAAGCTCCGCCCAGTTTCCGTACGGGTCCGCCTTATAGAGCTTCTGATTATCCTTCGAAATGATCAGATACTTGTATAGCTGACCCACGACAGCTCCCGGTACAAAGATCTCCCAGATTCCCTGATCCTCGATCTTCTTCATGGGATTTGCGTTCTCATCCCAGCTGTTGAACTCTCCGATCACATATACCGCGACTGCGTTCGGCGCCCACAGCGTGAACCATGTTCCGTTCTTGCCGTCGAGGCGCGCCGTATGCGCTCCCATCTTCTTGTACAGGTCATAGTGCGTCGCCTGCCCGAACAGATAGGAGTCCAGATCGGAAAAAATGTGCGGATCCTGCTTAACCCCGTTTTCCGGAGCTTCTTCCGCTTTTCCGGATTCTCCGGAAGCCTCCGGCTCATCCACGATCTTCCCCGACTGTGCCTTGGCAACCGACCTCTTCACATTTTTCTTCACCGAATTCACCGTAGCGGCTGCATTCTCTCCCGCTTTTTCCGCGGCCTCCTTCACCGCCTTCGACGCGATATCCGACGCCTCCTTTGCCGCCTTGACAGCCTTCCCCGATGCTTCCTTCACCGCGGCCGTCGCCTTCTCTACGGTCTCGTTTCCTTTTTCTTCCCCGATATTTTTCTTTGCCATAAATCCCTCTCCTTTATTTATACGGATTCCGTTCCTGATCCGTCTGCAATCCTGTTCCGGTGTAAAAATTCCTGTGCTTTGCGTGCGGCGTGCCGCTCCGCGTTTTCGAAGAGCTTTTTCCTTGCTGTGACTGTATAAGCTCCGGATTGCTCCGTGCTTCGCACTCTCGCAATCCCACATAGACCGACTTCGTCGGTCTGCCGCGGCGTTCGCCCCACCGCATCACACGATGTGTGTGCGGATGTGGCTCACTGCTCGCGCACATAAGCACTCTCGTGCCGCTCCGCGTCACTTCGTGCTTATGCTTGTTGCCTTCGAAATCGCTGACCGTCTCGCTCGCACGCTTTGCGTGCGGCGTTCCGCTCCGCGTTTTCGAAGAGCTTTTTCCTTGCTGTGACTGTATAAGCTCCGGATTGCTCCGTGCTTCGCACTCTCGCAATCCTACAAGCATAAGCACTCTCGTGCCGCTCCGCGTCACTTCGTGCTTATGCTTGTTGCCTTCGAAATCGCAGACCGTCTCGCTCGCACGCTTCGCGTGCGGCGTGCCGCTCCGCGTTTTCGAAGAGCTTATACAGTCATGATATCACATAAAGCTTTGGATTCGTATAAAAATATCGTGAAAAATCCACAAAAGCAGCCGCAGTTTTCCTGCTTCTGCTGGCCGATAAGGCTTACTGAAGCCGGTACATTCTGCAGGCGTTTTCCCAGGTGGTCTGTTCGACTTCTTCCGCCGGGATTCCCTTTAATTCCGCGATGGCGCGTACCACATAGCGGAGATTTCGGGAGCTGTTTCTGGTTCCGCGGTTCGGCTCCGGAGCCAGATAGGGGCAGTCGGTCTCGAGGACGAGATGGGACAGCGGAACCGCCTGCACCGTTTCCTTCAGACGACGGGCGTTCTTGAACGTGACGACGCCGCCGATCCCCAGGTACATCCCCATATCCGCATATTCGAGAGCCTGCTCGACGGAATACGCATAGCAGTGAATCACGCCTCCGATATCTCCGAGCTTTTCCTCCCTTGCGATACGCATGGTATCCTGCGCGGCGTCCCTGCTGTGAATAATCACCGGAAGTCTGTGTCTTCTCGCCAGGTCCAGCTGCCTTGTGAACCAGTAGATCTGTTCCTCCCGGTTATCCTTGTTCCAGTGATAATCCAGGCCAATCTCTCCCACGGCCACACACTTCGGAAGATTCAGATACTCCTCCAGTTTCTTCATCCGATCCTCATCCAGTTCGCCGACATTGTCCGGATGCAGCCCGAAAGCCGCATAAGCATCCGGACAGTTCTCCGCGATCTTCCGCGTTTTTTCCAGACTGGACCAGTCGGAGGCCACATTCACAAAACGATTGACATGATAATCCGGAAGGGTCCGGATCATCTCCTCCCTGTCCTCGTCAAAAGCCTCATCCTCATAATGCGCATGTGTATCAAATATCATTTCAAATCCCCTTTCCTCACTCGCCTGCATCGAGAAAAAAACACACCTGTTCCGTCATCCTGTATCTCCGGACGGCTGCATTCGTGCCCGGATACAGAAGAAAACCCTGCCGCACGAAAATATCCGTGAATCCGGATATGATCGCGTTCGCGCCCGGATACAAAAGAAAACCCTGTCGCAGCAGGACATCTGTGAAAGCGCATATAATCGCATTCATGCCCGGATACAGAAGAAGACTGCAACATACAAATGCTGCAGTCTTCCTGTCTCAATTCATCCGCGGTTCCTGCGAATCCCGAAATCTTATTTTTATGAAATACCGGCACCTGACGGCATATCCTTTTCCGGGGTCATCAGCGTCACATTTCCCTCGCTGTCTTCCGCGGCGAGAATCATACCCTGGGACTCCAGACCGGCAAGCTTCGCCGGCTTCAGGTTAATCAGACACATAACCTTCTTCCCGACCATTTCCTCCGGCTTGTACCATTTCTTGATGCCGGACACGATCTGGCGGGTCTGATCGCCGAACTTAATCTGAGATACAAGGAGCTTCTTCGACTTCGGAACCTCCCTGCACTCCAGCACCTCTCCTACCGCGAACTGCATCTTCGCGAAATCATCGTAGGTGATCTCGTCCTTCGGCTCGATGTGGATCTCCTGCTTTTCTTCTCCCGCTTTGGCGGAAGCGTCATCGGCTTTGCCGCTCTCCGCAGAAGCTGCCTCTCCCGACGCGCCCTTCTGCTTTGCGCGGATCTCTTCGACCTTTTCCATGACGTCCTTCAGATCCTGTCTTGCGAAGAGAATCTCCGGCTTATCCGTTACCTTTGTGCCGCTCTCGTACAGACCGAATTTGTCGGCGTCCGCGTAATCTCTCTTCTTCGTATTGAGCTGGCTGAGAATCCGCTCGGTGGTCTCCGGCATATACGGCTCAAGGAGAGACGCGCCTATGGTAATACTCTCCGCCAGATTGTAGAGAACCGTCGCAAGCCGGTCCTTCTTTGCCTCGTCCTTCGCAAGCGCCCACGGCATCGTCTCGTCGATGTACTTGTTGCAGCGCTTGAAGAGCGCGAAAATCTCGGTAATAGAATCCGCGACATGGAGCCCCTTCATCTTCTCCTCGACCCTGCCGGCCGTCGCAGTGACAACCGCCTTCAGATCATCGTCCACCGGCTCGTCCGCGTTTCTGTTCTCGACGATTCCGCCAAAATACTTATTGGACATAGATATCGTGCGGTTCACCAGATTGCCCAGCGTGTTCGCCAGATCGGAATTGAGCCGTTCCACCATCAGCTCCCAGCTGATGACGCCGTCATTCTCAAAGGGCATCTCATGAAGAACAAAGTAACGCACCGCGTCGACGCCGAAGAGACTGACCAGATCGTCCGCATAGATCACATTTCCCTTTGACTTGCTCATCTTGCCGTCCGCCTGGATCAGCCACGGATGTCCGAACACCTGCTTCGGAAGCGGCTCCCCCAGCGCCATCAGGAAGATCGGCCAGTATATCGTGTGGAAACGGATGATATCCTTTCCGACCAGATGAAGATCCGCCGGCCAGAACTTTTTGTATTCCTCGCTGCTGTTCCCGTCCGCGTCATAGCCGAGGCCGGTGATATAGTTCGCCAGCGCGTCCAGCCATACGTAGACGACATGCTTGTCGTCAAAATCCACCGGGATGCCCCACTTGAAGGATGTCCGGGAGACGCAGAGATCCTGAAGGCCGGGAAGCAGGAAGTTGTTCATCATCTCATTTTTTCTCGATACCGGCTGAATAAATTCAGGATGCTCATTGATATATTCGATCAGCCTGGGGGCATATTTGCTCATTCTGAAGAAATATGCCTCCTCCTTTGCTCTTGTAACAGGCCGTCCGCAGTCCGGACACTTGCCGTCCACCAGCTGGGAATCGGTCCAGAAGGACTCGCACGGCGTACAGTACCAGCCCTCATAATGACCCTTGTAGATATCTCCCTGCTCATAGAACTTCTTGAAGATCTTCTGAACCTGTCTGACGTGATACGCGTCCGTCGTGCGGATGAACTTGTCATAGGAGGTATTCATCAGATCCCAGATCCGGTGAATCTCGGCTGCCACATCGTCTACATACTGCTGCGGCGTGCATCCCTTTTCCTCGGCCTTGTTCTCAATCTTCTGACCGTGCTCGTCCGTGCCGGTCTGAAAATATACCTGATACCCCTGCATTCTGCGGAATCTCGCGATGCTGTCCGCAAGAACGATCTCATAGGTATTCCCGATGTGCGGTTTTCCGGACGCATATGCAATCGCCGTAGAAATGTAATAGTTCTCTCCTGTGTGTTTTACCATTCTATCATCACCTCTTCCGCCGACAGATGAGCCGGCTTCTCTGTTGAATAACGCCACATGCAGGAGCAGGAGAACGTCATCTCCCGAACCTCATGTGGCATTGAAAATCTGATATTGTTCACGAAAGCTCTGCCGGGCAGAGTTTTTACGATCCTGCTGCCATTTCAGCTGCGCGGACAGTAACGAATCACTTGCTCAGATTTCTCTCCTTCTCAGAAAAATACACGGATTCTTCCGAGGATTTCTCCCTTCATCTGATCCGCCTTTTCTCCGAATTCAGATTCCTTCATCTTCTTTGTGATAAAGGCGAACTCGCCGGGTACTGCCGGCAGACTGATCGGCTCTACTCTTCCGAACACGTCATTCACCTTGTCGATCTTTTCCGATACAGATCCCTTCACGCGCACGAAGAAACGGTTCTCCATCGTGCTGATGTCGCACAGCTTCAGGGTTCTGCTGCTCCAGTTCATCATAATGTTGCGGTGAAGATGCTTCGCCTCATCCACAACATCCGCCACAACTGCGCTCGCGGTGGGAAGCTTTCCCGCGCCGCTGCCGTAGAACATGGCGTCTCCGAGAACATTTCCGTGAATAAAAATCGCGTTGAACACGCCGTTTACACTGTAAAGAGGACTGCTGTCGTTGATCATGCCCGGGCACACCATGGCATAGAAGCCGTCGTCCGCCTTGCAGCTTGTCGCGAGGAGCTTGACGGCCGCTCCGATTTCCTGCGCGTATTTCATATCGGTCGCCGTGATCCTTGTGATTCCCTCGGTATAGATGTCGTGGTAATCCACATGCCGTCCGTATGCCAGGGAAGAAAGGATGGCGATCTTCCGGCAGGCGTCATATCCTTCAATATCCGCCTCCGGATTGCGCTCCGCGTAGCCGTTATTCTGCGCCTCCGCGAGAGCCTCGTCAAAATCAGACCCGTCGCGGCTCATTTTCGTCAGAATGTAATTTGTCGTTCCATTCAGAATACCCGTAATCTCATCGATCTCATCCGCCGTGAGAGAAGAGTTCAGCGGGCGGATGATCGGGATTCCTCCGCCGCAGCTTGCCTCGAACAGATAGTTGATGCTCTTCTCCTTCGCGATCTTCAGAAGCTCGGTTCCGTGTGTCGCAACCAGTTCCTTATTGGAGGTGCAGACACTCTTTCCCGCAAGGAGAGCGCTCTTGGTAAACTCATACGCCGGATGCAGTCCGCCCATGGTCTCCACGATGATGTCTACCTCCGGGTCCTGCAGAATCACATTGAAATCATGCACCAGAACCTTCTCCACCGGGTCTCCCGGAAAATCTCTGAGGTCGAGGACGTATTTGATATGGATCTCGTCTCCCGCCTTCTTGTTGATACTGTCATGGTTGGTATTGATTACTTCAACTACGCCGGAACCTACGGTTCCGTAACCCAGAACGGCAACATTAACCATCTGTATTTTTCCTCGCTCTCATCTGATGTAGGTGTATAAGCTCTTCGAAAACGCACAAAGGCCCGCCTTTCGCGAAGCGGCGCGTGGACTTATACAAATTACTTTGCGTGTTCCTTCTTCTTCAGTGCGGTCCACTTCAGGTACGCATTGATAAACGGATCGATATCGCCGTCCAGTACGGCGCTTGCCTGCGCCCGCTCTTCGCCTGTCCGGAGATCCTTGACCATCGTGTACGGCTGAAGGACATAGGACCGGATCTGATGTCCCCAGGCGATGTCCGTGACCTCACCGCGGATTCCGGCTTCCTTCTCCGCCTGCTTCTCCTGCTCCAGCATGTACAGCTTTGATTTCAGGACCTGCATGGCCTTGTCCTTATTCATGTGCTGCGACCGCTCGTTCTGGCAGGTGACCACAATGCCGGTCGGCAGATGCGTGATCCGGATTGCCGATGAAGTCTTGTTGATGTGCTGACCGCCCGCACCGCTGGAACGATAGGTGTCCACGCGGATGTCCTCGTCCCGCACTTCAATGTCGATATCCTTGTCCAGATCCGGCATCACATCGCAAGAGACGAAAGACGTCTGTCTCTTTGCCTGCGCGTTAAACGGCGAAATACGCACGAGGCGGTGAACACCTGCCTCCGACTTGAGATAGCCGTATGCATTCTCGCCATTAACCTGGAACATCACCGACTTGATGCCGGCCTCATCGCCTTCCTGATAGTCCAGCTCTTCTATGCTGAACTGGTGTCTCTCCGCCCACCTGGTATACATGCGGTAGAGCATGCCGCACCAGTCCATGGCCTCTGTACCGCCAGCACCCGCGTTCAGTCTGACGATCGCGTTGCAGGAATCATATTCCTCGGAGAGAAGCGTCTTGATCCGGATGTTCTCAAGCTTCTCCTTGAATTCATCCAGCATCTCCCGCACTTCCGGAACCACGGACTCGTCGTCCTCTTCCTCGCCCATCTCAATCAGTGTCTCGATGTCTTCTCGGGAGGACACAAGCTTATTGTAGGTGTCCCGGTCGTCCTTGAGATTTCCGAGCTCTCTCGTCTGCTTCTGAGCCTCCTCCGGGTTGTCCCAGAAATTCGGCTCCTCCATTTTTCTCTCTAACTCTTCGATCCGCTGCTCTTTGCCAGCGAGGTCAAAGTGAATCCCTCACTTCCACCAATGGCTGATCGAATGTCCTGAGTTCCTGTTTCATGTTTTCAAGTTCTACTACCACCAGCTTCACCACCTTTTGTTCTGTGAACATTTTATTCCGGTTTGGGTATTTTATCTGTAAGGGCCGGTTCCGAAAACCGGTAATCGGGGCCCTGCGGCGGCACAGGATAGCTGCGCTTTGCAGATTCTGTCCTGTCATCCGCCTGACCTGCATGACGATGCTGTCACACCGGCATCCATTCATCCGGCGCGGCAGCTTCCATAAGCAGATATCCGCTCAGATGTCAGGAGAAAATATCCGCTCAGATATCAAGCGGCGGCGCTCCCTTCCGTCCGTGGCACTGCTTGTACTTCAGGCCGCTTCCGCACGGGCAGGGGTCGTTCGGATAAATCTTTTTCGCCTTTCTCTGTACCGGCTTCTTCTCCGATTCATCGTCCTTGTTCGTTCCGGTAACCTGAGCCACCTGCTCACGCTCCACCTTCTCCTCGATGCGGACATGGTACAGAAGACGAATGGTGTCCTCCTGAATCGATGCGGTCATCTCATTGAACATGTCGTAGGCCAGCATCTTGTATTCTACCTTCGGATCCTTCTGGCCGTATGCCTGAAGGCCGATTCCCTGACGCAGCTGCTCCATGTCATCGATATGATTCATCCATTTCTCATCGATCACACGCAGAAGGATGACACGCTCCAGCTCACGGATCTGCTCCTCAGACTGGAACTGGGCCTCCTTCTCCTCGTAAAGCCGGACAGCCTTGTCCTTGAGATTCTGCTTCAGCTCTTCCTTGCCCTTCTTCAGAGCGGTCACGTCTTCCTTCGTGATCTTCTCAAGCGGAATAATCGGCAGCAGGAGACGATTCAGCTCGTCCAGATCCCAGTTCTCCGGCTCATCTCCGCTCTCGCCGATCGCCCGCTCCACGGTGTTGTCGATCGTGTCGTAAATCATCTTCATGATGGAGTCGCGCATGCTCTCGCCGTCCAGTACCTGGCGGCGCTCCTTGTAGATAATCTCTCTCTGCTCATTGTTGACAAGGTCGTAATCCAGCAGATTCTTACGGATTCCGTAGTTATTGCCCTCGATCTTCTCCTGCGCCTTCTCGATCGTGGAGGAAAGCATCTTGTGATGAATCTCCTCTCCCTCGGCCACGCCCAGAGACTTGAAGACGGACATCAGCTTCTCGGATCCGAACAGACGAAGAAGGTCGTCTTCCAGTGACAGATAGAAACGGCTTTCGCCCGGATCTCCCTGCCGTCCGGAACGTCCGCGCAGCTGATTGTCGATACGTCTCGACTCATGGCGCTCCGTACCGATGACCTTCAGTCCGCCGGCCGCTCTCGCTTCCTCGTCAAGCTTGATATCGGTACCACGGCCCGCCATATTCGTGGCGATGGTTACCGCGCCCGCCTCTCCGGCGTGGGAGATAATCTCGGCCTCGAGCTCATGATACTTTGCATTCAGCACCTGATGCGGGATTCCCTCCTTCTTCAGCATGCGGCTGAGAAGCTCCGAGGTATCGATATTCACGGTGCCGACAAGCACCGGCTGCTTCTTCGCGTGAGAGGCCTTGACGTCCTCGATCACTGCGCGGTATTTTTCCTTCTTTGTGATGTAAACCGCGTCATCATGATCGATACGGGCGATCGGCTTATTCGTCGGAATTTCGATGACGTCCATTCCGTAGATATCGCGGAACTCCTGCTCCTCAGTCAGAGCGGTACCTGTCATACCGGCCTTCTTCTCATATTTGTTGAAGAAGTTCTGGAAGGTAATGGTGGCGAGGGTCTTGCTCTCCCGCTTTACCTTAACATGCTCCTTAGCCTCGATCGCCTGATGCAGTCCGTCCGAATAACGGCGGCCCGGAAGCACACGGCCGGTAAACTCATCTACGATGTAGACCTGATCGTCCTTGACGATGTAATCGCGGTCCTTGAACATCAGATTGTGCGCACGGAGCGCCAGAATGATGTTGTGCTGAATCTCGAGATTCTCCGGATCAGAGAGGTTGTCGATGTGGAAAAACTGCTCCACCTTTTTGACGCCCTGCTCGGTAAGAGTTACGATCTTGTCCTTTTCATTGACGATAAAGTCTCCGGTCTCCTCAATTTCCTCGCCCATGATGGCGGTCATCTTGGTGACCTCGCCGGAGGCCTCGCCGCGCTGAAGCTGCGTCGCGAGAATATCGCAGGTCTCGTAGAGCTTCGTGGACTTTCCGCTCTGTCCGGAAATAATCAGAGGTGTGCGGGCCTCATCGATCAGAACCGAGTCAACCTCATCGATGATCGCATAAGCGAGATCTCTCTGTACCATCTGATCCTTGTATATCACCATGTTGTCACGAAGGTAGTCAAAACCGTCCTCGTTGTTTGTGACATAGGTGATGTCACAGTTGTACTGCGCACGGCGCTCGTCATTCTTCATGCTGTTCAGAACGCATCCCACGGTCAGACCCAGGAACTCATGAACCTTTCCCATCCAGCCGGCGTCACGGCTTGCCAGGTAATCATTGACGGTGATGATGTGCACGCCCCTGCCCGTGAGGGCATTCAGATAAGCCGGCATTGTGGATACAAGGGTTTTTCCTTCACCGGTCTTCATCTCCGCGATTCTTCCCTGGTGCAGGATAATGCCTCCGATAATCTGAACTCTGTAGGGTTCCATGCCGAGTACACGCTTCGCCGCCTCCCTTACGGTTGCAAATGCCTCCGGGAGAAGGTCATCCAGTGTCTCGCCGCCCGCCAGACGGTCCTTGTACTCCTTTGTCTTGGCGCGAAGCTCATCGTCGCTGAGCGCCTGCATGGCGGGACGATAGGATTCTACCTTGTCTACGATCGGCTCAATTCGTTTTAACTCTCTCTGGCTGTGCGTACCAAAGATTCTCTCTGATAATTTCATTCCCAAATTCTAAGCTCCTGTGTGGTTTACGAGGAAAAAACGCCTTTCGGCGTCTTTTCCCTCTGGCAGGTCTGCCGGAAACAATGCGGATCCGAAAATCTCAGATCAGTTTTCCGGTTCAATCAGACCATAAGTGTTCCCTTTTCTCTTGTATACTACATTTACCTGGTCGGTGTCCGCGTTCATGAATACGAAGAAACTGTGTCCGAGAAGCTCCATCTGTACGCAGGCATCTTCCGGATACATCGGCTTGATATCAAACTTCTTCGTGCGGACGATGCGAATCTCCTCATTCTCCATGTAATCATTGTCGATGTATGTCTTCTGGAAATTGGAAGCAGCCTGTTTCTTGTCGATGATTTTGGTCTTATACTTGCGAAGCTGACGCTCGATCACCTCTTCTACAAGATCAATGGATACATACATATCGTTGCTGACCTGCTCGGAACGGATGATTTTGCCTTTGACAGGAATTGTGACCTCAATTTTCTGTCTTTCTTTTTCCACACTCAGTGTAACGATTACGTTTGTATCCGGTGTGAAATATCTCTCCAGCTTGCTCAGCTTCTCAGTTACTGCAGCTCTGAGACCATCGGTAATCTCTATGTTTTTTCCACTGATTGTGATATTCATAAAAACATCTCCTTTCGAGGGGTACATACACCCTATTTTGATTAGAATATTATAACAACAGATCTGTCATTCGTAAAGTGCAGATAACTTCTGAACCACTTCTGAATAAACGCCGGCCGAATTGTCAGTTCCTGTTCACGCGCAACTGACAAGGCAAGGATTTCACAGCACCTTTGCCAGAGCATTACTGGCTGTTAAAAGTTTTATCCTTAAATCCTTCATGGAATAAACAGCGAGGACTGTTTGACGAAGGCGCTCGCGCCTGAGGAGTTCCGCAGCTTCAATAAATAAGGATAAAACTTTGTTACAGCCAGTTTGCGAATGGCAACAGGGCTGTGAAATTCCTGCCTTTCAGACATCCCGTGAAAAGTAACGAATTGTCAGGTATTTTTATTGAGATACGCGTAGATCTCCCGCTTGCCGCAGCCCCGGTCTCTGGCCACCTGCTTCATGGCCTCCTTCCGGTCTGTCCCGCGGTCCAGATAGTACGCCATATGCTGTTCCACGGTCATTTTCTTCCAGAACGCCTGCTCTTCCTCCTTCCGCTCCCGGAAGCTTTTGCCCTCGATCACCAGAACAAATTCGCCTCTCGGCGCCTCTGTCTCATAGTGCTCCAGCGCCGCGTCAAGCGTCGTCCGCTGCACGTTCTCATGCTTTTTGGTAAGCTCTCTGCACAGACTGATCCGCCGGTCCCCGCCGAGCACGTCCCGAAGCTCACCGAGCGTCCTCACCAGCCGGTGCGGCGCCTCGTAAAGGATGATCGTTCTCGTCTCCTTCTTCAGATCCTCCAGCACCGCCGCCCTCTCCTTTTTCTCCATGGGAAGAAATGCCTCGAAGGCGAAGCGCCTCGTGGAAAGTCCCGACATCGTCAGTGCCGTGATACAGGCGGCGGGACCAGGCAGTGAGGTCACCTCGATCCCGGCCTCCGCGGCCATCCGTACCAGAACCTCTCCCGGATCGGAGATGCCGGGCGTTCCCGCGTCCGTGATCAGAGCAATATTCGTCCCGGAGAGAAGCTTCTCCACGAGCTGCCTGCCCTTGTCATAGCGGTTGTTCTCGTGATAGGCAGTCATCGGCGTATGGATATCAAAATGGTTCAGCAGCTTTATACTGTTTCTCGTGTCCTCCGCGGCAATCAGGTCTGCCTCCTTCAGGGCACGGACCACCCGGAAGGTAATATCCTCAAGGTTTCCGATCGGTGTTGCGCAAAGGGTAAGCCTGCCCGGCATAACGCCCTCCTTTCCGGTACTTTCTCCGTACCTTACCGCAGTATGTATAATGATCCAGCACAGAGAAAACTGCAGTTTATCGAGATCGGAGTGCTGAATACTTATCATTTTTTCATTCGCGCAAAGCTTTCAGGTGAATCTTTCACAGCGCCTTTGTCTGAGCATGGACGGATATCACAAGCCTTCATCTGTGATTCCCGCACAATACAGACAGCCTCCCGCGAACAGTGACGTTATTTGAACCGGTCCGGCGTTATCTTCCGTCCCCGTAGATCTCGCGAATCTCCCGGGTATATACGCCGGGGCGCTCATACACAATCAGGGGCTTCTCCACCCGGATTCTGGGATTGCCGTTCTTGCACGCTTCCAGAAGAACCATGTTCGGCTCCTTGTCCGCAAAGGGATACACCAGACGCATCCGCTTCGGCTCCAGACGGTACTCCTTCAGGGTACACATGATCTCCGCCAGGCGGAAGGGCCTGTGGATCAGGTAAAAACGCCCCTTGTCGGTGAGAATCCGGGATGTCTGCTCCGCGATGTCGCGGAAGCTGCACAGGATCTCATGTCTCGCGACGGCCACCGCCGGATCGGGATTGGTCAGGCCGTGATGTCCGATCATATAGGGCGGATTGCTCACCGCTACGTCAAAGGAAGCCGCACCGAATGTGGATACGGCTTCCCGGATGTCTCCCTGTACAATAGATATTCTGTCTTCCAGATGGTTAAACGCCACGCTTCTTCGAGCCATATCCGCGCTTTTCTCCTGGATCTCCAGACCTGTGAAGCTCCGGCCCGGCGTCTTGGCGGCGAGAAGAATCGGAAGAATCCCGGTCCCGGTACCGAGATCCACCACCCGCTCTCCCGGCTTTACCTGCGCGTAGCCGGACAGCAGCACCGCGTCGATTCCGTAGCGGAAGCTCTTCTGTCCCTGAATGATAAAAAATCCGTTCTGGAGATCATCAAGATGTTCTCCCTCTTTCAGCTCTGGGGACATTTACGACTCCTTGTTCTCTTCCGGCATTTCTTTCCTGCCGCGCTCCGGGCGTCTCCGCTCGCGTCTTCTGGGCCGTTCCGGATTCCGGTTTTCCGGGTTTCCTCCGTCCTCCGGAGAGCGCCCTTCTCCCCGTGCGCGAAGGCCCTCGCCCTCCCGGTTCATGGTTCCTTCCGGATCCGCTCCGTTTCTTCTCTCCCGGTTCCCCCGCCTTCCGCGGCGGTTTCGCCGGCTTCTTCTCTCTGTGTTTTCGTCCTGGCGTTCCTCCGTGCCCTCCGCCTCTGAAGCAGGCCTGCCGGACGGCACTCTGTCGCCTGCGGTCGTTCTCTGGCGGCGCTCCTGCTCTCTGGCACCGGATGATTCCCGCATCTCTCTCCTGCTTCCGTCTCTTCCGGCCTGCTCCCGGCGGTTTTCCCTCCGGTCTCTCGCTTCCCGTTTCCCGGAAGAGCCGTTTTCTCCGGCTGCGGACGCGGATTTCTCCGCTCCTCCCGGCGCCCTGTGATCTCTTTCCGGTTTTCCGCCTCCTTTTTTACGCTTCTGGATCAGCGTAATCTCCTCGGCCGGATAGTCCGCCACCTCCTTGTCGTCCCCTTCCTCGATCAGGACCCGGACCTTCTGACGGAGAACGTTCAGAGACTGCACTTCCCCTTCCCGTCCGTCCGGCGTCTGAACCACGTCGCCGACGCCCGGCAGCTTCCGGTTCAGGTACTCATAGGTTTCTTCCTCATTCTTCAGGCAGCACATCAGCCTTCCGCAGACGCCGGAAATCTTCGCCGGGTTCAGCGAAAGATTCTGCTCCTTTGCCATCCGGATGGAGACCGGAGCAAAATCAGACAGATACGTGCTGCAGCAGAGCGGTCTTCCGCAGGTTCCGATTCCGCCCAGCATCTTTGTCTCATCGCGAACGCCGATCTGCCGAAGCTCGATTCTCGTCTTGAAAACCGAGGCAAGATCCTTTACCAGTTCCCGGAAGTCCACTCTCCCGTCCGCCGTAAAATAAAACAGCATCTTCTTGTTGTCAAAGGTGTATTCCGCCTGCACGAGCTTCATTTCCAGATTGTGATCCCGGATCTTCTGTCTGCAGATCCGATAGGCTTCCTTCTCTTTGATCTGGTTCTCCTTCTCGTGCGCAATGTCCGCCTCACCGGCGGCACGGATCACCGGCCGGAGCGGCTGCACCACCTGGCTGTCCTCGAGTTCACGCGGCGCGAGAACAACTCTTCCGCATTCCACGCCTCTGGCAGTCTCTACAATGGCATAGCTGCCCTTTTTGAATTCCATGTCCTTCGGATCGAAATAGTAGACCTTGCCCCCATTCCGAAACCGGATTCCGATAATTTTTACCATATGATTACTCCTGTAAGTCCCGTTTCCGGAACCTGTCATTCACATCTTCTCCGCTGACCGCCTGCCGCAAGCTTACCCTGTTCACGGTATATCTGAAAGGCAGGGATTTCACAGCCTGCTGCTAGAAACCTCCGTACACGCAGCAGGGCTGTGTCACATCTCCGGTCAGCACTCCCGTATCGTAAGGAACAGAAGCTCCAGGGTCAGATCCAGATTTACATTTGCCCGGATCCTGCCCGCCGCCGTCTGTATTGCTTCCAGAATCTTCTGCAGTCCCTCATAGGAGCTGGTGCTTGCCCTCTCCCGGATCGCGTTGATCTCTCCCTTCATCACAAGTCCGTCCACTTCCCGCGTCGCCTTGAACATAAGGACATCGTGGAACCAGATCGTGAAAATGTCGAGATAATCAAAGATCTTCTGCTTATCGCCGGCCATCTCGCGGACGGCGTCTATCATTTCACCGACCTCCATCCTCTGCGAATTCTTCAGAAGATATACGGCATTCTCCACCATCTCCATGAATTCCGAGGACTCCGCAATCCGCTTTGCCTTGCCGATATTGCCCTGTGCAAAGGACGCCATGATATCCGCCTGATAATCGGGCACATGAAGCTGCTGCATCAGGTAGTCCTTCATCTCTTCCTCGGTGACCGGCTTCAGATTCAATGTCACGCATCTGGACCGGATCGTCGGAAGCAGAATCTCCGGGTTGTCCGCCAGAAGCATGATAACCGCGTATTCCGGCGGCTCCTCAATCGTCTTCAGAAGCGCGTTCTGCGCCTGGGGCGTCATCTTGCCGGCTTCCTCCACGATATAGATCTTATACCGGCTCTCATACGGACGGATCTGCACATCCTCCACAAGCTGCTCCCGGATCTCGTCGATTCCCACGGAATTCGGCTTTTCATGCGTCACATAGATGATGTCCGGATGATTTCCGCCGAGGGCCTTCCTGCAGGAGGTGCATTTCCCGCACGGTTCCGTGCCGTGCTCCGCGCACTGAAGCGTCATGGCAAACAGCGTCGCGATGAGCCGCTTTCCGGAGCCCTTCTCTCCGCCGATGATATACGCATGAGAGATTTTTCCCGTCCGGACTGCATTCTGAATGTGCGACACCACGTCCTTATGTCCGACAATCCCCGCAAATCCTTTCATTTCGTCAGGTTCACGCATTGTTAAATCCCTCCTTGATCCTCGATGCTCTTCTGTCTTCCGGTTCCCGTGCCGCGAATGCGGCACATGACAGTTCATTTGTATTTCTGTCGTTAATCATAAATCATACCATATTTACGGCCGCCTGGGTAGACTTCACCGTCCTGCCGCCCGGATAAATCCGGCGATTTCGTCGATGCAGTCCCGGATCGCCCCGTTGTTCTCGAACCGTCTGGTGATGCCGGCCCGTGCTATTTTTTCCTCGGAAAAATCCTTCTGGTCCGCCAGAAACCGCCTGCACATCTCTTCATACTGCGGCCTCTTCTGCTTCCGCTCTCTCTTGAGCGCCCTCTCCAGCCGGATCCCGTCGTCCACTTCAATGTAGACCGGCACCATGACATTTCTTCCGTAGTAATGCACCATCTGCGCATAGGACTCCAGCGTACCGATTCCGAGGTAATCGCTCGTCTTCAGATCAATCTGTCCTTCGTCCGCCGTAAAATAATACCATGGCCCGCTGACCGTCTGATAACAGCGTTCCTCTATGATCCGCCCGGCCTTTCTCAACGCCTTCAGATGCTTTTCATCTGTGAAGAAATATTCTCTGCCGTTCTCTTCTCCCTGCCGCATCGGCCTCGTGGTATAAAGCACGATCGGTTTCAGATTCAGATCCTTCCCGGCAAGCAGAGCGGTGTAGATGTGATCCTTTCCGCTCGCGCTTTTTCCCATAATATAATAAATCATGCTCATATTCTCTCTTTTCCCCCGCTCTCTCCCATCCGGTGAAGACGCCGGATCAGGAACGGAAGCTCAAAAACGCTCATCGCGATCCACCCGAGCAGATACGACCAGGGAATCGAGATAAAGCCCCAGTGCCACACGAACACCATCGGGATTTCCGATGCAACCCGGACGCCCATATTGATCAGACTGGAATACAGCGTCACCTTCAGATCCCCGGTCCCCCGGAAATATCCCTGAAGTCCGTTTGTAAATGCGGGCGCCGGGTACATGACCGCAATGAGCCGCATATAGCGCTGTCCCTCCGCAATGACCTCCGGATCCGAGGTAAACAGCCGGATCAGCGGCCCTGCCGTGAAGAAGACGGCGGCCCCGATCACTACTCCGTAGACAAGCTCAGCGTACATCCCGGCGCGATACGTCCGCTTCACCCGCTGCGTATTCCCCGCTCCCACATTCTGCGCCATCACCGAGGTCATGGCATGCGCGATGTTCTGCTGCGGAATGGTGGCAAAATCATCCACCCGGTTCGTCGCGTTGAACGCCGCCGTCGCGTTCACGCCGAGCGTATTGACAATTGTCTGGGTGCCGATCTTTCCCATCTGCACCGTGCTCTGCTGAAGCGCGCTGACAAAACCGAACGCAAGGGTTTTCTTCAGCATCGACCGGTCAAAGATCAGCCATTTTTTTCCGAGACGAAGCTCGGGAACCTTCCTCTGAATATAGAAATAACAGAGAACCGCACTGAGTGCCTCGCAGATCACCGTGCTGACCGCGGCGCCCTCCACGCCCATATGCAGAACCGCGATAAAAAACAGATCTCCGATAATGTTCAGCACGGCGCTTCCCCCGAGAAAGATCAGCGGGGAAACGCTGTCGCCCATGGCCCGCAGCATGCTGGCCAGATAATTATAGATGAAGCTGAAGAACATTCCGAACAGAATGATTCTCAGATAAAATACCGCCTCCGGCAGAATGACCGCTTCCACCTGCAATGCCGTCAGAAGAGGCCTCGCCGCCGCGTACATCACGGCCGCGACCGCCGCAGAGAAAATGCACCCGGAGATCATGCCCGTGCTCACCTGCCTCTGCAGCTCCTCCTTCTTCCCCGCTCCGTACAGCGTGCTCACCAGAATTCCGGCTCCCAGGCAGATTCCGTTTGTGAAAAGCAGAACAAGGGTAACCAGAGGATTCGTCGTTCCCACCGCCGCGAGCGCTGTCTTTCCGACAAACCGTCCCACAATCATACTGTCCGCCGCATTGTAGGTGAGCTGAAGCAGCGTCCCCAGAACCAGGGGGATTGTAAATAATAGCAGGGTCTTGAGAATCGGACCCTTTGTCATATCCTTTGTCATGTCATAAACCCGCTTTCCTGCCCATACCTGCACATTATAACACCGAAGACGCCGGATTCCATTTTAATTCTGAAGCAAGACGATGAAATTTCCGTGTATCGGCGAAGCCGCGGCGCTCCTCCCCTTCAGATATCCCGTGAACATTAGCTCTCTCTGATATTGCTCTGTTCACTGCAACTCTTTACGGCAAGGATTTTACAGTCCTGTTGCCCTTCGCAAACTGGCTGTAGCAAAGTTTTATCTTGTTTTTTTAAGCTGCGGAACTCCTCAGGCGCAAGCGCCTTCGTCAGACTGCAAATCTACTAGGCTCATTTCATTCTCCAAGGGATTTGTATGCGTCGCACGTAAGCGGCCGCAAGCGCCCGCTAAGTGCTCATCGCAAAGTCCTCGCTATCCACTTCATGAAGAATTCACGGATAAAACTTTTTACAGCCAGTAATGCTCAGGCAAAGGTACTGCAAAATCTTTGCCGTTTCAGTAGTGCCTAAACATATAACGTCCTTCTGATATTGCTTGCGTCTGATTCAGCATACGGGATTGACACAGAAAAATAAAGCGGCTAGAATGAGAAAAAACAGCAGGGGAGTCCGCCAAAAGGACTGAGATACAGATGTTGTCTGTGACCCTTATACCTGATCTGGATCATGCCAGCGTAGGAAGCGCAGAGAAAAGCAAGGGATTTTTTCGTGGAGAATTCGCTCTTCATCCTTAATACAGCAGTGCCTGATTCCATCGGGTGCTGCTGTATTTTTTACTATTTTTATGCGAACAGCAGGAAGCACCCGGCCACAAACGCGGTCTAGGGCGGCGAGCGCCGCGGTGACAAGATAAAACCCGCGAATCACGGTTTATCTTGTCTGCGCAGGCAGCGAGAAAAAGGAGGAAAGAGAAATGAGAGCAAGTGTAGCCATTCAGACATTGCCGGACGTGGATAACGATGAGGAGCTGATCCGGATTGTGGACGAGGTCATCGCCTACATCAAGAGCACCGGCCTCAGCTATTACGTGGGGCCCTTTGAGACCGCCATTGAAGGAGACAGCTATGATCAGCTGATGGATGTGGTAAAGGAATGCCAGCATGTGGCGATCCGGGCGGGTGCGCCTTCGGTTTCTGCGTACATCAAGGTGGTCTACAACCCGGAGCAGGATATCCTGAGCATCGACAAAAAAGTATCCAAGCACCATACTGCATAAGCTCTTCGAAAATACGAATGCCGGCAGGCCTGCGCAAGAGGCGTCACGAAGGGCACAGGAAGGGCGCCGTGCGCGAGCGTTCTCAAGTGTTCATAAGAAACCGGACGCGATTCCGAAGGCAGCCGGCAGGAGCGTGAAGACGTGTGGACCACGACAAAAACGCAAATCCTGCCGGATTGCGGGAGTGCGCGGCGCAGAGCCCTCAGCCTTCTCTGTGATAGCGTCTGTTATAATATTCCAGAGAATAGTGATAGAGCTCGTCCCTCGCGATATCCGTCTGCTTCGGATCTGTCATGTCCGTCATCACGCTCGCCAGGATTCTGCCGTTTGCCCCGAAGTGATCTACAAAATCGCGCACGATTTTCCGGATTTCCTTTTCATCCGCCCCGTGCGGAATATCAATATCAAAGGCAAAGCTCATTTTCGTATTCCACCGATCAAACAATTCATCATAATCATTGGCCCGGTGCTGCGGATTCCAGTAATCCACTCCCATTTCGATCATTTCCGGAAGATACTGCCCGTTCTTTCCGCAGGAGTGCAGCTCCACGAAACGGCCGCTCTTCTTTACGAAATCATGCAGAAATTTCTTCTCATAGGGAAGCAGCTGCTCGTCAAACATCTTATTTGAGAAAAATCCCGCCCGCTCGGTTCCCCAGTCATCGTGATACAGAACGCCGTCCACGCGGCCATAATACGCGAAGACCTTCTGTGTCGTCTCGATCTTGTAGTCCGCCATTTTGTCAAAGAATTCCGCCAGAAGCTCCGGCTCTTCATAGAATGCCGTCAGCGATTCCGCAAAGGGAATCAGCTCATGGAGTCTCTCGAAAATTCCTTCCGTACACTGATAGATATGGACGCGGTCCGGATCCAGGTCCTTCTGAATTTTTTCTCCATCCGACTTGAAATCCACCTGAGAGATATCCGGCCACTCCAGCTCCTCCTTCCATCTCGAGAAATCTGAAATGGTCCTCGTTCCCGGTTTGGTGATCATCCCATTGATGCTGTCGACCATCTCCCAGTACACGCCCCACCAGTCATACCCGCTTACCTCCGGAACCGGATGCTCCTCTATCGCGTCCGGCCATATGGTATTTGATTCATAAAAATAGCAGGGAATCCAGTAGGGCTCCTCCCCCTTTACCGCCCGTATGTAATTTTCCTTTACGGAAACCGGTCTCCCGCCGATCGGCGGTTTCGGCTGCTGAATCAGCCAGGGAAAAGTCCCCGGAACCGCCCAGTGTCTGGTATAATCTCTCTCAGATGCTCTTTTCATATACTTTCCGATCGCCATAGTCTCCCTCTCTTCCCGCTCGTGCTTCTATTGAAATGCCGGCGCGACCCCGCCGATGAGCGCGATGACAGACGCAATAATCGCCAGCGTCCGATATTTTATCTTTCGTCCCATAACTGCTCCGGCGAGAAATGTGCCGATGACGATAAACAATGTCGGAAGCGTCGAAATATATGAAATATACTCCGCCTTGTCCGGCCAGTGCTCCATAAATGTCGCCATGGCAGGCGTCACAACCGTGATCGCCATAGAAACAAAATACAGGGTCATGATCGCCGCAAGCCCTGATCAGCGTACCTTTTTCTCTTCCATCTTTTTTCCTCCTCGCATCCTTGCAAAACCTTCTCATCACACCATGTTTTCCGAGGATTCCCGCCCTTCCGGACGGCCGGAATCATGCGCGCCTCTGTTTCGGACCGCCGGAAATACAAACTTCCCTTTCTTCAAATACTCAGAATATCTGTTCAGCCCCATTCTCGAGAACCTGCGGTTCTCTCGATGTGAGGAGTCCGGGAATCTTCGGCTCATAACTACATATTAAAAAAAAACGACGTTCTGAGACAGATGCTCCCGGCACAAGAATACCGGTTTAAAAATTTTGAATTTTGTGCTCGAAAAAGACGAAAAATGACAAATTCCGGATACAGTCCGATGCCCGCGAAAGAGAAGTACGAAAAAACACCGGAAATGTTATACTAAAAAAAACCGTTTATGAAAACGGCAGCTATTGTAATTCAATATTTTTCGAAGGGACTTTGATATTATGAAACTTAGCATGTGGATGATAGCCAACCGGCTCTCCCCATTAATGGATGTCAGGACAAACATCCGCCAGGACGCCGCTCCTGTGCTCAAAAGTGCCAGACTCGTCTATTCCACAAACTGCGTCCATGTCTATCAGGAGGGGGATCACGTGGTCTGCAGCGGAGAAGGCGATACGATCTGTCTGTATGATGTAACCGCAAAGGAAGCCTTTGAAATCATACAGGATGTCTTTGATTTTTATCAGGACTGGGAAGATGATATCCAGAAGGCGGTTCAGAGAAATGATTTTCAGAAGATCGTTGATTCCAGCGAGCTCCTGATACAGAACCCGATGAATATACAGGATGCGAACAACAAGCTGCTCGCGATCAGCAGGCATCCGGACCCGGCAGCCGTAGACGCGGAGTGGGAGTATATCAGCCGGTACGGCTACTCCTCTCTGAACGCCGTCAAGGCCTTCGACCTCTCCAACAGTGGCATTGATTTCACCAGGCGCGGCGCGCACCGCTTCACCCCTGCCGACTGCCCGTCGCTGAAATACGGAGGTATCGCCTACATTCTGCAGCTGAACGGAGTCGAATGCGGCAGAATGACCGTTCTCGAAATGATCCGCCCCACGAATCCGGGAGACTGCCAGGTCCTGGACCGGATCGCGCAGTACCTGGAGCCTGTGCTCGGCACAATCACACTCTCCGGAACCGACCAGCCTCATTTCAACGCTCTGTACAGTCTGATTTTCCATCGGACCTATGACCCCAGGGAGCTTCAGATGCAGCTGACCTATCAGCAATGGACCGAAAATGACTATTTTCAGATGCTTCTGATACAGCCTGATTCTCTGCAGAATTCCTTCCGCTCCGTTGAAATTCTGTACGGAATTCTTCAGCACAATCTTCCAAGCTGCGTGGTGTTGCGGAAAGATCCATACATTCTTGTGCTTTCGAATCAGATTCTCGAAGGGAAACAGAGTCTGATGGACTTTCTCGACGCGCTCCACAAAAGCAACCGGATTCGTGCCTCCTTCAGCCTTGGTGCGCAGGGAACGGCGGAGATTCCGTGGATGCTGAATCAGTGTCTTTTCGGACTGAAAGACGCGCAGATAAAGACCCCCGACCGATGGCTCACCGGATTCCGCAGCCATGCCGTCGATTACATTCTGTTCTTTGCGGACAAAAATGAGCGGGTGCACGCCTGCCACCCGCTGATCCGAAGGCTTTGGAATGACCGTGAAGCAAACGGCGACGAGATCTTTCAGACGCTCCTGACCTATCTGGACAATGAGCGCTCGGTCAGCAAGACCTCCGCCGCCCTCTTCACCCATCGCAACACCGTTATGTACCGGATCCGGAAATTACAGGATATCTGTCCCGTCGACCTGAATGATCCCGAGACAAGATACTATCTGCGCCTCTCAATGGAGATCCTGTCTTCTCCGGTCCGGCTGCACGCGGAGTCCTTCACCGGACCCGACTGTTCCTGAAATTCGCATCATGTCCGACTGCTCTGAAAATCCGCGGCAGATCTGCAGTGAATCATAATAAATCCCCGGCGGGTCCGCATACGGTCAGAACATAATCTGGATCGGCTCTCTCGCCGCTTCCAGCTGTTCCTTCGTAAATCCGTACTTTTCTTCATTGATCTTGTCGATGATATCCGACATGCTCTGGTATACGCCCGGGAATACGGATCCGGGGCCGCCCTGCGCAATACAAGGGATAAAGTACCTGGTTCCGTCCTCCTGAAGCGTCTTCCGGATTACCGCCTCGTTGTTCTCGTCCGTCCAGCCCTCAAAGTCTACCAGATGGTTCTCGATTCCTCCCATGAAGGTGATCTTTCCGTCTGTCTCTTTGAGCAGCTTCGGAATATCATTCGTAGAAAAGCAGCCCTGCCATACATCGATTCCCATCTCGATCATATCCGGTACCAGTGTCGCGGCATAGCTGTCAGAATGATGGAAGATATATTTGACTCCGTGATCATGATAGTATCCGTAGATCTCCTTGTACGGCTCCACGAAGAACTCCTCGAACATCGACGGGCTCATGAATGTACTCTTCTGACTGCCCCAGTCATCATGATGGAAAATTGCTTCCGGGTGAAGATGATCGCAGATTCCTTCCGCAAGGCGAAGCTCAAACTCCGTCAGCATCTTGATCATATCATGGAGCTCATCCGGAGACTCGTACATCGCCATCAGCGTGTCATCGATTTTGCACATATGATGGCACTGCTCGAACACGCCGGGAGCGACAAAGGTCGCCTTCATCGCCTTGTCGCCGACGGCTTCGTACATTTCCTTACATCTGCCCCATTCCTCATCCGTGAAATTCGTATCCGGAACCTTTACATAATCCTGCCAGTGATCAATATCCTTTACGAGAACGTGTTCCGCGTCCTGCACCGGAAACGCCCCTGGCGTGTTCTTCGGAAACGCATTGTATACGCCCCATGCATTCGGAATCGCGTCCTTTACCTCTGTTCCCTTCTGTACCATCGGCGAACGGAACATAAACGGATGAAACAGAAGCGCCAGTCCCTCGTACTGGTTCACAATCCGGTCCGGCTTTCCTCCCTCAATCGTTTCGATCAGATTCTCACGCGCTGTCAACATATCGCATACCTCCCTTTTCCTGCTGTTTTTGCGGCCCTGCTGCCTTTTGCGGCACTCCGGTCTCTCACAGCAACGTTGTCTTCGCTGCGCTCAGCCGCATCATAAGCTGTATACATCTACTATATGTGCTCCGCGCGCGATTTCCCATGTGATATCTACACAAAAAAAGAGCGGCAATGCCGCTCCTTTTTTGTGCCGTTCTGCTTCCGGCAACAAATCTCTGATATCTGCCGTCCTGCTCCCGGCAACGAATCCCCGGTATGTGCCGGCCAGCTTTCGGTATCAGATCTCTGCCTTCCAGAGTCCGTGGAGATTGCAATACTCATAGGCCGCAACCGGCTCCTCTCCGTCCGCAAGCGCGAAAACCGCCTCCGGCTTGTCTCCCGGCTTCAGATCTCTCTTCTGGAATCCGTTCTTCGTCTCCAGGATGATCCACTGGATATAATGCTCCTCCATCATCGGATGTGCAACACTTCCCACCCTGACCGTAACCGTTCCGTTCTCAACACTGACAACCGGCACATGCTTCTCCGTCGCCGCGTCGGTCGTGTTCGGTGTCAGCTCCTTCATTGTCTCGCCGCAGCACTTCGGCGTGCATGCTGTCTTCTCCGTCAGAAAAGTAATGAAATTTCCGCATCCTTCGCATCTGTAAAATAGCATTTCTGTCTCAGCCTCCTTAAACCCGTCTGCCCGCCCTGATGCGGGACAGACCATTATCCTTGAAAAGAAGTATTCAAGCTGCTTCTTTCATCATACACGAAACAGAAACCATACACAAGCAAATTTTCTGTAAAATTTGCTGTCGCTTCCGCTGTTCACGCACAACTATCAGAAAAACAGATCCTGATGCAGATATGCCTGAAAAGCGCCGCATACGGTGTTACCCGCGGATTGCACCGCGCCTCGTGCGCCCGCATTCCTGCAGGTATTACCATTTGCTGTCTGTTCGGCACCTCAATCTCGAGAACCTGCGGTTCTCTCAATATGAGGATGCCGGAAGCCTTCGGCCGTCTCTTTTCCGAGAATTCTGCTCCTGCACAGGCTGACCGGATACCAGCTGCAGGTTCCGCATATGGAGGCGAGTCTCTCCTCTGTCATGTGCTCGTCTACGAACCGGATGAGATCCTGATAATTGTAGACCTCTCCCTCCTTCAGTCCGAAGAAATCCATGACCTTCCGGTCAAACGCGGTCACCTTCTCATCACTCATACAATGCTTCGGATCCGCCAGATTCGGGCATGCTGCGCAGATGTCATCCGGATGAAGGGTGATTCGCACCCGGAATCCCTCTTCCTGCCGCATGCGCGTCACGTAATCGGTCATCCTTCTCACAAACTTCTCATCATAGCCCTTTCCCTCATATCCCTGTGTGCACAGAAGATGGTGCGGGCGAAGTCTCATATCTTCCAAATCAGCCTTCCGTCCGTCCGTCTCCATAAACTCTCCGCTCCTTTGTCTGTAATAAGGCATGCGCGTTTTCGAAGCGCTGATACGCTAAACAGCAGCCGTACGTCTGACCTCCAGAACGTGTGCCTTCTCAAGAGAACGCTTCAGTACCGGTCCGAGAATCAGCACAAGGACCGCCTTGAGAATCGATGTCGGGATAAAGGGAATCACACATGCCGTGAGCGCCGTGGCCAGATTTGCCTGTGACACCGCCATAAACCACAGAGATCCCACCGCATAGTTTACTGTGTAGCCGACCACAACTCCGATCAGCAGTCCCGCGCTGGAGAAGATTTTTCTGGCCCGCGGACCCGCCGACGCAGAAAGCCGCGTGCCGATTTCGTCGCCGAGACCGGTAAACAGCGCAATCAGCGGGAAAGAGACAAGAAAGCCTCCCGTCATGCCCATGATCACGCCGATTCCTCCTGTCCATCCGGCAAACACCGGAACTCCGACCGCGCCGATCAGAATATAGATCAGCGTCGACCAGAATCCCTTTCTCGAACCCAGAATCGCGCCCGCAAGCGCGACGATTAACGTCTGCAGAGTCATGGGAACGCCGCCCGGAAGCGGGATGCTGAACTGCCCCACAATACTGATGATCGCCGCAAAAACGGCAATCAGACAAAGATCCTTCACTGTATTTCTCTTCATTGTTTATTCTCCTCCTGCAAGCGATGCGAAAGCCGCAAAGCAGCGCAGCACGGATAACTGATACATACCGCAGCCCCGCATGAGACTTTATCGTATTGAGTATAAAATCACAGGAGGACATTGTCAACCTAATATATCTTTCAGGTTGACAATATGTGGCAATCCATGTAACTGTTCACACACAACTAACAAGGCAAGGATTTCACAGCACCTTTGCCTGAGCATTACTGGCTGTTAAAAGTTTTATCCGTAAATCCTTCATGGAATGAACAGCGAGGACTGTTTGACGAAGGCGCTCGCGCCTGAGGAGTTCCGCAGCTTCAATAAATAAGGATAAAACTTTGTTACAGCCAGTTTGCGAATGGCAACAGGGCTGTGAAATTCCTGCCTTTCAGATATCCTGTGAAGAGCAATGACAATTCAGATCTTGAATCGGTATCCGACGCCCCATATCGTCTCAATATACTGGGGCTTTGCCGTATTAAACTCGATTTTTTCCCGGATCTTCTTGATATGCACCGTAACGGTCGCAATATCTCCCACAGAATCCATGTTCCAGATCTCCCGGAACAGCTCCTCCTTGGTAAACACATGATTCGGGTGTTCCGCCAGAAAGGTGAGGAGATCGAATTCCTTATTGGTGAAAGACTTCTCCTCGCCGTTAACCCAGACCCTTCTGGCCGTCTTGTCGATCCGGATCCCCCGGATCTCAACAATGTCATTCTTGGGCTGGCTGCTCAGCAGACGGTCATACCGCGCCATGTGCGCCTTGACCCGCGCCACCATCTCGCTCGGTGAAAACGGCTTCGTCATATAATCGTCCGCACCCAGTCCGAGTCCGCGAATCTTGTCGATGTCGTCCTTTTTCGCCGAGACAATGATGATCGGTGCGTTCTTTTGCTCACGGATCTGCCTGCAGATCTCAAATCCGTCCACAACCGGAAGCATAAGGTCAAGGATGTACAGGTCATAATCGTTCTCAAGCGCCTTCTTCAGCCCCTTGTCTCCCTCGTTCTCAATGTCCACCTCAAAGCCCGAAAGCTCCAGATAATCCTTCTCCAGCTCTGCAATGGATTCTTCATCTTCAATGATCAGAATTTTGCTCATGTATATCCTCCTGATATTTGCGAAGCACGAAGGTAATCACCGTTCCCTCGCCCTCTTTGCTTGCCGCCCATACCTTTCCTTCATGATCCTCGATAATCTTCTTCACAATGGAAAGTCCGATTCCGCTGCCGCCTCTGGCTCTTCTGGCCTGATCGCTCCGGTAGAACCGGTCAAAAATCCTCGGGATATCCTTCTGATTGATCCCTCTTCCGTTATCCCCGATCTCAACCTGTATGAAATCGCCGGCATCGCGCAGACGAATGCTTATGATTCCCGGATCCTTGTCCATATATTTTACGGAATTGCCGACGATGTTGTTAATCACGCGGCGAAGCTGCTCCGGATCCGCGATGATGACCGCGTCATCGACCAGGTCATTGCTGTAGTTCAGCCGGATGTTCTGCTGCTCCAGCTCCATGCTGAGCTCCTCCCGGCAGTCCTCAAAATAAGAGGCCGCGTGGATCTTCTGAAAATTATACGGAATCCGGTTCGTATCAATCTTTGAGTACATAGTCAGCTCATCGATCAGCCTCGTAATCTCTATGGTCTTGGTGTAAATCGTGCGAACATAACGTTCCTGCTTCTCCGGCGTGTCCGCCACACCGTCGATCAGTCCCTCCGTATATCCCTTGATCGCGGTCACCGGGGTCTTCAGATCATGGGAAATATTGCTGATCAGCTCTCTGTTCTGCGCGTCAAAGCGTACTTTTTCCTCGGCGGACTCCTTCAGGCGTATCCGCATCTCCTCGAAATCGTCACAGAGATCATCCATCTCCTTGATCCCGCTCTTCTGCGTCACAAAATTCAGATTGCCGTCACGGATGTTCTGAGCTGCTTTTTTCAGCTGATTGATGGGAATGCTCACGCCCCTGTAGATCCAGACGCCCATCGCGATGCTGGTAAAGCTCAGAATCACGATGATCAGCAGAATCGTCTCCGTCATGGCGCCCTTGATCTCCGGCGCCAGCTGATTCAGCATGCTGATCAGAAAAATGCTCCCTCTGGAGCCGTCGAAAAACTGAAAGCTGATCTGCTTGAGCATGGCCTGATTCCGGACCTGGATGTAGGAATTCTCGCCTTCCTCCCCGCTTCCGGATTCCGCCTGTGCCGATGAAGGAAGCTGCGACAGCAGCTCTGCATTCGAGAGATCGGTGCTGCCGTTATAATAGATGGAGCTGCCCTTCCGTACAACAAGGAACGCGCCGTTTCCGCTCAGCGTCCCATTCAGCTCTTTCAGATAATTCTTATCTTCCAGTTTTCTCGGATCCGTCTCCAGTGTATGCTGTATCGAAGAAAGTGTCTCATCCAGAGACTTGGAAATCAGCAGCGCATTATTGTACAGGCTTTCCATTCTCGGGTTGTCGATTCCGTACTGCCTACCCAGCTGCTTTACCTTATAATTGATCAGAATGTAAAATGCCGCACTGCACAAAACGACCGGAATCAGAATCACCAGAATGAAGGCAATACCGATTCGGGTCCGCAGATCCATCGTTGGTTTTTCTTTTCTTCGTTTCAAAATCACTGTTCTCAGGTCCTCTTGCCGCTGCTGTGCCATTTGTACCCGCGCCCGGTCAGCCACGCGAAGGCAAAAAATCAGCTCTTGCGGCACCTTTCATACTCTTTGCGGCACAGCCTGCACTCCTGACGTTTTAATCGGCTGCATGGCTGCTGCATAACCACAGTCTGATATCGTTCTCAGTATATCATAATCGCGATCTGTGAGTTTTGAAAACTTTATGAAAAGGGCCCTCTTCCCGGATCCTCAGGACCGGGAAAAGAGCCCTTTCTGTATATCACACTGCAGCTGCTGAAAGCCCCGAATGCGGACTTCTTCCTGCTGCGGTACCCCTTCCGGGGCGTATTCCATTACATGACCGCCTCAAGCCGCAACTGATTAAAGGCTTGCCTTGATCGCGTCTACCTTGTCGAGATGCTCCCACGGAAGGTCCACATCAGTACGTCCGAAGTGGCCGTAAGCCGCTGTCGCCTTGTAGATCGGACGGCGAAGATCAAGCATCTTGATGATCCCGGCCGGACGGAGGTCGAAGTTCTTGCGGATGACCTCCACAAGCTTCTCATCGGATACCTTTCCGGTTCCGAAGGTGTCAACCATGATAGAGGTCGGCTCAGCGACGCCAATCGCATAGGAAAGTTGAATCTCACATCTGTCCGCAAGTCCTGCCGCAACGATGTTCTTTGCGACATATCTGGCTGCATAGGCCGCGGAACGGTCAACCTTTGTGCAGTCTTTTCCGGAGAATGCTCCGCCGCCGTGACGGGCATATCCGCCGTATGTGTCTACGATGATCTTCCGTCCGGTAAGACCTGCATCTCCGTGAGGTCCTCCGATTACAAAACGGCCGGTAGGATTGATGTAGATCTTTGTCTTCTCATCTACCATTGCCGGATCCAGAACCTCATCAAATACATATTTCTTGATATCCGCATGAATCTGCTCCTGGCTGACATCATCATCGTGCTGTGTGGAAAGAACGACAGCCTCGAGTCTCACCGGCTTTCCGTTCTCATCGTACTCTACAGACACCTGTGTCTTGCCGTCCGGACGAAGATACTTCAGCGTTCCGTTCTTGCGAACCTCTGTCAGCTTCAGTGCCAGCTTGTGCGCAAGTGCAATCGGATACGGCATCAGCTCCGGTGTCTCATTGCAGGCATAGCCGAACATCATGCCCTGATCGCCGGCACCGGTGTCCAGATCATCATCCTGCGCGCCGCCCTTTGCCTCGAGGGACTTGTCAACGCCCATCGCGATATCGGCGGACTGCTGATCAAGCGCAACCATGACCGCACAGGTGTTTCCGTCAAAGCCGGTCTTCGCGTCGTTATAGCCGATCTCGTTCACTGTCTCTCGAACGATAGCCGGAATATCCAGCTTTGCCTTAGTAGTAATCTCACCGGTTACAAGAACGAATCCGGTACATGCAGCGGTCTCGCACGCCACACGGCTCATCGGATCCTGTGCCATGCAGGCGTCAAGAATCGCGTCACTTACCGCATCACAGACCTTGTCCGGATGACCCTCGGTGACAGACTCGGATGTAAATAATCTCTTCTCCATTTTGTCTCTCCTTCTGCTTCAGGACACATGTCCTGTCCAATATGTAATGACTCCCGGCGGATGCCGGTCATCGCACGAACTGCCATGCCTCTTTGATACTTATTCCCTGCTTTACAGCTGATCGCTCCTGATTCCGAATTCCGGAAACAAAAAAGCGGCCCAACAAGTACTGAATTGGATCCGCCGACCAATTCCCTTATTGTTCGAGTATCTCGCTCAGGTTGGCACCTTCCGTCTCCGGGGTTGCCGTGGTTTCATAGATCCTATGTATCTCCGCCACTCTGAATAAGAGAAAGCAATATGCAGTTTTCCTAACTTCGTGCTATACGATAACGCTTTTGATATAGCCCGTCAAGCCGATTACCTGAAAAACAGCGCGCATTTAGACACCGAAAATAAATTGTCCAACCATCTCATGCTGACGGAGGTCGCATCCGCGCCGAAAAGGATTACCGGCCGTCTGCCTTTTTCGTCTCTGCTCCGAAAACGATCCGCTGTCAGCCGACTCTGAGACGGAACTTCTGGATCTCCCGCTCATCCGACACGCGTTCGATTTCCGCTCCGACATTTCTGAGCTTCGTGTCAAAATCCTCATACCCTCTCAGGATATAGACAATATCATCGACAACGGTAATGCCTTCCGCTGCCATTCCCGCAATAACGAGAGCTGCTCCGGCGCGCAGATCGGGAGCGCTTACTCTCGCTCCTGTGAGACTCTCCACACCGTCAATGATCGCCGTGTTGCCCTCTACCTTGATGGAAGCGCCCATGCGCGTCAGCTCATCGGCATACTTGAAACGATTTTCAAAAATACTCTCTGTCACAATGCTGGTGCCGTTTGCGAGGCAGAGCGTCACACTGATCTGCGGCTGCATATCAGTCGGAAATCCCGGATAAGGGAGTGTCTTTACATGGGTCTTGCCGAGACGATGCTTTGCAGAGATGCGAATCGCATCATCAAATTCCGTGACATCGCATCCGATTTCCTGTAACTTCGCGGTGATCGCCTCCAGATGCTTCGGAATCACATCCTTGATCAGAAGGTCTCCTCTGGTGGCCGCTGCCGCCATCATATACGTTCCCGCCTCAATCATGTCAGGAACGATCGCGTAATTTGTGCTGTGAAGAGACTCCACGCCGCGGATACGGATCACATCGGTGCCGGCGCCCTTGATATTCGCTCCCATGCTGTTCAGGAAGTTAGCAGTGTCGACCACATGTGGCTCTCTCGCCGCGTTCTCGATGATGGTGTTGCCTCTGGCAAGAGCCGCTGCCATCATGATATTGATGGTGGCGCCGACAGACACCATATCCATGAAAATATGCGCGCCGTGAAGGTTCTCCGCCTTCGCGACAATGACACCGTGCCGGATTTCCACATTTGCTCCAAGCGCACGGAATCCCTTCAGGTGCTGATCGATCGGACGGCTTCCGATGTTGCAGCCTCCAGGAAGCGGAACCTCCGCATGCTTGTACTTTCCGAGAAGCGCTCCCAGAAGGTAATAGGACGCTCTGATTTTCTTGATATACTCGTAATCCACGCTGACGGAGCCGATGGTATTCCCGCAGATTCTCACAGAGTGGCGGTCAAGACGGTCAACAGCAGCGCCGATGACGGAAATTGCGTCAAGCAGTACATTTATGTCACTTACATCCGGCATATTCTCAATGGTAACCGGGTCATCTGTCATAATTGCAGCTGTAAGTATAGCAAGTGCAGCATTCTTGGCTCCCCCGATCTCAACTTCTCCGACAAGAGGATTGCCTCCCTTGATCACATACTTATCCATTCTCCACCTCAATATTCCCGACCGTCAACTCTCCCCTGACTGCCGTTCTTATTCTATATATTTTGTAACACTTCAGCACATCGGAAGAACCGCAGGTTCTCGGGACCGGGTGCTGAACCGTAGCTGTATTTTCATCTGTACACGTGTATCTGTACGCGCCCGGAATCCGCATGCGCAGATACGCGCATTTACTTCCTCATATTAACCTACTTTTAATCTTTTGTAAAGCAAGGCTGGTCCTTCAGGGCATTCTCAACCATGACAAGCGTGCCCTCGATATCTCTTCCGGTCTCATCTACAATGATGTCCGCGTATTTTTCGTAGAGGACGCTTCTCTCCTCGTAGAGATCTCTCAATGTCTGTCCCTCTCGGAGCACCACACCGCGGTTGTGCAGATTTCCGAGTCGCCGCGTCAGATTCTTATACGGGAGCTTCAGATAGATAACCGTGCCGATCTCCCGGAGATGATTCATTGCCTCTTCACCGTAAACAACACTTCCGCCTGTAGCAATTACCGAACGCTCCGCCTGAAGACCGGCATTTACCTCGCACTCGATCCGAAGAAAGCCGTCTACCCCGTCCTGCTCAAGAATTTCCTTCAGCAGCCGTTTCTCCCTCTTCTGGATCAGGAGATCCGAATCCAGAAACTGATACCCTAGCTCCTTCGCCAGAATTACACCCAGGGTACTCTTGCCTGCTCCGGGCATTCCAATCAGCACAATGTTATTTTTCATGATAACTCCATCCTCATTCACATTCCCGTGAAGCGCATCCGACCGTTATCCACAGCCGGGATAGACAGGATTTCCATACACATCCCCACATCCGCACTCCGACAAAACGCTTCTGATGAACCGCACAAGGTCTCTCCGCATCAGAATAGAGAGATTGTACCCGCTCGCTCATTAATTTGCAAGCGTTTTCTGTATCAGCTCTTCGCATCCGGCATCTTACGCGCGCTTCGCGTGCGACGTGCCTGGATGCGGTTTCGAAGAGCTGTCTTTGATTCTGTATAAGTCCACGCGTCACTACGCTGCTTCGCAGCTTCCGTGCCGCTAACAGGCATTCGCATTCCCGCGGTGTTCCACACCGCTCCATGCTCATACCTGTTGTCGTCGCAAAGCCATAGCCGGCCTTGCACGCCCTTCGGGTGTGCAGTCCGTCTCTGTCATGCGACTGAACTTATACAGTAAAAAACGGGATCGGATTTCTCCGATCCCGCGATGTGTTTCCTGTCTGCTGACGATCAGACGATGCCCTGAGACATCATAGCGTCCGCAACCTTCTTAAAGCCTGCAATGTTGGCACCTGCAGCATAATCTCCTGCCTTGCCGTACTCCTTCGCAGCTGCATCGATATTGTGTACGATGTTGATCATGATCTGTTTCAGCTTTGCGTCAACCTCCTCGAAGCTCCAGGACAGACGCTCACTGTTCTGTGACATCTCAAGTGCAGATGTAGCAACACCTCCGGCATTTGCGGCCTTAGCTGGTCCGAAGATAACGCCGTTCTCCTTGAGATAATTGGTCGCATCCAGAGTAGTCGGCATATTGGCACCCTCGCATACAGCAGTTACGCCGTTAGCAACCAGTGTCTTCGCGTCGTCGAGGTTCAGCTCGTTCTGTGTAGCGCACGGGAATGCAAAATCTGCCTTGATCGTCCATACGCCGCGTCCCTCATGGTACTCGCTGTTCGGGCGATACTTCTTGTACTCGGTCAGACGTGCTCTGTTGACCTCCTTGATCTCCTTCAGAGCCTTTACATCGATGCCGTCCGGATCATAAACCCATCCGGTAGAATCAGAGCAGGTAAGAACCTTCATGCCGAGCTCCTCTGCCTTCTGAATTGCGTAGATTGCTACATTTCCGGCACCGGATACAACTGCTGTCTTGCCTGCGATGTCAATGCCGTTGATCTTCATCAGCTCCTGAGTGAAGTAGATCAGACCGTAACCGGTAGCCTCAGTTCTCGCAAGAGAGCCGCCATAGGTGAGTCCCTTACCGGTGAGAACACCCTCATACAGTCCGGTAATTCTCTTGTACTGGCCGTAGAGATATCCGATCTCACGTCCGCCGACACCGATATCACCGGCAGGTACATCGGTATCCTGTCCGATATGGCGATACAGCTCGGTCATGAAGCTCTGGCAGAAAGCCATAACCTCTCTGTCTGACTTGCCCTTCGGATCGAAATCAGAACCGCCCTTGCCTCCTCCGATCGGAAGGCCTGTCAGGCTGTTCTTAAAAATCTGCTCAAAGCCGAGGAATTTGATAATTCCGAAATATACAGAAGGATGGAAACGAAGGCCTCCCTTGTACGGTCCAATCGCACTGTTGAACTGTACACGGTATCCTGTGTTGACCTGAACCTGTCCCTTGTCGTCAACCCACGGTACACGGAAACGGATCTGACGCTCCGGCTCTGTCAGTCTCTCAAGAAGAGCAGCCTTTCTGTACTCGTCCTCATGCTTGTCAATGACAGGACGTACCGTTTCCAGGAATTCTTTCACTGCCTGATGGAACTCTGGCTCTGCCGGGTTTTTGGCAACAACTTTTGCATAGACGTCGTCTACATAAGACATGGTTGTGTTCCTCCTTATAATCATGCACTTCATAAAAAATAACAGCACACGGGCCCCAGGCCCTTTGTCTGTGTTCTGTGAAGGATTATAGCATGTAGTTATATATCATGCAAGAATAAAATCATATTTATTCAATTTATGTTATATAACGTCAATAATATACTTATTTTTCAGTACATAATGCAAGTTTTGTTTTTATACATTCACTTTTGGCGGTACAAGGTGAAGAAAATCCACGGAAGCTTCCTGCCGTGCACATAAACAAGGCAGAGGTTTCACAGTTTTCTGATTAAAAACTGTAAAACCCCTGCCCTGTCATTTACACCTGCTGTTAATAACGCGGGTTACTGATTCTCCTGAAGCGCACGCATAAAGGACGGAATCAGCTGCTTCTTTCTCGAAATCACACCGGGAAGCACACAGCTCTCCTCCCGGATCTCTTCTCCGGGAAACGCCTCGGTGATCAGCTCCCTCGCGCCGTCCCCGAAATAAAGAAGTTCCGTACATTCGTCAATGATGTTGGTCAGCATGAAGAAAACCATCTCGATATCGTGCTTGCCGCATTCCTGCTGCATATGCGGATACAGCTTGCTCTTGATGAACTGCAGCTCCTCCTTTGACATCGAGCTGATCTGACCGACACCGAAAGTTTTGTTCTCGATGTTGAATTTTTTGAAATCCTGGTAAAAAATCTCTTCCGCTGTCTTGTCTTCGAGATTGCTGCCGGCGCGGAACATTTCTGACGCATACTGCTCAATGTCCTCAACTCCGGCAATTCTGGCAAGATCCATTGCCACATTCTTGTCGAGAGGCGTACATGTCGGAGAACGGAACAGCAGCGTATCCGAAATGATCGCCGACATCAGAAGTCCTGCAATCTTAGGCGGAATCTCGAGATTTTTCTCTCTGTAGATCTTGTACATGATCGTGGCGGTACAGCCGACTGGCTCCATTCGGAAGAGAATCGGAGACATTGTCTCCAGAGAACCGAGACGATGATGATCTATAATCTCCAGGATATCCGCCTCATCGACATTGAGAACTGCCTGTGATTTCTCATTGTGATCTACCAGAATCAGCTTTTTGCCGCTTCTGCCGATCAGGTTTCTTCTGGAAATTGTGCCGACATATTTTTCCTTTGCGTCAAGAATCGGATAATCGCGGTGACGGCTGTTCTTCATGACCTCCTGTATATCATCGATTTTGTCTGCCATATGGAACAGAATCAGATTTTCCCGCATCATCAGATGCTTGATCGGAATTGCCTGATTGATCAGTCTGGCGATCGTATACGTGTCGTGAGGACTGCTGATGATTACGCAGCCTGACTCCTCCGCAAGCTTAAGGATGGACTTTCCGACCGGCGCTCCAAGTCCGACCACAATACAGCTTGCCCCGAGATCCAGACAGCAGAGCTGGTCCTCCGCACGGTTTCCGACGATGACCAGATCGTTCTCGTTAATGTAATTGCCCATCATATCCGGATGAAAGGCTCCGATCACGACCTGTCCCTTGTTGAAATATCCGTTCCCGTCGCCCACAAGGATTGATCCGTCCAGCGTCTCGGCGATTGAGCTGTAGCGGGTATTTGCCTGGGCCAGAACGGTGCTGTCATAGACATCCATATAGGATTTCGCAATATCCGTAACCGTGATCAGGCCCTCAAGGTCCCTTTTCTTCGTCGTAATCGGAAGTGTAACGATGTTCTGCTCCTTCATGGACGCCCATGCCTTCTTGACAGAAATATCACCGGACACTCCGGGAACCTTATGAATCTCAATTTCTTCTACCTGTGTGCCCGCATCAGGAAGATAACCGGGCAGTTCAACGCCGAAATGCCGCAGTACAAATTCTGTCTCTTCATTGATCTGACCCGCGCGCATCGCGCAATAGGTGTTGCTGTCATCCGACCGGTTTTTGATATCCGCATAGGCTATAGCAGAACAGATAGAATCGGTATCCGGGTTTCTGTGTCCTACGATATACACTTCATTCTTTTTTGTCATAATCGGCTGCCTCTTATTGTATTCGCACGTTCGCGGTGCTGCACAACGCTTCGTTTGATGAAAAATGTCGCATACGCTGCATTGCGCTTCGCTTCGTTAATAAATGTCACATGGTGCTGTATCACACTTGTACATATTTGATAATAAATATACCATCGATTCGATTTACGGTAAAGTTTTAACTTTCGGCAAATAAAATTCTATGCTATACTGAAGAAAGGATTTGCGTGAATCCGGGAATTTTACCGGAATCCAGCAGCAATATCTTCAACAATAATTTATATATATGAGGTGATTTTATTATGGCAGATGAGAACATGACCATGGAAGATTTTTCCAAAGCAGTCGACGACTCCTTTACATCTTTTAAGGATGAGGGCGAGGCGAACTGGGAAAAATTAAAAGAGTATCAGGCAGAGAAAACTCCCCTGACCGTTACCGTTGACGGCGTAGTCAACAAAGGAGTGATCTCCAATGTTGAAGGCGTTCGCGGATTCATTCCGGCTTCTCGCCTCGCGCTCGGACATGTAGATGATCTGAACGCTTATCTCGGCAAGGAGATTCAGGTAATTGTCCGCGAAATCGATGAGCAGAAGGGCCGCCTGATTCTCTCTGCCGTTGAACCTCTCCGCGCAAAGCAGAACGAGGAAAGAAAAGCCCGCATCAATGCAATTGAGGTTGGAGCGGTCCTGGACGGAAAGGTAGAGAACATTCAGTCTTACGGCGCATTCATCGATCTCGGCGACGGACTTTCCGGTCTCGTTCATATCTCTCAGATCTCCCGCAAGAGAATCAAATCCGTAGAGGATGTTCTTCAGCCCGGTCAGGAGGTTAAGGTTAAGGTTATCGCCGTTAAGGACGGCAAGCTCAGTCTTTCCATGAAAGCGCTGGAAGAGGGCGGAGATGACAGGAACGGCGACAGAGAGCCTGCGCCGAAGGATTACAAGCTCCCGAAATCAGAAGATATCTCCACAAATCTGGGATCTCTCCTGAAGGGAATCAAGCTGAACTGATTCCGGATTTATCCGGCAGTTTGAGCAGTCAGGAGTGGAGTGCGTGTGCATATGCCGGACCCCTGGTCTGCTCAGGAATTCAGTCTGAACGGTCATTTCATCTGAAATATAATACCAGAAAACGCTGCCACTTAAGTGAGGCAGCGTTTTTTCTTGCTCGAACAAAATATCTGAGATTTTCAGTAAAGCTATCATTTCTGAGATAAGATTGTTTCATTCCAGATGCCTCTTCTCTGACGGAAAGTTCTTCACCAGATCTTCCTTCTCCATCTTTGATAGGTGCTTCATCTCCACCTCTCTTCGCATGGCTTCTCCCTTTGTATCAAAGGTTTCATAGTAAACCAGTTCTACAGGCAGATGACTGTGTGTGTATCTTCCGCCCTTTCCTGCCTGGTGCGTTCTAACTCTTTTCTTCAGATCATTCGTCCAACCGGTATACAGTGATCCGTCTGCACACCGAAGCATGTACGTAAAACATGATTTATCCACATTATTCATAGGTTATCCACAAATTTGTCCACTTATCAACATTTGTCAGCCGTTTTTCAACAGCTTTATTTTGCATTTGCAGAGTACAAAAGCCGATAAAACGGTTATCGGTTATTAATCTCTGAAAATTTACAAGCCGGTCTCCTGCTGTTCGGTAGACCGGCCAATACTAAAAGCTGGCTGTATTCGTTTATGCCGATGGAAGCTGGCTGTATACTGTCTCAGCGTCAGTAATATGAGGTGTGGCGTTTGCATCGCCGGCTGCTCCCGCGGTAACCAGAATGTACTCTACTCCGTTTGCGTCCGCAGCCAGACTGGCCAGACAATGTCCGGCTTCGTCGGTGTAGCCGGTTTTTCCGCCGATGATCGTTGTTCCGTTATCCAGCGTAGAAGATGCCAGATTTACAAAAGTCGTACTGCTCAGGGCAATACCCGCGCTGTGAACAGATGTTGCCTTTGTGGTGTAGATATGTGTGGAAAAAATTGTCTGAAAGGTTTCATTTTTCACTGCGTATTCCAGCAGTTTTGCCATATCCTGACAGGTGGAATAATGATTTTCATCCTGAAGGCCGGTTGCATTCGCAAAATTTGTAGCGGTCATTCCGATTTCCTGCGCCTTCTGGTTCATCAGGGTTACAAAGTCAGCTTCAGATCCCGATACATAATTACAGATCGCGTAGCAGGCATCCGCGCCCGAAGGAAGCATGATTCCGTACAGAATGTCAAGAATCGGTACAGTTTCCCCGGCCTCAAAACCTGCAGTTGCGGCTCCCTGTGCGTACGCGGTATTGAACTCGGTCCCGTCAAAGGTATAGGTAGCGCTCAAATCATCAATATTCTCTATTGCGACGAGCACAGTCATAATCTTTGTCATAGACGCCGGATAAATTCTTGCCGTTCCGTTCTGGTCAATTACCTGTGCGTTGTCCTTTACCCGGATCATATATACGTCCGGACTGGAAAGAGTGCTGGTGTCAATAGTGGGAACCGGTCCCAGATCCTCGGCAGAATTTGAACTGTCCGCTGAAGATGCAGAGGTCACATTTTCATCAGAAGAATCAAAAACGGTCTTTTCCCCTACATATGTCATCGAAAGACTTGTCACCGCCTCACTGTCAATCTGGTTGTTTTCCGCGTCAATTCTTCCCTTCAGCAGAACGACAAGGACAAGGACGATGATGACAGCCAGAACGATTACGATCGTCGAAATAATCATCAGAATCTTCCGCTTCACCGCCCGCTCTCTGGCTTTTCTGGCCTTCCTTTCCTCTCTGCTCTCATCATAATCTCTATCTTCCGGTCTCATAAATCTCCTCTTGTATCTTCCCTACATGTAAATAATCCTGTCAGATGCGACGGATAAGATTTCTGATTATTACATAATGATGTGAATAGAACCCATCAATGTTCTTAAACAGTATATCTTGTGAACCTGCAAAAATCAACTATCCGCACTTCCGGTACGCTTTTGCGTACCTTAACGGTTTACTGTACACCCCTATCTCTTTACGGCAAGGATTTTACAGTCCTGTTGCCATTCGCAAACTGGCAGTAACAAAGTTCTATCCTTATTTATTGAAGCTGCGGAACTCCTCAGGCGCAAGCGCCTTCGTCAAACAGTCCTCGCCATCCACTTCTTCAATAATTAACGGATAAAACTTTTAACAGCCAGTAATGCTCAGGCAAGGGTACTGTAAAATCTTTGCCGTTTCAGTAGTGCGTCGCATGCGAAGCGCGCGATGAGCCCGACTGCGTTTTCTCCTTCTTCAATGTATAAGCTATAGATTGCTCCGTGCTTCGCACTCTCGCAATCCAACAAGAATGAGCACTTCCGGTACGCTTTTGTGTACCTTCGTGCTCATTCTTGTTGCCTTCGAAATCGCATCCTGTCTCATTCGCACGCTTCGCGTGCGATGAGCCCGACTGCGTTTTCGAAGAGCTTATACATTAAAAAAACCGGTAAGGCGTGCTTACCGGTAGTGTGTGAAGCATCGGGGACTCGAACCCCGGACAACTTGATTAAAAGTCAAGTGCTCTGCCGCCTGAGCTAATGCTCCAAAAAAAAACGTGCCTAGTTCCGGAATCGAACCAGAGACACGAGGATTTTCAGTCCTCTGCTCTACCAACTGAGCTAACTAGGCACAAAGTTGCGGGAGAAGGATTTGAACCTCCGACCTTCGGGTTATGAGCCCGACGAGCTTCCTGACTGCTCCATCCCGCGATACTATGAAATTGATGGCTGTAAAACAACCGAAGCCGATGATCGGACTCGAACCGATAACCTGCTGATTACAAATCAGCTGCTCTGCCAATTGAGCCACATCGGCCTGTTCTTCTGGCTTCTGTCTGTTTCACTGTTCAGTATGAACTGAAGTGGGTGGTGGTGGATTCGAACCACCGAAGCAATCTGCAGCAGATTTACAGTCTGTCCCCTTTGGCCACTCGGGAAACCACCCATATTTTTTATAAATGGGGCGTATAGGGCTCGAACCTATGACCCTCTGCTTGTAAGGCAGATGCTCTCCCAGCTGAGCTAACACCCCATATTATAAAAGCGACCCGGATCGGGATCGAACCGACGACCTCCGCCGTGACAGGGCGGCGCTCTAACCAGCTGAGCCACCGGGCCACAAAGATATGATAACACATACCTTCAAAACTGAACACACAAACTTTTCCAAATTTCCAATTTATGCTATAGGTCAAACCCTCGACCGATTAGTAACAGTCAGCTCCAT
>CAIFEZ010000021.1 GCA_903789595.1 uncultured eubacterium 1-6
TTTATTTGAATTTTCGAGGATGTGTTTTACTGTTCAGTTGTCAATGTTCAATGTTTTGCTGTGTCTTTCGGCGACAGCTCGTTTACTATAACTCATATCTTTCAGTTTGTCAACAACTTTTTTTGAAAAATCTGAAAGACGGAGAAGGAGGGATTTGAACCCTCGCGCCGGTTTCCCGACCTACACCCTTAGCAGGGGCGCCTCTTCGGCCTCTTGAGTACTTCTCCAAGCCCGTGTCAAGAATGATGTTATCTCTTGATTTACCAAAAATAGGTAAAAAATTAACGCGTCATTCACACGACGCACTAGTGATTATACAAAAGTAAATTTCCTTTGTCAACGCTTTTTACTTATTTTCTGCGTGCTTTTTCATACTTTTTTTCATTTTTCAATCCGATATTTTTCCAGTGCAATATCATATATATTATTTCCCGCAGAATCAATAGCGACTATCACCGGAAAATCCTGTATTGTAAGCTTTCGGATTGCTTCCGTGCCAAGATCATCGTAGGCGATAACCTCCGATGAGAGAATTTTCTTTGACAGAAGGGCACCTGCCCCACCTACCGCCGCGAAATACACACAGCCGTTACGAACGATCGCATCGGTGACCTCCTGCGTTCTGCGGCCCTTTCCGATCATCCCTCTTAGTCCGAGGTCCATCAGTTGCGGGGCATACTTATCCATTCTTCCCGCAGTCGTCGGACCGGCGGATCCGATCGGTCTGCCCTCTCTGGCAGGAGAAGGTCCCATGTAATAGATAATGCTGCCGCGAATATCAAAAGGAAGTTCCTTTCCCTGATCGATTGCCTCTTTCATTCTTTTATGCGCGGCATCTCTCGCCGTATAAACGGTTCCTGTGAGATACACATAATCTCCCGCATGTAAGCTTCTGATAACTTCCCTGCTCATGGGAACATTAATTTTTCTTTCCATCTTTTTCCCCTGTAAAACTGTGAAATCTCCGTCCTTCACGCATCCCGCAATCATTGTCACTCTCTGAATATCCGAACGCAAAGCATTATTTTACTGACCGGGCAGAAATTTCACAGCACCTTTGCCTGAGTATTACCGGATGTGAAATTCCTGTCCTTCCGATATCCCGTGAACAGCAGAGCATCTTCTGATGCCATCACAGATGCATGAAACGGACATGCCTGAAAACCCTTACATCCTGCAGATACATCACAGATATCTGGCTGCATGTCTGTTCACATGACAGCACATGTTGACTGCCAGCGGAAGCCCTGCGATATGGGTCGGATACGTATTAATATTCACACCAAGGCAGGTAACCTTTCCGCCAAGTCCGCCCGGTCCGATTCCAAGACGATTGATGCGCTCCAGCAGTTCTTCTTCCATTTCTCTGACATAGGCTATTTCAGAATGCTGTCCCGCCGGCCTTGTCAGGGCCTGTTTTGCCATCAATGCGGCCTTTTCAAAGGTTCCTCCGATGCCGACGCCGACAAATACGGGAGGACATGCATTCGGTCCGGCCTCTTTCACCGTCTGAACAATTGCATCCTTCACGCCTTCCGCTCCCTGCGCAGGCTTCAGCATAATGATTTTACTCATGTTCTCGCTTCCGAAGCCCTTTGTCGTGACGGTAATCTTTACACGATCTCCCGGCACAATATGATAATAAATAACCGCCGGCGTATTGTCCTTCGTATTCACCCTATCCAGAGGATCTCGTACCACGGATTTTCGAAGGTACCCCTCCGTGTATCCCTGACGAACGCCCTCATTCACGGCGTCCTCAAGGATTCCTCCCTGAAAATGAACATCCTGGCCGATATCCAGAAATACCACGGCCATCCCGGTATCCTGACAGATCGGAATCCGGTCTTCCTTCGCTATTTTCAGATTCTCCTGGAGCTGGTTCAAAATCTGTTTTCCGAGCGGTGACTGCTCCTGATTCACAGATGATCGCATGCATTCCTTCATATCATCGGAAAGCTCGTAATTGACGGAAATGCACATTTCCTTAACTGCCTTAGTCACTTCACTGACGTCGATATTCCTCATAATCAATTCCTCATTCTTCCCGATTCTTCTCTGAAGCTTCACCGGACGCATCATCTTCCGAACTCTCACCGGAGATTTCTCCGGAATCATTGTCTTCCGAACTCTCACCGGAAATTTCTCCGCTTACATCATTCTGCCCGCTTTCATCTGAAATTTCGCCGGTCATACTGTCATCAGAACTTGCATCAGACGGATTTTCATCTGTCATATCGTCAGCCGCGGAATCTTCTTCTTCTCCGACGACCTTGGCGATACCCGCAACGGAATCCATGACATCCATGATCTTGACTCCGGTTGCGCTGCGCTTGAGAACGGAGATTCCCTTTACTGGTGTACGAATGATGATGCCGCCCTTTGTGATCAGCATGATTTCGTCCTCGCTGTTGACGGCCTTCATTCCGATCAGCTTTCCCGTATTCTCTCTGAGATTGATTGCCTTGATGCCGATACCGCCTCTTGTCTGAATGCGGAAGTCGTCAAATAAGGTGCGCTTGCCGATTCCGTTTTCCGTGACAAAGAGCAGGTATTCTCCCTGCTGACGGATCTGCATGGCAACCACTTCATCATCGTTTCGAAGAGTAATTCCCTTTACACCCATGGATCCTCTTCCGGTCGGGCGCACATCCTTCTCATTAAACCGGATGGACATTCCATCTCCTGTCGCCAGAATCACATCCTGTGTTCCGTCCGTATACTTCACTTCAATAAGGTCGTCGTCTTCGTTTAACGTGATTGCGGCAAGACCTGTCTTTCTCATGTGACGGAACGCCGGCACGGGAGTTTTCTTGACAATTCCTTTCTTGGTCGCCATGAAGATATACTGATCCTCGCGAAACTCGGAGATGGCAATGACAGCCGTTATTTTTTCATCGGGAAGCAGCTGGAGAAGATTCACGATCGCGGTTCCCCTCGCAGTTCTTCCCGCCTCCGGAATTTCGTACGCCTTTAAGGTATAGGCGCGGCCCATATTGGTAAAGAACATCAGGTAATCATGTGACATGGTCATGAACAGATCCTCAATGTAGTCGTTGTCGAGAGTCTGCATGCCCTTGATTCCCTTTCCGCCGCGGTTCTGACTGTGGAAGTTGTCCGGCGACATTCTCTTGATGTAGCCGAGCCTGGACATGGTGATCACGGTATGCTCCTGCGGGATCAGATCCTCGGTGGAAATATCGTAGACATCATATCCGATCCTTGTACGGCGGTCATCCCCGTACTTCTCCGCAATTTCACTGATCTCATCGCGGATGACTCCGAGAAGGAGCTTTCTGTCGCCCAAAATCTTCTTGTACTCGATAATTTTCGCCTGAAGCTCGTCATATTCGGCCTGAAGCTTCTCTCTTTCCAGACCGGTCAGAGTCCGCAGACGCATATCGACGATTGCCTGCGCCTGCGGGTCGGTGAAGCCAAACCTGGAGATCAGGTTTGCCTTTGCTTCTGCGGTATTTGCGGATGCCCGAATGGTGTGGATCACCTCATCGATAATATCCAGAGCCTTCAGCAGTCCTTCCAGAATGTGAGCTCTTTCCTGCGCCTTGTTCAGATCATACCGCGTTCTCCTGGTGACAACCTCTTCCTGGTGCTGCAGATAGTATTTCAGCATATCCAGAAGATTCAGAACCTTCGGCTGGTTGTCCACAAGGGCAAGCATGATCACACCGAAGGTATCCTGAAGCTGGGTATGCTTATAGAGCTGATTCAGAATGACATTCGCGTTCGCGTCGCGGCGGAGATCAATCACGATCCTCATTCCTTCCCGGTTGGAATGGTCATTGATACCTGTGATTCCGTCGATCTTCTTGTCCCGGACAAGCTCGGCAATTTTCTCAATGAGCCGTGCCTTGTTCACCATATACGGAAGCTCTGTGACGATGATCTGGCTCTTGCCGTTGGGCAGCGTCTCGATATTTGTTATTGCGCGGACACGGATCTTTCCCCGTCCGGTCCGGTAAGCCTCCTCAATTCCGCGCACGCCGAGAATCTCGGCACCGGTCGGAAAATCCGGTCCCTTGATGATCTGCATGATTTCCTCAAGCGAGGTCTCTCTGTCTTCTTCGATCTGATTGTTGATGATTTTGACTACGGCGCCGACAACCTCCCGGAGATTATGAGTCGGAATATTTGTCGCCATGCCGACGGCAATGCCCGATGCTCCGTTGATCAGGAGGTTCGGAATTCTCGCCGGAAGCACGGTAGGCTCCTTTTCCGTGTCATCAAAGTTCGGAACGAAGTCAACCGTATCCTTGTTCATGTCACGGACCATTTCCATCGAGATTTTGCTCAGCCTTGCCTCTGTATATCGCATTGCCGCAGCTCCGTCTCCGTCGACCGAACCGAAGTTTCCGTGACCGTCGACAAGGGTGTACCTCATGTTCCAGTCCTGCGCCATCGTGACAAGCGCGCCGTAGATAGAAGAGTCTCCGTGCGGATGATATTTTCCCATCGTATCACCGACAATACGGGCACATTTTCTGTGAGGCTTGTCAGGTCCGTTATTCAGTTCTATCATGGAATAGAGGATTCTTCTCTGCACCGGTTTCAGACCGTCACGTACATCCGGAAGCGCCCTTGACGCAATTACACTCATCGCGTAATCGATGTAGGAATCTTCCATTTTCTTCTTGAGGTCTACTTCCTCAATTCGATCGAAGACTTTATCATCCATTTTCATGTGCCTTTCTTTTGAGACAGCTGTCTGCCGTTATTTTCTGCTTCTTCTATCTGCCTGCTGCCTGCGGATCATGGAAAAACCACTTCCCCGCAGAATGCGGCCCGGGATTTACATAAAATCTGCCGTTCTGAAATTCCGGACAGCAGTTATGAACAATCGCCGCAGTTTCCTGTCAGATATCCAGGTTCTGCACATCCTTTGCTCTTTCCTCGATGAACTCCCGACGGGGTTCCACCTTATCTCCCATCAGAGTTGTAAAGGTCAGGTCAATCTCAGAAGACTCGTCCTCGTCCATGTTCACACGGAGCAGAATCCTGTTCTCAGGATCCATGGTGGTCTCCCAGAGCTGGTCGGCATCCATTTCGCCGAGTCCTTTATAGCGCTGAATCTTGTTCGACGCGTCTCTGCCGATCTCATTCATGATCTGATTCAGTTCATCGTCGCTGTAGGCATACCAGACCTTCTTGTTCCTCTCGATCTTGTAAAGCGGCGGTTTTGCCAGATATACATGTCCCTGCTTGATCAGTTCCGGCATGAACCGGTACAGGAAGGTCAGCATCAAAGTTGCGATATGCGCCCCGTCCACATCGGCATCGGTCATGATAATGATCTTGTCATATCGGAGCTTTGTGATATCAAAATCCTCATGAATTCCCGTTCCGAAGGCGGTAATCATCGAACGGATCTCGGCATTTCCGTAAATCCGGTCAAGCCTTGCCTTTTCGACATTCAGAATCTTGCCGCGAAGGGGAAGGATTGCCTGTGTCTTTCTGTTTCTCGCCGATTTCGCGGACCCTCCGGCAGAATCTCCCTCAACGATGAAGATCTCACAGTTCTTCGGATCCTTATCGGAGCAATCCGCCAGCTTTCCCGGAAGCGCCAGCCCGTCGAGAGCTGTTTTCCGCCGGGTAAGCTCTCTCGCTTTTCTGGCCGCTTCTCTGGCGCGCTGGGAAATCACGGATTTCTCGATGATAATCTTGCCCACGTCCGGATGCTGCTCCAGGTATACAGAAAGCTGCTGGCTTACCACCGCGTCAACCGCGCTTCTCGCCTCGCTGTTTCCGAGTTTCTGCTTTGTCTGTCCCTCAAACTGCGGGTCCTCGATCTTTACACTGACAATGGCGGTGAGTCCTTCCCTGATATCCTCTCCTGTGAGATTTTCATCACTGTCCTTCAGCAGCTTCATCTTTCGTCCATAATCGTTGAAGGTTCTGGTAATTGCCTGGCGAAAACCGACGATGTGCATTCCGCCCTCCGGAGTCAGAATGTTATTCACAAATCCGTACACTGTCTCGTTGTAGGAATCGTTGTGCTGCATGGACACCTCGACCATGACGCCATTCTGAATTCCCTCAAAGTACATGATATCCGGATACAGCACCTCCGCACTCCGGTTCAGGTACTGGACAAATTCCTTGATTCCGCCCTCATAGTGAAAGACCTTCTCCTGCTCCATCCCCTCTCTCTTGTCTCTGAGAGTAATCTTCAGTCCCTTTGTCAGGAAGGCAGTCTCGCGCAGCCTTGTCTTCAGGGTGTTGAAATCATAAACGGTGTCCTCAAAGATTGTCTCATCCGGTTTAAAATCAACGCGGGTACCTGTCTTCTCCGGATCGCACTCACCGACCACCTTGAGCTTGTACATGGTTTTTCCGCGCTCATATCTCTGCTTGTAAACCTTTCCCTGATGGTAAATCTGAACCTCCAGCCAGTCGGAAAGCGCATTGACGACAGAGGCTCCCACCCCGTGAAGTCCTCCGGACACCTTATATCCGCCGCCGCCGAACTTTCCTCCCGCGTGAAGAACGGTAAATACCACCTCTACCGCCGGAATTCCGGCCTTATGATTGATACCGACAGGAATTCCCCGTCCGTCATCGATCACCGTAATGGAATTGTCCGGATTGATCGTCACCTCAATATGTGTGCAGTATCCGGCAAGCGCTTCATCCACTGAATTGTCTACAATCTCATAGACCAGATGATGAAGTCCTCTGGAGGATGTGGTTCCAATATACATACCGGGACGTTTTCTTACCGCTTCCAGTCCTTCCAGAATCTGAATCTGATCAGCTCCATATTCATTTGTCACAACGGTTGATTCTGTTTCCATACGTCCTCCTGATTCTCAACTGTTCCGTTCACGATGTGAAAAACCCTGTTTACCGGAAAATGATTCTCAATCAGCTCATCCATCCCTGTACAGGTGATGAACGTCTGCGCTTCATCCATGCGCTTCAGAAGCATCGCCTGCCTGCCGCTGTCCAGCTCGGACAAAACGTCGTCGAGCAGCAGCACCGGCGTATCCCCGACCGATTCCTTTACAAGATAAATTTCCGACAGTTTGAGAGAAAGAGCGGCACTCCGCTGCTGCCCCTGAGAACCATAATGCCGGATGTCGATTCCGTTGATATTCACCCGGAAATCATCCCTATGCGGTCCCACCGTGGAGGTCTTCATTTTCAGATCCTTTGCCCTGTTTCCGGCAAGAACCTCCCTGAAATCCGCCGTCTCGACATTCGGCTCGTAGATAATTTCTATGTTTTCCCTGTCGTTCGTGAGGTTTGCGTGGATTTTGCCGATGATGTCATTCAGATGCGCGATAAAAGCTCTTCTCGACTCGATAATATGAATGCCGTGACTTATCAGCTGCTCATCCCATACATCAAGCGTCTGCTCCAGATACGGGTGAAACGGAATATCCTTCAGCAGTGCGTTCCTCTGGGTAATGATCCTGTTCAGCTCTGTCAGATCGGTATAATAAACCTTGTCCAGCTGGCACAGCTCACTGTCCATGAATCTTCTCCGCTCACTCGGACCGTTCTTGATGATATTCAGATCCTCCGGAGAAAAAAAGACGACACTGATCATACCGAACAGCTCCGACGCCCTGCGGATCGGAATTCCGTCGATCGCCACTCCCTTTTTTCCGCTCTTCTTCAGGTGCATGTCGATTCTGTGAGACACCTCATTCCGGCGGAAGACGAGCCGCAGATGCGCCTCATCCTCACCGAAGCGGATCATTTCCCGGTCATGGCTTCCCCTGTGGGATTTTGTCGTCGCCGCAAGCTGAATCGCCTCCAGTATATTCGTCTTTCCCTGGGCATTGTCCCCGTACAGAACATTCGTCTCCCGATCAAAGCGGAGAGAAATCCTGTCATAATTTCTGTAATTTTTCAGCTCCAGTGATTCTACGTACATATTTCCGGATTAAGCTTCTGCCCTGGTTACCATGACTTCTCTGCCGTTAAAGGAAAAAACGTCACCGGCGGTCAGCTTCCGCCCCCGCCTTGTATCTGTTTCTCCATTAACCGTTACTTCGCCATTCTGAATCGCGATCTTCGCTTCCACACCCTCATCTACCAGACCGGCCAGCTTCATCGCCTGGCCGAGCTTGATAAAATCATCTCTTATTGTGATTTTCTCCATTTTGTTTTCCTGCCTTGCTGTCTTCAGCGGTTGTTCACATTGATATTTACCGGGAGAATCAGATAAATATATGATCCGTTATCGTCCCTGATAAAGCAGGGAGCCTTTGCGTTCACAAAGTAAATGGAGATGCTCTCATCGTCAATGACGCGAAGCGCATCTAAAAGGAATTTCGGATTGAATCCGATGATAATGTCCTTGCCTGTCTTCTCAATGTCGATTTCCTCATCCATCGAACCGATCGAAGAATCAATGCGGAGCTCCATCTGTCCGTCTGTGATATCAATGATCACCGGCATCTTGTCGCTCTCACGAACCAGAAGCGTCGCCCGGTCGATACAGTTCATGAATTCCTGACGGTTGATGGTAATCTTCGTCTCATAATCGCTGGAAAGCATCTGATCAATCCGGAAATATTCTCCGTCGATCAGCCTTGACAGAACGATGGTATCACTGAACTCAAACAGCAGATAATTCTCCGCAAAGTAGATATTTACCATCTCATCGATTTCACCGGTGAGTATCTTGCTGATCTCATTCAGCGTCTTCCCCGGTACTACCACCTTCTGATCCGGACAGTCACCTGACAGCTCGAGATTCCGGATGGCAATTCTGTGACCGTCGAGAGACACCACCTTCAGCACATGATTCCGGATCTCGAAAAGCTCGCCGGTCATCAGTTTGTTGTTCTCATTCACGGCAATGGAAAAAATCGTCTGACGGATAACCTCTCTCAGAGAAAACTGAGAAATGGAAATAAAGTCATTTCTCTCAATTACCGGAAGATATGCAAAATCATCTCCGGATTTTCCCGGAATACTGAATTTTGCCTTTTCACAGGTAATTGTCGCAACATCATTTTCATCCGTTTCGATGAAGACTCTGCTGTTCGGGAGCTTTCGGATGATATCAGAAAAAATTTTGGCATCGAGAGCGATCTTACCCTTTTCCTCGATTTCTCCCTTTACGATAGTTTCGATGCCGAGTTCCATATCATTTGCCGTAAACTTGATCTGATTGAACGATGCCTCAATCATGATGCACTGCAAAATGGGCATTGTGGTCTTGGATGGTACGGCCTTCATTACAATATTTACGCTGTCTGCAAGGTCTGCCTGATTAAAAACGAGCTTCATTGCCTGTGCGACTCCTTTCGGTACGTTAATACTGACAATCCCGCCGGGTTGAAAACGGGAAAGAGAGAAAAGAATAATAAAAAAATTCTTCGACTTCGTCTTAGGGGAGGTTGAAATGTGGAAAACTCCCTTTTAGCTGAAAAACATGCGGAAAAAGGAGGATCATAAGTCTGTCAGTATCGCGGAAAGCGGCTGTCAGAAAAATGTAAATGGAAATTACTCCACATTTATCCACCCTGTTTTTATCCACATGGTCTATAACTTGTGGATAGATGGATCAGGAACACTATATATATAGAAGAAACTCCTGTGTGACGCCGGGCTTCATCAGCCTTCCGGAGAAATCTTCTTCTTCAATAGATCAATGACCTCCTTTGTCTCAGGCTTGGTCTTGTAATCTTTGTCGATCTTATTGATTCCATAGATGATGGTCGTGTGGTTCTGAACGCCGATGCTCTCCGCAATGGCCTGCAGATTGTTCGATGTCATCGTCCGGCAGAGATACATGACAATCTGCCTCGGATAAGAAATTCTGCGGGACTTCACGGAGCTTTTAATCTCTTCCGGCGTGATATTGAACTGCTCGGCCACAATATCGATGATATATTCCGGAGTTACCACTCTCTTTTCATTCGGCGAAATGATATCCTTCAGAACATTCTGAGCCAGATCAAGGTTGATCTCCTTCTGCTCCAGGTTGGCCATGGCAATGACCTTATTCAGAGAGCCCTCTAGTTCACGGATATTCGCCTTGACATTGGTGGCGATATATTCCAGCACCTCGTTGCTTACATTGGAGCCGTCGAGTTCCTGCTTTTTCCGGAGAATAGCCATTCGCGTTTCATAGTCAGGACTCTGGATATCTGCCATCAGACCCCACTCAAACCGGGACCGGATTCTCTCTTCCAGGACATCCATATCCTTCGGCGGACGATCGGATGAAATAATGATCTGCTTTCCGGCGGAATGAAGGGCGTTGAAGGTGTGGAAAAATTCCTCCTGTGTGGATTCCTTCCCGATGATAAACTGAATATCATCGATGAGGAGGACATCCACATTCCGGTATTTCTCACGGAACTTGGTGAGCGCCGTGCTGCTTCCGGCACGAATCGCCTCGATGACCTCATTTGTGAACTCTTCACTGGTGACGTATACAATTTTCATCGATGGGTTGTTCTCAAGGATGAAGTGGGCGATGGAATTCATCAGATGGGTTTTTCCAAGTCCGACACCTCCGTATAAAAACAGAGGATTGTACACTGTTCCGGGTGATTCCGCGACAGCAAGAGAAGCCGCGTGAGCAAACTGATTGTTCTTACCTACGACAAAGGTATCAAAGGTATATTTCGGGTTCAGTCCGGCAAGAATGGATTCATTCTTTACCTGCTTTTCCGTTTCGGATTTCTCCGCGTCCTGGGGAAGAATAAAATAAATCTCACAGTCCATTCCGGTCAGTTCACCGATGGCAGCCTTGATCGGAAGCTTGTACTTTTTGGATACGTAATCAAGACCGACCTGCTCGGAAGGAACGAGAATGGTGACATCGTGACCGTCCACCTTGTATACCTTTAGGGGTTTGATCCACGTTTTAAAGGAAACTTCTCCAAGTTCATGTTCTTCCTTTACACGTTCCAGAATCTGATCCCACTTTTCTTCAATAATGCTCATCATAACCTCTGCTGTTGAAAACATTTCATGTATCAGGATTGCGGGAGTGCACCGCACGAAGCAATCCACAGCTTATACACATTGTATAAGTTCTCGGTGCTGCCGAAAAAAGAGGACAAAACACCTCTTTTATATTAAACTAAAATACAGAATTTATCAACATGAGAACAGCTGTTTGAAAAGCGGTGTGGATAAATCGGGGACAATGTCAGTTTGTGCACAATAAAATATCCACTTTTACACGCGGAAGAAACCGCATAAAATAAACTAATTACAAAATTTTTACAGAAATATGAACCATATTTTTGTGAGTTATCCACAAGTTATCAACATTTTTGTGGATAACTTACGTCAACCGCAGTTCGAGAGCAGAAGATGACATAATATCAAGGGTCCGGAATTGTGAAAGGTTTTTCCTGTTCTGACCCCCGATCTCGAAAACCTGCAGTTCTGTTACTGTCACGGGATATCTGAAGGGCAGGGATTTCACATCGCTGCTGCCATTCGCAAACTGGCTGTAATAAAGTACTGGAGATGTGGAATATTTACAAAAAAACGCTCTTGACGAGGTGTACTTGAATGAATATAATCAAATAGATGTTCTCTGGAAAGAGGTATATGACTGCAGGGATCTGACCTTTATGATTGACGGATCCGGAAGATGAAAAAATTTGTCTCGCCGCGTGATTTGAGAGCGGCATGTTGAGGAAAGCAAGGAGGAAGATAATTATGAGCAAAATGACATGGCAGCCGAAGAAGGTTGATAAAAGAGTTCACGGATTCCGCGCAAGAATGGCTACAAAGGGCGGAAGAAAAGTTTTAGCTGCAAGACGTGCAAAGGGCAGAAAAGTATTAGCATAAGCATAGTTCAAGGCAGACCGGAGACCGCAGTTTATTCTGTGGTCTTTTCTTATGAAGAAATAAAAGAATACTTTTGAAAAGGAATACAAATGAAATTTTCAGAAAGTCTGAAGAAGAACACAGATTTTCAGAAGGTTTACAGACAGGGAACATCAGCAGCAAATAAATATCTTGTCATGTACATCCTGGAAAATCATCTGGAAAAAAACAGAATCGGTATTTCTGTCAGCAAGAAGGTCGGCAACAGCGTGGTTCGCCATCATCTGTGCAGGCTGGTCAGAGAGGCTTACAGATTAAGAGAGGAAAGTTTTTCCAAGGGCTTTGATGTGGTGGTCATCTGCAGAGTCGGATCAAAGAACTGTACGCAGAGGGAAATCGCGGATGCACTTTATCATCTGGGCAGAAGACATCACATACTGGAGGATAAAGAATGAATCAGAAACTGAAACCCAGGTATGTCATGATACAGGGGATTCGTCTTTATCAGAAATATCTGTCACCATTGAAGGGAGGAATCCGATGTCCATACATTCCCTCCTGTTCCCAGTACGCCGTGGAGGCGATTGAGAAATATGGTGCAGTCAAAGGCGGCTTGCTGGCGTCCTGGAGAATCCTGAGATGCAATCCGTTTTCACACGGAGGGATAGATCCGGTACCGTGAGCCAGAAAGAGAATTCCGGGAGGAACATAATTTGGAACTTTTATTAAGCAAGTCTAGCATGCCCTTGATCAAATACATCGCGCAGCTGCTCGGATGGCTGATGAATGGAATATATTTTGTTCTTGACAAAATCGGTATTCCGAATATCGGTCTTTGTATCATATTCTTCACCATCATCATCTACTTATTCCTGACACCGGTGCAGATCAAGCAGCAGAAGAGCTCCAAGGTCATGAACGCGATTCAGCCGGAACTTCAGAAACTGCAGAAAAAATATCAGGGAAAAAGAGACGCTGCTTCTCAGCAGAAAATGCAGGAAGAGACGATGGCGCTGTACTCCAAGTACGGGGTTTCGCCGACCGGAAGCTGCCTGCCCCTTCTGATTCAGATGCCGATTCTGTTCGGACTGTATCAGGTTATTCTGTATATTCCCGGATATGTGTCCCGGGTCGCAAATATCTTCAACAGCCTGGCGGTCAAGATTTCGTCTGTTGACGGATATCAGAATATCATCACTGACTTTGTGACAAACAATAAAATCCGTGTCAACGGAAGCGGCGATTACACCGTAAACCGGATCATCGACATGATGTATGTGATGAAACCGTCTCAGTGGGTGAAGCTTGAGGGCGTCAAGCAGTTTGCTTCCCTTAAGGATCAGATGGTCAGCGTGGCCGCGCAGTCCGCGAGAATCAACAATTTCCTCGGAATCAACATTTCCGAGACGCCTTGGGATGCGATCAAGTCGGGATTCAGCAACATTGCCGGAGGGACGGCAACCGTCGCTGTCGTCGGCGCACTGATCGCCGGAATTCTGGTTCCGGTACTCGCGTGGTTTACCCAGTGGCTGAACATGAAGCTGATGCCGCAGCAGAGCACAGATACAGATAACGCAATGGCGCGTCAGATGAACAGCATGAATATGATTATGCCGATTTTCTCCGCCGTTATCTGCGTTACGTTCAGTATGGGTATCGGTATCTACTGGATCGCCGGTGCGGTCATCCGTGCCATTCAGCAGGTTATCATCAACCGGAGAATCGGAACGATAGATGTCGAAGAGATGATAGAGAAGCAGGCTGCCAAGGCGGAAAAGAAAAAAGAAAAGAGTAAGGACTACGTCAACAACGTCACACAAAATGCCCGCACAAATGTGAAGCATATTCAGAATGCAAGGTCAAACGGAAGAGACATTGACTCCTCTCAGTTTTATAAGGATACAGAGAATCTGAATCCGGACAGCATCACCGCAAAGGCAAACTGGGTGAAGAGCTTTGATGAGAAAAAGGGCAGCGGAAGAAAATAAGAAAAGGAAATAACGGGAGGCATGAACATGGATTTTATGGAAGTATCTGCCAAAACCGTGGATGACGCCATCACAAAAGCATGTATTGAGATGGGACTCTCCAGTGATCAGCTGGAAATCCAGGTTATCAGCGAAGGCAGTTCAGGTTTCCTTGGAATCGGCAGCAAGCCGGCGGTGATTCAGGTGCGCCGGAAAGAAGAAAAGAAATCAGATCACAACTCCGGAAATCCTCCGGCAGATCATGTATCAGATCATGCAGCGGAGAAGAAAGCAAATCAGGAGGAACCAACCCCCGTTCCGCACAAGATGAGGGAAGAGGCACCTTCGGAAAAAAGAGAAGAGAAGAAGGCTGCTGTTTCGGAAAAGCGTTCTGATGCGGGAAATTCAGAGAAGAAACCGGAATGCGGGAAACAGGCAGAGACCAGAGCTCCGGAGAAGAAGGAAGTCCCAGCAGAGAGAACGGCGGAAGAAATCGTTACGATGAAGGCATCCGCATCAAAATTCCTGGACGGAATCTTCAAGGCAATGGAGCTTCCGGTCAACATCACCATCGAATACAATCAGGAAGAAGGAAGCCTTGATATTGATTTCGAAGGCGATGACATGGGCATCCTGATCGGCAAGAGAGGACAGACACTGGATTCCCTTCAGTACCTGGTGTCTCTTGTAGTGAACAAGGATCAGAAGAATTATGTCCGCGTAAAGTTGGATACCGAGGATTACCGCAGACGCCGCAAGGAGACGCTGGAGAACCTCGCAAACAATATCGCAAATAAGGTCCGCAGAAGTCATCACGCGGTTTCTCTGGAAGCGATGAACCCGTATGAAAGAAGAATCATCCATTCCGCACTGCAGAACAACAAATATGTGGAAACTCACAGTGAGGGAAACGAGCCGTACCGTCACGTTGTTGTGACTCCGAAAAAGGGCGGTTACAGAGACTGATTTAAGCGAACAATGAGCCGCATCCGATCACAAAATGGTCGAGTGCGGTTTTTTTCGCGAACAGATGGATATATGAAAGGCAGGGATTTCACAGCCGGTAATGCTCAGACAGAGGTGCTGTGAAATCCTTGCCTGGTCATCTATGCATGAACAGGTAACCTCAGAGACACCGAACAGGCATGTTTTGACGCAAATAATGTTGATAACTGTCCTAAGATGTTGATAAAATGCAATTATCGCAGTGATCATGTTTGGCAAAACATATCATATCTTATTGGGTAAAGAGTAAATGAAGAAAGGACGTCGGATATGGCAGAGAATTTTGAGGATACCATCGCAGCTGTCTCAACCGCAATGGCTCCTTCGGGGATCGGCATCGTCCGGATCAGCGGTGAGGAGGCGTTTGAAATTGCGGACCGCGTCTACTCAGGCAAAAAGGGAAAAAAGCTTTCGGATCAGAAGCAATATACCATTCATTACGGATATATATCTGATCACGGAGAAAAAATAGATGAAGTGCTTGTGATGGTCATGCGCGCACCTCATTCCTATACGGGTGAGAATACGGTGGAGATCGACTGTCACGGAGGAGTGCTGGCGACGAGAAGAGTTCTGGAAGCGGTTATTCACGCGGGGGCGCGGCCGGCAGAACCGGGGGAATTTACAAAGAGAGCCTTTCTGAACGGAAGGATAGATCTGTCACAGGCAGAGGCTGTGATGGATATTATTTCCGCAAAGAATGATTATGCTCTGAAAAGCGCGCAGCAGCAGCTGTCGGGATCAATTTCGGGAAAAATCGAAGAGATCCGACAGAAACTCTTGTACGAGACCGCACATATCGAAGCCGCCCTGGATGATCCGGAGCATATGAGCCTGGACGGATACGGACCGGAGCTTCGCAGGATCGTGGATCTGCAGAGACAGGAAATTCATAAGCTTCTGGAATCCGCGGATTCCGGAAAACTGATTCAGGAAGGAATCAAGACGGTCATTCTCGGAAAACCCAATGCCGGAAAATCTTCCCTTCTGAATCTCCTGCTCGGAGAGGAGAGAGCCATCGTTACCGATATCGCCGGAACGACCAGAGATGTTCTGGAAGAGCAGGTCAATATCCGGGGAATTACGCTACGTATTCTGGACACTGCCGGAATCCGGGACGCTTCGGATAAAATCGAGCAGATCGGTGTCCGCCGGGCAATCGACCAGGCAGAGGACGCGGATCTGATTCTGTATGTTGTTGACCGGTCGGTTCCTCTGGATCAGAACGATTACGAGATTATGAAACTGATTCGGGACAAGAAAGCTATCGTTATCTTGAATAAGAGCGATCTGTCTTCTGAGGTTACCGAGGAAATGCTGAGAAATGAGCTCGCTGGCCGCTGTGCCGGACCATCTGTGATTCTGAATCTGTCGGCCAAGGAAAAGCAGGGCCTGGAGGATCTTGAAAAACAGATTGAAAAAATGTTCTTCAATGGTAAGATAGAGTTCAACGATCAGATCTATGTCACAAACGCGCGCCACAAGAAAGCACTCGAGGACGCGGAAAATTCACTGGATTATGTGATAAAAAGCATCGACGATCAAATGCCCGAGGATTTCTGGTCTATCGACCTGATGGGAGCGATAGACGCGCTCGGACGGATCACAGGAGAATCACTGGGAGAAGATCTGGTCAATGAAATCTTCGCCAAATTCTGTATGGGAAAATAAACCGGTTATTTGTAAACAAAATTCACGTCCGGTATCAGATACTGATTAACATACGCAGAAAAATCTGAATAAAATATATATAAAATATAAAATAACAGTATTAATATATAATCAGGAATCATCTGTGCTCCATGTTCATACCTGTTGTCGTCGCAAAGCCACAGCCTGCCTTATACGACCTTCGGGTGTGCAGTGCGTCTCTGTCATGCAGCTGAAGTTATATAGTAAACGACCATACGATACATTGTGCCACAAGCTGTATAAGTCCCCGCGTCACTGCGCTGCTTCGCAGCTTCCGTGCCGCTAACAGGTATGAGCACTTCCGTGCCGCTAACGCGTCCCTTTGTGCTCATACCTGTTGTCGTCGCTAATGTTCTTGACCACGGGTGAGCAAGCTCCCCGTGGTCCAAGAACATTGCGACTGGACTTATACAGTAAATATTCATGCGATACATTGTGATATAAACTGTATAAAGAAAAATCTGAGTTAGGGAAAAATATCATGCCTGTAATTGAAAAGTATTATGATGTAGTTGTTGTAGGTGCCGGTCATGCCGGATGTGAGGCTTCTCTCGCATGTGCCAGACTTGGTCTTGAGACGATTGTCTTTACCGTCAGTGCAGATAATATTGCGATGATGCCGTGTAATCCGAACATCGGAGGTACTTCAAAGGGGCATCTCGTGCGCGAGATCGATGCTCTCGGCGGCGAAATGGCGAAAAACATCGACAGAACCTTCATACAGTCCAAGATGCTGAATAAATCAAAGGGACCCGCGGTTCATTCTCTCCGGGCACAGGCGGATAAAAGCGAGTACAGCAGAAGCATGAGGCGGGTGCTGGAAAATCAGAATCATCTGACCATCAAGCAGGCTGAGGTTTCCGAGCTGATCGTTGAAGAAGGTGTCTGTAAAGGAGTGAAGACTTTTTCCGGCGGTATCTATCACAGCAAAGCGGTGGTACTGTGTACCGGCGTGTATCTGAACGCCCGCTGTCTGTACGGAGATACTGTCAATTACACGGGACCGAACGGACTGCAGTCGGCGACGCATCTGACAGATTCTCTGAAAGCAAATGGAATCGAGATGTTCCGCTTCAAGACAGGAACACCTGCCCGTATTGACAGGCGGACCATTGATTTTTCAAAGATGGAGGAGCAGAAGGGAGACGATCCAGTCATTCCGTTCTCCTTCTCGACCGACCCGGCCAGTGTTCAGATTGAGCAGGAATCGTGCTGGCTGACCCATACGAATGAAAAAACCCATGAAATCATCCGCGAAAACCTGGACCGTTCTCCCCTGTATTCCGGGAAAATTCACGCGACCGGCCCGAGATACTGTCCTTCAATCGAAGATAAGGTGGTTAAATTCGCAGACAAGAACAGCCACCAGGTTTTCATCGAGCCGGAAGGAAAATATACAAATGAGATGTACGTGGACGGTATGTCAAGTTCGATGCCGGAAGATGTGCAGGATGCGATGTACCGCACGGTTCCCGGCCTGGAACACGCAAAGATTGTCAGGAACGCTTATGCCATTGAGTATGACTGCATCAATCCTGTTCAGCTGAAGCCTACTTTTGAATTTAAAAAGATACAGGGACTCTTTTCCGGAGGTCAGTTCAACGGAAGTTCCGGATATGAAGAGGCAGCGGCACAGGGACTGTATGCCGGAATTAATGCCGCAATGGAAGTCAAGGGACAGGAGCCTCTGATCCTTGATCGTTCGGATGCCTATATCGGTGTTCTTGTAGATGATCTCTGTACAAAGCAGACCTTCGAGCCTTACCGGATGATGACGAGCCGTGCCGAATACCGTCTCCTTCTTCGTCAGGACAATGCGGATCTTCGACTGAGAAAATACGGACACAGGGTAGGACTGATCAGCGATGAAGAATATGATAAGACACTGAAAAAACAGAAAGAAATCGAGGAAGAGATCAAAAGAGTTTCTAATACATTTGTGGGGCAGACAGAGGACGTGCAGACCTTTTTGAGAAAAAATCATTCGACGGAGCTGAAAAGCGGAAGCTCTATTGCAGAGCTTATCCGCCGTCCGGAACTGAACTACAAAATGCTTGCCGATATTGATACTGACCGTCCGGAGCTGCCGGAAGATGTCGGGGAACAGGTAAATATCAATATTAAATACGAAGGCTACATCAAGAGACAGATGAAGCAGGTGGAGCAGTTCCGAAAGAAGGAATCCCGTAAGATTCCGGAAAACATCGATTACGAGGATGTTCCAAGTCTCAGAATAGAAGCCCGGCAGAAGCTGGAAAAGTACCGCCCGATCAATATCGGTCAGGCATCCAGAATCTCAGGAGTTTCACCTTCTGATATATCTGTGCTTATGGTATATCTGGAAAGCAAACGGCAGCTAGTGTAAAGAATACAGCAGCATTTGGTTGTACAAGCTTATATGTTATTACGATGTTGTGAAATTACCTGGTGCTAAAACTACATGAAACTGTGTAAATTATATCATGCTGTACAATTACATCATGCGGCATCAATTACATCATGCGGCATCAATTACATCATGCTGTACAATTACATCATGCGGCATCAATTACATCATGCTGTACAATTACATGATGCGGTATCAAATATATGATGCTGTACAAATTACAGGATACCGTGCAAATTACAGGACACTGTGTAAATTACATACGACTGATATTTCTCATAATAGGAAAAACTACTATGGACGATACGATAACATTACACGATCACAATTATTCAGCTGGCAGATTCAGAGAACAATTAGATCAGATCAGCCTGTCATTATCAGATGATCAGATTAAAAAGTTCATTCTGACCTACGAGATGCTCGTTGAAACAAATAAGGTGATGAACCTCACAGCAATTACCGAATATGATGAGGTGATCACCAAACATTTCATCGACAGCCTATCTCTCGTCAGACTGAAGAATATAAGAAAAAAGTTATTTTCAGAATCGGATCTGAAAGTAATTGACATGGGAACCGGCGCGGGATTCCCGGGGATCCCGCTTGTCATAGCATTTCCCAATGTACGTTTTGTGCTCGCTGATTCACTTATGAAAAGAGTGAGGTATCTGAACACATTGATCGAAAAATTGAACCTGACAAATGTCACCGCTATACAGGGGAGAGCAGAAGACATCGGACGAAATACTGCATATAGAGAACAATATGATATAGCTGTCTCACGAGCCGTCGCAAGCCTGTCACCTCTCTGTGAATACTGCCTTCCGCTCGTAAAGATCGGTGGCGACTTTATTGCTTACAAATCGAACAAAGCAGAAGAAGAGATCGAAGAGGCAAAAAAAGCAATAAATACACTCGGAGGAAAGATAGTTACTGCGGATAAATTTCTCATGACAGATCATTCCAGTGATGATACCATGGAACGAACTCTCATAGATATACGAAAGATCAAACACACCCCTGCGGCATATCCCCGGAAAGCAGGAACCCCGACAAAAAAACCGTTATGACCGAACAATGTTTCACGTGAAACATTGACGCATTGATTTAGTGCAATGTAGCTGCTCAAAGGTGATCAAATTCTTGATGGGTTTGAAATATTAATGAAGTAAACTTAATGCGATATATTGTGTCAGAAACTGTATTCGCTGCGCCGATTCGCACTAAGCGCTATCGAGTCACTGCAGGTAGATCGACTGCGTCGTTCCGCCGTTTAATAAAACTAGGATGAAACTTTATTACAGCTAGTAGATCGTTCAGAAAATAGACGAACCAATACTTTTACAAGATGACGCTAGGTAGGCCTTCTTTGACATTTCAATTGGTCTAGCCAATTAGTGAATGCTCTACTTTGCTAAGGACAACAGGAATGTAAAATCCTTTCCGTAAAGAGTAAAAGTGAACAGTTACCTGCAATATTATAGGTATGGGCATTTCCGTGCCGCTTACGCGTTCCTCCGTGCTCATGCCTGTGTGTTCAAAATTACATCCGATCTCTTGCGCATACATCGGGTGCGGCGAGCCATGACTGTGTTTTCGAAGAGCGTATACACTACATGTGTGCAAAATGAAATTTATATGAAAATCCGCATGAAAATCGGTATAAAAATCGGTAGATGTTTCACGTGAAACATCTACCGATTATTTTTGAAAAATGGTATAATCAACTTGCTGTTTCATTATGTCTATATGCTTCTTTATTGGGCATTACAATAAAACTGTTTGAAAGGAAGATAGAATCACTTGAGCAGAGTAATCGCTATTGCCAATCAGAAGGGCGGCGTCGGTAAGTCCACGACCGCCATTAATCTCTCTGCTTCTCTTGCCGAATCAGGTAAGAAGGTGCTCGTGATCGATATGGACCCGCAGGGAAATACAACAAGCGGCGTCGGAATCGACAAGCAGGAGATTGAGAATACAGTCTATGATCTGCTGCTTGGAGAATGCACAATGGAAGACTGTATGATCAAACTAAAATACAAAAAGAATGAGGATATCAAAAAATACTTTCTCCTGCCCTCAAATGTTGATCTTGCGGGAGCAGATATTGAATTGATCGAAACAGAAAACAAGGAATATCTTTTAAGAGATAAGATCGCTCCTGAACGGGAAAATTATGATTTTATTATAATAGACTGTCCGCCGTCCCTGAACCTGCTTACGGTGAATGCTCTGACGACAGCCGACAGCGTTCTGATTCCGATTCAGTGTGAGTACTACGCGCTGGAAGGATTAGCACAGCTCTTATATACGATCAATCTTGTGCAGGAAAGACTGAATGACAAGCTTGAGATCGAGGGAGTCGTTTTTACAATGTACGATTCCAGAACGAAGCTGTCCGGGCAGGTCATTGATGATGTGAAGGAAAATCTGGATGCTCATATTTTCAAAAGTATCATACCCAGAAATGTTCGTCTGGCAGAGGCCCCGAGCTATGGACTTCCGATCAATATCTATGCCAGAAAGTCTGAGGGAGCGAAAGCATATCGTAAGCTTGCAAAAGAATTGGTTAAGAAGGGAAAAATTGAGTAATGGCGTCAGGAAGAGGTTTGAATAAGAAGAGAGGACTTGAATCGCTGATTCCTCATAAAATCGACAATGAGGAAGCAAAAAGTAAAGAAGAAGAACGCGGCAGTCACAGCAATCAGGAAGAAATTTCAAGTCAAAGCAGCAATGCCGATACGTTACCGATAAGCAGTGACAAAGCAGTTCCAGATCATCCCATACAGGAAGGTGCCTCAGGTCATGGTACAGCAGATCTTGACACAGCAGAGAATGAGCTGACTGCTGGTTTTACAAATTACTCTGATGATTCTTCTGCAAGTACGTCAAAAAAACCGGGAAATGCAGCAGAAAACTTAAAAGGTACAGAGGAAGGCAGTGTCCTCCGGGTATCACTGACGGAAGTTGTGCCAAATCAGGAGCAGCCTCGTAAGGAATTCAAAGACGCGTCCATTCATGAACTGGCAGAATCTATTCGGCAGTACGGAGTCCTGCAGCCGCTCCTTGTTCAGAAAAAGGATAAATATTATGTGATCGTCGCAGGCGAGCGAAGATGGAGAGCCGCGAAAGAGGCCGGACTGAAGGAAATCCCTGTAATTCTGAAGAACTTTGACGATCAGGAACAGATGGAAATCTCACTGATTGAAAATATTCAGAGAGAAGATCTGAATGCGATCGAGGAAGCAGAAGCTTATCGGAGACTTATCGATGAATTTCACCTGACTCAGGATGAAGTTGCAGTCAAAGTAGGAAAAAGCAGATCAACGATTACAAATGCACTTCGCCTTCTGAAACTGGCAAAACCGGTACGCCATCTGCTGGTAAACGGAGATATCAGCATGGGACATGCAAGAGCGCTTCTCGCAGTTGAGAACGAGGAGGCGCAAATCAGCGCGGCTCATCAGGTCATCCAGAAGAAGCTGAGCGTCCGTGAAACCGAAAAGCTCGTGAAGAATATTCTCAAGCCCAGAAAACAGCGGGTGAAACCGGAGATGGATGAACAGACGGCCCTTGCGTATAAGTCCATTGAGGAGAACCTGCAGAAGCTGGTGGGAAGTAAGGTTCTGATCAAACCGCAGGGAGACAGAGGAAAGATTGAAATCGAATATTACTCCCAGGAAGAACTGGAAAGAATCATTGATTTGATCGGCTGAGCGAAGGAGGGGAGCATAGGATCATGAAATCTCTATTCGGGAGTACGGCAGCCGGAATCATAATCATCATTCTTGCTGCAGCTGTGGTACTGCTGGCGGTGACTTTAGCGCAGACAAATATGAGACTGAATCATCTTTCCAGAAAGTATCGTATTTTCATGAAAGGAAATGACGGAAAATCGGTCGAGAAGGCAATGGCATCAAAAATGAAGGCCCTCGACAAGGTTGACAGCAGGCAGGCGGAGAATGCATCAGCGCTGAAACACCTGCAGAAGCTGTATGATAAATCACTTACAAAGTACGGTATCGTAAAATACGACGCATTCGAAGATGTAGGCGGGAAAATGAGCTTTGCACTCGCAATGCTTGATACGGAAAACAGCGGATTTGTGCTGAACGCAATCCACAGCCGCGATAACTGCTATCTCTACATCAAGGAAATCGTAAAGGGAGAATCTTATATCATGCTCAGTGATGAAGAAGTGGAGGCACTGCGGACCGCGTACCATTACGGAGAAGAAAATATAAAGTAAACAGACACAATTTCACAGTGTCTTGCAAAATGCAGGGTGATATTATATAGTATGAAAAGCAGAATCAGGAGGAAAAAAGAATCATGATAGACATTAAGTTTCTGAGAGAAAACCCGGAGGCTGTAAAACAGAACATCCGTAATAAATTCCAGGACAGAAAGCTTCCGATGGTCGATGAAGTCATCGAATTTGATAAAGAGAGAAGAAAACTTCTTCAGGAGAAGGAAGCACTCCAGGCTGAGCGCAATAAAATTTCCAAGGAAATCGGAAAACTGATGGGCCAGGGCAAAAAGGATGAGGCAATGGCGATCAAAGCAAAGGTTGCCGATACCGGAAAGAGAATTGCCGAGCTGGAAGACCGTCAGAAGACAGTTGATGAAGAAATCAAGAAGAGAATGATGGTCATTCCCAATATTATCGACCCGTCCGTTCCGATCGGAAAAGACGACAGCGAGAATGTCGAAATTGAAAGATTCGGCGAGCCGAAGGTACCGGATTTTGAAGTGCCTTATCACACGGATATCATGGAGTCCTTCGACGGAATTGACATGGATGCCGCCGGCCGCGTTGCCGGAAACGGTTTTTACTATCTGCTCGGAGATATCGCAAGACTTCATTCCGCGGTTCTGTCCTATGGACGTGATTTTATGATCAATCGCGGATTTACCTATGTGATTCCTCCGTATATGATCCGCAGTGCGGTAGTAGACGGCGTTATGAGCTTTGACGAGATGGATTCGATGATGTATAAAATCGAAGGAGAGGATCTGTACCTGATCGGAACCTCAGAGCATTCCATGATCGGACGCTTCATCGATCAGATCATTCCGGAACAGAAGCTTCCGCTGACACTTACCAGTTATTCTCCGTGCTTCCGTAAGGAGAAGGGCGCGCATGGAATCGAAGAGCGCGGCGTGTACAGAATCCATCAGTTTGAAAAACAGGAAATGATCGTCGTCTGCAAGCCTGAGGAGAGCATGGACTGGTACAACAAGCTGTGGAAGAACACCGTTGATTTCTTCCGCTCCATGGATATTCCGGTTCGTACACTGGAATGTTGCTCCGGAGATCTTGCGGATCTCAAGGTAAAATCCTGTGATGTAGAGGCGTGGTCTCCGCGTCAGAAGAAATACTTTGAAGTAGGAAGCTGTTCAAACCTCGGAGACGCGCAGGCCAGAAGACTGAGAATCCGCGTACAGGGAGAGGACGGACAGAAATACCTTGCCAATACGCTGAATAATACCTGTGTCGCTCCGCCGCGTATGCTGATCGCATTCCTGGAGAACAATCTGAACGCTGACGGTACCGTATCGATTCCGGAGCCGCTTCGTCCGTACATGGGCGGAAAGGATAAGCTTGTTCCGAGAAATTCCTGTCTGGGGAAGTAAGTGAACAGGAATCGACAGAACAATTTATCCGGCAGAACCATTGTCATTGATAGAGAATCTGAGAACTTCTATCGATGCGTCTGCCATCCTGACGAGTAAATTTGAGAGGAGTTGTCTATGCATAAATTCCTCAGATCAATCGGTTTCAGCAGATTACGCGAGCTGGACGATCTCGGACGCCTGATACAGGACGTCCTCGTTCACTACGATTTCAAGAAAACAGCGGTAGATGAAGATGGTCATCTGTTCGCTGAAATCTCAAAGGAATTTGCACCCGACATGGGTGTAACTGTCTGCGGCACCTATGACAGCGAAAATCTGTTCCACATGGAGTACCTGTTCCCGTTTTTCTGGGGATCACAGGTCACCTCTTACGAGCAGATCGGAGTGGAACGGCATCTGGCGACAGAGTCGTTTGCCGGAGCCTGTGATGATATGAGAGTCGGCACAACGCTGATCTTTTATGTATCGAACGCGGGCGAATACATCAGCATGAGCCGCGGCGGACAAATGAACGACACCGCGAATTCGGTTTCCTTGTCCGCACTTGCAGAGAGCGGTACCATTCTGTTTCCGGTCAGAAAAGAGCAGAAGGCCCAGCCTGTGGACCCGAAAAAGCTGGAGGAGCGCAGCACACTGTTCAATGCAGCGCAGAACGGAGACGAGGACGCAATCGAGAGTCTCACGATGGAGGATTACGATACCTACACCATGCTCTCACACCGGGTACAGAACGAGGATATCTACACCATTGTGGATTCTTATTTCATGCCATACGGAATGGAATGTGATCTGTACAATATCATGGGTGATATCACGAGCTGTGAAGAAGTCAGAAACCACGCGACCGGCGAGAAGGTGTACCAGCTCGGCGTTATCTGCAATGACGTCCCTCTGGATGTCTGTATCAATGAAAAAGATCTGACGGGAGAGCCGGAAGTCGGAAGAAGATTAAAAGCAATCATCTGGCTTCAGGGAAGGTTGAATTTTTGATCTGAATGAGGTATAATGATATTTGTTCGTCTGAGCAGATATCATTATTCTCTATGATGGTTTTTATCATTCTCTGTTATCGGATAATGTGAAGATAGAGAATCAGTATCTTTGTTCAGAGAAAGAACCAGTAAAGTTGACATAAGTTTCTGTAGCTCAGCAGGATAGAGCGTCCGCCTCCTAAGCGGAAGGCCGGCGGTTCGAATCCGCCCAGGAACGTAGAAAATACGCCATTTCCGGCATATCCGGGTGGCGTATTTTTCTTTCCAATCTCTTATTAAAGTGTATCAGATACGACCAGATCTGATGGTAACGAAGGGCAATCTGATAACGGAGAAAGGAAGCACAACTTAAATGTAATAAAATAGTTGATAACAAGAGATGTCTGTGTTATCTTATAGCTAAAGGTGAAATAAAAGATATTTCATCTAAAACACAATTGACATAGACTTAGAACAAGGAGATAATCAAAATAATAAAAATCTCAGTTGTTGCAGCAAACGGAAGAGTGGCAAACAAGGTTATCACAGAGGCAGTGAACCGTGGCTTTGATGCGACGGGCTTCGGACGCAAGGAAAATAACACACAGGCACAGCACTATGTGCAGAAAGATCTGTTTGATCTGACATCAGAGGATCTTAAGGGCTTTGACGCAGTTGTGGATGCTTTTGGCGCGTGGACAGAAGAGGAGAAAGCGTGATCTCCTATGCCGATTATGCCATTGCGATGGCTGACGAAATTGAGAAGGGTGATCACATTCAGCAGAGAATATCTGTTGTAAGAGCCTGACCGATGTCAGGAGACGCGTTACAGGACAGGTTTACAGGCTTCCGGCAGTGGCCGGAAGCCTTTTGCCGGTGATGGGAAGGGCAAAGGAGAGAATAAAATTATGCAGATTTCAACTAAGTTTACGATAGCGATACACATACTGGCGGCTGCAGAGTATTTTGGAAAAGAGGAGAAAGTGACCAGCGAGTTTCTGGCATCCAGCATAGGAAGCAATCCGGTGATCATCCGGAACCTCATGTCCGATCTTAAGAATGCCGGATTAATTGAAATCAAGAGAGGTCCGGGCGGCATTGCGATCACCAGACCGCTGGATGAAATCACATTTTATGACGTGTATGAGGCAGTGGAGAAGAATAAGGATGACCTGTTTCATTTCCATGAAAACGCAAATCCACAGTGTCCGGTCGGAAGGAATATTTATTCCGCACTCTGCGACAAACTGCAGGAAGTACAGAAAGATTTTGAAGAGAGCCTGAAAAAGCACAGGCTCAGTGATGTGATCTCTGATCTCTATAAAGAAATAGAGACAGAGAAGGCATGATGAATTTGTAAATTTCCGATCACCTCGATTTTCGGAACAGAAGGAAGGAGAGGATAGAGGTTATTATCTCTGAAACAGGAACCGCCACCCAGAGCCCGTCGGTGCCAAACAGAAATCCGAACGCGTAGGTGAACGTCAGCACCGGCGTGCAGTTTCCCATGGCGCTCAGCGCGACCGCGCCCAGCTTTTGCCCGAAGACAAAAGTGGCCGTGAATGTGTAGACTGCCATCAGCATCATGGAGAGCATGCTGGGCAGAAGATATCTTCTGAAGTTCCCCAATGTTTCCCCGGAATGGCTTGTCACAGTGAATTTTTTTGATGCCATCTCATACCTCCTGAATCATCACCTGAAATTAATCTTGAAAAGGCCTCAATAAACAAAAAAAGCATCAGATAAAATGTCAGTGACGACATCTTATCTGGTGCTGATTTACGCGAACAGCGTTTATCTTCAGACCGCTCCGGCTACATCCGCCCTGAGGCAGAGTGCCTTGCCCGGCAGTTTTCATTCAAAGGCAGAAATACTGCCAACCGATGTATCCAATTGCAACGAGGTACATACTAAGTGATCTCGCGATAAAAGCCAAGGTCTTCCTTATTATAAGTTTTGTTCTTCAGGTTATAGGTTTTGTCCAATCGTTTTTGTAGCCACTAATCGAGAAAAAATAAATTCGTGGTGGTATAATGAAACAACAGTAACAGCATAGACAGAATATACAGTACATGAATCATACAGAGAGTCGGCAATGGAAAAAGAGATGAGACAACAGATGAATCAAAATGTAAGCCGGGAAATCATAGAGCTTCGGCACACGCTGCATGCGCATCCGGAGTTGTCAGGAAAAGAAAATCATACAAAACTGCTGTTGATGAATTTCATCAGAGAACACACCGGGCTTTCAGTGGAGGATATGGGACACTGGTTTTATGCAGTCTATGAACCGAAGGTGCCGGATCATTTAGCGCCTGTCGCCTTTCGGGCAGATATGGACGCGCTGCCGATGCCGGAAAATCTGGATATTTCCTATGCGTCGAAGGAGCCGGGTGTGTCTCACAAATGCGGACACGACGGTCACTCCGCTGCGCTTGCCGCACTGGCACTGATGCTGGAAGATGACGAACGGATAGTGAGACCGGTCTATCTGATCTTTCAGTCCGCAGAGGAAACCGGCGAGGGAGGGAAAGCCTGCGCCGCTTTTCTGAAAGACAGGGGAATCCGTGAGGTTTACGCCTTTCACAATCTGAGCGGATATCCGGAGAACGCAGTCATGGTAAGGGATTCCCTTACGCAGTACGCTTCAGCCGGATTGACCTTTTGTTTCACGGGGCGGGCGAGTCATGCTGGAACGCCGGAACATGGAATAAATCCTGCGCCTGCGCTGGCGCATCTGGAAATATTTGCAGAGCAGCTGATGCGAGAGGAGGCGGACCATGTCGGGGAAACATCATCTGACGGCAGAATGGAAGAGGATCGTTTTCTTTTGATCACTACGGTAGGAATCAATGTCGGCGGTCAGGATTTTGGCATTTCTCCGGGCGGGGGAAGCGTCTGCTTTACGCTTCGGGCGGGCAGTGATGCGAGGATGAATGACGTCGAGAAGGAACTTGCCTATGAAGCAAAGAGACTGGCAGAAATTCATGGCCTTACGGTTCATTCCTCATTGACAGATGTATTCCCTGCAACGGTTAATGATCCTGATTGTGCGGCAAGAGTCCGTCAGGCTTCTGAGGAACTCGGACTTACGGTGGTTCCCATGGATAAGCCCTGGAGACCCTCTGAGGATTTTGGCTGGTATCTGCATGAATGCCCCGGCGCTATGTTCTATGTGGGAAACGGTGAAAACTGGCCGGCACCGCATCAGGAGGATTACGACTTTAATGACCGTATACTGAAGACAGCGCCGGCGATATTCCTCAGACTGGCGGAGACGCACTGACAGCATGCGTACCGGGATTTTTTCCGACTGTCAGGGAAATCGTGAGACGAATCCCGGCCAGATCATCCGGAATAGGCGATGCCGCTGAACAGGGTTTCTGCGGCGGTGCCGCCCACCGTCTGGGGATAGGCGCCGCCATTGTCGACGCGGATGCGGACGATCCGGTTATCGGACGTGAGGAAATCAACGCTGTCTGTCATATTGGTCCGGTAATAATGAAGTACAGTTCCGCCCGATATCTTCGTCTGCCTGAAGATCAGATTCTCCGGAGATCCTGACGGATCGGAAGCTGTGTCAAAGCTGCTCGTTTCACGAAGCAAGATGTCATCGCCCGATATGGGATCGGAAGTGTACCATGCGCTTCCGGCGACAGGATTTCCGTCGTCGCCGAGCCGGAAAAGATTCGTACAGGCGGTGGTTCCGAGAAGCTGGGATCTCGTGGACAGGAGAAAACAGTCGGGGTTCAGAAGTACATGGCCGTAGAGTCCGCAGGAATTTTCCGCTGTCATACCGGTATCGTCGGAAACTGCGGCATAAGCGGCATCTGTGGACGTCGGCTCATCCGGCCAGACCATGTGCGGAGCAGTGCCGTCGGATGAGGCGGACGGAAGCTCATACAGGTGAACACTCTCCCAGTCGTTTTCCTGATGTGTATTGATGAGAAGAAAACGTCTCGCGCCGCGCGCGATCAGATAATAATCGGGTGTGTAACGGCCCGGGAGCGCAAAGGTTCTGGACTGATCGTTCACGGAAACTGTAATATTTCTTGTACCGGTGTCATAACCTTCTTGGGTCACTGCAGGTGCGGACCCCACCTGAAAGCTGCTGAATCCGCGGCCACTGTCGTCTGTGACAGACATAGGCACGTAACCCGGAATGGCAACGGCATAGCTGTCGTCTGCCTCCGGTACAAAGGCCGGGTTAATGATGCCGGAGAGATCTGCATATCGGACGGAAGGCGCCTGCGCACCGGCTGCATAGGCACTGAGATCTCCGGCACTGAACCAGAAAGTAACGCCTTTCGGGTCCAGGGTGAACGAAAGACCGCCATAATCTTCGGTGCTGTTCATGATTTCCCGGATCAGGGGCGCGGCGCCCTCCGAATCTGACGCCGAAAAAAGAGCGAGGTCCGGATACTGGTCTGTGAGCGCGAAGGCTATGATGTCCGGCAATGCGTCGCTGTCTGTGAAAACATCGTCAATATTCAGCTCGTTGCCGGTTGCGGGATCGTAATTGCACCCCCTGAGGACGACGCTGCCGTGTGCGCCGTGACTGTAGACATCCGTGAGAGACAGAACGCTCAGAATTGCTGCGTCGGCTCGCTGTACATAGAGCTTCTGGAAATTATGGTAATATGGCTCGCTGCCATCCGGCGCGGGCGCCTCATCATCGCTCTGCGCCATGGCATTCAGATCTTCAACCGCCTTGTCTGCACGTTTCGAAACATCCCGGTTCAGGCTGTCTGCTGCTCGGCTGAGCAGGGATTTTGCCTCTGACGAGAGGTCATCTGTACCGGTCAGCAGGCTGCCGTAATCGGTGTCGTCAAAGGACAGCTGCTGATAGGAGGCGTCGACCCAGGTCACGCCGGCAACCTCATCCCAGACACCGTTGAAGGCAGTCTGACATACAAGCTGAAGATCGGAAATTGCCGAGGAGCTTGCGGATGGCACAGAGACCGGGTCCCGGGAGACGGATGAGTCACGGACATCGGCAGGGCCGTTTTCCCTGTCATTTGCGGAAGAGGGAGAACAGGAAGAAGACGACGCCGGGACAGTTTCCGCCGAAGAGGCAGACAGCGCCTGCCGGCTGTCTGCGGAGGAGGTGCGGGCAGACTGCAGATTTTTCGTATCTGCGGCACTGCTTTCAGAAATGCCTGACGGATCCTGCGCTGCGCCGCATCCTTCCATGACAACGGCAGCGGCAAGTATGCCGGACATTATGACGGAACACCATTTTCTCATCTCAATTCCTCCTTCCGATTTACCCGAAAAAAATGTGCGACAGATTAACCTTTCTTTTATTCTATTCTATCAAATAGTATATCAGTGCGAAAGAACGAAGTTCTTTTGCAGCGCAAAACTGTTACATATACTTTTACACGTTTTGATATCCCACTTGCGTGGCAAGGAGGTTTGCCCCAATCACTGCAGAAATTATGATATAATCATTTTGAGAGAATATCTTTGATTTACGCGAACAGTGAGCCGCAGCCGAATGCGAAGTATTCGTGTGCGGCGAGCGTCGCGATAGCGAGATAAAACTCGCGCAGCGCGTTTTATCTCGTTTATAGATGCAGGAAAGAGGTAATTTCTGAGTATGGCTTTATACGCAATAGGCGATCTGCATCTGCATTTTCAGTCGGAGCTGAAGGCGCCGGGGCAGCTGCACGGCCGTGTGTGGAAGAATCATGAGGAGAAGTTCCGGAAGAACTGTGCGAAGCAGATCACCGGGGAGGATACGCTGGTGCTGGTGGGCGACCACAGCTGGGGCAGAAACCTCGCGGAGTGCGAGGAGGATTTGCAGTATATCTGCGATCTTCCCGGCAGAAAGATCCTGACACGCGGCAACCACGACATGTTCTGGGATGTGAAGAAAACAGAACGGCTGAATGACCTCTATCGGCCCCGGCTCAGCTTTCTGCAGAACAGCTATGAAACTTATCAGGACTACGCGCTTGTCGGCACGAAGGGTTATACGTTTGAAGGACCGTTTTATCTGGACCGGCGCGGGCGGATCACAGGCTGGGATGAGAAGGAAGAGGCACATGCCGGGAAGCTGGTGGAGCGCGAACTGCAGCGGCTGCGGACGTCCTTTGAGCTTGCAGGGGCGGACGGATACCGGAAGTTCATCATGTTCCTGCACTATCCGCCGACAAATATACTGGAGGAGCGCAGCGGGTTTACCGATATGGCGGAGGAGTACGGCGCGGAGCAGGTGATCTATGCGCACTGCCACGGGGAAAGCCGGTTCCACGACAGCATACAGGGAGAATATCGCGGGCGGCAGTATCATCTGGTGTCGGGGGATTTTCTTCAGTGGAAGCCGTGGAAGGTGCTGGACTGATCCGGGGTTCTGGCGCAGCATTTCCGAAGCGTTGTATTGCGGGATTTTCGCGAGGCAGAAAAATAAGAATTATTGCAGTGGTGCGAAACTTTACACTGACGTCAAGACCGCATTTCCGTGAGGCAGAAAAAAAAGAATTACTGCAGGGCGGAGGAAAGCCCGGAGTTTTGCTCGCGTATGTCTGGATGGAGCTGGATTGGGCATGCGGGAAGAACGGAAAAGAAGGGGTTATCAGATGAGACAGGAGATTTTTGATTATATCCGGAAGCAATATCACGTATCGCCGGACTTTCCCTGGCGGACATCGCCGGAATCCGCGGTTTTCCGGCATGAAGACAGCCGGAAGTGGTTCGCGCTTGTGATGACGGTGTCCGGAGAGAAGGTCGGCGCGTCCGGGCCGGATCCTGTGGATGTGATCAATCTGAAGGTGGATGACATGCTCCTGCGGGATACGCTTATTCAGGAGGAAGGGATCATCCCCGCGTATCACATGAACAAGGTGCACTGGATCACGGTCTTGCTGGACGGCACTGTGCCTGCGGAGCGGGTGTATGATTTGATCGGTATCAGCTTTATGGCAACAAGGTCTTCGAAGAAAAAGTAAAATCTCCTGTGCTGTTTTGAAGATTTTTTCTGGAAAATATCACCCGGAAATTTTTTTAAAGAATTTGCAGATGTGTCCCATGGTACGGATTTTTCAGTAGAGAGGGTATATTCTGTATTCAGAAAGTGAAAGAAAGCTTTCTTAAAGGAAAAAGATTCACGGTATGCCTGACAGACAGGCGTGAACAGGAAAGAAAAACAGATATTCTATCAGAAAGAACCGGAAATAACAGAAGGGAGATATGACTATGAGAGCTTATGTTGATCAGGATATGTGCATCGGATGCGGCCTTTGCGAGGGTACATGCCCGGAAGTATTCCGTATTAATGATGACGGCAAGGCAGAAGCCTATGCCGATACCACAGATGAGAACCGTGACGGCGTTCTTGAGGCGATCGACGGATGCCCTGTGGGCGCGATCCGCGAGGAGGAGTAATCCATGAGAAAGCATGTCAGGGGAAATGTCAGCTGGGTCGGATATCTGGACTGGGAGCTGGAGAGCTTTCACGGGGATGATTATTCCATCATCAACGGTTCCAGCCAGAATGCATATCTCATCGAGGAGGAAAAAACCGTTCTGATCGATACGGTCTGGAGACCGCACCGGTTTGATTTCGTGGAGAATCTGAAGAAGGAGATCGATCTGAAAAAGATTGATTTCATCGTTGCCAACCACGGGGAATGCGATCATTCCGGATCCCTGACCGCTTTGATGGATGAGATCCCCGATACCCCGATTTACTGCACCGCCAATGCGGTGAAAAGCATCGAGGGACAGTACGGCAAACGGGGCTGGAATTTCCATGTGGTCAAGACCGGGGATACCGTCGATATCGGGAACGGAAAGCAGCTTGTCTTTGTGGAGATGAGGATGCTTCACTGGCCGGATTCGATGGCGACCTTCCTGACAGGAGACAATATTCTCTTCTCGAATGATGCCTTCGGGCAGCACTATGCGGTTGAGGAGCTCTTCAACGATAAGGCGGATCCGTGTCTGCTGAACAAGGAGGCGATGAAGTACTTCGCCAACATCCTGAATCCGTTTGCTCCGTTTGTGACACGAAAGCTGAAGGAGATCGAAGGATTCGGCCTGAACATCGAGATGATCGCTCCGTCTCACGGCGCGATCTGGAGAGAGAATCCTCTGCAGATCGTAGAGAAATATGCGGCCTGGGCGGACGCTTATCAGGAGGATCAGGTGACCATCGCCTACGATACCATGTGGGAGGGAACGATGAAGATCGCCCACAGGATCGCGGAGGAGATTCACCGGCAGAGCCCGGAAACGGTGGTCAAGGTGTTCAATATTGCCAAATCGGATAAAAACGAGGTCATGACCGAGGTGTTCAAATCCCGCGCGATTGCGGTCGGCTCTCCGACGGTAGCCAACAGCTATCTTTCCAGCGTGGCGGGATGGCTGGAGTTCCTGAGACAGCTGAAATTCAAGAATAAGAAGGCAGCCGCGTTCGGCTGCTACGGATGGAGCGGTGAGAGCGTCAAGCTCCTGAAGGAAAAGCTTGCAGAAGCCGGTTTTGAGGTGATCGAGGAGAACATCCGGTCGCAGTGGAATCCGGAGGAGTCCGATTACGCCGGAATTCCCGCACTGGTAACTTCGCTGCTCGGCAAATAACAGATACAATATAACAGATATAAGGGAATCAAAGACAGGAGCCGGGGCATACGTGTATTGCGTATGCCCCGGCTCCTGGCGCGGTTAAGAGAAGCAGTGTAATGCCCTGGAACAGGCCGCTTCACCGGGAAACTTCCGGCTTCCAGTTCAGAAGACGGTTGCGGAAAGCGGTGTATTTTTTTTCGGGCACAGGCAGAACGGCGCCGTCGGTCATCGTTATTTCAAAGCGTTTCAGAGAACGCACGTACAGAGGATTGACCAGATAGCTGGCATGCGCGCGGAGGAGAGCGTCTGAGAAGCCTGCCTCATAATACCGGAGCGGTTCGATGGATTTGTAGGTGCCGTCGAGGGCGTGGATCAGGGAATGGCGGCCATCGTCCGCGCTCTCGATCCACAGAATTGTGGCGGAGTTGAAAAAATACGTGACGATGCCGTCGCCTTTTCCGATGACGCTGCGGAAGGAAAGACCCGAATAGCCGGTGCAGGCGGCGTCGATATGGGATTCGGAGGCGGAGCTGGCGTAGACTCTCGGAAACGCGGAGCCGTCTTTTCCGGGAACACTTTCTCCTGGCAGGAGCTCGTCCCCGATGATATTGGATATGTGGATCATGTAAACCCGCGGGACCGGCTCCCGGATGCCTTCGGAATTCTCCTCCCGCCGGTATCCCCAGGACATGTGAAGGCGCTGATGGTGACGATCAATCTCGCCGTTTGGGAAGAAGGTGTGGACGTCATATTCCAGCATGACCTCCAGATTGTTCGTTCCTGTCGAGACACTGTACTCCGTGATGTTTCCCATGGAAAAGGTCGGCTGCTGTTCTGAGAAACTCCATGTGCGGATCATCGTTTCCCTTCCGCGCAGAATCTGCTCCTTCCGGGGACCGAACCAAAGTACGTCCTCTGCCAGGCATGCAAAGAAAGGTTCGAGATTGTTCTTGTAATATTCGGTGACGATGTATATCGATTGTTGAATCAGTTCCTGCCGTTTCATCTGTCATCTTCCTTTTTTCTGTAGGAATCAGTGCCGCGGTTTTCACATGCGATTGCTCACATGCGTTTTGTGGTTTTGCCGGGGAGCATTCCGAAATCAGTGTCGAGGGATACCTGAATGGAATAATCCGGGTATCTTACTGCGGCTTCGCCGCGGATTTCATCTCTCACCTGTACGCGGTCGGGCGCGTCGAAGCTCACCACGGTATCGAAGCGGATTTTCTTCTCTTGAGGATCCAGATAGAAGCCGTGCACCTGCTCCACGAAAGGGTGACTCATGGCGAGAGCGGTGATATCCTCTCGAATCCGGATGATCTCCGGATCTTTTGTATTTTCCGTGTAGATGCCGATACCGGTGAGAAATACGCCATACTTTTCGTATACGCGGTGCGTAATCCTGCGTGTGATCTTGTCCAGTTCGACGACCGAAAGCGTGTCCGGAATCGCAATATGAACGGATCCGGTATGCCGTCCGGGGCCGTAGTTGTTGAGTGACATATCATAGGCACCAAGGACCTGTGGTTCTTCGAGAATTGTCCTTTCCACGGCCTGCGCCAGTTCTTCCTCCATCCTTTCACCGAGCATGGAGGACAGCATATCCCGCACCATGATCAGGCCGCCGAACAGAATGTCCGCGGAAATTGCGATGGCAAGCCATGACTCGATGGACACGTGGAAAACGGTGTATACCAGCATTCCGGCAACGGTCACAAGGGAGAGCATAGAATGCTTGAGCTCGGACTTTCCGGTCTGTGTGAGAGCTCTGGAATCCGTGTGACGGCCGGTGTGAATATCATGGCGTCCCACAACAATCCGCGCGATCATGCTGATTATGATAATCGAGAAGGAATAGAGGGTAAAGTGAGGACGGGACGGATGCAGAACAGACTGGATGCCTCCCAGGATGCCGGTGATTCCCGCATAGGCTGTCAGTCCCGCAATCAGAAGACCGCTGAGATATTCGACCCGTCCGTATCCGAAGGGGTGCCTGCGGTCCGCGGGCTTTCCGGCAAGTCTGGCGCCGAGAACCGTGATCACGGCATTGCTCGCTTCGGTGATGTGGCTCAGGCCGTCCAGGATCATGGAAACAGATCCGGAAAAGACACCCTCCAGAGCCTCGAGGAGTGCCAGAACGACACTGACGAGGATAGCGGTGCGGCCGACCCGGACGATTTCGCGGGTACGTGCGTTCTGATGATTCATGTATAAAATCTCTCCATTTCTTATTCGTATCTTTTTCTCTTTTTCTTATCTTTTCCCGGTTAGTTATTCCCTACTATAGCATCTCGGAAATTATCGCGCTATCTGTTTTTTTCCATCTGCCGGACATATATTGCGGCGCCATGCCTGAGGAAAAGCACGGAAAAGAGAAATCCGCAGCTTATGCAGCATGTCGCGGTACAAGGTGCGGAAGCTTTGTGAGAAAGTCGAAAAAATCGGCAGATGAAGAAAAGTCGTGTAAAAAAGTGGCAGATCATGAAGAAAAGTCGTGTAAAAAAGCGGCAGATTACGAAGAAAAGTCGTGTAAAAAATGTGATAAGCGGCTCATCCGGAGGTCGTCGGACTGAGAATCTCCATGTCAGGATATCGGGAAGAAAGCAGAATGATCAATATTCCGCTGTATCTGGTTGAGACCTGGTTCCGGAAGCTGGAAATGAAAGAAACGGATTGAGCCCATAAATTATCGAAACTATCGAAATTCACTCTTCCGGTGGAAAAAATCTGCTTTCTATAGTATGATAAAAAATGAACAAAGTTGCATTCGTACTGGTATTCTGCATTCTTATTAAATTCTAAAAGGAGGCTTACTGAAATGAAGGTTACCGAGGACATCCGCTACGTCGGAGTCAATGACCACAAGATTGACCTTTTCGAGGGACAGTATAAGGTTCCCCACGGCATGTCGTACAATTCCTATGTCATCATGGACGAGAAGATTGCGGTCATGGACACTGTGGATATCAGGTTTACGCATGAGTGGCTGGACAATCTGGCAGAGGTGCTGGGAGAGCGGAAACCGGATTATCTGATTGTACAGCATATGGAGCCGGATCATTCCGCGAATATCATGAATTTCATGAAGATCTACCCGGACACCGTCATCGTGGCGAACAAGAAGACGTTCGCGATGATGAACCAGTTCTTCGACATGGACCCGGAGATCCGCACGGAAGAGGTGGAGAACGGAGGCACGCTGTGCCTTGGAAAGCACACGCTGACCTTTGTATTTGCACCGATGGTTCACTGGCCGGAGGTTATGGTCACCTATGACAGCACAGACAAGGTTCTGTTCTCCGCCGACGGCTTCGGCAAATTCGGAGCTCTCGACGAGGAGGAGCCGTGGGATGATGAAAGCCGTCGCTATTATATCGGCATCGTCGGCAAGTACGGCGCGCAGGTTCAGAAGCTTCTGAAGACCGCTGCGACGCTGGACATCCGGATGATCTGTCCGCTTCACGGGCCGGTGCTGTCGGAGAATCTCGGACATTACATCGATCTGTATGACAAGTGGTCGTCCTATACGCCCGAGGAAGAGGGAATTGTGGTCGCGTTCACCTCCGTCTACGGGCATACCAGAGCAGCGGCAGAGCAGCTGGCAGAGATGCTTCGCGAGGGCGGCGCGCCGAAGGTTGTGGTTCATGATCTGGCGAGAACAGATATGTCTGTTGCGGTCGCGGATGCGTTCCGGTACAGCAAGCTGGTGCTGGCGACGACGACCTACAACGCGGAGCTCTTCCCGTTCATGCGCCAGTTTATCGATCACCTGACCGAGAGGAATTTCCAGAACCGCACGGTGGCCTTTATCGAGAACGGAACCTGGTCTCCGCTTGCGCTGAAGCTGATGAAGGAAAAGCTGGACGGCTGCAGGAAGATCACCTATGTGAACACCAGCGTCACGATTCATTCCGCACTGAAGGCGGACAGCAAGGATGCGCTGAAGAAGATGGCGGAAGAGCTGACGATGGATTACAGGGCGCTGTCGAAGGAAAAGGCTGCGAAGAACGACATGACCGCACTGTTCCGGATCGGCTACGGCCTGTATGTCATCACGACCAATGACGGCAAAAAGGATAACGGAATGATCTGCAATACGGTGACGCAGCTGACCGATACGCCGAACCGGATTGCCGTGAATATCAACAAGAGAAACTACACCTATCATGTGATCAAACAGACCGGAAAGCTGAATGTGAACTGCCTGTCCGTGGAAGCGCCGTTCTCCGTCTTCGAGCGGTACGGATTCCAGAGCGGGCGCGCGGCCGATAAGTTCGAGGGCGTGGAGGAGTTCCGTTCCGATAACGGACTTCGGATCCTGCCCCGCTACATCAACGCAGTGATGTCTCTGGAGGTGGAGTCCTATGTGGATCTGGATACGCACGGCATGTTCATCTGCACCGTTTCGGAGGCCCGTGTGCTGTCCGACAAGGATACGATGACTTATACCTACTATCAGAAGAATGTAAAGCCGAAGCCGAAGACAGAAGGCAAGAAAGGCTGGGTATGTACGGTCTGCGGCTATGTCTATGAAGGAGAAGAGCTGCCGCCGGATTTCATCTGCCCGATCTGCAAGCACGGAGCGGCGGATTTCGAGCCGATCGGATAAAGGCGGGGATTACAGATATACCGTAACCCTGAAGGACAAACGAGATAAAACACGCTGCGCGAGTTTTATCTCGTTATCGCGACGTTCGCCGCACACGAATACCTCGCATTCGGCTGCGGCTCACTGTTCGCGTAAATAAGGAATATGAGCGTCCGGCGTCAGCCGGGCGCTCTTTTGACGTGATCCGGAAAAAGAAAACAGGTGTCCGAAAGTATATGGATAAATGCAGAAAACATGCAAACTTCTTCGACGGTTCCGTGAAAAAGTGTGCTAATATTTGTATAGGCGATTTTACAGGCGACAGTCAGCGGGCGATCGCCGCGCCAAAGGAAGCTGGCGCATCGCCGGAATTATCAGCAATTTTGGAGAGACAGAGGAATTGTGACGGAGCGCAGGCCGGGAGAGAACAGGAGATGACGCAGGATTTTATTGTAATTATGGATCTGCTGGGCACTGTCGCCTTTGCAATATCCGGCTCGATGACGGCTGCCCGTGAGGGGCTGGATCTGTTCGGGATCATGATTCTGGCGCTTACGACAGCCACGGGCGGCGGATTTATCCGCGATCTGACGATCGGCAATCTGCCTCCGGTGGTATTCCGGGACCCGGTTTATATCATTCTGTCCTTCGCGACAGCGGGAATTGTCTTCGCGGTCCTGAAATTTCAAAGCCGGAGACTTCATCTGGAACGGCTGAAAAATATCTATGAGAGGGCGCTGCTGATCTCGGATACCCTGGGGCTGGCGGCATTTACGGTTGACGGCGTCTCGGCCGGCCGGTCTCTGGACGAAACGAATCTCTTTCTTGCGGTTTTTCTCGGTGTGGTTACCGGGATCGGGGGAGGGATTCTCCGGGACCTCTTTGCGGGAAAAAAGCCGTATGTCTTTGTGCGGCACGTATACGCGCTTGCTTCCATCGCAGGCGCAGTCGCAGCCTATCTTCTTCCGCGATGGATCGGCTCCGGGATGGCGATGATGGTCAGCTTCGGAATCATCGTGCTGATCCGATATCTGGCGGCGCACTTCCGCTGGGATCTTCCGAGGATTTCTTAAGGTTGTTGTTCACATGAAACTGAGCTGGCAGGGATTACACAGAGCCTTTACGAATGGCAGCAGGGCTTTAAAATCCCTGCCTTTCAGATATACCGTGAATATGGGATAAACATCTGTTTCATAATATGATATATTGTAGTACAGACTGTAATGATTCCGGCTGCCCGGGACTGTGTACGCGATGGAAGCGACAGAAGCAGGGGACTTTGATGACGATATTTTCGATTGCGCTTCCGCTGAAAATTGCGGCTCAAAAGCGGCAGAAGCAGGGAGGACTTTGATGACGGATATGATATACGGAGAAATTCCCGGTGTAAACAAACAGGTATCGAGAATCTTTTTCGGAACGGCAGGAGATTCGTTCCTGAAAGGAGAGGACAACAACGAGCTGCTCGATGCGGTTTTTGCCGCAGGCGTGAACGCCTTTGATACGGCGCGTCAGTACATGGATTCCGAGAAGTCTCTGGGAAAATGGATCTCGGACAGGGGAAACCGCAATGAAATTGTACTGCTTAGCAAGTGCGGGCACCCCGGTCCGGACGGGAAGAAAAGAGTCTGCGAAAGAGAGATCCGGAAGGATTTTGAGACGTCAAGCCGCAATCTGTGTACGGACTATATTGACATTTATCTGCTGCACCGGGACGATCCGGAGGTAGAGGCGGGCGTGATTGTAGAGATCATGAATGCTTTAAAGGCAGAGGGGAAGATCGGGGCCTTCGGAGGTTCGAACTGGACCCACCGGAGGATCGAAGAGGCGAATGAATACGCCTACCGGCACGGCCTTGTTCCGTTTGCTGTCTCCAGCCCGAATTTCGGTCTGGCGGATCAGGTCCGGGATCCCTGGGGCGGCGGCTGCGTCACGATCTCCGGTCCGTCAAATGAGGAAGCTCGGAGATGGTACCGCAGAACACAGATGCCTGTCATCGCGTATTCGAGTCTGGGACGCGGGCTTTTCTCGGGAAGGGTGCACGCTGACGCGCCGGAGAAGGCGGCGGAAGTCATGGACCCGGTGGCAATGAAGGGTTACTGGTGCCCGGAGAATCTGGAGAGGCTCCGCAGGTGCGAGATTGTGGCTGAGAGAAAGCACTGCACCGTGCCGCAGATCGCGATGGCGTGGATCTATCGGCAGAACATCAATGCCTTTGCGGTCGTGAGTACGCGAAAGGTATCGAGAATGCGGGAAAATATAGAAGCACTTCACATCGGGCTCACGGAGGATGAAGTTCTGTACCTGGATCTCAGAAGAGATGATTTTTCATAAGCAGCCGGCTGTTCTTATAAAGAACCGGCTATGATAAAGAACCATCTATGATAAAGAATCAGCTATGATAAAGAATCAGCTGTCATAAAGAACCGTTTAACATAATCAGTGTCGGCTGTGATATGCCGTGCTTAAAAACGGTATCATGTACGATATCCGCTGCTGACGGCAGAACAGGACAGCGGAAGAAGAGGGGATAAGAAATGAGTGGACCACAGCCGCTTAGCACAGTTACCATTGACGCGGAGGAAATACGGGCGGACCGCAGGAAGAGCAGGAAGTTTGATCAGTGCGGTCTGGGCGAGAAGGCTATTTATATCGGCGGATTTCTGACGCCGCGGAAGTTCTATGTGCCGTATTCTCAGGTGACGCACGTATTCAAGAGAGTGGCGGTGAGCAAGGGCAGCGGAAAGGCTTTCCTCACGCCGATTCTGTATCTCGTGGTCCGCTATGATGACGGGAAGGAGAAACAGTGCAGCTTCCGTTACCTGAACGAGGCGGACGATATGCTCACGGAGCTGGAGCGCACGCATCCGGAGATTTCCCTGAAGAAGCCCGGAAGCGAAGCGGAAGAAAAGAAAAAGGCGGAGAGGCTTCAAAGGCTCGACTCGGTTGTTCTGGAGGGCGAGGCTGCTCGCTCCGTGCGAAAGCTGGAAAACGCGAAGGAGATTCTGAATAAAAGACCGGGACTTTGCAAAGAGCTGATTGCCAGGGCGAGAATCAAGCGAAGCTGTGACCTGATCCGCCCCGGCTGGCAGATCCTGGCCGCGGCCATTCTGGCTGCGGGTATCTGCTGCATTGTCGGTTCCGTCTTCGGACTTCGGGCCGGACTTTCAAAAACGGCCGCCATCCTGCTTATCCTGATCGGTGCGGCGGCGGTTCTGATGATGGTGAACAGCAGAATTCTTCCCACGCCGGGAAGGAACCGCAGATCGGCGGAGAAGACCTGGGAGAAGGCGCTCGACAGCATGCAGCATCACATCAACAGCTATCCCGGTTTTCCGCTTCCCGCCCGTTACGCGCATCCGGTTGTCTGCGACCGTATGATACGCATTCTGAAGGAGGAGCGGGCATCGGATCTGGACGGCGCTCTGACGGTTCTGAAGCAGGACCTGAAGCAGATGGATCACAGCGTGCAGCTGGACCGGCAGGATTATGAAGAGGTGATACAGATCAAGCCTCTGTTCCTTGTCAGCGATTATCGATGATATGGGTCATTCTCTGTGCATGATTATCAATAATGCGGGATGTTCTCTATTTTAAGATGCTAAGCGGGAATTCTCGGCCATTCAATGACCGAGTAGTTCACGGCTCAATGAGATTAAGTATCCATTAGATTAAGGATCCATGTTGCCAGACGCTTCTTTGCCTGCATTACTTAAGGATCTATGAGGTCAGACGCTTCTCTGCCTGTATTGCCGCCGGCGATAACAGTACAGGTTATATATACAGCCCCGGGGCGATTGTGTGTGAGAAATCGTCTTCGGGGCTGATTTGCGCGGACAGTGAGATGTGCCCGGCCGCAGAAAGCTTTGTGCTGATCTGCGGATAGCCTGGTGATAATTATTGCGGTACTAAACGTTTTCAAAGAATAAAATTTATAGAAGGTGAACGATATACCGTAATATTTACGGTATTTCCGGAGACTTTAGCATTTTCAGCAAAAAAACGACTGAAATATGTGATTTCGGGAGAAAATTTAGCGAAAATAAAAAAACTATAAAAAAAGGATTATTTTTTGATAAAAATAGGTATAATAAACAAATAATTACATATTCCACGGCGTTAAGGATCAGCGGACCGTGGGAGGAAAAGGAGATACGCTATGATCACATTTATCATCGGTCTTGTGATTCTGTTCGTAGGCGGCGCACTCTACGGAAAGCTTTGCGAGACAGTCTTCGGTCCGGATGACCGTGAGACGCCGGCTTACGCGAAACAGGACGGCGTTGACTACGTTCCGATGAAGACCTGGAGAAATTCCTTAATCAACCTTCTGAATATCGCCGGAACCGGACCTATCCTGGGACCGATTCAGGGTATTCTGTTCGGACCGATTGCATTCCTTGCGATCCCGATCGGAAACGTCATCGGCGGTTCCATGCACGACTATTTTTCCGGTATGATCTGTACCCGTGACGGCGGTACGCAGATGCCGGATTTTGTAAAGAACTATACGAATAAGGCTGTGTTCTGGCTGTACGATGTCTTCATCTGCCTGCTGCTGCTTCTGGTCGGCGCGGTATTCATCTACACGCCGGGCGACATCGCCACGACACAGATCTTCGGCTGGAGCGGAGCTCCGACTGACCCGACGACCTGGATTGTCTATGCGATCATCTTCGTTTATTATCTGATCGCGACAGTATTCCCGATCGACAAGATTATCGGACGAATCTACCCGATCTTCGGAATGATTCTGGTATTTTCTGCAGTCGGCATTTTCATTGCGATTTTCGCGAGAAGCTATCCGCTGACAGAGATCTGGGGCAGCTGGAATACTGTGGCGAACGGCGCGGGATTTGACTATGCTTCCTACTTCAGCGCCGGTCATTTCATCCCGATCTTCTTTGTTACGGTTGCCTGCGGTATTCTGTCCGGATTCCATTCGACACAGACCGCACTGATTTCCCGTACGATTGAAAGCGAGAAGGAAGGCCGCATGACCTTCTACAACATGATGGTAGTCGAGGGCTTTATCGCGATGTGCTGGGCAGCCGGCGCAATGGCTATGATCAACCTCGGCGCTGCGAACGGCGGCGTTACCATGCAGCAGGTTGACGGCGTATGGACCTTCTTCGGAATGGTCAATGGCGAGCTTACGAAGATCAGCGCGACATCGGTGGTCGGCGTACTCTGCAAGAACGCTCTCGGACCGGTAGGCGGAATCATCGCTCTGATCGGTGTTATTGTGCTTCCGATCACATCCGGCGATACTGCTCTGCGTGCGCTTCGTCTGACGATTTCCGATACCTTCCATCTGAAACAGGATACCAACGGCAAGCGCATGGGCCTCGCTGTCCCGGTATTTGCCCTGGTGGCGGTCATCCTCGTATGGGCGAAGTTCGATTCGAACGGATTCAACATCCTGTGGAGATATTTCGCATGGTCCAACCAGATGATTTCTCTGTTTGCACTTGCCGGCATTGCTGCATGGATGTTTGTGAATAAGAAATCGAAATTCGTGTGGATGCCTGTCATTCCGGCTGCATTCTATGCATTCGTGACATCCTCGTTCATCTTCAACGCAAAGATCGGCTTCAATCTTCCGTGGCCGGCTGCATACGGAGTCGGAGCGGCATTCACAATTGTATATCTTGTTGTTATTCTTATGAATGGCAAAAAGAAAGCTGCGCAGGGAGCGGCAGCATAAAGCGGCCCTGTGGACATTCCGGATTTCCGGAGTGGACGGATCTTCTGTGCGCGACAACTGAATAGATAAGAAGGGGGACAGCCGTCGGTCATCTGCACGTGCTGTCCCTAATTTTTATTGTATAAGTCCAGTCGCAAGACAGAGACGGACTGCACACCCGAAGGGCGTGCAAGGCCGGCTATGGCTTTGCGACGACAACAGGTATGAGCATGGAGCGGTGTGGAACACCGCGGGAATGCGAATACCTGTTAGCGGCACGAAGCTTATACAATATGTGGCGCAGTTATAGCATGGGATTTACGATATAGTCTCTTCGAAAACGCAGACATGCTCGCTTGCCGCGAAGTGCGCGTAAGAGCATGAATGCGATTTCGAAGGGAACAGGAATGAGCACGAAGGGACGCGTAAGAGACAGGATGCGATATAGACAGAGATTATGAAGAAGGAGAATAATGCAGGCATGAATCAAATGGATGAGACAGACATGATTCTTTTTTTGAAAAAGGAGGGAATTTCCGACCGAATACTTTCGGAGGTCGAACATTTTCGTTCCTACTATAAGCTGAACCCGGGGATGGAGCGCAGGATCCCGGATCCGCTGTATCATTATTACGGGGCGGACGTGTGGGAGAAGGCGCTGTCCGCGCTGCTGGTCGGCGAGCACCTCCTGTTGTCCGGGCCGAAGGCCACGGGAAAAAACGTGCTGGCGCAGGATCTGGCGGCGGTTTTCGGAAGGCCCGAGTGGGATATTTCTCTCTATATCAATACGGACGCCGCTTCTCTGATCGGGACGGATACCTTTGAGAACGGAGCGGTTCGTCTCCGGAAGGGACCGATCCTGCGGGTTGCCGAGGAGGGCGGATTCGGCATTCTCGACGAGATCAACATGGCGAAAAACGAGTCCCTGGCGGTTCTTCACGCGGTTCTGGATTTTCGCCGCGTCATCGATGTGCCGGGCTACGATCGCATCAATCTGAACGAAGCTTCGCGGTTTATCGGAACGATGAATTACGGGTATGCCGGAACAAGGGAGGTCAATGAGGCGCTTGCCTCCCGTTTCCTGATCATTCAGATGCCGGTCATCAGCGAGGAAAATCTGAAGAAGCTGATCCGCGACAAGTATCCGGATATCCGCGAGGAGTACGCAGAGCAGTTCTCCCAGCTGTTCCACGACATCCGCAGGAAGTGCGAGGGCGGCGAGATCTCCACAAAGGCGCTGGACCTGCGCGGCCTGATGGCGTCGATCAATCTGATCCGCCACGGCCTCGGTGCCGTCGACGCCATAGAGCTCGGAATCGTCAACAAGTGCTTCGACGATTATGAACGGCAGCTTGTAAAGGATATGATCACTGTTCGATTCCCGGGGGATCTCGGCAGGGATCAGGTCTTTCATGTGTAGGCTGAATACTGCATGCTTACAAGGCGGGGATTTTACAGCCCTTGCTGCAGTGTGATTGACAGGGACGAATCAGAATCAGTCACATGATATGAGGAAAGTGTATGGAAATCTCGGAATTTGAAAAGAAACGCGCCGCGAATCTGATATGGAACGGGGCGGAGAATTATGATATTGAGCCCGGATTTCGCGTGTTCGACAGCGAGGGGCATGCCGATCTGTACTGGAACAGTATCGTCGGTGCGGTGCACAAGCATTATGACTGGAAGAAGCTGGAGGATTTCTACAATACCTTTCACGAGAAGATTGACCAGACGGCGTATGAGAGCCTTTTCTGGATTGCGATGGAGAACTGCACCTTCGAGAGGGAAAAGGACGTGCGGCCTGTTTTTCCGTATCTGAGACGGGAGTACGCGAAGCGTCAGCTGAAATCGCTGGAGGGAAGCTTTGCGCTGGAGGATTCGGCGGGACAGAGGGTGCTGGCCGTGATGCACGGCCATTTCCGGAGAGTTCTGGGCGAGAATGAGGGGCTTCCGGACATTGTGGATGTGAAGCTGCTGAATGACATCGAGGTGAGCGGTGATCTGGATACGGATCAGGTGATCGGCCGGATTGCCGACACGCTGGAGACATATTTTACGTACCGGCGTCCGGGGTCGGAAAAGCCGGTTCCGAAGAGCAGCGTGAATCCGTTCTCGCTGTTTTTTCTCCGGAGGAAGCAGAGGAGAGAGGCGGGCAGTATGGGACCGGTCCGCCGGCTTGCGTTCGGATACGGCGAGCATCTGTCGGAGTACGGAAGTGAGGTCCTGGACCAGAGCCGGCTGAGCGTCGCCTTTGCGAAGTATTCGGCGCAGACGGATGAGGGGCTGAAGGAGTATATTACGAATTATTTCGGGAAGCCTCTCTATGATCAGAAGGCCGTGAGCCGGATGGAGAAGGAGTACTGCACGGGAAATCACGCGGATGTGCACCTTCATTTTACGGACGGCGCGTATGATGAGGAGATGCTGAAGAGCGGTTTTGCCGGAAAAATGCGGAAGCAGGCGGTGGAGCAGGCAGCGGAGAATGAGCAGGCGTTCCGTGAGAATATCGCGAAATACCGGGTGTCGATAGCGCGTCTGACGAACCGGATCCGGAATTCCATGCTGATGCACATGGATAATCAGGCGGTGAAGTCTAACGCGGGCAGGCTTGACGCTTCTCTGATCTGGCGCGGACTTGCGCTTGACGATGACCGTATCTTCCGGAAGGTGATTCCCGGGGACAGCGGCAATCTCTCGGTGGATATTCTGCTTGACGCGTCTACCTCACAGGTGCACCGACAGCCCGTTGTCGCGGCGCAGGGCTACATGATCGCGGAGAGCCTCACGCGCTGCGGGATACCGGTCAGGGTATATTCGTTCTGTTCGATGAACGGGTATACCGTGGTGAATTTGTTCCGGGATTATCATGAAGAGAAGAAGAACCGGAATATTTTCCGGTACTTTACGACAGGAGCGAATCGTGACGGACTGGCGATCCGTCTCGCCGCCGGGATGATAGAGAAAAATGATGCCGAGCACCGGCTTCTGATCGTTCTGTCTGACGGCAAGCCGAATGATGTCGTCAAGGTGCGGTCCTCGTCCGGCTCCTACCGGGATTATGCCGGCCAGACGGGAGTCGAGGATACGGCGGCGGAGGTGCACCGGGCCAGAATGCAGGGGATCACTGTTCTCTGCGTATTTACCGGCGATGAAAAAAGCCTCCCGTCGGTGCAGCGCATCTACGGAAGGCATTTCGCGAGGATCCGGAAGCTGGATCTGTTCGCGGATACGGTGGGAAGCATGCTTCAGACCTGCATGAGGAATCTGTAGTCTGTCGTTACAGCTGCTTCCGGATGGTTGCCATGATCTGCGCGGCGGATTCGAAGTTTTCCGGGATGATGTCCTCCAGGGGAATCTGAACGTCGAAGGCGTCGTTGATCTCCTGGATTAACAGCATCATATCAAAGGATTTCAGCACGCCTCCGGAAATCAGATCGGTTCTTGTGAAATCCTCTCCGGGTTTGATCTCATCTAAAATATTCATAAGTTTGTCCATTGATTGATCCATCTTTATTTTCTCCTTTTCTATGCGGCAGATCTTATCTCAGAGATCTGCCGGTCTTTTTCCAGGCGGCGGATCCTTCATCAGAGATCTGCCGTTTTTTCCAGGCGGCGGGTCTTATCTCAGAGATCTGCCGCTCTTTTTTTCAGCTCCGCGCGGTCGATTTTGCCGTTCAGATTATGGGGCATGGAGTCCAGGCGGACGCGGCGCCCCGGGATCATGTAGGCGGGCAGCATCTTTTTCAGTTCTTCGCTGAGGAAGGATTCTTCCGCCTGTCCGGTGTAAAAGAGGACGATCCTTTTCCTGACCTCGTTGTATACGCAGCAGTTTTCCTCGACACCCTTTACGGCGGAGACATTTGCCTCGATGTCGCCCAGCTCGATCCGCTGTCCCATGTATTTGATCTGAAAATCCTTTCGGCCGATGAAGATCAGTTCTCCGCGTTCATTATACTGCACGAGATCTCCCGTGTGGTAGATTTTTTCCTCGTAACAGGAGTTCAGGGGATTCTGTGTAAATACACGGTCTGTCAGTTCGGGGTTTCTGTAATAGCCGTAGGTGAGGGAGTTGCTCCTGACGCAGAGCTCTCCGGCACCGTCTTCGCTTCGTGTGACTCTTCGGCCGTTCTCATCGAGAACCATGAAATCATAGTTGCGGAAGGGTTTTCCGATCGGGAGTTTGGCATTTTCCGGGAATTCGCGGTCAATGAAGAAGTAAGAGCCGCCGTCCGTGGTTTCCGTGGGGCCGTACTGGTTGATAAAAACGGCCTGCGGAAGGGCTTCTCTCCACATGTTCAGCTGCTTGATCGGCATGATTTCTCCTCCGAACATGACCATCCGGACGGAGGAGAGGTCGGAGAGCTTCAGGGCCTTGAGGTTTGCCAGAACGACCAGCTCGGAGGGCACCCAGTACAGGACGGTGACTTTCTGTTCTGCCAGGAACCGCATCAGGAGAGCGGGGAAGGAAAAATACAGGCACGGAATGATGCAGGTAGTGCTTCCGTTTCGAAGGGTGGAATAGACGTCCAGCAGAGACATGACGAAATACAGAGGAGCTTCATTGCCCATGACGTCCTTGTCCGTGAAATGGAAGACATCGGTTGCCGCGTCCACATAATCCACTACCGCGCGGTGCGGCGTGACGACGCCCTTTGCCGTTCCGGTGGATCCTGAGGTGAAGAGGACATACAGGACATCGGTGGGAAGGATTCTGTTCATGACGGACAGAATTTCTTCTTCGTTAAATGCGGATTCCTGCGCATCCTCGTAGATGAGAACGGATGCATCGCCGCTTATGGCGTCAACAGCATCCTTGTGCGTCCGGTCGGTGAGAATTACGGCCGGCTCGAGAACGCTGAGGATGTGGCGGATTCTGGTCTCAGGCATTTGTGTGTCGAGAATGGTGTAGAAGTTTCCGCTGTAGGCGATTCCGAGCATCGCGGGGATGCATTCCACGCTTTTCTCCAGGTAGACGGCCACCGGCATCTTGAAGAGTTGACGGCGTACCAGAGAGCCGGCGATATGCAGCGCTTCCTGTCTCGTCTCCGAGAAGGTAAGGGTGCGGTCCTTGTCAATGTATGCGGCCTTGTCAGGATATTTTTTTACTGTTTCCTCCAGATATTCCATTACAAGTTTTGCCATGTGTGATTTACCTCCATGGATATACGCCTGCGCGGGCTGTCAGCATGTGCGGGCTGTCGGCATGTGCGGGCTGTCAGTATGTGCAAACTGTCAGCATGTGCGGGCTCTCAAAACGATTGCCACATCCGGCAGCCGCTCATGCAGTGCGTGCACGGGCGTTATGATTTGGTTTCGAACAGCATGCTGCCGAGAAGTGCTGAGAATTGTTCGGCGCTGTCTCCGTTCATGTGTCCGTCATAATCTACGAAGCAGGATACATCGTGAGAAAAGCTGTCGTAGTATTCGCGGTTGAAGTTGTAATATTCCACGCCGTTTTTCTGCATAAAGCTCCCAATGTAGTCCCAGGCGGCCTCATAGTTTTCGGGGAAGGATACCAGGGAACGGTCTGGCTGCGGAAGCGTGGTTGTCACGAGCCGTATATCGTTCTCACTGCACAGGTGAATGATCTTTCTGAGGTAGGAGATGTTGTCTTTCTTCACCTGATCTTTTTCGAAGAGCACCGGATTCCATCCCGGAAAATTTTCCTCCGCGACGGGATAACGCTCGATGAAGCCGTCTTCATGGTAGACCATATTGGAGGTGCTGAACTGGCCGGCGCTGTAGTCACCTGAGAGCTTCGTGCGCAGATTTGACGGAATTCGCGGGAGCATGCTCTTCAGAGGATATTCATAGGAAGGAAACAGAAGAGCCCGGAAGTCACTCTGAGGCATAATCGCTGTGCAGTAGCTGAGTTTTGCTGCGGAAAAAGGAAATTCATGATAGAAGAGAAGGTAGTTGTTGCCTTTTTCCTTTTCGGTGACGAGATATCCGGGATCCACATCCAGTATGACGGTGGAGGGATGTCCCTTCTCGAGCGCCAGCTTCAGCAGGTAATAGGAGTCGCACAGATACTCGCCGCCGTTTGCGAGGTTGCGGCCCGTCTGTCCGGTTCCCTTGAGCATGGTTTTCGGGTCAATGCCCATGCGCGAGTTTGATGTGCCGAGAATAATGACGTCATCAGGCTCTGTCGTCAGGGCGTGAATGTCGCTGCGGACGTAGGTGCATGGATACAGCATCAGGTCGAGAAGCAGGAGGATGACAGCGGCAGCCGCCACGCAGCCTGCAAATTTCAATGTCGGAAAAATTTTAGTATTGCGCATAGATGAACCCTCTTTCTGCCGCCATCGGTGAGAGCAGGGCAGTGACTGCCAGCAGGGCGGTAAAGATCAGAACCTGTACGAGAACCGGGCACCGTGAGAGACTCTCCCGAATCCGGATGCCCCGCTCCTGCAGAAGACTGACAAGAAACAGCAGGGCAATGCCGGCTCCCAGAATGGCAAGTGCTGTCGGTGTGTATGCGGTTCCCAGACGGCCGGCGGCGATGGAGAGGAACTGAGAAGGATGCAGCCGGGTGAAGCTGTATCGGATCACCTTCAGTGCCTCCCCGAAGTTTGCAGTCGTGTCAAAAAGCCAGCCGATGTTGACGAGAAGGAAGGTCCGGAGAATCATGAAAATCTTCCACGGAAGCGACTCTCCGTTGATATGCAGGGCGGCTTTCCATTTCCGGAAGGAGCCGGCGAGCAGGTTGCTGGCCGCGATGATGATGCCGTTGTACAGACCCCAGCCGATGTTGTTCAGGGCGGCTCCGTGCCAGAGACCGACGAGGAAGAAAACGATGATGCTGGAGATGCACATGGGAATCAGGAGTCCGGTCCTTTTGCCGAAGCGTTTTCGCGCGCCTTTTCCGATCTTTGCCATCCATCGGGAGAGGGTCAGCGGATACATGACATAATCGCGCATCCATGTTCCGAGGGTGATGTGCCAGCGGCGCCAGAAATCGGAAAGAGAGACGGAAAAGTACGGCCGGCGGAAATTTTCGTCCAGATGGATTCCGAAGAGCTCGGATATGCCGAGGACGAAATCGATGCCGCCCGAGAAGCTTCCGTACAGCTCAACGGAGTACAGGAGAACGATGAAAAGAGCGATTCCCGAGAACTGATCGATGTCGGCGCAGATGGCTTTGCGGTAAAGGCCGGCCCATCCTGCGAGGAGCATGCTTTTGAAAAGTCCCCAGACAATCCGCATGAGGCCGAACCGAAGGTTCCGGAAGCGGAATTCATGACCCTCGGTCAGCTGGGGCATCAGGGTCTTGTATCGTCCGATGGGTCCCTGAACCAGCTGGGGGAAAAAGGAAACGAAGAGCGCAAAATGGAGAAAATTTTTCTCCGCGTCGGTTCGCTTCCAGTATACGTCCAGAATGTAGCTCACGGTCTGGAAGGTGTAGTAGGAGATTCCGAGAGGAAGGAGAAGACCCTTCAGCGTATAATCTCCGTGGAGGATCTGACCGGCAATTCCCAGAATATCGTTTGTGTATTTCAGGATGGCAAGCATGGCGAAATCAAGCACCATGCCGAGAATGACGATCTGCCGGGCTCTCCGGCGGGATTCTGTGCGGTCCGTGCAGGTGTCATAGACCCGGCCGATCATAAGGCCGGTCAGGTAGGTGACAGCAGTGGAATAGACCAGACACAGGAAGGCAGGAATACCATAGGAGAGATAGAAGGCGCAGCTTGCTGCCAGAAGCACAATCCAGCGCCGCTTGAGCGGCGCCAGATAGTAGCAGACAAGACAGACTGCCAGAAAGAGAAAAAACAGATTGGAAGTCAGTGACATGGTCTCCCCCTTACCAGGTGAGGCCGTTGTCGATGCAGCCCTCGCCTGAATCAGCGCCCTGATCGGTGTTGACCGGAGCGGGTGTCTCGGCTGCCTGTCCTGCTCCGGAGTCTGTGGTATCCGGTGTGGAAGGCTCCGTGTAGGTGGCGGAAGGGTCGGTATAGGTTTCGGACGGAGCCGTGTAGGTGTCAGACGGAGCGGTGTAGGTGCTTTCCGCAGGCTGTTCTGCCGCGGACTGTTCTGCCTGCTGCGTCTCGGCCGCAGGCTGCTCGGTCGGCGCCTGCGTAGGAGTCGGAGTCGCCTGGGATGCTTCCAGAACGGCCTTTTCCGAATCCTCCGTGCTGATCGTCTCTCCGGTTGAAGAAGAAACGTACTTCAGGAACAGGAAGGAATTTTCCGTGTTCAGCAGGATGGATGCACTCTTGATATCGTTCAGGGGAACGGAATGAAGCTCCAGGGTGGTCTGATCATCGAAGGTCAGCTGAATGGAATAATCGGGATTGACGACTGGAGCGGAATCGGATTCGGTCTGTGCATTTACAGATTTCAGAGCTTCCGACTCATCATAGTAAAGCGTGCGGGTTTCGCCGGCTTCATAGGTTTCGCCGGAGGGGATCATATTGTCTCCGTAGGATTCCTGACCCGTGTATTTCACGGCGAAGCCGGTAACTGCCTTTCCGGTTTCGTTGGTCAGCTCCATCCGGACGATATTCGTGCCTTCCGCTTTTGTTCCGATGATTTTCTCGGCCTCTTTTTCAACAGAGGAAGCGGAGAGTGCGCTTACGGAGGCGGAAGCTACTGCCTCCGTTGCGGCAGGCGTCTCCGTTACCGAAGAAAGGGCCACCGACTCCGAAGACGCGGCTTTTCCGCAGCCCCCGAGGAGCAGGGCAGAGCCGGTCATTACGGCGATAAGAGCGGTGAGCGGGATTTTTGTGAAGCTGTGCTGGATGTTGTTTTTCATAATATGTATTCTCCTGATAATGATGTGGTAATGATTCAGCAACCCGATCCCGAGAACCTGCGGTTCCCGGGATGCGAGGGTTCGTGTTCACGCCTGACTGACCGGGCAAGGGCGCTGTGAAATCCCTTCCTTTCAGATATTCCGTGAACAGTGAGATGCATAAGGCCGCGATGCTTCATCAGTTGATTCTGACAGCATTTGTATATCTCCATGTTCCCGGTTTTCCGTAATAGAGATTGAAGCCGTCGTTATGGCTCTCGTGCTGGAAGTCCGGATCGAACACCCGGGTGGTGCCCTCGTAGTTGTCGATTTCTACCCAGGAGTGGACACCGAGGCCTCCGGAGAGCAGCGGAACGTAACCGAACATGACATGGGCGTCATATCCGAGTGCCTTTGCCATTTCGTAGAAGCAGCAGGCCATGACATAGCAGTCGCCGCCTCCCGTGGTGAAGCCGTATGCGGCGATCGTGCTTACATTGGCAGCAGTCAGAGAGTAACTCGTGCTTACATATGCCATGCCGGCAGCGGCGTTCATAGCGCTGCGAAGATTCCATCCGACCTGATCGAGACGCTGACACGCGAGAGGATAGAGCTGCCGTACCTTCGGCATTTCGCGGAATGCCGGGGCAGTACCGCCAGGTGCGCCCTGTACTTTGGAGCGGATGGCAACCTGAATTGCCTCTACGCGGTATCCATAGTTCTCCGTACCTGCGGAAGCGCCGTTTGACGCCCATCCGAGCCATCCGAAATGCTGTACCTGTACCCGGTAATAAATATCGAAATACTGTGCGGCGTCGCCCGTCAGCTTCATCTGAATTGCCTCCAGACGAAGACTCTTTCCGGTGGAACCGCTGTCGTCACCTTCATGCCAATCGGATTCCCAGCCGGAATTCTGTATGTAGCTCCGATAGGATACGCCAAGTCCCGGCGCTGAGGTGCTGGCCCGGAAGGCCTCGATCCGAAGACTTCTTCCGACGGTGCCGGCTACTTCTCCGTTGCTCTTCGGAGACTGCCAGCCGATTTTCTGTACATGCGTCCGGTACGTAATATCTTTGGTGCTGAGCCAGGAATGCGTCGTGGACGATCCGGAAGCGGAAGGCGTCTGGTCCGCCGGCAGGATCTGAACCTGGATGGCCTCGATTCTGGAGCTGGCGCCCATGGTTCCGGAAATTTCGTCATCGCTGGCCCATGCCAGCCATCCGATCCTCTGTACGTGGACTCTGTACCAGATGTGGTAGGAAGAAGCGTCATCTCCTGTCAGGCGGATTTTCAAAGCTTCGATGCGGAGACTCCGGCCGGAGGTTCCGGCGACAGCTCCGTCGCTGACCGCGTTCTGCCATCCGATATTCTGGACATAGGTCTGATACTGGATGCCGAGATTTTCATCTCCGTTTACCTGTAGACGAAGAGCCTCCAGGCGAAGAGAACGGCCGGTGACGCCGCCGCTGGCTGCCGTGCCGTCCGTCTTTGCGGTCTGAGCGCTCTGCCATCCGATGCGCTGGACATGTGTCTGAAGAACTACGGACGGTCCGGATTCCTGTCCGTCGGAAGCGGTGAGTTCCTTTTCCGCCGGATCATCACCGGAATTATCAGCGGTTGAGGAACTGGAAACTGCGGATTCCGGGTTATCGCCTGCGGATGACGGATCGGACACGATGGATTCCGGGGTATCCGTCACGGATGAGGAATCTGCGGAGATGGTGCTGGAACTGTTCTTTCCGGATGAGGAATCGGAAAGAGCGGAGTCGGTTTTGGCGGCTGGCGAATCAGAAAAGACGGATCCGGAATCGCTGCCTGCGGACGATGGATCGGAGACTGTAGATTTGGAATTGTCTGCCGCGGCATCTGCTGCCTGCTGGGACGTCTGTCCGGAGAGGCTCTGACCGGCAGCTTCACCGGCAGGAGATGCAGAAACAGAAGGCGACAGGGTGGTATCGGCGTATACCGGAACAGAGGTAAGCATGATCGCTGCTCCGGCCAGAACGGCCAGAAACTTTCGGCCACCAGATTTTTTTCTCATGGTAATAATTCCCCCCTTTATAATACTTATGGTTAATTTTTTGATATTTCGATTATAGCGCGGTGACAGGGCAAAAAAAAGTTAAAAACGAGCTTTTTATTTTAAATCTGTATCCTGTGATACGGATTTCCGGGTACTTTTTGTGTATTCTCTTCTTGTACCCGAAAGTGTACCCGAAAGGCGGTGAAGAAAATATGAAAGAAAAAGTCGGAGAAGTTTTTTCCATTGCTAAGGATAATGTCCCGGTTCCGGGATGCACGATTTCCAGAGAAGTGTACAGCGGTACTAATGCCATCACGTACTTTTCTCTGGCGGCCGGCACGGATATCAGCGCGGAAATCTATTCCAGTCATAAGCTGATTCTGGCGGCGGAGGGAAGCATGGAGGTTTACGGAAGAGAAGGCTTCAGGAGAACGCTGGAAGCCGGAGAGGCAGTCCTGACACTGACCGATACCCCGATGGGAATGCGCACGGAGAACGGCGCGGTTTACACAGAGATTTTGATCCGGAAGGAGGATACAATGAACAGTACAATTAAAGCAGGAGAGGTTTTCAAACTGGCGGAGCTGATTCCTTATCAGGACGGCAAGGTTGTAAATATGGACGTTGTCCACAATGACAAAATGAAATTCGTGGTGATGTCCTTTGACAAGGGAACGGGACTTTCCGAGCATGCGGCTCCGGGAGAGGCAATCATTTTCGCGCTGGACGGAGAGGGAATCATCGGCTATGAAGGGAAAGAGCACAGAATCAAGGCCGGCGAGAACTTCCATTTCGCAAAGGGAGGACGCCACTTCGTGAAGGCACCGGAGAAATTCAAGATGGCACTGCTGCTGACGCTTGATTGAAATCCGGAATGAAATGGAAAGCAGAAGGTTTCCATTGGATTTCGCCGTGACCATGGGAATTTAGAATGAGCTTGACAGATCACATGGAAATTCATAGTTGTCTCAACTGATCTTGGAAAGATTTATCTGATTCACTGAGATTGGAAGGACTTGACAGAGATTAGAAGGATTTGATTGAGATCGAAGGGAACTGACAGAGATCAGAAGGATTTGATTGAGATCGAAAGGATTTCGACTGAACTTATACATAGGAGTAAGAAGAGATATGGCCAAGAAGATAGACTTTAAGAAATCAGTGTACGAGCTGGTGCAGGAGTATCCGGAGCTGACCGATATTCTGTCCGGAGTCGGATTCCGGGAGATCACAAAGAAAGGAATGCTAGGCTCCGTCGGCAGAATCATGACGATTCCGAAGGGCGCGAAGATGAAAAACATCTCGATGATGGATGTGGTCATGGCGCTCATGACGAACGGCTTTGAAATTGAGGGCGAGATGCCGGAGCTGAAAATGCCCTGGGAGGAAGCAAAGGACGCGCAGGCGGCCGGCGCGGATCAGACCGGTGCGCCGACAGCAGGCGGGAACGCCGCTCAGGCAGGCACAAAGGCAGGAGAAGGGAATGCAGCTCAGGCAGTTGCAGCGCAGGCAGTCGGCGGGAATGCAGCACAGGCTTCCGGCGGTATGACGGAGGAGCGCAATGAGATGCTCAAGAGTTACCTGAAAAGACTCGGCAGCGGAGAGGATCTCGAGGCGGTAAGAGCCGATTTCGTGAAAAATTTCAGCGATGTCGATGCCGCTGAAATCATGAGGGCGGAGCAGGATCTCATGAAAGCAGGCACTCCGCTGGAGGAGGTGCAGAAGCTCTGCGACGTTCATTCGGCGCTTTTCCACGGGGCAACCAGAGAAGAGAAAATCGCCAATGCGGAGAAGGCGGTCGAAGCCTCCCTTGTGGTGGAGATGACATCAAAGGCCGCCGCGGACCCGGGAGATCGGAAGCAGGCGGCGGCTGCCCTTACCGCCATTCCGGGTCATCCGCTGAATCTCTTTGAGAGGGAGAATCAGGCGGTGGAAGCGCTTCTTCTCCGGGCACGTGAGGCTGTAGCCGGAAAGGACGCGGACGACAAGCTTCTGTCGGAGCTTCGTGAGATCTCGGTTCATTACGCGAAGAAGGGAGATCTGCTCTATCCTCATCTGAAGGTGCAGTATGACATTTCCGGTCCGTCGGACGTGATGTGGACGGTGGACGACGAGATCCGCGATGAGATCAGCGCGCTCTCAAAGGACGGAAACCGCAGCGACGACTGGTATGGCCGTCTGTCGGCGGTCATTGACCGGGCTGAGGAGATGATCTATAAGGAGAAAAACATTCTCTTCCCGATCTGCGCGGTGAACTTCACGGAGGACGACTGGTATGCCGTGTACCGCGATTCTAAGGATTACGCGGAGATCCTCGGCCTGTCCTTTACCGAGTGGAAGGAGGCCGAACAGGCGCTGGCTGCAGAAAAGGAAGAGACGAAGCCGGAGCTTTCGTCAGGTGAGGTTGTGATGCCGGGCGGCCATATGACGGTTCCGCAGCTGACAGCTCTTCTGAACACCATACCGATGGAAATCAGCTTCATCGATGCGGACAACATCAACCGGTACTTCAATGAGGGACCGAAGGTATTCAAGCGCGCCGGAATGGCCATCGACAGAGAAGTCTTCTCCTGCCATCCGCCGAAGGTGGAGCCGATCGTCCGCAGTATCCTTGACAGCTTCCGGGACGGGAGTAAGGACAGCGTACCGGTCTGGATGGAAAAGAACGGAAGAACCATGCTGGTGAATTACCTCGCTGTAAGAGACCGGAAGGGAAATTACATGGGAGCCGTCGAGCTGGTGCAGGATATGGAATTCGCGAAGGAACACTTCGCGGGGCTTTCCTGACAATCAGGGGTTGCGTGATCACGGGTATAAGGCTGGCGTGAGCTGAAGGTAACTGTTCACACCCACCTCTATACGGCAAGGATTTTGCAGTCCTGTTGCCATT
>CAIFEZ010000022.1 GCA_903789595.1 uncultured eubacterium 1-6
GATACTCCCCTATAAAAATGGCTATTTATCAACTGTTTGTTGTGACATAGCCAAAAACAAAAAAACCAAGCATAAAGGAAAGATTTGTTTGATTGATGGTTCAGAGGTTTATACCCCTAAACGTGCGCAAAACGAAGTATCACTGGATGATGTAAATACATTATTTACGTTGTACACGGATTATGTAGATGTGATTGAAAGATGTAAGATTGTTACTCTCCAGGATGTTGATAATAACGATTACGACCTGAGCGTAAAGAAGTATATCGAAAAGAAGAAACAAGAAGTTTTATCGCCAGAAGAAGTGCGTAAGAACTACTTTGCAGCACTCGAACGAGTGAAGGGTGCTGAAGAATCCATGCAGCGTTATTTGATCGAAGGAGGTTATGTTCATGAGTAGAAGAATTACACAGGATGAACTGGAGTCTTATCTCTGGGGATCAGCTGTATTATTACGTAATCACATAGATGCAGGTGCTTACAAACAATATATTTTTCCGTTATTGTTTTTTAAGCGCTTAAACGATGTCTATGAAGAGGAAACGGCAAAAGCCGTTGCAGAAAATGGACCAGAGGCAGCAGATTGGGAAGAAACACATAGTTTTTCTCTTCCTTCCGATGCACATTGGGATTCCGTAAGAAATGTACCTCAAGATGTCGGAAAAGCGATTCAGAATGCTTTTCGAGCTATTGAAAAAGCAAACCCAGAAAAACTACATGGTATTTTCGGAGATGGAACGTGGACAAATAAGAGACGACTCCCAGATAGATTGCTTAAGGATCTTTTAGAGCATTTCAGCACAAAGACTTTATCAATAGAGAACTGCCCGGAAGACGAGCTTGGTAAAGGTTATGAGTATTTAATAAAAAAATTTGCTGATGATAGCGGACATACGGCGCAGGAATTTTACACCAATAGGACGGTCGTTCATCTTATGACCGAGCTGTTAAAACCCAAATCTGGCGAATCTATATATGACCCTACATGTGGTAGTGCCGGTATGCTGATATCTTCTATTGCATACCTAAAAGAACATGATAAAGAGTGGAGAAATGTTTCTTTATACGGCCAGGAAATAAACGCTCTTACATCTGCTATTGCAAGGATGAATCTGTTTTTGCATGGAATAGAAGACTTTCATGTTGTTAATGATGATACTCTGGCCACTCCTGCATTCGTTGAAGGCGGAAGGTTAAAAACCTTTGATGTTGTCGTAGCGAATCCTCCATACTCGATAAGTCAGTGGAATAGAGCTGCTTTTGAGGCTGACAAGTATGGAAGGAATTTTCTTGGTGTGCCACCGCAGGGACGAGCAGATTACGCTTTCTTTCAGCATATACTTAGGAGTTTAGATAAAGTCACTGGTAGGTGCGCTATCCTATTCCCTCATGGGGTTTTGTTTAGAAATGAAGAAAAAGAAATGAGAGAAAAACTTGTGAGGTCCGATCTTGTTGAGTGTGTCATTGGTATTGGAAAAAACCTATTCTATAACTCGCCTATGCCGGCCTGCATTGTAATTTGCAGGACTAAAAAGCCGGATACACATAAAGGTCATGTGCTTTTTATTGATGCTGTTAATGAAGTTACGAGGAAAAGCGCAGAGAGTTATTTGGAACCGGAGCACATCAAACGGATTGCAGATGCTTATGACGCATTTATAACAGATGACGATATCGCTAAGAAGGTATCAATTAGAGATATTGAAAAACAGGACTTCTCGCTAAGCATTCCACTTTATGTTAAGGCATTAACAGATTCTTCAGAAGATAAGCTGTGCTCAGTACAAGATGGCTATGCAGAGTGGAAATCAGCATCAACATCGGTACATAAGTATTACGACGAAGTAAACGAGCTTCTGGAAGGTGGTGAAAAATAATGGGCAAATATAGATTTGATCAAATCGCAGTAAATAGTACTGCAAAAAGAAAACCAACAGAAGCTGACATGGAGACATATATTGGACTTGAACACCTTGATACAGGTAGTCTTGTTGTAAAACGCTGGGGAAGTGATGTGCCGATTAAGGGTGAAAAGTTGATTATGAAAAAAGGTGATGTTCTTCTCGGGAAACGTAACGCATATTTGAGAAGAGCAGCTATTGCACCTCATGATGGGTTGTTTTCAGCTCATGGGATGATCTTGAATCCAATTGAAGATGTAGTTGATAAAGATTTCTTCCCGATGTTTATAGCGTCAGATTATTTCTTTGATGCAGCCATAGCGATTTCTGTAGGATCTTTGTCACCTACGATAAATTGGAAGGATCTTGCAAAGCTTGAGTTTGAATTGCCGTCATTGGAAGACCAAAGGAAGTTAGCAAAAGCACTCTGGTCAATTGATGAGACCATTGATGCATACGAAGATCTTCTTTATGAAACAGATGAGCTTGTGAAGGCAAAGTACATAGACATGTTTGGTGATCCAGAAGTAAATCCTAATGGGTGGATTAAGATCAGTGTTAAAGATGCTGTTAAAGAAGGGTACATAGCAAGACCGTTAGACGGAAACCACGGTGCAAAACATCCAAAAGGAACTGACTATGTACCTGAAGGTGTTCCGTTTATTATGGCAAAAGACCTGAAAGATAATATGGTTGATTTCGATGGCTGTTATTTTATCACCGAAAAGCAAGCAAAGACACTGAAAAAGGGGTGGGCCCAAACGGGAGATGTGTTGATTACGCATAAAGGTACTATCGGACGAATTGCCGTAGTCCAGCCATCTGATTATGATGAGTTTTTGTTAACGCCACAAGTTACGTATTATAGGTGTCTTAAGGATATCGACAAGGAATATCTTGCAGCATATTTTAATACGAATTTCTTTATTGATCAGATGGACAAGCTTGTGACTGGTACAACGAGAGCGTGTGTGACGATAACTCAACAGGAAAAACTGGAACTCATTATTCCTCCAATAGAGATGCAAAGAGATTTTGTCTTGTTTGTAAATAAATGCGAAAAATCAAAAGTTGCTGTCAGAGATTCGCTCGAGTTAATTAAGGCGATGAAACGTAGTATAGTTGCAGAGGCATTTGCTGCTAAGAGAAAGGAGTAGGATTATGGCCGTTTTTAATGAAGATAACACTACAGAGCAGATGATTATATCTACTCTTAAGAAAAACGGCTGGGAGTATATCCCGGCAGAAGAACTGGATCGTGATGAGAGCGACGTCATGGTGGAGTCAATGGTGCGAGATGCCCTGGTACGCTTGAATCCCGAGATAGCAGAGGATGAATCCCGCGCAGACGAGATCATATATAAACTGCGCACGCTCTTCCTCTCTACAAATGCTCAGAATCTTGTTACCCAGAACGAAGCATTCAAGCAGATGGTGTTCGAAAAGAACTCTTACCCGTTTGGCGAAGATGGTAAGCAGGTGTCCATCGACTTCTTCGGTACCGAGATTAATGGCAAACTTGACCTGAACTCATATGTTGTTACGAATCAGTGGGTTTATCCGAAGAAGGAAGGCGGAAAACGTCTGGATATTGTGCTTCTTGTAAACGGATTCCCGTTCGCAATCGGTGAGCTTAAGACTCCGGTCCGTGCGGCTATTACCTGGCTGGACGGAGCTCAGGATATCAATAAGTACGAGCAGAGCATTCCGCAGATGTTTGTAACAAATGTATTTAATTTTGCTACTGAAGGCAAATGCTATCGTTACGGTTCTGTTTGTATGCCGGCTGCAAAGTATGGTCCTTGGCACACAACAGATGATAAGTCCGATGGATCTTTGGCGGCAGTTCAGACAAGTGTTCAGGACATGATCACGAAGTATAAGATCATGGACCTGTTCCAGTTCTTTACCCTCTACGCTACCGACAGCAAGTATCGTAAGTACAAGGTCATCGCGCGTTATCAGCAGTACGAAGGCGCCAACATGATCATCGAGCGTGTTCGTGCAGGTTATCCGAAGAAGGGTCTTATTTGGCACTTCCAGGGCTCCGGTAAATCCTACCTTATGGAGTTCGCTGCGGTGAAACTTCGTATGCTTCCGGACCTTAAAAATCCTACGGTTATTATTGTAGACGACCGTTTGGATCTGGAGTCACAGATTACGGCACAGTTCCACTCATCTGATGTAGGTAACTTGGAATCTGCCTCTACCCGCGACCAGCTTATGACTATGCTGAGACAGGATATCCGTAAGATTATTATCACGACCATCTTCCGTTTCCAGGAAGTTACCGGTGAACTTAGTCCGCGCGACAATATCATCGTAATGGTCGATGAATGCCATAGAACACAGGAAGGTGATCTTGGTATTAAGATGAGAACAGCCCTTCCGAATGCATTCTTCTTTGGTATGACAGGTACACCTATCAACCGTTTGGACAAGAATACGTTCGCAACATTCGGTGCAACGGAAGACCGCAGTGGATACATGAGCAAGTATTCCTTCTCTGACTCCATTCGTGACCATGCGACACTGCCTCTTAACTTCGAGCCGGTGCCGGTGGATCTTCGTGTTGACAGAGATACGATGGACCGCGAGTTTGATATCCTGACACGTGACCTCCCGGATTCTGACAAGGCCGAGCTTTCAAAGCGCGTCAATATGCAGGCTATCATGTACAACGAGAAGCGTATTCACAAGGTATGTGCGCACATTGCAAAGCACTTCACTGAAAAGATCCGTCCAAACGGATACAAGGCTCAGGTGGTTGTTTACGACCGTCCTTGCTGCCTGAAGTACAAAGCTGAGCTCGATAAGTTGCTCGGCGAAGAGTGCTCAACAATTGTTATGGATACCAATGATGATAAGGCTGACGAGTATAAGAAATACCGTCGTTCAAAGGACGAGGAAGCAAAGGTTCTCGATCGCTTCAGAGACCCTAATGATCCGCTTGAGATTGTCATCGTAACAGCTAAGCTGTTGACCGGCTTTGACGCACCTATCCTTCAGGTTATGTATTTGGACAAGCCGATGAAGGATCACACCTTGCTGCAGGCAATCTGCCGTACAAACCGTACTTTCGATGAGGGAAAGACACACGGCTTGATCGTTGACTATATCGGAATCTTCGATAACGTAGCCAAAGCTCTGGACTTCGACGAAGGTAGCATGAAGAAGGTCATTACAAACATCGAGGAAGTTAAGAAGCAGATTCCGGCATTGCTTAGGAAGTGCCTCAGCTACTTCATGGGTGTTGACCGAACCGTAGATGGATGGGAAGGCTTGATGGCCGCACAGGAGTGCCTGCCTACAAACGCCGAGAAGGATAAGTTTGCAGCAGACTACCAGGTGCTGAACCGTGCATGGAACGCGGTATCTCCTGATCCGATACTTTCACCTATCCAGGCCGATTATGTATGGCTGACTAAGGTGTTTGAATCCGTAAAGCCTACCAACGGTGGTGGCGGACTTATCTGGGCAGCTCTCGGACCTAAGACGATGGAAATCGTAAACTCCAATATGGATGTTGGCGAGGTTCATGAGGACGAAGAGATTCTTTCCCTTGATGCCGAGCTCATCGATGCATTCATTGAGAAGCATAAAGGCGCGAAGAATGCTGCAAAGAAGGTCGAGATTGACCTGGTTGCACGTATCCATAAGCATTCTGACGATCCGAAATTCATGCGTCTGGGTGACAAGCTGGAGAAGCTCCGCGAACAGCACGAGCAGGGCCTTATTAACAGCATCGAGTTCCTGAAGATGCTGCTTGAGCTCGCAAGAGAGGCGGCTCAGGCTGAGAAGGAAGTCGTGCCGGAGGAGGAAGTCGATAAGGGCAAGGCAGCGCTTACGGAACTCTTCAACGGGGTGAAGAATACCAATACTCCTGTAATCGTTGAACGTATCGTAACGGACATTGACGACATCGTAAAGATTGTCCGCTTCGATGGATGGCAGAATACGACCGGCGGCCGCCAGGAAGTTAAGAAGGCTCTCCGCAGTGTCGTATGGGTTAAATACAAGATTAAGGACAAGGAAGTATTCGATAAGGCATATAACTATATTGAACAGTACTATTAAGAATCTGGGCAGGTGGCGTACAAGCGTCACCTGTCTTAAGAAAGCAGAGGTGATGCGGTGAATGGCGAAGTATCCTGATCTTAAAAGCTATTTACAGGCAAATTACATAGAGCTCTTCACAAGCGAAATACAGAAGTTCGTTGATGGCAATTTTGATGGCGGCGGCTTTCATAGCATCAACGTGTTGTCTTTACTTAAGCACAAAATTGAAAACGTCGAGGTAAAAGCCCTCACCTGCCATGATGCGCCAGGCCCGATCGTAAAGATGGATGTCGGCCTGTCTGCAGATATTGTGGAGCTGGGGCTCGGCACAAAAGAATATGAAGCTGACCGTAAATGCAGGTGGTTCACTGTTTATATTCAGGGAATTCTGAGGGACGGACTTGTGGATGTGGAAGTCCACGATGTTAAGGAATTTCACAACGGGAAGTTCGAGAAGGAAAATGCTCTGGATCAGTTCCTGGTCCCTTACATATATACTGCCACCCAGGAAGAAACGGCGGATGATTTTACTGAGTTCTATTGCTGTGATGCCATCTACGACGGGTATAAATTGCCTGTAGCACATATATTAGAAGCCTTTGAGATCAAGTATTACTTGGCTGATTTACCGGATAACTGCTTCGGGCGCATGTATTTTAGAAAAGCCACTGCGACAGTTTATGAAACTCTTCCCTACGTCGGTGAGGTGAAGAAGGAAAATGAAATCATTGAGCCCGGAACAATGCTGATAAGCCGTGATAAGTACTACCTCGGCAGCGACGGAACACAGCGTCTTACAATCGCTCATGAAATCATTCACTGGTATCTGCATCAGAAGTATTTCAAATTACTGGCCCTGTTGGATGATCAGTCAGATATGATGTCCTGTGAGGTTGAGCCGAGTCGTTATGAAGAAAGCATGACAATGGCACAAAAGGCTCACTGGTATGCAGAGTGGCAGGCAAACGCGCTGGCGCTTCGTATAGCAATGCCGCAGGATCTTATGGTTAAAGCGATGACTGAGGTGGACGCGGCCGTAACCCCTAAGCATTTTAGAGGTGAAATGGCTGAGGACATTATCCGCCGAATTGCAGAGCTATTTGATGTTCCGATTTTTGCAGCCAAGCAGCGTGTTCGTCAGCTCGATTATGAAGCTGCGGATGGAGCTTTTGTCTATGTTGATGGCAAGTGGCATGAACCGTTCGTATTCGAGTGGGGCTATTTGGATTATCATCAGACCTACGTAATAGACAGGGCCGGTTATGAAGCTATATACAGTAAGAATCCGGAGTTTGCACAGCTTATTGATTCCGGTAAATATATCTATCTCGGTTACGTAGTCTGCATCAACGATCCGAAATATGTAGCCGTAGATTTTACTGGTGGCAGAGCGGAACTGAAGCTCTCAGATTACGCAAGGGAACATGCTGACGAGTGCTGTCTGAAGTTTTCGTTTAAGAGTACTTCCTACTTGAAGGAGATGCAGGACAAGTATGAGTTCTACGGTGAGTCCTATCTCAGCAAGGAAGTAAAGGGCGAAAACTATGTCGAGCACTATTACGACAAAGACTTCAACCTGGACTGCTTGCAGAACGCTGATGAGATCAATAAAGAAGTCGCACTCATTATTGAAGCACAGGAAGCTGAAGATAAGGTAATGCTGGAAATGCAACAAAAACGGCTCACTGCGTTTGCGGATACGCTCATATATCATATGGACCGTAAACACATCACGGTCGATGATCTTGTTGAGCGCTCCGGTCTAAGTGATACAACGATAAAGAAGTATCGTGCCGGGACATCAAATCCGCCAATCGAGAATGCTATGGCTGTATGTATCGGACTTAACCTTCCGAAGGCATATAGCGTTCATCTGCTGAAAACCTGCAGCTATACGCTCGGCGATAGTCCGCGTGACAGAGCATACAAATTATGCCTCGATCATGATGAAGGTACGCTTCTACAGTGGAACATGATACTGGATGCCTGTCATCAACCACGGATTCCGAACCTGCGAAACCAAAAAACATCATAAAATTTCATAGCCGAGGGCAACTTTAAGTTCCCCTGGATTTAATCAGAAAGAGCAAGGCTCTGTGTATCGAAAAGGTACGCAGGGCCTTCTTTTTTTTGCCCGAAAATAGCAACTTTAGGTTCCTCAAAAAAGAAAAGCGAATCAGATATTCTTTCCTTGACGATTGAAATAGGTCAGTCGTCAGAAATCAAAGATTCTCATAGTCCATGAGGCGCCAAAGGACGATGGGATGCACAGAGAGTTTAGGTAGCGGTGATAATGACCGCTCCAGAAACGAAGATGCACCCACCGTTAGTTTTCTGCGCCCTTTTTAGGATTGTCAGAGCCTGTGGCCATCTTCGGTCCAGGCTCTTTTTGCATCCCACCGTTCACGGCTCGGACGGAAAGGATGCAAAGATGAGATTGAAGATTCGCTACGAAAATGAGTACCAGACTGTTGTTCTGGACGCAGAAGCAACTGAGGAGCTGTGGGTGTCTCTCTCCCTTGAGGGCGAAGGACTCACACAGGAAGAAAAAGAGAAGCTAATCCAGGATACCTGGGAAGAACGCTTCAACAGGCCGGACTATAACAACTGGCATAAGTTCGACCGTCACCGTGGTCGCAGTAAAGCACAGCCGGGTAAAGACGATGCCGAAGATGAGGTCGATACCAACGAACCGTTAATGGAAGAAGTGGCCGACGACCGTATCTTCCGTAGGGATGAGCTTGATCGTGAGGAACGTGAAAGCTACGAGGCCATCTGCGAATGGGTACATAAGATTCTTGTAAAGAAGCCCGAGTGGGCCGACGCTTTTATCGCTGTTCGTCTGGACGGTGAGTCGATTCGTGAGTATGCCGCAAGAATCGGTGCGGACGAGAACAACATCACCCAGAAGTTGAAGCGCGCTGAGAAGAAACTGAGAGAAAATTTCATAGACCGTCAGATTTGACTGCCTGCCGAGGCTACCCGTTAGAGGGTGACCTCGGCAAATTCGTATAAGGAGGCAGTTTGATATGACAAATGATATCAAAAACCAAGACCGGAAATACCGTCCGCTTGTATATGTCTGCAGCGCGTATTCCGGAGACGTAACTACTAACACAGAAAAAGCCAAGCAGTACTGTAGGTTCGCTTTGGAACAGGGGCAGATACCGCTGGCACCGCACCTGATGTTCCCGCTTTTCATGAACGATGACGATCCAACTGAACGTGAGCTTGCAATCTTTATGGACGTGGTACTTCTCGGAAAGTGCGATGAGCTTTGGGTATTCGGCGAGACCATTTCAGAAGGCATGGCCGTGGAGATCGAAGTGGCCAAGAAGCGCAGACAGCCGATCCGCTATTTTAATTCCGACATGCAGGAGGTGACCGACCATGAGTGAGATCAGAGCAATTCAAACGGAATACAAAGGTTACCTCTTCCGCTCCAGGTTAGAAGCAAGATGGGCAGTCTTCTTCGATGCCTGTGGTGTGGATTGGGAATATGAACCGGAAGGATATGACCTGGGCGACGGACTTTACTATTTACCAGACTTCCTGCTTCATGGTGTAACTGTCAATCACGGTTATTTCAAGAAGAACTGCGACATCTACGTTGAGGTAAAGGGGCAGATGAACGATGCCGACGCGGAGAAAATTAATCGCTTTTATGCAGCGGGGTACCCGGAAGGCAACGACTGGGGCGTTTCGCAGACTGCAGTTTTAATCGTCGGAAATATCCCTAATGGTGAGGATATGCGAGAGATTTTAGATAACCTTCAGGATGCTGCATATGACGATCATCATGGCTGGCCGAACTTTTACAACTTCGAGACCGTTGACGGGGACTACTTTGGTGCCTATCCGGGAGTTGATAAGCACGGCAAGTTTAATCTGTTCGGCGACGACTCCACTTACCTTTGGAGCATGAACTCGGATGCGACGGAGCGCGCGTATCGCTTAGCAAGGCAGGCAAGATTTGAACACGGTGAAACTCCCAGGGTAAGGAGGTATAGATAATGCGGGATTTAGCAATCGCCTACGGAAATAACCGTCAGGCAAAGAAATGGGTTAATAAAACTATCAAATACGCGGATCTGAAGGAACGCTTGAAGGTGACGATCCGCACCACAGAGTCGGCTGAGGAATACGCCAAGATGAGCAAATCCGCAAGGGACGCTGCGAAGGACCACGGTGGTTTTGTCGGCGGCGTCCTGGCCGGCGGCCGCAGAAAGGTTGATACGGTTGAGTCCCGCTCCATGATAGCGCTGGACGGAGACCGTATTGATACGGACTTCCTTGATAACTATGAGACAAATGCGCCGTATACATCTTTCCTTTATACAACGCATAGCCACACTCCGGAGAATCCGAGAGTGAGACTCATCTTTCCGCTCACAAGGGATATCACGGCAGAGGAGTTTGTCGCGGTGTCCAGATATCTTGCACAGATGCTTGGGATTGATTACTTCGACGAGTGCTCTTATCAACCGAATCAGCTTATGTATTGGCCGTCCTCTCCTCAGAACGGCATATTTGTGTTTAAGGAAGTGGAAAAGGACTGGTTGAATCCAGACGATATTCTCTCGGCGCACCCGGAGTGGACCGATCCGACAAGACTTCCGACCTCGTCACGCGAGAGTAAGGCAAACCAGATCACGCAGCAGAAGGTCCAGGACCCGCTCACCAAAGAAGGCACCGTCGGACTTTTTAACAGAGTGTTTTTTCCGATTACACGTGCACTGGATTTGTTTCTCTCGGATGTTTATGAGCCGACCGACAACGGGAACCGTTATCACTTGATTGCAGCCAGCAGTATGGCCGGCGTGGAGATCAAGGATGATAAGTTTGTTTATTCCCATCACGCGAAGGACCCGGCATACCTGAAGCTCTGTAATGCCTTCGATATAGTGCGCATTCACAAGTTTGGTGATCTGGATGAGAAGGCTTCTTTTAAGGAAATGTGCGAGTTTGCCATGCAGCAGGCTGACGTGAAGCTGCAGGCCGCAAACGAACGTCTTGCCGAGGCCGAGGCTGACTTTACCGCTACGGACGACGATTGGAAGAAGCGCCTGAAGTATCAGCCTAAGACCAGCATGTTGGAAAATAGCGTATATAACCTCAATCTGATTCTGGCCAACGATCCTGATTTTGCGAACTTTGCATTTAATGAAATGGCAAACCGCATCCAGGTTACAGGACCACTTCCTTGGGAACGTCCGGAGGGAAATCAGTTCTGGCGCGATGCAGATACCGCACAGCTTAAGTCGATTATTGATATCCGCTACCTTCCATTTTCCAGTAGGAACCATGACGTAGCTTTCACGAAGATTGCTGACGACAGACACTTCCATCCGATCCGTGACTACCTTAACAGCCTGCCGCAGTGGGATGGCATTGAGCGTGTTGAGGATATCTTCATCAAGTATCTGCAGGCAGATGATACCGAGTATGTACGCACGGTTACCAGAAAGACATTTGCTGCTGCAGTAGCGAGAATCTACGTTCCCGGCACAAAGTTTGACTGCGTCCCGGTATTGGATGGTGATCAGGGTATTGGTAAAAGTACGATCGTCAAGGATCTGGTCACATCTGACTACTATTCGGAAACGCTGTCCCTTACGGATATGGACGATAAATCCGGAGCCGAGAAATTGCAGGGCTTTTGGATTATCGAGATCGGAGAGCTTGCCGGAATGAAGAAGGCCGACATCGAAAAGGTGAAAGCGTTTCTTTCTACCTCCGACGATAAGTATCGTCCCTCATACGGGAAGGTTGTCGAAAGTCATCCGCGTCAGTGCATCATCATTGCTACGGTCAATGGCGAGCGTGGATACTTGCGTGATATCACAGGTAACCGCCGTTTCTGGATCATTAAGGTCCATCAGAAGAAGCAGAAAAAGACATGGAACTTCGACGAGCATTTCAGGCAGCAGTTCTGGGCTGAGGCCAAAGAGATCTGGAAGTCCGGCGAGAAGCTATATCTCGAAGGTGATGTTTTGGCGGAAGCTGAAAAGGCGCAGCGCGGCGCTATGGAGGCAGATGAGCGTGTCGGTATGATCGAGGAGTACTTAAACAGAGAGCTTCCGGATGACTGGGATGAGATGGACCTCTTCGCCAGAAGGAACTTCTTAACTGGCACCGAGTTTGGTGTGCCCGAGCATGCCGGTAACCATATCCGCACTGAAGTGAGCAATGCTGAGATCTGGTGCGAGTGTTTCGGTAAAAGCCTCCAGGAGCTCAAACCTTCCGACAGTTACGGTATTGCCGCGATGATGTCACAGATCCAAGGGTGGGAACGTACCAGTACGATCCGGCGTCAGCCCATCTATGGCAGGCAGCGAGTTTACCAGAAAACTATGTAAGCGCGACACACACAACACAACTATTTCCCTTATATTCGAAATGCTTTTTATAAGGGTCAGGAATAGAAAACCTGTGAGCACCCGCGCGTAAGGAATATAAGGGAGTGGTTGTGATTTTGTGTTCTTGTGTCAGATTGGAGCGACACGTGAATGAGAAGTATATCGAACGAAAATTAGTGGAGGCAGTGAAGAAAGCAGGCGGTCTTGCACCAAAGTTTGTAAGTCCAGGATTTGATGGTGTGCCGGATCGTATTGTCCTCCTCCCTTCTGGTCGCATGGCGTTTGTTGAGCTAAAAAGTCCTGGAAAAATGATGCGGCCACTACAAATCAGAAGAAAGAAACAACTGGAGAGCCTCGGGTTTAAGGTTTATTGCATTGACGAGGTATCCCAGATCGGAGGTGTCATTGATGAGATACAACGCTCATGACTATCAAAAATATGCGACGCAGTTTATTCTGGCCCATCCGATTGCTGCCGTATTTTTAGAGATGGGCCTTGGAAAGAGCGTCATTACCTTAACGGCACTGTTTGACCTCTGCCTTGATCAGTTCCTTATCCGGAAAGTGCTGGTAATCGCACCGCTGCGAGTAGCGAGGGATACTTGGCCTTCGGAAATAAAGAAGTGGGATCACTTGCAGGGCCTTACCTACTCGGTGGTGGTTGGTACGGAGGCAGAACGGAAAGCAGCGCTCATGCAGGTGGCGGATGTTTACATCATAAACAGAGAAAACGTCGACTGGCTGATTACCAAAAGCGGCATCCGCTTCGACTTCGATATGGTGGTGATTGATGAGCTTTCAAGTTTCAAGTCCTACCAGGCTAAGCGTTTCAAGAGCCTTCTAAAAGCAAGACCATACGTAAAAAGAATCGTCGGTCTTACCGGAACACCCAGCAGCAATGGTCTCATGGATTTATGGGCTGAGTTTAGAGTCCTGGATCTGGGTGAGAGACTTGGAAGGTACATCACTCATTATCGTAACGCCTTCTTTACCCCTGATAAGCGAAATGGAGAGGTGGTCTTTTCATATAAACCGCTTCCCGGTGCTGAAGAAGCAATCTATAAGAGGATTTCGGATGTCACGATCTCAATGAAGTCCTGCGATTACCTGACGTTGCCTGAATGCGTGATAAACGAAGTGCCGGTTATGATGGATGAAAAGGAAATGGCAATTTACGACCGGTTCCGCGAGGACATGGTTGCAAAGATCAAGGATAAGGAAATCGACGCTGTAAATGCAGCAGTTTTATCCGGAAAGCTCCTGCAGATGGCCAATGGTGCAGTCTACGACGATGATAAAAACAGCCTGCACATTCATGATCGGAAGCTCGATGCTCTGGAGGACCTTATCGAAGGCGCAAACGGGAAACCGGTGCTGATTGCTTATTGGTACCAACATGATGCGGAGCGGATAAAGGCCAGATTTCAGGTCCGCGAGATTAAGACCTCGAAAGATATCGAAGATTGGAATGCGGGAAAGATTCCTGCGGCAATCATTCATCCGGCTTCTGCTGGTCATGGTCTTAATCTTCAAACAGGCGGGTCCACACTCATCTGGTTTGGCCTTACATGGAGTTTGGAGCTATATCAGCAGACAAATGCAAGGCTGCATCGCCAAGGACAGAAGGATACGGTCATTATTCATCATATTATTGCAAAAGGCACGATTGACGAGCAGGTCATGAAGGCTTTACGCAAAAAGGAGAAAACCCAGGACGCATTGATCGATGCGGTTAGGGCTAATCTGGAGGTGAGGCGATGACCGATCCATACGAGTCCCTTGCTAATGCGATTATTCTGCAGGCAGCAAAGGATTATCGCATGGCAAGGAAAAAACTGAAATATCACCCGAAGAACAAAGACGCAAAGCTCATGATAGAGGATCTTGAGGGGTTCTTTCGTTCCGACTGGTTTGCAGCACTTACCACAATTGATGGTGAGCTGCTCCTAAGAAAATTACAGGAGGAATGGCTATCATGACAGCAAAAGAATATCTACGCCAAGCATATCGCTTGGATCAAAAAATAAGCAGTGATTTGGAGGAAGTGGCATCGCTTCGTGAAATGTCCGCAAGTGTATCATCTCCACAACTGACAGAGCGAGTGCAGACCTCGAAAAACACGGATGCGCCTTTTGTACGGGCCTTGGAAAAAATCATGGATTTGGAAGAGCGCATCAATAAGGAGATCGAGCTCCTTATGGAGTTGAAAAAAGAGATCCGGGTTGTTATTACGACGGTTGAGGATACGGATGAGCGAATGGTCTTAAAATATCGTTACGTTCATAACTATACCTGGGAACAGATCGGAAATGAGCTTCATGCTGATGCAAGAACGGTACGCAGATGGCATGGTAAAGCACTGCAGCACGTTATTATGCCAGAAAACCCGATCATGATATAAATGCGCCTGAAATGTCCAGGTTTGTCCTAAGATGCCCATGTGTACATTATGATATAGTAAAATCAGCAAAAAGTAAGATGAACCAAGCCTCATGGGAGCGATCCTGTGGGGCTTTCTTTATGGCCAAACGGAGGTGGTGTGGATGCCAAGAAAACCACGTCGTGGCTGTGCAGCAAGCGGCTGTCCGAGGCTTGCGGTCGAAGGCAGTCAGTACTGTGAGGAGCATAAGAAGCAAGCGATGCAACAGTACAACAAGCATGAGCGCAGCCCTGATAGTAACAAAAAATATGGCAGAGCATGGAAGAGAATACGTGACCGCTACGCAGCAGCGCACCCACTGTGTGAGCGTTGTCTTAAGGAAGGAAAGCTGACACCGGTTGAAGAAGTACATCACATCCTCCCTGTTTCACAAGGCGGCGATCACAGGGAGAGTAATCTCATGTCTCTTTGCCAGTCTTGTCATACAAAGATTCATCTTGAAATGGGTGACAGACAGATCCGTGACTGATGGAGGGGCGGTCGAAATCTCTACGATCTGTTTCCGCGGACAGCGGCCTGGGGTCACGCGTGCATTTTTTCATATTCAAACGGGGTATTAACCCCTGCCCGTCAGAAAGGAGGCATGGGCATGGCAAAAGATGGTACTAACAGGGGCGGTCCAAGGCCGGGAACCGGGCCGAAAAGAAAACCCCTGACAGACAAAATATCAGATGGCACAGCCAAGGGAACCCTGGTCATGCCGGATGACTTCCCGGAGCCTACAGATATTGAAGGCGAGGATATTCCTCCGGTCAGAGATTACCTGAAGGCAAAGCAAAAGAATGGCAGCGAGCTCTGCGCTGAAGAAATATTCAGAGAAACATATAAGTGGCTCAAGATGAGAGGCTGTGAAATGTTAGTAAACAACCAGCTAATCGAGCAATATGCGATGAGCGTGGCCAGATGGATTCAATGTGAGGAGGCAATCTCTGAGTTTGGATATTTGGCAAAGCATCCTACAACGGGAAACGCCATCGCATCACCGTATGTATCTATGAGCCGGGACTATAAGAAGCAGGTTAACGCGGACTGGTTTCAGATATATCAGATCGTCCGTGAGAACTGTTCCGTTGAATATGACGGAGCCTCTCCGCAGGACGACGTGATGGAGCGTCTGCTTCGCGCAAGAACCAGAAAGTGAGGAGTTTATGTTTGAAAAAGTAAATCCGGCTCATCCTGATAAGGTGGCCGATCGAATTGCTGGGGCGCTTGTTGACCTGGCCTACAAAAAGGAAAACGATCCGAAGATTGCGGTAGAGGTTTTGATAGGACATGGTATCTGCCACATTATTGCAGAGACGTCGGTGCACATATCAAAAGAGGAAGCTGCAGGTATCGTCTATAGAATTGCGGGCAATCTCCATACCGATTACTGTGAGGTCCCGCAGGATGTACATCTTGCAAAGAATCAGGATGGAAAGATCCGGTGCGGCGATAATGGGATCTTCAAGGGTGTGCCAGTAACAGATGAGCAGAAAGCGCTGTGTGAAATCGTAGCATTTCTGTATAACACATATCCTTCGGATGGAAAGTACATTCTGGATCAGGCGAGACTTATCATCTGCCAGAGCAATGCAGATAGTACACATTTGAAAGAAGTGTATCCGAATGCCGAGGTAAATCCTCTGGGAGACTGGACTGGTGGTACCGATGTGGATTCCGGCGCTACCAACAGAAAGCTGGGATCGGACATGGCTGACTCAGTGACCGGCGGTGGCCTTCATGGAAAGGATCTCTCCAAAGCGGACGTCAGTGTAAATATCTACGCCTGGCTTAAGGCCCAAAAGACCGGAGCACTGGTAGAGGTTTGCTGTGCGATTGGTGATGAGTCTGTCGATGGTATCCCTTACAAGGAAATCGTCGAGATCGCCAGGGACTATATCCGATCTATAGGAGGATTTGAGAAATTTGCAGAATGGGGGTTGGCGCGATATGAAAACGACAACTGAAATGCAGCTTGTTCCGATCGAGAAGCTGGTGCCGTATGTAAATAACGCCAGGACCCATTCTCCGGAGCAAATAAATAAGCTCAGGTCCTCCCTGCGAGAGTTTGGGTTTATCAATCCTGTTATTATCGACCGTGACTTTGGTGTGATCGCCGGCCACGGTCGTATTCTTGCTGCAAAGGAAGAAAACATAAAAGAGGTGCCTTGCGTTTTTGCAGACCATTTGACCGAGGCGCAAAAGAAAGCTTATATCATCGCAGATAACCGCATGGCTATGGATGCCGGCTGGGACGAGGAATTGTTGCGCGTTGAGATTGAAGCGCTGCAGGCGGAGGCATTTGACCTTTCACTTACCGGTTTTGATGAGAAAGAGCTATCTGATCTTTTTAAGGATGATACCGACGTTGAGGAAGATGACTTTGATGTGGATCAGGAACTATCGGAGCCGGCCATAACAAAAATGGGTGATGTGTGGACTCTTGGAAGGCACCGCCTGGTCTGTGGAGACTCAACGAAGGAAGAAACCTACGACGTGCTGATGCAGGGACAGAAGGCAAACCTGGTTGTTACCGATCCTCCATACAACGTTAACTATGAAGGAACCGCTGGCAAGATCAAAAACGACAATATGGCCGACGAGAAGTTCTATCAGTTCCTTTTCGATGCTTTCCTTAACATGGAGCACTTCATGGCAAATGACGCTTCAATTTATGTGTTTCATGCCGATACAGAAGGACTCAATTTCAGGAAGGCATTCTCGGATGCCGGCTTCTATCTTTCCGGTTGCTGTATCTGGATGAAGCCGAGTTTGGTGCTTGGCCGAAGCCCGTATCAGTGGCAGCACGAACCTTGCCTTTATGGTTGGAAGAAAAAGGGAAAGCATCAGTGGTACTCCGATAGGAAGCAGACCACGATCTGGTCCTTTGAAAAAACAAAGAAGAATACGGATCACCCGACCATGAAGCCGATTCCGCTTCTGGCATACCCGATCAAGAATTCCTCTATGAGTAACACGCTGGTACTTGATCCGTTTGGAGGCAGTGGCTCAACGCTCATCGCCTGTGAACAGATGGAGCGAAGCTGCTATACCATCGAGCTGGATGAGAAGTACTGCGATGTAATTGTAAAGCGTTATATCGAGCAGGTTGGATCTTCAGACGAGGTGAGCGTCCTTCGTGATGGAAAGACATATTCTTTCGCGGAGCTTTGCACAGAACCGGATGAATAAGTCTTGTGTATGATGAACAGTTTCTGGGGAGGATTTTTGACAGGTATTCTTCCCGGAAATGTTGATAAATTGCTTGCTATATCAGGGCTTCAGAGTGATATATGTACATACCAAAAAACAAGGAGGTATGCGCTATGAACGCAAACTACAACGTAACAGGAAAAGAACGCAAGGCCCTGGTTGAAGCGATCGAAAACATCGCCGGAATGAAGGCTGTTTACAAGAAGGCACCGACCTTCGAGTATGTGGTAAACAACTTCATTATCGACAAGGAAGGCACAGTAACATGCAAAGATGAGGATGCACTTGAGGCACTTGTGCAGAGCTTAATAAGCGAAGGCTTCACACCGGAAGGCTATGAGGGGACCATAGCACTTTCGATTGAAATTCCTTTTGACAAGGTTAACGTCGGAAACCTCACGAAGCTCATCGACGCTAAAGGGAACCTGATCCGAAAGGCCCTGGGAACGGACGATCTCCGAATTGAAATGAAAGAGGATCGAGTGGCATTCCCTTGGTTTTCAGAAGCGGACGCGGACAGTGCCAAAGCCTATACGGATTTCATTTCGGCACTCTGCCGCATGAGCAAGGAAGCAAAGCGCGTGACCGCAACCGAAAAGGAAGTCGAAAACGAGAAGTACGCATTCCGATGCTTCCTTTTACGACTTGGGTTTATCGGAGATGAGTACAAGATGGATCGCAAGATCCTGCTTAAGAATCTGACCGGATCATCGGCATTTAAGGATGGAGGTGCTGCACATGAGATTTCCGAGTAAAGAACTGGTGGAACACATCAAGGCGGCATACCCTGCCGGGACCCGCGTAGAGCTTGTTGCGATGAACGATGTGCAGGCTCCTCCGATCGGAACCAGGGGCACGGTGATCGGGGTGGACGATATCGGCTCCATCATGGTCCATTGGGATAATGGCAGCGGCCTGTCGGTTGCTTACGGAGAAGACCGTTGTAAGGTGGTGGCCGATGATGAGTGAAACGGTAAAAGAACAGATACTTGCGATCCGGGATACTGGCCTTACAAACATGTTTGATGTATATGCGGTGCAGCGTTTGGCGTATGAACGAGACTTCTACGACCTGGTGCTTTACCTCGAAGATAACCGCAAAGAGTATGTGCAGTTCATCATGACGGGAGAGGCATAAACTACACAATTTCCTTCCCGGATTATTGTGCAGGATATGTCCTGGAATATCACATAAAACGCTTGCTATATAAGAGCTTTAGAGTGATATATGTACATACCAAAACGAACGGAGGTAAAAAACCATGTGGAGCGAAGGAGTTATCGGGATACCGGATGCAAAGGATAAGGAGAAGTACACGAAGTGCCATTACTGGGTAAAGCATTTTGAGGAAGGTAGCGAGTTCGGGATCAACGGCGGCAGGATATCAAAGCTGATGATTAAGATCGACGGAAAGACCACCTGCAACTACGATCGCGGCTGGGATATTGAGCCGGAGGATGAGCCGACCAGACTTGCATACATGATCCTTTTGGAAAACTACAACTAAAAAGAAGCCAAATTGAAGATTTGGAGAGCATGGCCCAATAGGGCTATCTCTCGTATAGGACGACTTGCTACGGCAGGTCATTTTTTATGCCTGAAGAAAGGAGTGACGGCGTTTGATAAGAAAACTGAAGAACTACAAGCCGACCAGCTTCATGGCAAAGACATCTCATTACGATGAGTACGCAGCAGATTACGCTGTGGCCTTCATCGAGCAGCTCTGTCACACCAAGGGCACCTGGGCCGGTAAAAAGTTCGAGCTGATTGATTGGCAGGAGCAAATCATCAGGGACCTGTTCGGGGTGCTGAAGGAAAACGGATATCGCCAGTTTAATACGGCGTATATAGAAATTCCGAAGAAGCAAGGTAAATCTGAACTTGCTGCGGCAGTTGCGCTGTTGCTCCTCTGCGGCGATGGCGAGGAACGCGCAGAAGTATACGGATGTGCTGCTGACCGTAACCAGGCCAAGATTGTATTTGATGTAGCCGTTGACATGGTGCGCTTTTCACCTGCGCTCTCTAAGAGAGTAAAGATTCTGGAGTCCCAAAAGAAGCTGGTCTTCAAACCGACGAACAGCTCATACCAGGTCCTTTCTGCTGATGTAGCGAACAAGCACGGCTTTAATACACACGGGGTTATCTTCGATGAATTGCATACACAGCCTAACAGAAAACTCTTTGATGTTATGCTGCAAGGTTCCGGAGATGCGCGTATGCAGCCACTTTACTTTTTGATCACGACGGCCGGGAACGATACAAACTCGATCTGCTACGAAGTGCATCAAAAAGCTCTGGATATTCAGGCTGGCAGAAAGATCGATCCGACTTTCTACTCGGTGATTTATGGCGCTGATGAGAATGAGGATTGGACTGATCCAAAGGTCTGGAAGAAAGCAAATCCGTCCCTGGGGATTACGGTTGGAATCGATAAGGTCAAAGCAGCCTGTGAATCCGCACAACAAAACCCCGGTGAAGAGAATGCCTTCCGACAGCTACGCCTTAACCAGTGGGTAAAGCAGTCGGTCCACTGGATGCCAATGGAAAAGTGGGATGCATGTGCATTTCCTGTTTCGGAGGATGATCTGGAAGGCCGTGTTTGTTACGGCGGTCTCGACCTTTCGAGCACAACGGATATCACAGCGTTTGTGCTGGTTTTCCCGCCGGAGGATGAAGAGGATAAATACGTCATCCTGCCATACTTCTGGATACCGGAGGATACATTGGATCTCCGCGTGAGCAGGGACCACGTTCCTTACGACATCTGGGAGAGGCAGGGACATCTTATGACGACCGAAGGGAACGTTGTCCACTACGGATATATTGAAAAGTTCATCGAAAGTCTGGGTGAACGATTCAACATCCGTGAGATTGCCTTCGATAGATGGGGCGCGGTTCAGATGGTTCAGAATCTCGAAGGTATGGGCTTTACCGTAGTTCCATTTGGCCAGGGCTTTAAGGACATGAGTCCGCCTACAAAAGAACTGATGAAGCTGACCTTGGAAAAAAGAATCGCTCACGGAGGACATCCGGTGCTTCGTTGGATGATGGACAACATTTATATCCGCCAGGACCCGGCCGGGAACATTAAGGCGGATAAAGAAAAAAGTACAGAAAAGATCGATGGTGCAATAGCAACCATCATGGGGCTCGACCGTGCTATTCGATGCGGCAATGACACGGGTGAGAGTGTTTACGATTCTCGCGGGCTTTTATTTATCTGAAAGGACGGTGATCAAATATGGGAATATTCAGTGGACTCTTTCGGTCGCGCGATAAGCCCACCGACAGAACTGCCGGATCAAGCTATGCCTTTTATATGGGCGGCACTACATCCGGCAAGGTCGTAACAGAACGGTCTGCTATGCAGATGACAGCGGTTTACGCCTGTGTGCGTATTTTGTCGGAAGCGATCGCCGGACTACCGTTACAGGTCTACCAGTATAAAGACGATGGCGGGAAAGAAAAAGCGATGCAGCATCCGCTTTACCACCTGCTTCATGACGAGCCAAACCCTGAGATGAGTTCATTCGTGTTTCGAGAGACACTGATGACTCATCTTTTGTTATGGGGAAATGCATACGCGCAGGTAATCCGTAATGGCAAGGGTGAGGTGGTAGCACTGTATCCGCTGATGCCAAACAAAATGCAGGTCAACCGCGATGAGAACGGTCATCTGTATTACCAGTACAGCCATTCCAATGATGAAGCACCTACCGCAAAAGGCAGTACCGTCATCCTGCAACCGTCGGATGTGCTTCATATACCGGGCCTCGGCTTTGACGGGCTCGTGGGTTATAGCCCTATTGCAATGGCGAAAAATGCGATCGGACTTGCGATTGCTACCGAAGAATATGGCTCTAAGTTCTTTGCCAATGGTGCGGCTCCCGGTGGTGTCCTGGAACATCCCGGCACGATAAAGGACCCGCAGAAGGTCAGGGATGCATGGCAGACGCAGTTCGGTGGTAGCCAGAATGCAAACAGGATCGCAGTTTTGGAAGAAGGAATGAAATACACGCCAATCGGTATCTCACCGGAGCAGGCGCAGTTCCTCGAAACCAGGAAGTTTCAGATTAACGAGATAGCTCGAATTTTCAGAGTTCCGCCTCACATGGTTGGAGACCTTGAGAAGTCGAGCTTTTCCAATATTGAGCAGCAGTCGCTGGAGTTTGTGAAATACACCCTGGACCCGTGGGTAGTCAGATGGGAGCAGTCGATTATGCGAACGCTTCTGTCGCCAGATGAAAAGAAACGCTACTACGTGAAATTCAATCTGGAAGGATTGCTTCGCGGTGATTACCAGAGTCGTATGAACGGCTATGCCACAGCAAGGCAGAACGGCTGGATGTCTGCAAACGATATCAGAGAGCTTGAAAACCTCGACCGTATTCCTGCTGAAGAAGGCGGCGATTTGTATCTCATAAACGGCAATATGCTCCCGCTCGGTGATGCGGGCGCTTTTGCAAATACAAGTAACGATGACGGAAAGGAGGACAACACCGATGAAGAACAAGAAGTTCTGGGTGTGGAAGAACACGGCGGACGACGGACCGGACGTAGAACGAGTCCTTGAGCTAAACGGCACTATTGCCGAGGAGAGCTGGTTTGACGATGACATCACTCCAGCAATGTTCAAGGATGAGCTGTTTTCCGGCTCCGGCCCGATCACCATTTGGATCAATTCCCCAGGTGGCGATTGCATCGCGGCCAGCCAGATCTATTCCATGCTCATGGATTACAAAGGCGACGTTACTGTCAAGATCGATGGCATTGCGGCATCTGCTGCTTCCGTCATCGCTATGGCCGGAACAAAGGTGCTCATGGCACCAACAGCGCTGATGATGATCCACAATCCTGCAACGGCAGCCTTTGGAGATCACGAGGATATGCAGAAAGCAATCGAGATGCTTAACGAAGTCAAGGAAAGCATCATCAATGCCTATGAAATCAAGACGGGTCTTTCCAGAGCCAAGCTCTCACATCTTATGGATGCGGAGACGTGGATGAACGCACATAAGGCAATCGAGCTCGGATTCTCAGACGCAGTACTTGAGGATGAGAAGAAATCCGTAGTCCCGGACGAGGCGTATGCGTTTTCCAGCAAGGCAGTAGCCGTAGCGCTAATGAACAAGATCGTAGGCAAGGCAAAACCTGAACCGGCCGAGCCTGCAAAACCTGAAGGTCGCTCTGTTGATGAACTTAAAGAGAGACTTGCAACCATCAAAAAGTACATGTGAAATGGAGGATTTTAATCATGACTGTAAATGAACTTCGCGCAAAGCGTGCAACTCTGTGGAATACGATGGAGGGATTCCTCGATACACACAGAACAGACAAAGGCGTTCTTTCCGCAGAGGATGACGCCACTTACAACAATATGGAAAAGGATCTCGATGATCTTACCAACGAGATCAAGCGTATGGAGCGTAGAGACGCTATTGAGGCTGAGCTTTCCAAGCCTGTCGATAGACCTCTTACCGGAAAGCCTGAGAAGCAGGAGTCTGAGAAGGTCGGTCGTGCTTCTAATGCTTACAAGGAAGATTTCGGCAGACATCTTCGCGGCAAGACACTGCTTCATAATGTACTCTCCGAGGGTACCGATGCTGATGGCGGCTATCTTGTTCCGGAGGAATTCGAGCGCCAGATCGTAACGACTCTTGAGGAGGCAAACGTGGTGCGTTCTCTTGCGAAGGTAATCACTACTGGAAGCGAGCGTAAGATTCCGGTGGCAGCTACTCACTCTGTTGCGCAGTGGACTGCTGAAAACGCTGCTTATACAGAAAGCAATCCGACTTTCGGCCAGAAGCAGATCGATGCGTATAAGCTCACTGACCTCATTCGTGTAAGTCAGGAGCTTTTGCAGGATTCTGCTTTTGATCTTGAAAGCTATATCGCTGGCGAGTTTGCCCGTGCTTTCGGTATCGCTGAAGAGGAAGCATTCTGCGTGGGTACTGGTACGAATCAGCCTACCGGTATCTTTACTGCGAACGGCGGCGATGTCGGTGTTACTGCGGCGGCAACTAACGCTATCACAGCGGATGAGCTTATCAGCCTTGTGTATGCGCTCAAGAGCCCTTATCGCAGAAATGCTAAGTTCCTTATGAACGACAGCACAATTGCGGCAATCAGAAAGCTTAAGGACGGTAACGGCGTATACCTCTGGCAGCCTTCTCTGCAGGCAGGTGAGCCTGATAAGCTCCTGGGTTATGACCTCTACACTTCTCCTTACGTTCCTGCAGTAGCTTCCAGCGCTTATGCAATCGCCTTCGGTGATTTCCAGAACTATTGGATCGCAGATCGTGCTGGCAGAACTGTTCAGAGACTCAATGAGCTCTATGCTACAAACGGTCAGGTTGGCTATGTGGCTACAGAACGTGTCGACGGTAAGGTGATCCTTGCTGAAGGTATCAAGCTCCTTCAGATGAAGGCGTAAGGAGGGATGCGATATGAGTGAGTATAACGCAAAAAACTACACCGAACAGGGCGGCGAAGTCACCCATATCGGTGGAGTTCTTCAGTTTGATGAGGGCGGCAAATTGGAAGGTGGTCTTATGCCTAACCAGGATGCCGCCACTGGAACAGGCGCGACAGGCGGCACCAATGCGATAGCCGCTATTAACGCCTTGCTTATCAAACTCAAAAATGCAGGACTTATGGTCGCTGATTCATGGGATGCTCCGACCGTTACCAAAAACCTTAATGATACCGAAGCAAGCCATGCCGATAGACAGACAAATACGGAGGATATTTCCTCGGTGGAGGTTGCAGATGGAATCATCACAATTACGCTTTCAAAGAAAGTGAGTGAACTCAAGGATTTCGATGGTAAAAACGGCTGGGGTGTTCATAAGTGGCTTGGCATCGGTATCCGTCCTTGGACAAATGCTATCACGGATCTTTACTACAACGGTACTAAGTTAACCGCTGAGGATATTTCCGAGGCGCAGTCTGTTGGCCTAAATGACACCGGGTACTTTGTGCGTTGGGTGGCTGCGGACCTTGTTCTTGCTGGAGATAACACACAGAAATCCGTGGATACATTCACTGTTTGGGCAGATGGTTATCAGACAGCGACCTATAAGCTGAGAATCGTTGAGCCCACTACACAGGAATCTTAAGGAAAGGAGGCGGCAGTGATGGAAACGTTGCTCGATAAAGTAAAAGCCAATCTGATCCTGGAACACTCAGCGGACGATGAGCTGCTCACGCAGTACATTACTGCCGCTGTTTCCTATGCGGAGAGCTACCAGCACATCGCTGAAGGATATTACTCCGAGAATGATATGCCGGCGACAACAGAGCAGGCAGTCATCATGCTGGCGAGCCACTTCTATGAAAGTAGGGATGGGTCTACAGGCGGCTTCTTCGCAGATAACACAAATGCAGCGCAGCAGGTATGGAACACGGTCAACCTTCTGCTTCGGCTTGACCGAGATTGGAAGGTGTGAGCATGAGTTTCGGAAAGATGAATACCTTCATTTCTATTGTGGAAAAACAGCAAACCACAGATGATGAGGGCTTTAAAACAGAAACTGAGGTGACACTTGCTGAGGTACGCGCGTATAGAGAAGGTCGTCATGGAAGTGAAAGATGGGCAAACATGGCTCAGTTTTCGACAGCTACGGATCTATTTCGATTTCGCGTGATACCAAACGTTACAGTTACCACGGAGATGCGAATCCTGTGCGACGGACACGTTTTTGAGATTACCTCAATCGAGGATGTCAAAGGACGTGGCATGTATTTGGAGGCGCTGGTGCAGGAGGTGAAAAAGAGTGGCTAAAGCAACATTCAAAATGCCCGAGGATTTTTTGATGAAGGTATCAAAGCTTGCAGATAGGACAGATGAAATACTGCCCAAGGTCCTGGAGGCTGGAGCAGAAGTTGTAGAAGGCAAAGTCAGGTCCAATCTGACATCCGTCATCGGTAAAGGAACAAAGCTACCTTCACGATCAACAGGACAGCTTTTATCTTCTCTTGGCACATCGCCTGCGTTGCAGGATAAGAATGGCGACTTTAACGTAAAGGTTGGTTTTTCAGAACCGAGATCAGATGGGGACAGCAATGCAAAAATAGCTACGATCCTTGAATACGGGAAAAGCGGTCAGCCTGCAAAGCCATTTTTGAAGCCTGCAAAATCATCATCGAAGAATGCCTGCATTGAAGCGATGAAAGCCAAATTGGAATCGGAGGTGAACGGGATATGAGCCTGCTATCTGAAATAAAAACCGTGGTTACCGACTGCGGTTTGTCATTGGAGACAGGCGTGTTTTCTGGGGAACCACCAGATGAATACGTGGTTGTGACTCCGCTGGTAGATACTTTTGAACTCCATGCGGATGATGCTCCCGGGTACGAGACACAGGAAGCAAGGTTATCCCTGTTCTCCAAAGGAAATTATATGCAGCGGAAGAAGCAGCTCTCAAAGGCACTTCTTACCGCTGATTTTGTTATTACGGACAGACGGTACATCGGACATGAGGATGATACCGGCTACCATCACTACGCCATTGACGTGGCAAAACTATATGAAACGGAGGATTAAAGATTATGGCAACAATCGGTCTTGATAAACTTTTCTATTCTAAGATCACGGAGGATGCCAGCGGAAACGAAACCTATGGCACTCCGGTATCTCTTGCAAAGGCCATGACTGCAGAGCTTTCTGTAGAACTGGCCGAGGCAACGCTCTATGCAGATGACGGTGCTGCAGAAGTTGTAAAGGAGTTCCAGAGTGGAACACTTTCGCTCGGTGTTGATAACATCGGACTTTCCGTAGCTGCTGATCTTACAGGAGCAACGGTTGATGATAATGGTGTTCTTATTTCGGCATCGGAGGATGGCGGAGCTCCTGTAGCAATCGGATTCCGTGCAAAGAAGGCCAATGGTAAATACCGCTATTTCTGGCTTTATCGCGTGATCTTTGGTGTGCCTTCTACTAACCTTACGACAAAGGGTGAGAGCATTGAGTTCTCCACACCGACAATTGAAGGAACCGTATATCGAAGAAACAAAGTTGATGCATTTGGTAAGCATCCTTGGAAGGCTGAGGTATCAGAGGATGATACCGGTGTAGCGGCAGAGACAATCTCCGGGTGGTATTCGGAGGTTTACGAGCCTGAACACGAAGGCCAGGGTTAAGGAGGTAGCACATCATGGATGAAAGAAGCGCAATTGTAAAAATCGGTGGTCAGGAATATGAAATGCTTCTTACCACCAAAGCAACAAAGGAAATCGCCGGACGCTATGGTGGCCTTGAGAACCTGGGAGACAAGCTGATGAAGTCAGAGAATTTCGAGATGGCCCTCGATGAAATCGTGTGGCTTATCACGTTGCTTTGCAATCAGACTATCCTGGTCCACAACTTAAAGAATCCGGATGATAAAAAGCCGGAACTGACAACGGAGGAGGTTGAACTTCTCACCTCGCCTATGGAGCTTACGGATTACAAAGATGCCATCATGGAAGCAATGTACCGTGGCACAAAGCGAAATGTGGAGAGTGAACCGGACCCAAAAAACACAGTGGCCGAGTAAGTGACGAAGAGTTATTTACCCGGCTTTTATATTACGGCATCAGTCAGCTTCACCTTTCGCAGGATGAGTTCTGGCTGATGCCGTTTGGCCTGTTTATGGACTTGTGGGAGTGCCATAAGCAGTATAACGGCATTTCGAAGCCAAAACAAAATCTCACAATCGACGATGTGATCCCATACGGAATCTGACGGGAAGGAGGTAAAGACGCATGGCTGATAATTTCGGTCTAAAGATCGGTGTCGAGGGTGAACGCGAGTTTAAGAAAGCCCTCGCGGAAATAAATCAGTCGTTTAAGGTACTGGGTTCTGAAATGAAGCTTGTATCTTCACAGTTCGACAAAAACGACAAATCTGTGCAGGCGCTCTCTTCCCGAAATCAGGTTTTAAACAAGGAGATCGAAGCACAAAAACAAAAGATTGAGACTCTTCGTGCCGCTCTGGAGAATGCATCCAGCTCCTTTGGTGAGACTGACCGCAGGACCCAGAGCTGGCAGATTCAATTAAATAATGCCGAGGCCGCTCTCAATGATATGGAGCGAGAGCTAAGCGATAATAACGCTGCACTGGAAGAAGCAAATTCCAATTACGGAAGAGCCGAAGACGCGCTGGAGGACATGGACCGTGAAATGGATGATGTTACCGATAGCGCCGATGATATGGGCGATGAAATCGATGATGCCGGTGATGCAGCAGAAAAGTCTGAGAGTAAATTCAAGGGCCTCGGTACCGTTTTAAAGTCTGTCGGTGCGGCTATGGGAGCTGTTGTTGTAGCCGCTGGTGCGGCCGCAGTAAAGCTTGGAAAAGAAGTAGTCGCTGCTTATGCAGATTATGAACAGCTTGTTGGCGGTGTTGATACGCTGTTTAAGGAATCATCCGGAAAGCTCCAAGAATATGCCTCCAATGCATATAAGACGGCAGGAATGTCGGCAAATGAGTACATGGAGACAGTTACAAGTTTCTCGGCAAGCCTGATCTCTTCCCTTGGTGGAGATACAGAAAAGGCAGTCGAGTATGCTGATATGGCCATTACCGACATGTCAGATAACGCCAATAAAATGGGTACTGATATGGCATCCATTCAGAACGCTTATCAGGGTTTTGCTAAGCAGAACTATACGATGCTTGATAACTTAAAGCTCGGATACGGCGGCACAAAATCTGAAATGGAGCGTCTGCTTGCTGATGCTCAGGCCATTTCAGGTATCGAATACAACATTGACTCCTACGCTGATGTCGTTGAGGCAATTCATGTAATCCAGACAAGCATGGATATTACAGGAACGACAGCAAGAGAGGCAGAGCATACCATCTCGGGTTCAATCAATTCTATGCAAGCAGCACTGCAAAACCTTGTGGTTGGATTTGGTAATGCAGATGCTGATATGGAACAACTCTGTAATAACGTCGTGGATGCCTTTAAGGATGTGGTAACGAATATCACTCCGATAATTGCGAACATCGTAGCTGCACTACCTACGGCTACGGGTGCGCTTCTGGAAGCAGTGGCAGAACTCCTTCCTACACTCCTTCAGATGGTAACGGAACTGTTTTCTCAGGTGTTAACGACACTGCTTAACCTACTACCAAGTTTAATACCGGCTGCAGTTCAAGCGGTAATGACGATAGTTAATGCCATAATCGAGAACATTCCGCTTCTTATTGAGGCGGCGGTCCAGCTTATTGCTACGCTTGTTCAGGGAATCGGAGAAGCGCTTCCAACACTGATCCCAGCAGCGGTGCAGGCAATCGTTACAATCGTGCAGGGCTTAATCGACAATCTTCCGATGATTTTGGATGCAGCGTTGCAACTCATCATGGGGCTGGCCCAGGGTATTCTTGATGCGATACCTGTGTTAATTGAGGCACTTCCTGCAATTATCACGAGCATCGTGGAGTTTATTGTTGGAGCAATCCCTCAGATTATAGATGCGGGAATACAGCTACTTACTTCCCTCATCACAGCATTGCCACAGATTATTACAGCCATCGTAGCGGCAATTCCTCAGATCATCGATGGTATCTTAACAGCGATCCTGGGTAGTATTCCGCAGCTTATCGATGCTGGTGTTCGTCTGTTGATAGCGCTCATTCAGAACTTGCCGACCATAATAACCACGATTGTAAATGCAATCCCGCAGATAATCACATCAATCGTGAATGCTCTTATTGGAAATATCGACAAGATCATCATGGCAGGAGTGCAGCTATTCGTAGCGCTTATAAAGAACCTGCCGCAGATAATCGTGGCTATCGTCAAGGCGGTACCACAGATCATTACTGCTATAGTGAAAGGCTTTGCAAGCGGAGCTTCCCAGATGGCTCAGATCGGATTAAACCTCATCAAGGGTATCTGGAATGGTATCGGTGATGCGGCCTCTTGGTTGTGGAGTAAGGTCAGCGGTTTCTGTTCAAACCTGATGAGCAAGATCAAAGGCTTCTTCGGTATCGCATCTCCGTCTAAAGAGATGGCCTGGGTCGGCGATATGCTTACAGCAGGTCTTGCCGGCGGTATCGATGATTCTGCAAAGGTGGCGATTAATGCCGCACAGGATTTGAACAAGGGCATCATGAATGTGATGGATGGCCTGGCTGATGATATGCAGTCGGCAGTCCCGAGCAATTTCAACTTGGATGCCGATGCGACAGTGCGTTCTGTTGCGAGCGGAGTAACAGGAGCAACATCCGGTTCATCGTATGGACCGTTGGTTTCTGTTGGCCAGATGATTGTAAGAAGCGAGGATGATATCCGTAAGATTTCGCAGGAACTTTATAACCTGATTCAGACAGGCTCCCGTGCACAGGGACGCTTTTCAACTGCTTAAGGAGGTGGACTGATGGGTTTTACATATGACGATACGACGTCTGCCAGTATGGGACTTAAGGCTCATCTCACCTCTTGGCAAGTGTGTGGTGGGCTAAGAAATTATACTGCCTCTATTCCAGGTAAAAGTGGAGTAGCGGACTTTGGAGCAGACTTTGATTACAGAGAGATCAATGTATCGTGCAGTATTCTTCCGAAGAGGAGCTTTGCTTCTTTGGTTTCGGTGCTGGATGATATTTCTCTCTGGCTTGACCCGACAGCAGGATTAAAACAGCTTGTTTTTGATGATGTACCGGATCGGTATTTCATGGCAAGGCTTTATGAAAGAGTGGATTGTGAGAGGCTGCTTGTCCGTTCGGCGGGCAGCTTCGACCTTAAGTTCTTCTGCCCTGATCCATTTGCTTACGCAGTGGATGATGAGGAATTTACCATCTCATCAACAGGCTCGCATACGGTAAAAAGGGATAAAGGTAATATTGAATCTCATCCGGTATATCGCATAAAAGGTGTGATTACATCGGGAGTCAGCAACTATATCACGATTACTACAAACGGTTCCGAGTTAAAGATCGTAAACGCAACACTGGCGGCAACAGAGACGTTGGTAGTAGATACGGATATGATGACTGCCTGGGTAGAGGATTCAAATGGAGATGTACTAAGAAACGGACTGCCGTATCTTTCAGAATTAAACTTCTCGACGCTCTCTGTCGGAAATAATACAGTCACAGTGGCAGCGAACAATGCCACATTTACTCGGCTTTCGATCGAGGCAAGAAGCAGATGGAGGTGACGGTGGATGTCCTTAAAAACGATACTAAATAAACAGACGGATTTCACCGGCGAGTTCCCGGTAGAGTTTGCCAAGGATGGCCTTTGGAGATTCAATGAGGCTGCTCCCGATGCCGACACCTGCTTTGCCGATTCCTCCGGAAAGAACCGAAGAGCATATATCAATAATTGGAGTGGAACCACAGCTTCATTAGTGGACGGCATCTTTGGCACATACTTCCGTATGAACATTAATAACCCGTCTACGGAGAAGACGTATCTTCGGGTGTCGAATGATGGCAGCATCTTTTCGAATATTGGGGAGCGTATCATCGTGGGAGGCTGGATGCGTCCGACGACTTATTCTGTAGGAAACACGTACACACCGATTCTTTCTACAAGAGCAGGAACCGGAAACCCGATATTCTATTTGTCACTTATCCGCGGAAAGCCGAGGATTATGCTTTACAATTCCTCGGGCACATTGATCCTCGATACTTCGGTTACGCCATCGTTTTCTCTTGAGAATGCAAAGTGGTATTTTATCGCAGCGGTCATTGAGCCGACGAACAAGAAAGCCTGGTATGTAGTTGGAAGCAAGGAAAGTGGCGAGGTATGGAAATCTGCAGCGCTTTCTTTTTCAGGAGAATTAAATCCATCATGCACAGCAGACCTCGTCTGGGGAATGCTGAATACATCCTATTGGTACGCAGGCGGATTTGATGAGTGGTTCTTGGATTGTGACTCTTCCCTTACCGCGGATGATCTGATGGATTATTTCCGTTCGGCTGTTATGGCTAACGCGGGTGATATGACTGGAACGGTAGATGGTCTTACGGAAGAAAACGCTGTCATTCTTCGTGCTTCTTCCGGCGTATATCCGTCGGAGGGTATTCTGACGACGGCAGCAGCGGAGTGTAGCCTTTCAGGAACCGGCCGAGTGTCAGTTACCAGTGAGTATGTTTCCGGTACGACTGCAATATCTCTGGTAGAGACATCTACGAGCGATGATCTTATCACTTGGAGCCCTTGGGTGGCAGTGCCGGCAGATGGAAAACTCGCCTCTCCTAACAGGGAGTATATACGTTTCCGTGTAACACTTACGACATCGGATACATCACAGACACCGAAGGTTGTGGACATACGCTTATATGATATCCCGCGCTCACCTTATGAAAAGATTGGGTATGCACGTCCAGTGGTGCTGGATAGCAACGGTGCATGGGAGGCTATTCTGGAAAACGCCTATGACATTATTGTTACGGGTGAAATAAACGGTGAGGATACGCTTTCGTTTAAGATTCCGTACCGGGATAGCAAACGTAGCCATATCGACAGCGAGAAGAAAATCCAGATCGTCGACGATATCTACAAGGTGCGTACTGTAACTGATACAAAGGACACCGACGGAAATTCTATAACCGAGGTATATGCCGAGGCAGAGTTTTACGACCTTACATTCTCTGTTTTGAAGGAAGAAAAGACCTTCGAAGCAGAATATCCCGAAGCAGCAATGGCTTATGCGCTTTCTGGTACAGAGTGGGCGGTCGGTACGGTGAATGTCAGAACGAAAAGGACCTGGACCAGCAGTGAAAAGAACGCGCTATCCATTCTAAGAAATGTGGCAGATTTACATGGTGGTGATCTGGTTTTTGACTGTGCAAACAGAATGGTCCATCTGCTTACCGTTAACGGAAAAGACAGCGGTGCGCTCTTTGCTTACCGTAAAAACATGAAGTCGATCCAGAGGGTTGTCGATACAAGGAGCCTCGTGACCAGGCTATATGCTTTTGGTGCAGATGGGCTCACTTTCGCTGATATAAATAATGGCAAGCCTTATGTTGAGGACTTTAGCTATACCAACGAGGTACGCATTTCGACGTTGGACTGCTCATCATTTACAAATCCGTATCAGATGAAGGAGTATACGGAGATGAGGCTTGCGCAGTATTCCACACCGACCATTTCGTATGTCCTTAACGCGATGGATCTGTCAGTCCTTACCGGATACGAGCATGAAGCCTGGGAACTTGGCGATTATGTTCGCGTGGAGGATAAAGAGCTGGGCATATCTGTCACGACTCGAATTGTGCGTAGAGAATACAACCTGCAGGAACCTTGGAATACAGTACTGGAGCTTTCTACTACACTTAAGAACCTCGGTAATTCTGCCAGCCAGTGGGACAATGCTGCGGATACATTGGAAGGTACAAGCATGGTATCTAACGATGATATCCGGGAAATGGTGCCGTTTAATCTGCTGCGTAATTCCCGCGCTGATGATGGTCTTGCCTACTGGACGAGTTCAGGGTTTGTGGCTGATGGCGAGAATGGTGCGTCAGGTACAGCATCTTTCAAAGCGGAAGGCGTATCTGGCATGACAAAGAGTCTTTCACAAACGGTATACCCGGCCAATCGTGAAAGTTATACGATTTCTGCGCAGATTGGTTCGGAGGATTTGGAGAAGCTCTCGGATTCTTCCCAGGTCGGCATTGAGGTTGTTATTGAATATGAAGATGGTACAACGGAAAGCCGCTTCATTGATTTGTACTGATGGAGGTGGGCTATGGTTTACTTTTCAAAAACACAAGCAAAAGTCTCGCCGGAGCACTACGGGGATAGAGTCAAATCCATCACGGTTCGCGTTTGCATTACGAATTGTACCGGAAAGCTATATGTGACAGACCTTCTTCTTCAGGCAGGAGCTGTCGCTACAGGATGGGTAGGACATCCGTGCGAGATCAAGTGGACGCTTGATGGGTGACATACGATTTATCCGCTTAGCGGAAGTAATCAATAAAAAGCAGGACAAAAGAGTCGTGAGTGTATCGGTGATTCCTACCATTACCGATTGCTCCGGCTCTATTTGGTTTACGGACCTGCAGCTTCAGGAAGGACCAGCGCTTACCGGATATACTCCGCATACAGAGATTTGTCTAAAGGAATCTGAGAATGCTCCGGTCTGGTTTAACGGGATCGTTCGCTCAGAAGAAACAGTGATCCTTCTTAATCTCGGTGGCACTTCGGCTGGGTTAGATATTCATTTTTGCCCGAAGCAGAACATGGAGGCCGGGAGCGTAACACTTGCCCAGGGTGTTGGAGGCCAGAAGGCCACCTTCCCGAATAGCATGACCGCGGGCGATGATGTGGCACTCTTAGCTTCGACGCGAGAGTGCACGAAGAACGGTGTGAAAGAAAGGAAAGACGGTTTTTATCAATATAGCGCGGCATGGGATTCCAAACATATCGTGTCCTTACCGCAGGGTAAAAGTGCACAGCTTTTATATTCGATGCAGGAAATGGACGATGGAGGTGATTTGCTCTAATGGACACATTAAAGGGAAAGAAAATCATGGTGTGGACGTTCATGGGCAATGCTCGTATGTACACGGCTCTTCGGAACTATGGTGACCGTATTAGCCAGGTTGGATTATTCTCCTTCAAAGTGAGGGCAACCGGAGAGATATATGAAACCGGTGTAGCCATATCGGATATGCTCACCTACATCAATATGTATCCGCACATCAAATGGCTGCTGACGATTTCCAATGATGGATATAACAGCATCTTTGCGGCGCTGCGTGACAACACGAACGGTGCGCAGGATATGTTTCTCTCAGAGATCGAGAGGATTATGACAAAATACCCGTGGTGTGATGGTATCGATATTGATCTGGAAAAGGGCGATGGATATTCCACACATGAAGCGTCCACAGCGATGTTTCGGAACATCTATAACACGGTTAAGAATTATGATTCCAGCAAGATGGTGAATATCTGCTTGCCGGGCATGACTTCCGTCAACGGTTCTGTAGGTGGCGAAAACTGGTGCGTATACGCTGACCTAAACAACTACTGTGATACTGCTTCAATCATGAGCTACGGTATGGCCTGGGCAGGATCGGCGCCGGGGCCCGTTTCCCCTCGTTCGTGGCTTGAAGGAATTTATGACTACGCTTCCCAGGTCATGGATACAAGTAAGGTGTTTCTCGGAATGCCGGCTTATGGATGGAACTGGAGAATACATGCATCTCTAAGCGAAATGGGACGTACATACCGTGGAACGTCGCAGACATATTACGCTGCACAGAACTGGTTGAAGGGCGTATACAACTTTACCGACGATCAGCCTCCACAACCTTTTATTCCGTTCGTAGGATATTGGGACGATAACAATAAGGTCCCATGGGCACTTCCTCACGTTTATGACTACATGGAGGGCCGTGATGCGGACAGCTATTCTTATCCGCAGATGTCAGGAACCTATAACGGAAGGCATTACTTAACTGCCTATAGCAAGCAGCAGAAAACCGAGTTTGAAAATATCGTCATCGATCATGATGGAGATAACTATTCGAGCGCATCAGGAATCATATCCGTTGAAAACGGTGTCGCTACGCTGGGCGATGAAGGGACCATAACTTATAGCTTTTCCATATCGACATCGGGAACATACGACGTAGCAGTGCGGCTTTGCTATCCGTTCTGGGATAAGAATGGTATTTACGTAGCACTCGATGGGGCGACGAGACATTATACGGAGAGCAGGCTATGGTGGCCATATTGGAGATCTACCTTCTGGACCACACTTGCAAGCGGAGTCTCGCTTTCTGCCGGAACGCATACGATAAAGATTTCGGTCGATGTGAAGGGCGTGCAGTTTTACGGGTTCCGCGTCTGCTCATCCTTTTCGGAGGAACCGTCTGCCGGTGATGCAGCATATACCTTTTCACCCAGACAATTTAAGGATGTAGAGGGTAATATGGTCGGACCGGACAGAGGATTCCGATTAACACTTGAAATGCTTCGAAGAAAGCCGGACTCGGCGCTTGTTTGGTATGAAGATTTCCGGGACTATGGCGTGCTGGAGACAAATTACTGGACAATACTATCGGGATCATTTGAAGTATGGCGTTCAGAAGAATACTCGATGGAGCGTGTCTATTCCCAGCTTGACGGAAGTGGACAGCTCGCCTGGAGGTATGACGGCTTTTCTGATATTCATCTTCGAGCGAGACTCGCGTTCCCTGCTAATGGTAGTGGGCGTGCAGGCATATTTTGCGGGAATCTTTTCTGTTGCCTGAATTATAACAACCAGGCGGTTGAGCTTTATAACGGTTCTACACTTCTTGGCAGCTACAGCCAGGAAATAACCAGGACTTCAAATGCAGATCTCCGCGATAATCCGACGATGTATACGGTGGAGATGCGCATCCGCGGGAATAAAGTGCGAGTGTATTCTGGATCTTCTTATACACTACGTTTTACAGCAACGGTTAGCGGTTTCTTCGGAGGTTATGCAGGGTACCGCTCAGATAATCGAACCGTCTGTGAATTGATGAGGCTTGGTGATGCCTGGACCTATGAGCCGTATGAGCGCTTTGATGTGATCATGCCTGACGGAACACAAAAATCTTACGGTCGTATCAGTAGAAGCAACTGTACATGGGATTCAGAATTCCAGGTGTTTACCCTGACAGCCGACGTGGAAGAAACGTCAACGCGGAGTGAGGATATATCGATGGATTACGATTTCTTTCACTCCGATGATATGACTTCGCTATCCTGTGGAAATGACTATCAGGCGACGGTTATTCCGGTGGACATCAACATCTGGATATCAAGACTATTCCTGGGAGACGCAGACGGTTTCTCTATTCTTTATTACCAGGATGTGGACTCACTTGTCTATTGGGCAAATGAGTCCGCGTATCGTTGGAAGCTACGAGGCATGTGCATGTGGTCCTTGGGCCAAGAGGACTTAAGGCTATGGGAGTGGCTACCAAAGCAAACATAACATTATTGGAAATCAGCGATTGCTTTCGGGCAGTCGCTTTTTTCATACCCGAAATGCAAAGGAGGACAAATCATTATGAAAGAATTCTGGAACACTATTCAAGTTGTTATCGCAGGGATCGGAGGCTGGCTCGGATATTTCCTTGGTGGATGTGACGGCCTTCTCATAGCGCTCGTTGTATTCGTGGCTGTGGATTACATTACAGGGGTCATGTGCGCTATCGCTGATAAGAAGCTCTCAAGTGAAGTGGGATTTAAGGGGATCTGCCGCAAGGTGCTGATTTTCTTACTTGTTGGAATCGCAAACATTATTGATGTTCAGGTTATTGGAAGCGGTAGTGTGCTTCGTACAGCGGTGATCTTTTTCTACATTTCCAATGAAGGTGTATCTCTGACAGAAAATGCTGCACACCTGGGTCTTCCTATCCCGGAGAAGTTAAAAGCAGTGCTGGAACAGCTCCATGACCGTGAGGTTGAGGGAAAGGATGGTGACGAGTAATGGCATACACAAACAGTCCTATGGTGGTTTACACAAAACTCAGCCCGAATAATTCCGGAGCTCGAACACATAGCATTGACCGCATCACACCTCACTGTGTTGTTGGTCAGTGCACGGCAGAGGGACTTGGAGACTGGTTTTATCAGAAATCCACACAAGCATCCAGTAATTATGGTATCGATAAGGACGGCCGTGTCGGTATGTATGTTGAAGAGAAGAATCGTTCCTGGTGTTCATCTTCCAGTGCTAATGATCAGCGGGCAATCACCATCGAGTGTGCTTCAGATAAAACAGAGCCGTATGCCTTCCGAGATATCGTTTACCAGACACTCATCACTCTGTGCGTTGATATCTGTAAAAGAAATGGGAAAAGCAAGCTCATCTGGTTCGGGGATAAGGACAAGACGCTGAACTATGCACCGAAATCCGATGAGATGATACTGACAGTCCATCGTTGGTTTGCAAATAAAAGCTGTCCGGGCAACTGGATGTATGCGAGGATGGGCGATCTGGCTGAAAAGGTTACAGCTCAGCTTGGTGGATCTTCAGATATTCCGGCAAAAGAGACCGGCATGCAGGCTTCGGTGCTTTCAAACCTGACTGAGGCCGATGTGATCAAAAAGGTCGGAAGTCTCTTTACTGAGAATATGAAGAAATCTGGCATCCTGGCTTCTGTATCACTGGCACAGTTTATTCTTGAGTCAGGTTATGGCAAGAGCGAACTTGCGCAGAATGCGAATAACGTATTCGGCATGAAGTGCTCCCTCTCCGGAAACACGTGGAGCGGCTCAACCTGGGACGGCAAGAGCAAGTATACCAAGCAGACAAAGGAACAGAATGCTGACGGCAGCTATGAGACGATTACAACAGATTTCCGCAAGTATCCTTGTATAGAGGATTCAATTGCAGATCACAGTGCGTATCTTCTCGGCGCCAAGAACGGCAAAAAGCTCCGCTATGAAGGATTGAAGGGGTGTGCTGATTATAAAAAGGCAGTTCAGATCATCAAAGATGGTGGCTATGCGACAAGCCTTTCTTATGTTCAGAATCTTTGCTCCATCATCGAGCGCTGGAACCTCACACAGTATGATGTGAAAGAAAGCGAGACTCCTATTGCCTGGTACCGCGTTCGCAAGACATGGGATGATTCCAAATCTCAGAAGGGTGCTTTCAAGACTCTGGAGAACGCCAAGAAGTGTGCCGATGCCAATCCCGGATACAGCGTGTTCGATGTGGATGGGGTGAACATTTACACGCCAAAAGCATCTACGACGCCTGCGGTACCGTTTCTTGTGAAGGTCAGCATCTCGGATCTCAATATCCGTAAAGGTCCTGGAACCAACTATGACAGGACGCAGTATATTCCTATCGGTATTTATACGATTATGGAAGTGAAATCTGGAAAGGGATCAACGGCTGGCTGGGGTCGCCTTAAATCCGGCGTGGGTTGGATAAGCCTGGATTTCGTTACACGAGTTTAATATGGATTTCTTTATGGCCTGTGGGTGTCTTCGGATACTCACAGGTCTTTTTTTATTTCTTTTTCAAAACCGTCAGATTCGTTTGCTCCTCAAGGCTACCAGATAGAGGGCAGGAAGACAGGTCCTCGGAAAGGAGCGAGAGCTATGAAGCACAAGTTGAAGATCAGTGTTTCAAAAGAACCGCAGACTGGTGGGATCGTCACCTGCCGCAACGTCTCTGTCAGGGAAAGGCTCCTACGCTTGCTCTTCGGAGATAAGCGAAGGGTCACAGTCTTGATACCGGGAGACAGCGTTGGCGAGATCGCCATTTGTGAGGCAGAGAAAGGAGGAGACGGAAATGAGCAGGATCAAGTTACTTCTTGACGTGGTGAGCGATATGCGTTCCCTGGCAGATAGTATTCAGGCGGTCTGCGATGCGATGGCATCTGACGGACCGACGGATACAGAGAAGCCGCAAGAGGAACAGCAGAAGAAAGCGCCAAAGGCCAAGACAGAAAAAGCTCCTGAGATCACGCTTGAAAAGGTGCGTGGGGTTCTGGCGGACAAAAGTCGCAGCGGACACACAGCCGAGGTTCGAGCCATTATTCAGAAATATGGCGCTGACCGCTTAAGCGATATCGATCCGAAGGACTATCCGGCGGTGCTTAAAGAAGCGGAGGTGCTGTGATGGGTAAGCATTCTATCCTCCCTCCTTCCGGGGCTCATAGATGGACGAACTGTACGCCATCAGCAAGGTTGGAGCAGGAGTTTTCGGACACAGAGTCGGAGGCAGCTAAAGAAGGAACGGCAGCGCATGCACTGTGTGAACACAAGTTAAAGAAAGCCTTGCACATGAGGAGCAAGCGCCCGGTTTCTGATTACGATTCCGACGAAATGGAAGAATGCAGCGACGCTTATGTGGATTTTGTTATGGAGCAGTACGAGCTGGCAAAACAGACATGTAAAGATCCGGTTGTTCTGATTGAACAGCGCCTTGATTTTTCTTGTTATGTGCCGGAGGGATTTGGTACCGGGGATTGCATCATTATTTCCGATGACAAGCTGCATATCGTGGATTTTAAGTACGGTATGGGAATCCTGGTTGAAGCCGAAGAGAATCCGCAGATGAAGCTGTACGCGCTGGGAGCCCTCGAAATCTATGATGCCCTGTATGACATCAAAGAGGTATCGATGACGATCTTTCAGCCGAGGCGTGAAAACGTCAGCACATGGACGATTTCGGTTGATGCTCTGAAGGATTGGGCCGAGAACGAGCTGAAGCCCAAAGCGCAAATGGCGTATAACGGCGAAGGCGAGTATCTCCCTGGAGAGTGGTGCACTTTCTGCCGGGCAGCAGTCCGCTGTCGTGCAAGGGCGGAAGAAAAACTGAGACTGGCCCAGACGGAGTTCAAGATGCCACCACTTCTTACGGATGCGGAGATTGAGGAGATCCTTTTGGTTCTGCCGGATCTTACGAAGTGGGCAAACGAAATCACGGCCTATGCAACGGATGCTGCTGTAAACCACGGTAAAGAGTGGAGCGGGTTCAAGGTTGTCGAAGGTAGATCGGTTCGTAAATACCGGGACGAGGATAAGGTCGCAGAAGCGGCGGAGGAAGCTGGATATACGGACATCTATCGTAAGAGCCTGATTACCCTTACGGAAATGCAGAAGCTCATGGGCAAGCAGAAATTTGAGGAGGTTCTCGGTGGCCTCGTCTTCAAACCACCGGGCAAGCCGACACTGGTTCCAGTCACGGATAAGCGTCCGGCTATGAACGTAACAAATGCCATAAACGAATTTAACGAAATCAAGGAGGAAATGTAAAATGGCTATCACAAACAATACTAAGGTTATTACAGGTACTAACACGAGACTTTCATACTTCCACGGTTGGGAGCCTGTCTCTATCAATGGCGGCGCGGAGAAGTATTCCGTATCGGTCCTTATCCCGAAGGACGACAAGGCAACCATTGACGCGATCAACGCAGCAGTCGATGCAGCGATTGAGGAAGGAATCGCCAAGTTCGGCGGTAAGAAGCCTAACAAGGCAGCAATCAAGCTCCCTCTTCGTGACGGCGATGTAGAGCGCGACGATGAAGCCTATAAGGGACATTACTTCATCAACGCCAATTCCAATACCGCACCTCAGATCGTTGACAGAGCGGTTAAGCCGATTCTGGATCGTAGTGAAGTGTACTCCGGCTGCTATGCCCGCGTATCTTTGAACTTCTATGCTTTCAACAGTAACGGAAACAAGGGTATCGCGTGTGGCCTTGGAAATATCCAGAAGGTGCGCGATGGTGAGCCTCTCGGTGGTAGAACGAATGCTGCAGATGACTTCGCTACCCTCGAAGACGATGACTTCCTGTCATAAGGAGGTGTGCCATGACAAAAGCAGAATCATTGATGCTTGCCCTTTGCTTCGGAGCTATGATGGGATCATTTATCGGTAACATCATTATGCTTATCAAGTTTGCGATTGAAGATCATAAGGATAAGAAACGCAGACGCCAGGAAGAAGCAAAAGCTGCAGAGCAGTCAGCAGAATAACAACATGCCGGGCGGTGGAGATTACCTCTGCCGCCTGGTTTTATAGGAGGCATTATGAAGAACTTAGAAATTGATATCGAGACATATTCTTCCGTCAGCCTGCAAAAATGTGGCGTGTACAAATACACAGAAAGTCCTGACTTCGAGATTCTTCTTTTCGGTTATAGCGTGGATGGCAGTCCAGTAACAACGGTTGACCTCGCCTGTGGTGAAGAGATTCCGGAGGAAGTTATAGATGCGCTTACCGATGATACCGTTACAAAGTGGGCCTTCAATGCACAGTTTGAGCGTGTCTGCTTATCGAGGTATCTCTCTGAAAGAGGCGTGAGCCTGGACCCATTTCATGACAATCACCCATTATCGACAGAGTGCGCTCGGTTCTTAAATCCTGAATCCTGGAAGTGCTCGATGGTGTGGTCTGCGTATATGGGGCTGCCGCTTTCGTTGGAAGGTGTCGGCGCGGTCCTCGGTCTTGAGAAGCAAAAGCTGACAGAGGGTAAAGATTTAATTCGGTACTTCTCAGTGCCGTGCAATCCTACAAAAGCAAATGGTGGAAGGACGCGTAACCTGCCTGAGCACGATCCAGAGAAGTGGGCAAGGTATAAAGCCTACAATATCCGTGATGTTGAAACGGAAATGCAGATTCAGGAAAAGCTCGTAAAGTTTCCGGTACCTGACGCGATATGGGATGAATATCATATTGATCAGGAAATAAACGACCGCGGCATCCGTGTAGACATGCCGTTTGTAAAACAGGCCATCGCTATTGATGAGATATCCCGTGAACGACTTACTACAGAAATGAAAGAGCTCACCGATCTTGATAATCCAAACAGCGTAGCTCAGATGAAGTCTTGGCTTTCGGACAATGGGCTGGAGACAGAAACGCTTGGTAAGAAGGTTGTGGCTGCCCTTATAGATGAAACCGATGGTGACGTCTCGGAAGCATTATCCCTTCGACAGCAGCTTGCGAAGTCTTCAGTGAAGAAGTATCTGGCAATGGAGAACGCGGCCTGCTCGGACGACCGTTGTAGAGGCATGTTTCAGTTTTATGGCGCCAATAGGACTGGCCGTTTTGCAGGAAGACTTGTTCAGTTACAAAACCTCCCGCAGAATCACATGACCGATCTCGCCGAGGCCAGAGCACTGGTCAGGGACGGAAATATCGAAGCACTGGACCTTCTTTACGACGATGTTCCTGACACCTTATCGCAGCTTATTCGCACTGCGTTTGTACCTGCGGAGGGTAAGAAATTCTATGTAGCCGACTTCTCGGCGATTGAAGCCAGGGTTATCGCCTGGTTTGCCGGTGAGGAATGGCGCACAAAGGTATTTGTCGATGGTGGAGATATTTACTGCGCGTCAGCAAGCCAGATGTTTAAGGTTCCGGTCGAAAAGCATGGCGTAAACGGACACCTGCGTCAGAAAGGGAAAATCGCGGAGTTGGCTCTCGGGTATGGCGGATCAACCGGCGCATTAAAAGCGATGGGTGCGCTTGATATGGGCCTCGATGAAGAGGAATTACAGCCTCTTGTAAATGCCTGGAGACAGTCGAATCCCAACATTGTCCGATTCTGGTGGGACGTGGATAGCGCCGTAAAAAAGGTGATCCGTAATAAGGAGCCGCAGGTTGTAAAGGGAGTGAAGTTCTTCTACCAGAGCGGGATGCTTTTTATAACCTTACCTTCGGGCAGAACACTTGCCTACGTCAAGCCGCGTATGGGTGAGAATCGTTTCGGGGGTGAGTCGGTAACATATGAAGGCGTGGGCGGTACGAAGAAATGGGAGCGCATCGAAAGCTACGGTCCGAAGTTTGTCGAGAATATCGTCCAGGCTACTTCCAGAGATATTTTGATGTATGCCATGAAGACACTTCGCTGCTGCAGTATTGTCGCGCACGTTCATGACGAGCTAATCGTTGAAGCTGATCCTTCTATGAGTCTTGAAGTCCTCTGCCAGCAGATGGGCAGAGTTCCACCTTGGGCCGAAGGGTTGATCTTAAGAGCAGATGGATATGTTTGCGATTTTTATATGAAAGACTGAAAAAACGTCAGATTTCACCTCCCGCCGGGGCTACCTGGTAGGAGGTGTTTTCTATGCAGGTAACAAAGATCGCAGGCGGCGAGATTTCATATAACGACATTCCAAAGCCTACAGACGCAGAAATGCAGAACGAGTACAACTATATCCTGGCCGAACAGATGACAAGAAAGCTGCTTGATAAGGGGCTTATATCTGCGGAAGAATTCGACAAAATCATGGCCAAAAATCGCCAGTCTTTCTCTCCATTTATATCGAGGATAATCCGCTAAATAGCTTGCTATTACGGGCGTTTAGAGTGATTAATACACTACCCCTACTATGAAAGGTGGTGAGGCAATGAAGAAGATAACGAAGATAGAGGCGGCCGGGGTAAAGAGTAATAAAAAACTTCGAGTAGCAGCATACGCCAGAGTATCGACGGATTCTGACGAACAGCTCGTCAGCCTTGATACACAAAAAAATCATTACGAGCGGTACATTAAGGCAAGACCTGAATGGGAATATGCTGGCCTCTATTACGACGAAGGGGTGACCGGTACAAAGCTGGCTAAGCGCGATGGCCTTCTGCGCCTTTTGGCAGACTGTGATAAAGGCATGATTGATTACATCATTGTAAAATCCATCAGCCGCTTTTCCAGAAACACGGTCGACAGCATTGAAATTGTCCGTAAGCTCTGTCAGGACGGTATCTACATCTACTTCGAAAAAGAGAACATTGATACCGGAAAGATGGAGGGCGAGCTGTTGCTCTCCATTTTGTCGAGTCTTGCAGAAAGCGAATCAAGGTCCATCTCCGAAAACGAGACCTGGAGCATACAAAAGCGTTTTATGAACGGGTCCTTCAAGATTGGGTATCCTCCCTACGGTTATAAAAACGAAAACGGTGAGATGGTCGTCGAGCCTGAAAAAGCAGAGATCGTTCGTTGGATTTTTGATGAAATACTCGCTGGCAAATCACCGGCTGAGATAGCCAAGGAACTGAATCGAAAAGGTGTGCCATCTAAGCGCGGCGGACGCTGGGAGGGACATGTGATTAACGGGATGATTCGGAATGAGAAATACACCGGCGATGTGGTTTTCCAGAAGACCTACACGGATGATCGTTTCAACCGTCATGTAAATCGCGGTGAGAAGAACCAGTATTACATGAAAGATCATCATGAGGCGATTATCAGCCACGAGGTTTTTGATGCGGCCAACGCCATCATCGAAGCTAATGGTCTGGAAAAAGGAATTCACAAAAACTCAGACAAGTACAAAAACCGATATGCGATGTCTGGCAAGATCATCTGCGGCGAGTGTGGTGGCACCTGGAAGCGCGTTAAGCTCGGTAACCGATTCGGCTTTGCCTGCAATACTCATGTAAAAGATATGAATGCCTGCAGCATGAAGTCAATAAAAGAAGATCCGGTGAAGGCAGCCTTCGTAACGATGATGAACAAGCTAACCTTTGCACGCGGAAAGGTACTGGTTCCTTATTCGGAGATGTTAAAGAGAGGCAATGACGCGGGCACACTTGAGCGCCTGGATGAGATTGATACATTGCTCGAAAAGAACACGGACCGCCGACAGCAGATCATGCAGTTCTTTACTAAAGGGCTCCTGGACCCAGCGGTTTATGCAGAGGAGAATGATGCTCTGGTAGATGAGGAACGCAGACTCACATCTGAGAAGGAACAGCTTTCTGGACAGATGAGCGGCAGCCATGAACAGCAAGAAGCATTGACACGGCTTCTAAGATACACGGCTAAGGGCAGAACAATTACAGAATTTGACGACGAGCTTTTCACAGAGCATGTGGACCACGTCGTGATCTATAAAAGAACGGAGATTGGCTTTGCCATGGAGTGCGGACCGATATTCCGGGAAAGGATTTGATATGCAACACACACCATACGGATACGATATTGTCGGCGGGAAGGCCGTGGTAAATGAAGAAAAGGCAGCCAACCTTCATAAGATATGTGAAAACTATCTTAGCGGAATGTCGTTCACAGCGGCAGCGGCTGATGTAGGACTTACCATGAGCCACTGCGGGGTCAAGCGGATGATCCAGAACAAGAAGCTGCTCGGAGACAGTTTTTATCCGGCGATTATTACGGAAGAGACAGCCCGACTGATTGAAGAAGAAAGGGTCCGTAGAGAAAAAGCCCTGGGACGGGATCGAAGAGGTCGAAAGAAAGTCGAGAAAGCAAAAGGACACACTGCCTTCTCAATATCAAGGGTCCCGATAAAATACGATAACCCAATCAGGCAAGCGGAATATGCGTACAGCCTGATTCAAAGTGAGGTGAGCGGATAATGGCATTAGCACAGAACATTACAGTGATCCCGGCCAGACGCTCCATTGGAACGCAGAAGCCGGCAGCCAAGGTACAGAAAACACGAGTAGCAGCATACTGCCGCGTGTCCACAGAGTTTGAAGAGCAGGAATCCAGCTACGATGTTCAAGTCGAGCATTACACCAATTACATTAACAGCAATCCCGACTGGGAGATGGTTGAGGTTTATGCCGATGACGGCATTTCCGGCACCAACACAAAAAAGCGCGATGAGTTTAACAGGATGATCGAGGACTGCAAGGCCGGTAAGATCGATATGATCCTTACAAAGTCAATCAGCCGATTTTCACGAAACACCGTTGACTGCCTGAAATATACTCGTGAGCTTAAGGATATGAACATTGCCGTCTTCTTCGAGAAGGAAAATATAAACACCCTGGATGCTAAGGGAGAAGTTCTGATGACGATCATGGCGGCACTCGCACAGCAGGAATCAGAATCCTTATCTGCGAATGTACGCCTCGGCATCCAGTTCCGAAACCAGCAAGGAAAGGTTCAGATCAACCATAACTGGTTTCTCGGATATACAAAAGACGAGGATGGAAAGCTCGTCATTGTTCCAGAGGAAGCTGCCATTGTTCAGCGAATTTACGCGGAGTACATGGATGGCAAGAGCTTTTTACAGATCAAGCGAAGCCTGGAAGCAGACGGAATCAAGAATGGTGCCGGCCATGAAAAGTGGCATGAAAGTAACATCAAACAGATTCTTACCAATGAGAAGTACATCGGCGACGCACTTCTTCAAAAGACTTATACCGTGAACACCCTCGAAAAGAAGCGTGTCAACAACAACGGCATTGCTCCAAAGTACTATGTGGAAGGCAGCCATGAGGCGATCATCGACAAGGATGTATTCCTTCGAGTTCAAGCTGAGATTGCCAGACGAGCGAATATCTTAACCGATGGAAAGAAGCGCATATACAGTTCGCGGTACGCTTTATCAAGCATCGTCTTTTGTGGGCACTGCGGCGACATCTTCCGAAGGGTGAAATGGAACAACCGCGGGTGCCAGTCTACAGTGTGGCGCTGTGTAAGCAGGGTCCTTAAAAAGAGCAGTGGGATTGATTGCCCGGCCAGGACGATCCACGAGGAGGTTCTTCAGGCAGCAGTTGTTACAGCAGTTAACGATGCCTGGTCCAGAAAGGATGCTATCTTGCCGGAGTTGCGCGAGAACATCCGAGCTGTTCTTGAGGAGGATACTGACGCCAAGCTCGCGGAGATTGATGCGGCGGTAAAGCAGAAGCAGGCGGAGCTACTCAATGCCGGAAAGGACCAGAATAAGATTGATGAGATCGGCGACGAGATCATGACACTTCGTGAGGAACGCCAGTCCATCTTAACGGAAGCTGCCATGCGTAAAGATGTCCAGGATCGCATTGAGGACCTGGCATCATTCCTGGATGAGCAGGTTGAAGCGGTTACTGAATATTCGGAGACTCTGGTACGAAGGCTCATTGAAAAAATAACGGTGTGCGACGAGAAGTTGATCGTCGAGTTCAAATCCGGCCTGGAAGTAGAGGTCGATGTATAAGGGTATCACCTGCCAGCGCTCCTTCGGGGGCGCTTTTTTCGTTGTGTTTACAAATTCTTGATGAAATTTGCGGTGTCTTGTGATATAATAAATTGCACTGATAGTGAAATTAGATTTAACTCGCATGAGGTAGAAAGCATGTTAAAGAATAATATCGAAATAGATGTAAAAGTAAAATGCGTAGAAGAACAGACAACGCAGGCTGAATTAGCTGAAAAGGTGGGCACATCTCCTTCATATGTGAACCGACTTATTAAGAGCCCGGAGAAGATTGTAAATGCCACCTACATAAAGATGATGGAGCAGCTTGGGTACGATGTCCAGCTTACTTACGTCAAAAAAGAACAGTAGAAAGAAGGGTGCATCATGAACGAGCTGCAGTCATTATCGCAGATTTTTCAAAACAAGATTTTCAGAATCCCAGATTATCAGAGAGGGTATGCTTGGCAGGATCTTCAGCTTCGTGACTTTTGGGAAGATGTTGTCAACCTTCAAACGGATAGGTATCACTACACGGGCCTCCTCTCATTGAAAGTGCTTAGCAGACAGGACAGCCAAAAGCTCGGCAATGAGGACGCCTGGTTATTACAGAGTGGTTTTAAGGCTTATCACATCGTGGACGGACAGCAGCGTCTTACCACGTTTATTATCATGCTTAATGAAATCATCGAGTTCGTATGTAATCTTCCTGAAAATGAGGGTAAATCCGAAGAAGAGATTTATTTGGGCTTTGAGAATATAAAGGATATTAGGGCTAAATACCTGAGTAGAAAACGTCCACCGGATGGATTGATTGTTACCTATATGTTCGGATATGAGAATGACAATCCCAGCGCGGAGTATTTAAAGTATCGCATCCTTGGACAGCCTTTTGGTGGGACGATCAAAGAAACGTATTACACTAAGAACTTGAAATACGCCAAGGAGTTCTTTGCAAGAGAACTCGCGGCTTTTTATGAGATTAAGGGAATTGAAGGCATTGCTGAGCTATATAAAAAGCTCACATTGCAGCTCATGTTTAATATTCATGAGATCGAAGACGACTATGATGTATTCGTAGCATTTGAAACCATGAATAACCGTGGTAAGCGCTTAACGAACCTGGAGCTGCTCAAGAACAGACTTATCTATCTTACAACTCTTTATCCGAAAGAGATTTTGGATGAGACAAATGAAGTGGCCCTTCGTGAGCTGATTAATAAAGCGTGGAGAGAGGTCTATTATCAGCTTGGCAGGAATGAAAATGATCTTCTGTCAGACGATGAGTTTTTGAGAGCACACTGGATTATGTACTTCGCTTATTCGAGAAAGAAAGGCGACGATTACATCAAGTTCCTTTTGAGGAAGTTCTCACATAAATCAATATTTGAGAATGTTTTGCAGGCGCTTCCGGAGGATGAGGATGTTGATGATAGCATTCCCGATCCTGGCGCTGATGACGATGATGATAGTGATGATACACCGGATATCCCTGAACCTATCTCCGGAGAGTTTTTACAGCCCAAGGAGATCATGGACTATGTTAATAGCCTGAATGAAGCGGCGGAGTTCTGGTATTACACATATTATCCGGATAAATGCACTTCTATAAGTGATGAAGAGCAGGTATGGCTTGATAAACTTAACCGTATAGGTCTTGGTTATTTTAGACCGATGATCGCTGTTTCGCTTATCCCGAGGTTGGGATATTCGAAAGAAGAACGTGTCGCATTGTTTAAGGCAGCGGAGAGATTTATCTTTATCAACTTCCGTATGGCGATGTATCAGTCGAGCTACAAGAGCAGTGATTATTACAGAAAAACGCGTGAAGTCTATACCGGAAGTATGACTTTATCGGAAGTAACCGATGATCTGAATACGACTACCGACGCGAACGCAAAGGACGCTGTACGCGTATTCCTTACCAGAATGAACCGCAGATTTATTTCGGCTGACGGTTTTTACAGTTGGCGCGACCTTCGCTACTTCCTTTATGAGTACGAGTATTCTTTGGCCACGAAGTATAAGCTGGAGAAGCTGTCATGGGCATTGCTGACAAAGGTTGTAAAGGACCGAATCACGGTAGAGCATATTCTTCCACAGACACCGACAAAGCTATACTGGCGCAATAACTTCAGACAGTTTACCGATGCGGAGATTAAATCGTTGTCATCATCTCTTGGTAATATGCTTCCTTTATCACAGAGCATCAATTCAAGCCTGCAGAATGACAGCTTTGATGATAAGAAGGCTCGCGGATATGCTAATGGCTGCCACTGCGAAGTAGAGATATTCAAAGAAGATACGTGGGATGCAGAGCATATTTACAATCGTGGTATAAAGCTGCTTCATTTCATGGAGACTCGTTGGGGCTTCAAGTTTGAGAGTGTCGATCAGATGGACGAGCTGTTACATATAGCTTTTGTGAATGACGGAAGAGAGATTCCTGACGAGATCACAGAGGAGAATATTACAGCGGTAACGGCTACACCAGAAAAGACGAATGGAAATCGGTCTGCTCACGTTGCGGCTGTTAATATGAGTTTTGCAAACATAAAGGACGCATCGGGTGAGATCCATATTGATCCGGATAATTGCACTCGTAAGTATGTGCGCTTTACAACTGATGCAATGAATAAAATACTTCCTTATGCACCGGAGGCCGCAAGTGGCTGGGGAACCAGAAACCATTACTTTTATGAGATTATAAACAGCGCCGGGAAGTCGGTTTATATGCAGTTGGCGCTTAGTGCGAAAAATATCCCGGATGATTTGAAAGCCATCTGTGAACGGATTAATGAGCACTTTCCGTCAAAGCAGCAGAAGGAAAACTGGCAGTGGAGATGTCCTTTTATTACCAGTCATGTAAGCATACCGGAAGATATGGCAGATGAGGATATTCTTATGATTTTGAGCGACCAGTACGCGCAGCTTCAGGAATTTGAAAAGAAGCTGGTTGAAGCGATGAACGAGGAGGAGGAGTAGTGATGAGTTGGGAAGAAATGTATACTTGCTCGGCCACCTGCCCGTGTGGTAAAGGCAAGATAACGCAGACCAGTTATGGCGATGACTGGAATAGATATAAAGATGGCCCTGTAGTAATTGAATGCGAAGAGTGTGCTAAGAAGTATAAAGTCGAAGAAGTAACGCATCATGGGTTGCTCGCATCGGACGGTTCATGGAGTACATATTATTTAACGCCAAAGGATTATCCTGACTATGAGGGACCGAAGGAGTCAGACTTATATCCTGCAGCGCTTAACCAGTATCAGAATTTTCCGGTTTGGTTGATAGAGAACTTTACAGAAGACGAACTGAAAGGTGTGCTTGCTCAGCTTGAAAAAACTACTTCAAGCGCTAAATTGACAGGGATTGCAGCCGGCATTCGTGAAGCACATAAAAAAGCGAAGAAGACAGTTCGTGTGAGCGAGATCATTAAGACGGTTGAAGCTGCCTTGGAGAAGTATCCGGGGCATGTCGGTAACAAGCTCCAGCGTGAAGAGATCAGGAAGAAAGAATCTGAGGCCCGTGATGCTTACGTAAAGGAAAAGCGCAAGCATCAAACGGTCATAGATTTGCAGAGATAATAGATGAAAACAGTTAAAGTTGTCGCAGCAGTGATATGTGATTCAATTAATGAGAAGAAATCCATATTTGCTACGGCCAGAGGCTATGGTGAATTTAAGGGCCAGTGGGAGTTTCCCGGAGGCAAGATTGAGAAAGGCGAAACACCTCAGCAGGCGCTTGTAAGAGAAATACAGGAAGAACTGGATACGAAGATTACGGTGGGCGATCTGATCGGAACCATCGAGTACGATTATCCGACGTTTCACCTTTCGATGGACTGTTTCTGGTGTGAGGTGGTCGACGGAGAACTAAAACTCCTGGAGGCAGAGGATGCCAGATGGCTGTCAAAGGAAAACCTGTATAGTGTTCAGTGGCTTCCGGCAGACATTACGATCATCGAGAAGATCGAGCAAAACATGATATAAGGAAAGAAAACGATGACATCATTTGAAATGATTAAATATCATGGGCAGGAATACCCAGCGGATGTTCCACTGCGTATTGAGGAGATCGCAGCCCATTTTGATATTACAAGTGTCGGAGGAAGGTTGGATAAATCCCTCCACACTGAATATAGCTATGGAAAACGAAAATGGGACTCTGCTCTGGTCCAGAAATACCCGGAGCTTGTCGCAGCTCAAAAAGATAGCGTTCCTCAGCTTTGGAAAAATGAACGTTGGGCAGAACAGTTTGCTGATTTTATATTTGAACTGAATGGCAGTGGCCCAGCGCCGAAAGTAATAGAGATTCATCCGCCATTCAGCGATTACACTGATATTGCTGGTTTTGTAAAGAGCTATTCTACCTTTGAAGCCAAAATCATAGAACGCTTTCCAGATGTTGATATTCTGGTAGAGAACCGTTGTGGCTCGGTATATCACGGCGGGAAGTTTGTGGTATCAAAGGTCAGGGATGTCGATGCTCTTTGCGAAGCTATCGAGAAGGCTGGCGTTCAGTTAAAGGTTGCCTATGATGTGCCGCAGATATATACTGCGCATAACGCTAAGAATGAGGATGAGTTTATTCGTCTCCTGGATGAATCAAAACAGTTCCGGAGTTTTATTGGCGGGGTTCATTTATGGGGGAAAAGCATATCCTCAACGGGCCGGAAGGTATCTCACTGCGGAGACTTGAATTCGTATTTTGGAGATCAAGCCATAAAAAAACATTTCCTGCAAGCCTTCAAAGATTGCTTTGATGACGGGGTAGCCAGGAAGATGGTCCTGGAGGTTAACAGCGGAAATGCTGACCTGCAGTCTATAGTGGCTGACCTTCGAAGCGTAGGAATATCTTTTGTGTAACGGAGGTTGTATGCGTTCAATTAGTATAGAAGAATTAAGGAGCGAGGTCGAAGCGTATATCGAAGCAGCAAAATCCGCGAGAGGCGATTCTGCAGTACGGTATTTGAATCGAGCAGAGACGGCTCTTAGAAGTTATGATGGTGTACCGGAACGATTCAAGAATACTTATTTCAAGTTGATAGAAGATATTAAAAATGACCTGGAACAGTAGATTTGTTTGGTAGGAGGCACCGATGATGGACTTATTTAGTAGGAGCCCTGACATTCATAATGGTGTCTCGGGGCATGTGGAGACCGTGGCTCTGCTAACAAGAACAAATTGAAAGAGGGCCGAAAAGGCCCGTGTTTAAGCCATTTCTGCGGCATCCGTCTTTCTGAGAAGAGAGGCGGGTGCCGCGTTTTCTGTCCGGGACTTCGTTGAAAAGATCGAAGTCTTCCCGGACAGAATGCGCTTTACCATGAAGGCGGGGATGGTAACAGAAGTGGCGATGTGATTATCTCTCTATCCCGGCATTAATAAATCTGCCAAGGATCTTCTGGTACCGGTACCATCGTTCATTTTTCTCCCAGCTAAGGCTCCTGTTTACAGCGAAAGATCCGTTAAGGATGAACTTAAAAAGCATCTCGGCTTCATCTGTGGCGAGGCCGGTATGCGCCATAAGATCCGGGACAACTTTGTCATGCTCATGAGCGGCAATCCTCTGGATGATATGGTCGCTGACAGATACGTCCATAAACAAGTGATGATATTTATCAGAATCAGCGATCCGCTGGCAGGCGGGCAGGACGGTTTCGTTCTCACGGAGCACATCTGACCTGCCGCTGCGGATAATATCGAGTACATCAACAACCGTTCCGGAGCCGCTCTCTGAAAAGAGGAGGGCGTCATCGATGACACTGTCCAGTACTTCATCCAGGCTGTCAAAATGCAGGTAAAAGGTAGCACGGGCAATCTCAGCCTGCCTGCAGACCATAGTGACATTGATCTTGTCATAGGCGGTTTCTTTATTCAGTTCCAGAAGCGCGTCTTTGATGACCATCTGTGTGTATAACGTTCTTCGGTCAGTCTTTTTCTGATTTGGTGACTTCATTTTATTCACCGTCTTTCTCTGATATCTGCAATCGAATATTCCCGATCACGAGAAACTCCTGTACAGTTTTGCAATTCTGTACGGGAGTTATTCTTTTGAGAGAATGTGTTTTTCTCATTTTTCCAAATTTAAGTATATTAGTTTATAGACAGGGTGTCAATAAACTGTCGCTAACCTTGTATCGCAGAATCAAAAATGAGAGAGGAGAATGAAAATCATGACCTTTTATGAGCAGATTGTAAATGAAGTACAGATGAGCAATTATTCCAGATATTACAACGTATATGCATCCGGCAGAACTGTGGTTCCGCTGACAAAGAAAGAGCCGCTCCCTTATGAAGAGCAGATTCAGTATTTTGTTCAGAAAGTGAAGGACGCAGATTGTGTGATCGTCGGAGGGGCATCCGGCCTTTCCGCGGCAGGCGGCGGGGATTTCTATTATGAAGACAACGCCTCCTACCGGAAATATTTCGGAAAGTATGCGGAGAAATACGGATTCAAAGGTGCTTTTTCTGGTGCGTTTGCCCACTGGGATTCCCGTGAGGAGTTCTGGGGATATATGGCAACATTCCTGCATACCACCCAGCATGCGGAGGTTCGGAAGCCGTACCTGGATTTGGATGCGGTCCTCGCGGATAAAGAATTCTTTGTACTGACCACAAATCAGGACACCCAGTTCGTAAAGCTGTATCCGGAGTCTAAAGTCGCCCAGATTCAGGGCGGCCATCGCTTCTTCCAGTGCTCCAGGTGCTGCACGGATGAGGTATGGGATGCCGTGAAACCGGTGCAGGAGATGATCGATGCCATGGGTGAGGGCACGGCAGTGCCGAAGGAACTGATCCCGCGCTGTCCGCACTGCGGCGCTGAGGCGTTTCCGTGGGTCCGGGGTTATGGAAATTTCCTGACCGGTAAGAAATACGAAGAGGAATATCAGAAGATATCAGATTACATTCTCGCGCATAAGGACGAGAAGATTCTTTTCCTGGAACTCGGCGTCGGAAGACTCACACCGATGTTCATCCAGGAGCCGTTCTGGGAACTGGTGAACAGTTTGCCGCAGACGACGTATATTTCTGTGAACAAGGATTATGCGTTCCTGCCGGAGGCAATTGAAGACAGGGGACTGGCTATCCAGGGCGATATTGGGAAAGTGCTGGAGGATGTAAGAAGTGAAATGGAGAAGAAAGTCACAGTTGTATGATCATAGAGGGTGAAAAATGACGGAATATAAAGTAAATGATTATAAAGAGGCAAAAGACTGGCTGAAAAACACGGACGCCATTCTGATTACGGCGAGCAACGGGCTTTCCATCGCGGAGGGGTATCATATTTTTGCGGATAATGGGTCATTCAGAAGGTGCTTTGGGAAGTTCCGTCAGAAGTACGGCGCAGACAGCCTGATCCGCGGTGTGTTCACGCCGATGACGGCGGCCGATCATGAGGAATATATGCAGACGGTTCATCAGTATTTAATTGACGACTACCATGGCAGTGAGGTAATGAAAAACCTGCTTTCAATTGTCAGGAATAAACCATATTTTATCGTGACCAGTAACGGCGACGCACATTTTCAGATGAATGGTTTTGACCGGGACAGAATCTTCGAAGTGGAAGGTAACTTCGAAGGCCTTACGGAGGGGTCTGAGGAGTGGAACGGCCAGCGGCAGAGATTTTACGCATTCCTTCAGGAGTATTCCGGGCAGAATGCTCTGCTCTTTGAGCTTGGCATTGGGAGCCGGAACCAGCTGATCAAAGCCCCGACGATGGGAATGGCAGCGGAATATCCTTCCTGGAAGTACATTACGATGAATATGCCGGGAGAAATCAACATTCCGGATGCGCTGGCAGACAGGACAGTAGCCCTGACAGGTGATATCGGAGAAAACTTAAGGAATCTTTTGAATGAATGAGAGTCTGAACATGAGGTTACAGACTATGAAATCAAATGGACGATCCGGAAAAATCAGGGAGAATCTTTCGGGGCAATTGGCATTTTCTTCTTTTGTCCCGGCGGACCTGCAGGATATTCGGATACAATATACAGATGAAATGGTAAGGTTTTCAAAGCCACTTGGAAGAAGACAAGATACGTATACCAAGATATAAATCAGAATTGACCTATGTGAAAAGGGAGGCGGAGGAGAGTCTGCCGAGGAAGAAAACAGCGCGGTCGAACTGGCCGTGAAATCGGAATTTACCTATTCTATTAAGACATATAAATTGTTGACAAGAAAGCTCCTATATAGTAGGTTTTTATAAACTACTATATAGGAGCATTTGTATGGACATGAATGGAGGATTTCTTGTCACCAAAATAAAACAACTCGGAGACCGGATTTTCGAGAAGATTCTCAGTGAAAAGAATATTGATGCGTTTAATGGAGCCCAGGGACGTATTCTTTATGTGCTGTGGCAAGAGGATGGTATCTCAATCAGGTCACTCTCGACTAAATGCGGATTAGCGATAACATCTCTTACTACGATGCTGGAAAGAATGGAAAATCAAGGGCTGATCAGCCGTGTTCAGTCTGAAACGGACAAAAGAAAAACACTCCTGTTTCTGACTGAGAAAGCACATGCCTTAAAGGGCGAGTACGATTCTGTATCTGATGAGATGGGCAGCATTTACTACAAAGGTTTTTCAGAGGAAGAAATTACCCAGTTTGAGGAATACCTCGACCGCATCAGAAAGAATCTTGAGGAGTGGCAGAAGTCATGAGTATTTGTATCAAAGATCAGATTCAGAACATGAATATCGTCATTGGCTGCACAGTGGGGTGTGCATATTGCTATGCCCGCAACAACGTGAAACGCTGGCATATGATTGATGACTTCGCTGACCCTGAATTTTTTCCGGGTAAGCTCAAGATGATGGAAAAGAAACGTCCGCAGAACTTTCTGCTTACCGGCATGAGCGATCTCTCCGGATGGAAGTCGGAATGGAGAGACGAGGTATTTGCAAAGATCCGTGAAAATCCACAGCATCAGTTCCTGTTCCTTACCAAGCGACCTGATTTGCTGGATTTTGATACCGATCTGGAAAACGCATGGTTTGGCGTTACGGTGACGAGGAAAGCAGAACTGTGGCGTATCGACGCACTTCGTAAAAACGTCAGAGTAAAACATTATCATGTTACCTTTGAGCCGTTATTCGATGATCCCGGCACAGTTGACCTTTCCGGAATCAATTGGATCGTTGTGGGCACCATGACCGGAGCTCAGAGCAGGAAGATTCATACGGAGCCGGAATGGGCATGGTCTCTGGCGGACCAGGCACATAGGCTCGGCATTCCGGTGTTTATGAAGGAAGACCTTGTCCCTGTCATAGGGGATGAAAATATGATTCAGGAAATGCCGGAAGAATTTAATAAGGTGTTAGAGGTACAGAAATCATGGAAGAAGTAATAAATGGAATCCTCATTCGTGAGGTGGAAACAAAGAACATCATGACTAAGTCCAGTCTGCCGGTAGGCGGTTACTCGGTCAATCCCTATGTGGGCTGTACACATGCCTGCAAGTATTGCTATGCTTCTTTTATGAAGCGCTTTACCGGGCACAAGGAGGAATGGGGCACTTTCCTTGATGTGAAGCATTGGCCGGAAATTAAAAATCCGAAGAAATATGCCGGACAGCGGGTGGTCATCGGTTCTGTGACAGATGGCTACAATCCACAGGAGGAGCAATACGGGAATACCAGAAAACTTCTGGAGCAGCTGATCGGCAGTGACGCAGACATTCTGATCTGCACAAAGTCGGATCTTGTGGTACGGGATATTGATCTGCTGAAGAAGCTTGGACGTGTAACCGTTTCATGGTCGATCAACACACTGGATGAAAATTTCAAGAATGATATGGACTCTGCTTCGAGCATTGAGCGCCGTATCTTTGCTATGAAGCAGGTATATGAAGCAGGTATCCGTACAGTCTGTTTCGTATCCCCGGTATTCCCCGGTATCACGGATTTTGAAGCAATCTTTGATCGGGTAAAGGATCAGTGCGATCTGTTCTGGCTCGAAAATCTCAATCTTCGAGGCGGTTTCAAAAAGACAATTATGGATTATATCGCCGGAAAATATCCTGATCTGGTACCACTTTACGACGAGATCTATAACAAGCATAACCGCAGCTACTTTGAAGCACTTGAAGTAAAAGCTGAGAAAATGGCTAAGAAGTATGATTGTGCCTTTGTAGATAATGAAATGCCTTATGGCAGAGTCCCGCAGGGGCATCCGGTGATCGTAGATTATTTCTATCATGAAGAAATCCGTGGGACAGAGAATACCGGAAAAAGAAATCGCTAACTTCCAGTTCAATGTGTTTTGCAATGTCGCTGATATCATTGAAGGTAATGGAGCAACATCATATTTTCGATCAATTTCCGAATAGCATGTTCCTACCTTGACCAATTCCCAGACAGCATGAACCAGTATGATTATTTTTTCTACT
>CAIFEZ010000023.1 GCA_903789595.1 uncultured eubacterium 1-6
GCAACACGGGCTTATAGCCCGGACCGAACCACCCGTTTCACGGGTGGCGGCGATTCCTCTGCATAATTGCGCGGATAACATCGTTCATAGCAAAGCAGGAATCCAGCTTCGCCTGAAATGCGATAGGATCATGTGTGCACAGGGACACGAGGAACCGACCGGCCAGGCAAAGATCACACCGGCTTATAATCTTCCCTGTAAATATATTCTGCATACTGTAGGTCCCATCGTGCAGGGACGACTCACAAAGGAGCACGAGCGGCTCCTGGCCTCCTGCTACACGTCCTGCCTGAATCTGGCAGCGGAGAACGGCTTAGAGAGTCTGGCTTTCTGCTGTATCTCAACCGGCGTCTTCATGTTCCCGAATCAAAGGGCAGCAGAGATTGCCGTGGAGACGGTTCGGAACTGGCTGGATGAAACCGAAAGCGGCATGAAAGTGATTTTCAATGTATATAAGGATTTGGATCTGAAAATATATACTGAACTGTGTAAATGAGGCAGTTTGTACAACCACGGTATTATTGACTGTTTTAATAAGGCGGCTCACGTCGAGTGCGTGGTTGCACTACATCGGGTCGATATGTAAGAATCCTTGATTTGCGCGAAGGCAACGAGGAGAGTTCCGAAGAAATAACTGGCTGTAAAGCCAGTGTTTATGCGGAATTCGACGACTGCCCGCGAGTCGGGAAGTTTGTAAAACTTCTCGACTTCCGGCACTTTGAGCGACATATGATGTTCTCACAGAGTGATAGAAAAACCTACAAAAAAGCAATTTCAGACGGTGTGAATGTCTCAGTCGTATTGGATGTGGGGTGTGGAAACACATAAAAGTACAATTAATATTTTGAAGTTATTCAATAGAATACGAAGCGTGAAAGACCGTTCATTTTCAAGTAATTGGAGATGAGCGGTCTTTTTCTGTTTGCAGATAACATTGACGTAACGTAAGCGTCAAATAGACAGCGTCTAGATTCGCCTTCTGATTTTGGGTATTCTGTTGGGCAGTTGGAAAACTTGTACAAAATTTCCAACTGCCTATTCTTTTTCAGGAGGTTTTCTATGAGTAAGCGTCAAATACTGCGCCTGCCCTGAAAGGAACGCCACATTTTTCAGTGGCGTTTCGAATGACACTCTTCCGGCAGGTCTTTGGACCATGGCAGACATCGATCCAGTTCATTGACCGGTGCCAGATCAACGGATCCATATTTTCTCTTGAGTTCCGGCAGCACCGTAAGGAGGTGATTAAAGTACCAGAACGTATTCAAATGATTCGCTTTTGCAGTCTCTGCAATGGAATAAACACCAGCGCCTGCTTCCGCTCCTCTTTCCGTATTGAAAAACAGCCAGTTCTTTCTTCCGATTGTGAAGGGGCGGATGGCCCGTTCGGCTGCCGAATTGTCGATCGGTACTTCTCCATCATCTAGAAAGACCCGGAGGTATTTCTCCTGATTGAGGCAGTAGTTCAGTCCTTTGCTGGTCTTTCCTTTCGGAAGAGCTGCATTCAGCGTGACCTCCTGTTTTGCCCACGTAAAGAAGGCATCCACCAGGGGCTTCACATGTTCCTGCCTCTGTTGATGCCGCTCTTCTGCGGTAAGATTTTTCAGCGTCCCTTCGACGTGATAAATTGCAGCGATGAAGGTCAATGCCTTGTAGGCTACGGATTGTTTGATCGCATCCTCGTTGGTCTTCCCGATGGCTTTGACCGCATCGGAGAAGTCCCTTCTCGCATGCGCCCAGCAATTCGCTGAGGTGATTCCCGGACTCTTATCCGCCAGGATGTGGTATTGCTGCAAGGCATCACTTTCGATCACCCCTTGATAGCCTTCATAGTAGGCTAACGGAACTTCGGATCCTCTCGATTTGTTGTATTCGTAGAGGATAATCGGGCGGTCCCGATAGAACTCTCCGGACCGGTGGACCCACATGTAACTCTTGGATCGTTTCACAGAAGGATCTGCTTTCTCGCCCGCATAATGGAGAACCTGGACCGGTGTTTCATCAGACTGATTCACGTGGCAGGTAAAAAGCTCTGTTTTCAGCCGCGCACAGAAAGGACGGAAATAATTCTTATAAACGTTCATGACCCAGTTGGCAAGATCCTGTTTGGAAACATGGATCCCATCCTCCTGGAACTGGCCGGCGATCCTTTCATAAGGGAGGCCCAGAACATACTTACCGTTCAGGACCGCACCAATGAGGGAAGGAGTCGAGATGCTGTTTTCAATTGGTTCCGCAGGGTGATCTCCACGAAGAAACTCATCCTGATGATCGCCTCCGGTGCCGACATAGACCCTGACCACATGGTTCTCTACAACCTTTTCCGAGGGAATGTATCTCAGCCTCTTAAAGGTATCATCGCCAAAGTAGCGCCAGTTGCCCGGTCCGAAGTATCGGTCCAGATCTTCTCTGGAGACATCATGTGCCGGGATATCCTCCTGCTTAAAGCCCTTTAGATCCTCTTCCCGTTTACCGCGCGGTCTCCTCTTTCGAGTGACCGCAGGAAGGATCTCTTCTTCCGAAGGCTCCGGGATGGAAGGGTCGTATAGGAACTCTGTTTCATCAAAAAGGTTCATCTGACCGGTGATCTGGTCCAGCTTTTCCGTATGACGTCCGAAACGCTGCTGTTCAAAGACACGGAACTGCTCCAGGAGCTGTTCATAATTCCTCTGGAGAGCGTGGATCTCGTCCTGCATTCCGAGGATTAGCGTATCCTTTTCACTCGAGGTCAGGCTGTGAAGTTCTTCCTTTTTGAATGACTGCTTCGGCATGAAAAAAAGTCCTTTCCGATAAGATTATTATATCGGAAATCCGCTTCCAGAGCCACTTTGCAGGCTTTTGTCATTCGTCATTCTGCCTATGGATCAGGCTCTGCCTGGACCCATTTCAGGAAGGAGTCAAGAGTTGGTTTTTCAATTTCATCTGCTCCAAAACAGGGAACACAGGGCCCGTTTCCATACGCTCTGCCGGCATTCTGTAACCAATAAAAGCACCGGATGGATCGCCCAAAAACGGTGTTTGAATTTCTCTGTTTTGCACAATCCGTTAGTAGATACGCCGGGGCTGTACCTCTCGAATCTTTTGAGCAAGGGGATCATATCCCATCATGAGGAGCCGGTACTGCTCCCTGGTAAGTTCCGCAGCTTCCGCCTGGTTTCTCGGCCAGGAAAAGGCTCCGCCTTCCAGCCGCTTATAAAGGAGAAGAAAGCCGTCTCCTTCCCAGAGGAGCCCTTTGATCCGATCCGTCCTGCGCCCGCAGAACAGGAAGAGGACATTCTTTTCCAGCGGATCCAGCGGATAGTTCGAGCGGATGAGCTCCGCAAGTCCATCGATCCCTTTTCGAAGGTCTGTGTATCCGCATGCGATAACGATCTTATGGACGTGATAAGCTTCAGCGAGCATCACGAGCCTCCTTCAGGATCAAGCGGAGAAGTGCCGGAGAAATCGTGTTGGAGATCTCCACCATGTTCCTTCCGATGTGAATGACAGCATCTGCGTGAAACGAAGACTCCTTAGGCTCCGGCTCGGCAGACTGGATTTGTTCCTGCGGCAGCTCCGCAAATGTCACCGGAAGGGAAGCTGCGTCAGAGGGGGCAGCGACAATGGAGGAAGCGCCTGTTTTCTGTTCCAGATAAGCCGCCTGCCGCACCTTACGCTGCCAATAGTAATACTGATCACGAGTAATGCCGTTTTCTTCCAGCCACTCCTTCTGAGTCACACCAGATGGTCTGGCACTGCAGGAACGGACGATCTTGGCCCAGCTCTCCAGCCGGACTTCTTGAGTAATCTGATCCAATTTTTTACACCTCACTTGAAAAAGCTTGCCCACGAAATGAGTTTTTTGAGTTTTTTCAAGTATGGCAGAAATCGGGTCACACTAACAGGCGCAGGATTTGACGCTTACTTCTATGACAGCAGAACACAAGTACAAACTCGTAGAGTGGAGCAAACTGATCCAGGAGCAGAAAAACAGTGGGATGACCGTGATAGAATGGTGCAGATCCACCGGAAACAGCAAATGGGCTTATTACTATTGGCTACGCCGCCTTCAGTCAGAGACCCTTGATGATGCTCTGGCTTCTCTTATGTCGAAAAACGCTACCGCTCTTTCCACTTCCGAAAATCAATTCGTTGAGATCCCACTTTCTGCTCCTCCTCATCCGGAAACAGACCCTGTGTTTCAGAGGAAGGAACCGGTGGCGATCCTCCATGTCAATGGGATCCAATGCGGGATCATGCCTGAAGCAACGCAAGAGTTTATGTCGGATCTGATCGGAGCGCTTCGCCATGCTCAGGCGTGATGTTCCGATCACAAAGATCGTGATCATTACCGGAAGAACGGATATGCGACTTGGGATCGATTCTCTGGTAGCAACTGTCCGCTTGAATTATGGTCTGGATCCCATTGAAAAGGGAACCATTTTTCTTTTTTGTGGAATCAAAAAAGACCGGATCAAAGCACTGGAATACGAAGGCGACGGTTTCTGTCTGCTCACCAAAAGACTGAATCACGGACGCTTCTGTTGGCCTTCTACGGCAAAGGAAGCCAGGCAACTTTCGTACGAAGAATTCGACCGTCTCCTGTCCGGCTTTACAATCGAAAGTTCTATAAAATAGGTATGTTTTTATTTATAAGCATACCTATTTATCTTGCATTTTAAATAGGCATGTGATATAATTATACCTATGGAGGTGAAACAAATGGGATACGTGAAATGCAGAGATAAACGGACAGGGATCACTTACGTGTATGAGTCCCAATCCTACTGGGACAAGGAAAAACAGCAGCCTCGTGCCCATCGGAAGCTCATCGGAAAGATCGATGAAAAGACCGGAGAGATCATTCCGACCGATGGCCGGGGAAGGCACAGAAAGGATCAGAATGCCCCAAAAAAGGAAGATACGACACTAGACGAACAAGAGAGCATCCAGGCGAAAAAACGCATCCGTGAACTGGAACTTATGGTCAACCAGCTTCAGAAAGAAAATCAGGAATTGAAAAAAAGCAGAGAAAGCATTCTTCATGCACTGCAAAAGATCACGGAACAATACGGGCAGGATCAAAAGTGATGCTGACACAGGAAGAAATGGTCTATGTGGCCGGGGACCTGGATAAAACGCAGGAAGAACTCCTGCATACCATTGCAGCTCTCCGTATGGCCTCGGAAGAGGAACGCGGATATCGGGAAAATAATGCCAATGCCCTTCGGGCAATGCACGAAGAATTCCTGAAATGCCAACAAGAGAAGGAAGTTCTCCAGGCGAAAGTGAATGATCTAAAAGCAGCGCTCGAAGCAACGGCAGCAAAGGATTCTCTAAAGACGCGTGAGATCTTTGGCCGCACGACAGAGAAACTTTCGGATCTGATCTGCGGTTCTGAGGCGGAAGAATCGGTCGATGAGGCATTCGAAGAATGCTATGATGAGACTTCCGCCAGGGTCCTTGCCTTTACTCCGGCAAAAGAAACAGAACGCTCACGCCATATCAGCCACGGTGCAAGGCCCTGTACGAAAACCGGAAAGCACTCGCGCCGTACGGATCTGGATGCCCTGCCTCAGAGAAGTACTTTTGAATTCGACAGGGATGCCCTGGATCAGAAGTATGGGGAAGGTAACTGGCGGATCGCACACTGGCACAGACACCGGACGATCGAACGGACCCGGCCGGTCACATATACCTTAAATACGTATACAGCCGTCATATCTTATGGTACGGAGCACATGATCGAGACACAGCCGTATGAAACGCTCCTTCCGGGAAGTTTTGCTTCTGCATCCATTGTTTCGGATATCATGTACAGCCGCTTTGTCCTGTATACACCGTACTATCGGCTGGAGACGGCAAGCCAAGATGCAGGATCCCTTCTGACACGTCAGACCATGTGCAACTGGGTCACACGCTTTGCTTTAAATTTCTTCGGCCCTATCTATGACCGGCTGCAGGAACTGGAACTTATGATCCCCTATCATCAGTGCGACGAGACGACGATGCTTCTTCTGCAGGACGGGCGCAAAGCGGGCTCCAAAAGCTATATCTGGTGTCACATCACAAGCGAACAGTATAGCGGAAGTCCGATCTGCCTTTATGCTTTCGAACTCACCCGCGGGACAGATCACCTCAGAAAGTTTTATGAGGATTTCAAAGGCTTTATCACCTGTGATGCCTACTGTGCCTATCAGACTTTGGAGAAAGAAAAGGCAGGTGTGATCATTGTATGCGGATGCATGATGCATCTTCGCCGACGGTTTGCGGATTCTCTGATCCTGATCGATAAGAAAGGCATGACCCCGGAAATGATCGCAGATCTTCCTGAGACAAAAGCCCTCGCCATGATTGGAAAGATCTATGACACCGATGAACCGTTGAAGACACTTTCTGCAGAAGAGCGGAAAAAGAAAAGACAACGGTATGTCAAACCACTGGTTGAAGAGTTCTATTCGTATATTGAATCTCTGGATGCTGAAGATCCCAAAATGAGCGCGAAGCTGAAAGATGCAATACGATATTCTCTGAATCAAAAGGAACATCTCTGCCGATTTCTGGAGGATGGATCGATCCCCATGGATAACGGAGCCTGCGAACGAGCCATCCGTTCGGTTGCCACTGCCCGGCATAACTTTCTCTTCTGCAACAGCCTGGATGGAGCGAATGCGCTTTCCATTATGTTTACCATGGCTGAAACAGCGCGTGCAAACGAAGCCAATCCCTACCTGTATTTTCGATATGTATTGGAAGAGATGCCAAAACACATGGAAGATACGGACAGAAGCTTTCTGAATGATATGCTTCCGTGGTCTTTACAATACAGGATATACGAAAAGGAGCATGCCGGGCCTGCCGTATTCGATGAGATCCTGGGAAATACCGAACAAGCGGTCGAATTGCCAAAAACACCCCGAAAGAAGGACCGGCAAAACGAGTCGCAGTTGAATATCGCGTGATGCCCTCACCCCTGGAGAAGTATTATCTCTGGGGCTCTTGAGGTGCCTAAAATTATATACAGAATATAGCATAGCCAGTGTCCTGAAAAAAGACGCTGGCTATTTGACGCTTACGACGTAACTGAGTAGAAGTTATTCTACCGGAAGAACGGAGGTTGTAATGGAAGAGATAAAGAGTATCAGAATAAGCGAGTTAAAGGACTTTAAGAACCATCCTTTTCATGTGCAGCAGGACATAGAGCTGTGTGCCCTTATGAAAAGTATTGAAGATGAGGGTGTGATTGTACCTTTGCTTGTAAGACCGAATCCTGACGGAGAAGGTTATGAAATGATTGCAGGACACAGACGAAAGGCAGATGCCGGCTGGGCTGGTCTTGCGGAGGTTCCGGCAGTTATAAGAGAATTGGATGATGATCAGGCGATAGTGGCGATGGTAGATTCTGTGCGCCCGTAAGGCGTTTGGGGTGGACACCCAAGCGACGTGGGTCATTATGATTTTGTTTTGAGAAAACAATAAGAAAAATTATCAAGTGTGAAGAACACAGTCTTATCGCCAACAACTAACCTTGAATGGAAACATAAAGGGGACAACAGCACGTTTGTAAAGGCACAAGTCAACAAAGCTTCCAAGTTGCGACTGAGTGTCGAGGTGAAAGGTACTATATGAGGATGAAAGCTAAACCGCTTGAAGGAAAGTCAGAGGCTAGAGCTAACCATCTCCGCACCGAAGGGAAGATGTTACGGTGATGTATTGGCAGATTAGTATTTTGCTGTCTGCAATCTGCGTGATAATCAATGCAAGCTAGCCATAGGTTCATTTGAGGATGCATCTGAAATCAAGGAAAAATTCAGAGTATTTCTCGAGGATACTCTGCATCTTGAGATGTCCGAAAAAAAGACCAAGATAACACATAGTCAAGATAAAGCAAGATTTCTTGGATATGATATCACCACCGCAAAGAACTCAGCGCTTATGCAATCATCAGGGCATACAGAAATGCCTATTCAGGCGGTTGGACAGGAACAACCTGTGCCTGACGATAAGGGTGCTTCTGGGAATATGGATTACACAGAGGAGGATGTGAAGAAGTATCAGATGGATCCTGATATCAATGAGTTGCTGGATTTCAGTTTTTGCGGGGAATGACAGCAGAAGGCTACAAAACATTTATAAATGGAAGTGTTATGGCATCATTTATGGAAGGAATTGTAGCCTCAATTTTAGAAGAAAAAAGTGGTGCCGGATACGGCACGAATTGTAGCCAATTAAATACAGTTATCAGCGTAATTGAAGCCATGTATCTTTGCGAAGGTATGTGGCTTTTTCCTTTTTGCGCTGAGGATAGATTTTTTAACCAGCCCTCGTGCATTTATGCGAGGGCTAAGCCTCGCAGAGCGAAATACACCCATCGCACAAAACTTCGTTTTGTACTCTGTGTATTTCGCCCTTGCAGGGGGCTATCACGCCGGATACGGCGGTGGGTTCGTAAACGGACACCTATATGTCCACTCACATTGGCATTAGAAGTGAAAGAAAGAGTTGCAGGAGCAGATTGCTGTATTGGATAGAAAAGCAGGGAGGATGAAATCAGAGCTTTCAAATGTGCTTCAGGATGCAGACTATGCAAATGCTTCGGAGTTTTATACCGAGCTATTCATGGTTCGTGAGGAGAGGCAAAGGTATGAAGAGGCTTGTAAGGAATGGCAGCAGAAGTGTGTTGAGGTGGAACTTGTAGCGGTGAAGGATAGTAAGTATTTTGGGGACGTAATTCCGATTAGCAGGAATAGAGGGCGATAAAGTAAGGCGATGCTATTAGTGAATCTGATAGCATCTGTGTAACTACATAGTGACAATTTTGCATCTTCGAAGTGGTAGTCTATGCAAAATATCATCGAATTGGATGAAAAAGGAGAGAATTACCGCATCCTTTGGGGTCTGGTAAACGGAGGCAGACCGACCAGTGAGCTGCCGAGTCACCTGATGAACCATGAAGTGAAAAAAGGCGTTACCAATGTTTATCATGCACATACCACGAATGTGATCGCACTGACATTTGTACTGCCGTTGGAGGATAAAGTATTTACTAGAGAACTCTGGGAGATGGCGACCGAGTGCCCGGTTGTATTTCCTTCCGGAATCGGTGTAGTAGGATGGATGGTGCCGGGCGGCCGTGAGATCGCAGTGGCGACAAGTGCCCTGATGAAAGAATATGATGTGGCAATCTGGGCGCATCACGGCATGTTCTGCTCAGGGGAAGACTTTGATCTTACATTCGGATTAATGCACACCGTAGAGAAATCCGCGGAAATCCTTGTAAAGATGCTGTCCATGAGACCGGATAAAAGACAGACAATCTCACCTCAGAATTTCAGAGATTTGGCGAAAGATTTTAAAGTAACTTTATCGGAAAAGTTTCTATATGGCAAATAATGTACATATCACATATTTGGCGTATCAGAAGCATGAAGCATGTTTCGATATTCCATAGGCGTACATCCGTATTTCTTGCGGAACAGCTGAAAGAAAAAGCTGGTATTCTGATATCCGACGGCAAGGCTGATATCATTTGTGGAAAGTGCGGTGCTCCTTAACAATTTTGCCGCCTGAGAGAGCCGGTGTGTCTGGACCAGCTCTTTGTAAGTGGTTCCGGTATGCTGGCGTATGTAGGCAGAGAGATAGTTTGGGTGCATATTAAAAAACTCAGCTGTAGAAGAAAGGGTACAGTCCGCAAAGTTTGTTTCGATATATCGGAGTATGGTATAAATCTGATCCACAGAGGCGTGATCTAGAACCATACCGTGCTGGAACAGATTGATCATCTCGCAGGTAATCAGCGTAAAAAGACTGTCTAAAAAAGGTCCGGATGTTACGGACGGAGAATAAAATTCACAGAGAAACTGGTTGGCAAGATCTGCCAGCCGGTTTTGTTTTTGTTCCGGGGAAAAGACAATATACATGCTTTCCTGCATCGTGGTGTTCAGAGCCTCAATGAAAAAGTGTGTAAGGTAATTATCCTGAGACAGGCGTTCAAAAAAAGTACCGTTCAGATATTCGCGCGTCAGCAGAAAATTGATGATAATATCATTTTCTGAACATCTTTTGACAGAATGAGGTGCATTCTGGCTGATCAGAACCATCTGCCCGGCTTTTAGCCTGAATGTAGTCTTATTTATCGTCATTGTGCAGGAACCAGAATAAATATAACTCAACTCCAGCCACTCATGGATATGCAGAGGTACGTTTTCAAAACGATCCTGTTTTACAACAGCGAAGTTGTAATAACTCGGAAGCACTTTCTTTGAAAGAAATAAAGAACGCAGATCTTCAAGGTTCGTATCAAAACGGTAACAGGGTGTATCAAACTTACCTCTGGCAACAGGAAATTGTGAATAATCTTTCTTTACACCATTCAGACGCTGGGTTTCTTCGGTAGTGTGCTGCTTCAGAAATTGATTCAATGCAGATAATGTCATCATATATAATCTCTCCTTTTCGAGATATGAATGAACTGTGATTATAGTCATCAGCAGTTTATTTAACCTGTCTAAAATATACCATATTGGGGGCAAAGGTGTACAGAGTAATCTCGGATATTTATTAAGTTTGGTCGGTAAATCACATATGTTTCGTTAATGTAATTTTAGTCTGTATAAAGTAAGATGTCAGTAAGAAAAGGAGGCATAGGTTAGGATGAAGATATTTTTTGCAGTAGTGGTGATTGTTTTATTATTTGTAATCGGTGCGACATTATATGTCTATAAAAAAAGTGCCATGTTTTTGCCGGCACTTCTTGGCATCTGCGGATTTCCAAAAATAAAGGAAAGCAGCTATTACGATGAAAACGGACATTTCCGTCCGGGAACGGGGGAGGACAAAGTTGGATTTTTCATGCAGCATCCGGTATTCGGCGGTTTTAAACATATGTTTTTCAATGTGGAGGACAACGTGCTGAAAGCTATTGCGCCTGTAAAGTATAAGGATTTTTTAAAGGCGCCGGGCCGTGAGGAACAATTGGATGCAGCCTTGGAATCTTTCAATTATCTAACCGGACTTGTTGAGAAAGGTCAGGCAAGGCTGGTGTCGGATCTGTATCCTGCGGAAGCAGTGAAGGGTCATCCGTACAGGTCACATCTGACGGGAATGTTTTATCAGGGACAACAGGGAAAACCACTTGCCATTGTAGTTCCGGGAGGCGGATTTATCAGTAATGTAACTGATTGCGAGGGGTATCCTGTGGCGATGAAGCTGCATAAAATGGGATATTCTGTTTTCGTCGTAAGTTATCCGGTCGGCAGACAGCTGGGTGAGACAGAACAGGTAAAGCAGGGACAGGCTGCCGCGAGGGAACTGACACAAGTGATCCGATATCTGACGGAGCATCAAAAACAGTTTTCTGTAAACATGGATGATTATGCCATCTTTGGTTTTTCAGCAGGAGGACTTATGACCACGGCGTATTCATTTGCCAATTATGAGGACTGCTGCCACAAGAATCATCTGCCAAGACCGAAGGTGATCTTCCCTATGTATGGTCTGGACTGGAATATCAAAGCTTTGCAGGAGGACAAGGGACTGGCGGTATTTTCTATCGTAGGGCGGGATGATGAGTTCGGTTTTGCAAATGTGGAAGATAAACTGCCGGAATTAGAGAAGGTACTGGGCAAAGAAAATGTGTCGGTCAGAATCGTTGACGGACTGGGACATGGATTTGGAATAGGAAATGAAACAAAAGTGAAAAACTGGCTTCAGGAAGCAGTCATCTTCTGGGAAGCCCACAGATAGGAACAGATAAGAATTTATTTAAGGAGGATTTCATAATGAGCAGAAACCTGAAAGAATTGATCAGACAGATGACACTGGAGGAAAAAGCAGGACTATGTTCGGGAGCGGATTTCTGGAACACGATGGGAATCGAAAGGTTAGGGATTCCTTCCGTTATGATGACAGACGGCCCGCACGGCTTGCGCAAACAGGAAGGCGCGGCAGATCATCTCGGCCTGAATAAAAGTGTGAATGCAGTCTGCTTTCCGGCAGCCTGCGCCACGGCATCCAGCTTTGACGTGGAACTGATGGAATGTATGGGACAGATCCTTGGGGACGAGTGTCAGGCTGAGAACGTGGGCATGCTCCTCGGCCCTGCAGTTAATATCAAACGCAGTCCTCTCTGCGGAAGGAATTTTGAATATATGTCCGAAGATCCATATCTGACAGGAAAGATGGCGTCAGCATATATCCGGGGCGTACAGTCGAAAGGCATCGGAACCAGTATGAAACACTTCGCCGCGAATAATCAGGAAACAGACCGTATGCAGATATCGTCGGAAGTATCGGAACGGGCTTTCCGGGAAATTTATCTGCCGGCTTTTGAGGAGGCGGTGAAGAAAGCGCAGCCAAAGACTGTGATGTGCAGCTACAATAAGATCAACGGAGTATTTTCTTCAGAGAATAAGAAGCTTCTGACAGATATCCTGCGGGATGAGTGGGGATTTGAAGGATATGTGGTCAGTGACTGGGGAGCTGTAAATGACCGGGTGAAAGGACTGAAAGCTGGTCTTGACTTGGAGATGCCGGGATCAGGAGGATATAATACAAGAAAGATTATTCAGGCAGTGGAGAATGGAGAACTGGAGGAAGAAATTCTTGACAGAACGGTGGAACGCATACTGAAAGTAGTCTTCTCCTACACAGATAACAGGAAAGCGGAGACTGTATTTGACAGGGAAAAGGATCACAAAGCAGCGGCAGATATCGAAACAGAGTGCGCCGTACTTCTGGAAAACAGGGGAGTGCTGCCGCTGAAAAAAGAACAGAAAGTAGTCTATATCGGGGAATTTGCAAAGAAACCGCGATACCAGGGCGGGGGATCGAGTCACATCAATACGGACAGCGTAGTGTCGGCTCTGGAAACTGCGGTGAGAAAAGGCAGGGCAGTGGAGTACGTGAAAGGCTTCTCGTCAGAGCGTGACGAGATGACAGAAGAGGATCTGAAACAGGCGTGTGAAGCGGCAGCGGGCGCAGATGTAGTTGTAATCTTTGCCGGACTGCCGGACAGCTTTGAGTCGGAAGGATATGACAGAACATCCATGGAACTGCCAAAGTGTCAGAATCGCCTTATAGAGGCTGTGGCTGAGATACAGAAAAATGTGGTAGTGGTTCTTCATAACGGAAGTCCCGTAGAAACTCCATGGGCGGAGTCTGTAAATGCCATTCTGGAGATGTATCTGGGAGGAGAAGGCATTGGGGAGGCCAGCGACCGGCTGTTATTTGGGGAGGCAAATCCAGGAGGACGTCTGGCGGAGACGTTCCCATATCGTCTGGAAGACAACCCGAGTTACCTGAATTTCCCTGGAGACGGCAGGACTGTTCTCTATGGAGAAGATATCTTTGTCGGATACCGTTACTATGATGCGAAGAAAGTACCGGTGCGCTGGGCATTCGGCCATGGACTGTCATATACGGAATTCAGCTACAGCAATATGAAACTCTCTTCTGCGGAAATGAAAGATGGAGATATTCTGAAGGTGAGCATTGATGTGGAGAATACAGGGAAGAGGGCAGGAAGTGAAGTGGTTCAACTCTATGTCAGTGACAAGGACAGCACGGTGCCAAGAGCAGTGAAAGAACTAAAAGGGTTTGCGAAAGTATTTCTGAATCCGGGTGAGAAGAAGACGGTTACAATGGAACTTTGCGCGAGAGATTTTGCTTACTACGAGACAAAGATTCACGACTGGTACACTCCGTCAGGTACATATGAGATCCAGATCGGGCATGCCAGCGATGAGATCAGAGAGGCTGCAGAACTTACATTTACTACTGATGTGCTGCTGCCGTTCACTGTGGATATGACCACTACAATGGGGGAATTGATGAACCACCCGAAGACAGCAGGGAAAATGATGGAGTATCTTGAGGGAATATCACAGGGAGAAGAACCTAAGAAAGAAGATGGGGAGGTACAGCTTGTGACTCCGGAAATTATTGCGCAGATGCCGCTGAAATCATTTTTAAGCGTTATTCCGGGCGAAGCGATCGAGCAGATGATCGTGGAGTTAAATGCTCTGTGTGCAGAAGAGGGAAAGTGAGAATAAAATATGAATCAAGATAAGATAAAAATGAGAGAAAGTGAGAATAAAATATGAATCAAGATAAGATAAAAATGAGAGAAAAGCTGTCATTTGCAATGGCAAACTTTGGAAACATTCCGGTTATGACACTGATCAACGGATATTTACTAATTTTTTATACCAATATATGCGGCTTGAGTCCTGCTGCATGTGCGACACTGTTCCTGATCGCACGCTTTCTAGATGCCATTAACGATCCGTTAGTTGGATTTATGATCGACCATCTTCCGACCAGAAAGATGGGACATTTCCGACCAACATTGATTCTGGGAACAATTCTGTGTAGCGCCAATTTCCTTCTACTTTGGTTTGGACCTATGTTATCAACATCGGGGAAACTGGCAATCGCATATGTATCGTATATTCTGCTTGGTGTGTTGTTCCCAGTCATGGATATTTCGCTGAACAGTCTTCTGCCGGTTATGACAGAAGATATGAAAGAAAGGAACAGCTTAAGTTCAATCAAAGGGCTTGCATACGTGATCGGGGCGCTTGTAATCGGTGTGGCAGCTCCACTTATTCTTGGAGATACTTCTAACAAACAGGGATATATTAATCTTGTTCTGATCATGACAGCAGTGATTTTTTTCTTCTCTATTATAGGAACCATGGGAGTAAAAGAACGTGTAAAACCACAGATGGAGAACAGCTATTCTGTAAAAGAATTATTCAAGATTCTCAGTCAGAAGCCGGTGTACATTACATTCCTTGCTGTACTGTTATATTCGATTGGAAGCAATATCGTGAATGCAGCAAATACATACTTTTATACATATATTTTTGAAGATCTGACGTTGGCGTCTATTATTACGCTTATTACATGTGTTACTGTTTTTCCGGCTACAATGGTCATTGGTAATCTGATTGGAAGGTTTGGAAAGAAGAAAATGTATGCGATTGGACTTGCACTTGCAGGACTGACACCAATCATCCGTCTGTTGGATGTGAGGAGCATTCCCCTTCTTATTGTCTCTGTATTGATTGCAGGAATAGGAGCCGGCTTTGCAGCACCTCTTAATTATGGAATACAGGCAGATAATACAGATTATATCGAAGTGTCTATGGGAATTAGGGCAGAAGGTGCTGTCGCATCTCTTTCCAGCTTTGTCTCCAAGTGTGCAATGGGAATCGGTGGTGCGATTCCGGGGTATCTGCTGCAGTTAGCAGGATTTGACAGTAAGGCGGCAGTACAGAATGACGATGTGATTAATATGATCGTCCTCTGTGTGCTAATATTGCCGGCAATCGTAAATGTGGTGGCCATTGTGATCTTCTCAAAAGGTTATCCTATTACCAAGGAAAAATTGAATGAGCAGATATGTCTGATGAGGGAGAAACGGTCAAAAGCGGGTATAAGTGAATAAGAATGATAGAGAAGGAGTATCAGCATGGGAAAGATTTATGCAGCAAAAACAAATCATATCACAAACCCTTTAGGGTTTTATCTGAAACCGTTGGTATTTTCATGGAAAGTGAAAGGATGCAGAGGACAGGAACAGAAATATGCAAGGATTGTAATCAGCAAGAACAAAACCTTTACAGATATCTGTTACGATACAGGTGAAACAGAGTTGGACAGCCTCTCTACAAGAGTAGAATTTGAAATACAGCCGTATACAAGATATTACTGGAAGGTCATTGTGACAACAGATGTAGAGGAAGTAATCGAATCAGATGTACAGTTTTTTGAGACTGCCAAAATGGATGAACCATGGACTGGAAGATGGATTACCTGTGACAGCAGTCAGGAACGGCATCCGATTTTCTCAAAGAGAATTCGTCCGGCAAAAGAAGTGAAAAGCGCAAGACTGTACATTTGCGGCCTGGGATTGTATGAGGCATATTTTCTCGGGGAAAATAAAGAAAATCCGGAGAAAATCGGTGATGAGTATCTGACTCCGTACTGCAATAATTATGACCAGTGGATCCAGTATCAGACGTATGACATCACGAAACAGGCAGAACAAGGCGGTGTGCTGTCTGTTCTTCTCGGAAACGGCTGGTATAAAGGCAGGTTCGGTTTCAATGATCCGGAGCGGGAAGCATATTACGGTGACGAGTGGAAGCTGATTGCGGAGATTCACATAGAGTACAAAGACGGAACGAAAGATGTAATCAGTTCTGATGAAACCTGGTCAGTTACAAGAAGCAATTTGTGGTTTTCCAATATCTATGACGGTGAGAGAAGAGATGATACGCTGCCACCGGTAGAGGAGTCTCCTGCGCGGATCGCAAAGGTTCCGAAAGGCCGGCTTATGGAACGGTTATCTCTTCCGGTTAAGGTACAGGAGGAGATGAAGCCGGCAGAACTGATCCATACGCCTGCTGGAGAAGATGTATTTGATCTGGGGCAGGAGATCGCAGGGATCTTCCGACTGCGTGTACATGAGCCGGCGGGGACAACTATCAGGATTCAGACGGGAGAGGTGCTTCAGGACGGATGTTTCTATAACGAGAATTTAAGAACGGCACTTTCGGAGTACATTTATGTTTCTGATGGTACAGAAAAGGTGATTACGCCTCATTTTACATACTATGGTTATCGATATGTGAAAGTGACCGGGGTTAGGGACCTTTCGTGTGAGGATTTTACGGCGCTTGTTCTTTACAGTGATTATGAGAGCATCGGGGCAATCGAGACAGGGAATGATCTTGTGAACAAATTAATCTCCAATATCGAATGGGGAATGAAAGGGAACTTTCTGGATGTGCCTACAGACTGTCCCCAAAGAGATGAGAGGATGGGCTGGACAGGAGATACACAGGTATTTTCCGCGACTGCAAGCTATCTGGCTGATACCTATGCGTTTTACCGAAAATATTTATACGACCTGTATCAGGAACAGCTTCTGGCGGGCGGAATGGTTCCGGAGATTGTCCCCACATTCGGACCGACAAAATGTTCCTGCGCATGGGGCGATGCGGCCTGTATCGTTCCGTGGAATGTCTATCTGTTCAGCGGGGATGCTGCCATATTGGAACAGCAGTTTGACAGTATGAAGGCTTGGGTGGACTATATCCGTAAGGTGGACGGAGAGCACCACGGATGGAGACATTCCTTCCATTACGGAGACTGGCTGGCGCTTGACCGGGTGGGAGCCGCGGCGGGAAATGTATACGGAGCGACCGATGAAGGCTATATTGCGGATATTTATTATGCGGCAAGCGCGGAGCTTACAGCGAAGGCAGCGGCGGTTCTCGGGCGAAAGGAAGAGGAAAAACAATATCGGGAAATCGCCGAAAAACAATGGCGTGTGGTAAAAGAAGAATATTTTACCCCGACCGGAAGATGCGCGGAAAAGACACAGACGGGTCTTCTGCTGGCTCTGAAATATCATTTGTCAGAGGACGAAGAGCTGACCAGAGAGATGTTAAAGAAACTTTTCCGCGAGAGCAGAAACAAATTGAATACCGGATTTGTGGGAACCTCTCTTTTGTGCAATGTGTTGACCGATAACGGAATGACGGATACCGCCTACCGCCTGCTTTTGAACGAGGAGTATCCGGGGTGGCTGCACGAAGTGAAACTGGGAGCCACCACAGTCTGGGAACGATGGAATTCACTGGATGAAGACGGTAAGATATCCAGTACCGGAATGAACAGTCTCAACCATTATTCTTACGGGGCGATTCTGGAATGGATGTTCCGCCATGTGGGAGGAATCCATCTTTTGGAAGAATCTCCGGGAGGAAGAAGGATCGCAATTTGTCCGAATGTCCATTATGATTTGAGAAGGGCAGAGGCAGTGTATGATTCGGCCGTCGGACAGTATGCATGCAGCTGGGAAATTATGGAGGATAACAGGATTAGAATCAAAATTACGATTCCGTTTGGCGGAGAAGGCGAGGTGCGATTGCCGCATGCTCCGGAGATTCTGTTTGAAGATAAGACAAATCCACTATTCGCAACAGTGGTGAACGGTATTTGTTATATCACTGCAGGAAACTATGAAGTCGTATATGAGGCAACTGAGAAGTTAAAGAAAATATACAGCGTGGAGTCAAAGCTGGAAGATTTGCTGAACCATCCGCAGATACGGGCATTTTTGTCGACGATGACCGAGGTGGATATGATACCGGATGCGGTCTATGGACTGTCGTTTCGACAGGTGGCGGAGATGTTTTCCGGACCGATGGATGAAGGGCAGACAGAGATGTTGAATACAGCATTATCACAATATTAACGAGGAGAGAACAAATGAGTGAGAAGAGTAAAAAACAAAAGGTTAGTATCGTGGAAAAAATGGGCTTATTTATGGTATGTGCGGGAAATATTCCACTGATGGGATTATTGTCAGGATTCTTTATGATTTACTATACGAATGTGGTTGGTCTGGAACCGGCAGCACTGGCGACCCTGTTTTTAATATCCAAGGTGGTGGATGGAATCAGCGACCCGATTATGGGATATTTTCTGGACAAATTTCCGGTAACAAAAATGGGAAAATTTCGCCCTATGATTATTCTGGGAACAATCATCTGTGTTATAAATTATATTTTACTGTGGTTTGGCGCAGTCTGGATTCCGGTCGGAAAATATGTGATTGTGTATGTGACGTATCTGCTGCTGGGCTGGACGTTTGATATTATGGATATCTCCAAGAACAGTTTGCTCCCGGTCATGAGCGCGGATGACAAGGAGAGAAACAGTTTGTCAATTTTCAACGCGTTGGGAACAATGATAGGTAGCGCGGTACTGGCTGTGGCAGCACCGATTCTTGTGGCGGAAGGAACGTTACAGAACTATTACGTGTTAATTTTCGGTTCCATGGCCATGGTGTTGGTTTTATCTATTGCAGGGGCTCTTTGTGTAAAGGAAAGAGTAGCTTTTGAAGGAAAAAAAGAAGAAAGTTATACATTCAGGGAATTGTTACAGTTTTTGCGGTATAAACCTGTCTGGGCACTGTTTTTAGTGGCACTGCTAGTCGGGGTGGGCAGTAATATAGCAGGAGGAGCCGGCGCTTATTTTTACACATATATATTGGGTGATATGACGCTTATGTCAGGGGTGTCACTTGTTTCAATGATAACTGCTCTGGTGGGAATTTTCCTTGGACCAATTCTGGCAAACCGGTTTGGAAAGAAACAGATTTTTGTAATGGCAATCGTCGTATCCATCCTGTTTTCCGCACTGCGTTTGATTGATGTGAGATCTATGCTTTTGATCTATATTAGTACAGTGGCAGGCGGATGTATAGCACCGCTGACAACCAGTATACAGGCAGATAATACTACTTACGTGCAGTATAAAACCGGAAAACGTGCAGAAGCGGCGATCGCATCGCTTACATCTTTTATTACAAAAGTGGCGCAGGGACTCGGAGGAGCGATTCCGGGGTATGTATTGGCAGCTACAGGTTTTGTTACCGGCTCGGTTGCCCAGCCGGAGAGTATCAATACAGGAATTATCCTCTGCGTACTGATACTTCCGACTATCCTGACTGCCGCAGGGGCGATTCTTTTTGGTACACAGTATACGTTGGATAAAAAAGCAGTAGAGGAAATGCACACGGCAATCGCAGCGCGCAGCAATAAGTAACATATTGAAGGAGAATGCGATGGAACTGTCAAGATTAAAAGTAAAGAAGCTGGAGAAATGCAATAAAACCCAGAAGCTTACGATCTGTAACGTCATTGATGCAATATTGAAGTCACCGATCAAGGACTAAAAACAATGGTGCGGCGGAAAATCCTGTTACCATTTACACAGAAAAAGAACCCGAAAAATCGCAGGATTGTCAGACGCATCAGACTGACAGGCCTGCGATTGTTTTCTTTTCTTGGGAAATATCAGAGGGGGCGAATACTATGCTGAAGAATAGTTTTAATTCTTCCGCAGACCCTGACATATTCAGTGATGAACAGGTCAAGGCTGCCATCGAACTGGAACAAATGATGGTCAGGCTGGAAAAAGAATTCCGGCGGGACCTGGTCCCTAAGGACATCATTATGAAGGTGCTCCGTCTAACCTGTGAATATTACGATGGTGACTGGAGCGGTGTTCTTGATATTCAGCAGGATATCGGCGTATGGGCACCTTACTGGTGGTATAACGCCAGGACAAAAGGGATGACACCGACAAGGTTTTATGAATTTGAAAATGTTTCCGAGTATCCGACATGGGCGAATGCCCTGGCGGAAGAACGGATATTGAACATTCCTCTTGTCGATACCGTTACGCCGGAAGAGTCAGAGAGCTATAAAAGGCTGAATACAAAATCTGTTATTGCCGCACCTTATTACAAAGGTGCAACCGGATTCATCGTTGTCCGCAATCCGAAGAAATTTGTCGATAACCTGGATCTTCTGAAACTCTCTGCATATATCGCTTCCTGTGAATTCCATGATTATCGTCTCATCGAAAATACCAGGCACCAGATTCTGGCTTCCGGCATCGAGAGCAATAAAGATGTCTGTATCAATCTGTTTGGCGGATTGGAGATCTTCACTGCGTATGGCGCAATCAGAAGTGATGAGATCAACAAGATGCAGATCGCTCCGATTATTGTGTATCTGTGTATTCATCGCAATCATGCACATTCTCCACGGGAGATCGCAGAAGCAATGTACCCGGATTACGATGATTATGAGTCTTTCAGCAGGCAGATCAAGCATTACATCTTCCGGTTCCGCCAGACGTATGAAGACCTGTTCGGCGGGGAGCAACTGATTGTAACCGAACCTTCAGGGTATCGGCTGAATAGTAACTTGAACATTAAAGTCGATACCGAATTCTTTGATGAAATCTATAAGCTGGCAAAGAATTCATCCAATAAAAACGACAAGATCCGAATTCTGGAAAAGGCAGTGAATCTCTATAAAAATGATGTCTATCCGCCAGCTTCTATGGAACATTGGCTGATGCCAGTGACCTTCTCCTACAGTGATCATTTCTTTCAGGCAATCGAAGAACTATTCAGACTTCTGGATGAACGTCAGGATTATACTGCCATTCATGAATATGCCGTGTCTGCCCTTAAGCATCATAGTAAGAATGGACGCCTGTATTACTGGCTGATTGTTTCCATGATCGAACGGGGAATGCTGGATTTGGCAAGAAGGGAATATTCTTCTGCACTCCGAATTCTCGAGCCTCAGTCACGTAAAAAACTCAAAAATGATCTTTCAAAAAAATATGAATTTATAAAACCGTATACCGAAAAGTAACGCAACCGAAATACAACCGGTAATGCAACTGCTTTGAAACACGACTTGTAGATGCGACCGGAATATAACCGCATATGTAACCGGCAACACCACTCCTGTGACGTAAGGTTTTACTTGCAATCGCGATTTGCAAATCTTACGAACAGGAGTGGTTTTTTATGAATTTTAATGCAATTGAGATCGGAAACCGGGTTCGGTTTTTAAGAGAACGTCGCGGTTTAACTTTGGAAAAATTGGCGGAGAAGCTGCATTGCAGTTACAGCCATATCAGTCAGGCGGAACGCGGAGCCAGAAGCTATTCGATCGATCTGCTCATTGATATGGCGGAATTTTTCGATGTCAGCCTTGATTACCTGATCCTTGGGAAAAAGGCATCCGATAGTAACACGAAGGAGGAACTTCTGCATGTGATTCAGGAACTTTTGACAATCACAAATCGGATGTGATCAATGTACCGTTTCATGGTTTATTTTCAACCCTTGTACGATCTCGAGGAGTTTTACATATGAAGATATCCTTTAATCAGAACCGGTCCCTACCGGTTCTGAACAGGGATCTTTGAAAACTGAATACCTTTCACTCGGTACATTACTTCCTGCGGGAGCCTGCAGTACGCGATGATGTCCATCGGGACGCAAGCGGATACATACTGCAGAAAAAATCAAGCATGCTGCTTGTATTGGCGATGATTGCAGGAAGGGACAATGATACTTCCGTAATTCGCGGTCCGGTCATAATGCAGGCGGGATGGTGAGACTCCAATGGAGCAGCGAAGCAGGCTGCCGCCGATGTGAAATCCCAGACTTCCGGGGTACAGGAAAAATACAGGAAGACCCATATCAGAAGAAAGCGTTGCAGATGGGCGAAAACTCATCTGCAATGTTTTATCCATAACAGAGCTTATGGGATTGGAGGAAGCATGATGAGAAAAGGCTGGATTTACCGGAGAGGCGATATCTATCTTGCCGATCTCGGTAAACCGACAGGATCACAGCAGGGAGGTGTCCGGCCCGTTGTGGTTCTGCAGAATGATGTCGGAAATTACTATTCGCCGACAATTACCATCGTGCCGCTGACCTCGAAGTTTATGAAGAAAAACAAACTGCCGACACATTATCCTCTGCGGTCGGCAAAAGGACTGCTTCGACCGTCAATGGCATTATGCGAGCAGGTAGGCACTTATGACAAGAGCTGTATCCTTCGGTACCTGGGAAAGGTAAGCCGGGGGCAGATGCGCGGTATCGATGAAGCCGTGAGAAGACAGCTTGGATATTACTTAGATGAAAGCCGGACAAGACATTATAAGGAACGTTAGCAGCGTGGAGAGGAGGTGACGCATTTGTGGAAGCATTGATCAAGAGAAAAGATGCCGCAAAGATTCTCGGCATCAGCGTATCAAAGCTGGATTATGAAAGGATGAGTGGAAAGATCGCATTCATTCAGTATGTCGAAAACGGATGCGTTTATTTTACGGAAAAAGCGCTGCGTGATTACACGGAACGTGCAACACGTAAGGCGGATCCGGTCAATACCAGACTGACAAATAGAAGATTTCGGAGAACAGGCCGTTCTTAGAAATCGACATCGTGGTGCTTCTGCGGTGGTTCTGATAGAACGGCTTTAAGGATCATTCTACAGGTCAGGAGGTATTTGAAAAATGACAGTAAATCGAAGACGTCTTCCGAGATATAAAACAGTAACGATTCATGGAGACACTTATTATCGGACGTATGTGGAAACGGCGGAGGGCAAAAAGGTTGCCCTGTATGGAAAAAGCCGCGAGGTTCTGTATGAGAAAGAACAGGCTGCATTGGATCACATTGATTCCATTCTGCTCGGGAAGAAATCACCAACCGTAAAAGAGTATTGTGAGAAATGGCTGATCATGCAGTCAGTGCAGGTTCGTCCGACAACGCTGATTGATTATCAGTCCAAGGTGCGCAGACATATCATCTCTCAGCTTGGAGACAAAAAAATGACGGATGTGACACTGGATGATATTCAGCTTGCCATGGTTTCTGTTTCAGATAAGTCGGCTTCGGTTTATAAATCGGTTGTTGTTCTGTATAAGCAGATCTTCCAGTCGGCTTATCACAGCAAAATCATTGATAAGAATCCAACACTTTATCTGACGGCAAAAGGCGGAGGAGTTCCGCAGAAAGAAAGGATTCCGCTGACCGATGAACAGTGCGAAAAGCTTCTGAGTGCCGTAAAGGATCGAGAGACAACGTATACATTTGTTATGCTGGGCTTATATGCGGGTCTGCGGAGAGAAGAGATTCTGGCGCTTCAATGGGACTGTATTTTCCTGGATGCGGATGCACCGTATTTGTCCGTGCAGCGTGCATGGCATACGGAAAATAATCATCCGGTGATCACGGATGAATTGAAGACCACTTCTTCACGCAGAAATATTCCGCTTCCGGATTGTCTGTTTGAATGTCTTTCGAAAGTGAAGGAGCATTCGACTTCGGACTTTGTGATTGCTAACGATAAAGGTGACCCGCTTACTTATGGGCAGTTTAAATTGCTTTGGAAATATATCGATACAAGAACAGCCGGTGAAAAGCATTACTTCAAGTATGAAAATGGCGTCCGGGTAAAGCATACGTTTGAGGCAAAACTGGGAGAGAAGGCTGGACATAACGGACATGTAGTTTACAGTCTGGATTTCAAGGTGACAGCACATCAGCTGCGTCATACGTATATCACGAATCTCATCCATGCAGGTGTGGATCCGAAGACAGTGCAGTATTTGGCAGGACATTCCCGCAGCAAGATAACGATGGATATCTATGCCAAGGTCAAGTATCACCAGCCGGATCAGGTCATCAATCAGCTTCAGGATGCATTTGACGAGTGGGAAGACGAGGATTGATTCCTACTATATATTAGAAAGAAGGGCGAGGGGGAAATTGATTCCTTCGCTCTTTCTTTATGCCCTGAATCGACATCCTTAAGCGATCCGGTTTGTTCTGATACAAAGAAATTGTTGGAAAAAGCCAGAGCGAAAGGAGTGTGATCAGCAATGGCAGAGAGAGTTGAGAGAAAAAGGAGTGTTCCTAATTATGGGACGCATGTAATTCATGGACATTCATACTATCGGACAAGAATAAAGGATATCAACGGAAAGGTTCGCCCACTTTATGCAAGTACGCCTGAAGAACTATATAAGAAGGAGAAAGAGCTCCGGGATGAAATCGAGGATGAATTGTTCCGAAGAGAAAATCCGACAGTCAGAGAATACAGTGAAAAATGGCTGGAAATGCAGTCGCCCAGGTTGTCTTATGCAACGATGAAAGGCTATCAGAATGCGATTAAAAATTACATAGTCAAACCGCTTGGCGATATGTATATGTCAGATGTTCGGTTGGATGATCTGAGAGTTGCGATGGTGCCAATCTCACAGATGTCATCGAAGACTTATGATCATGTAAATATGCTGATCAAACAAATCTTCAAGTCAGCATTGAGAAGCGGATTCATTGACTATGATTCTTCTGAGGAGCTGCCGGCAAGAGGCGGCGTTCCGGTGAAGCCGAGACAGGCTCTGACAGATGAGCAGGTGAAGACACTACTTGCTTCAATCAAAGAAACGCCGGTCTACCTTTTTATCCTGATTGGTCTGTATGCAGGGCTTCGCCGGGAAGAGATCCTAGGGCTGCAATGGGATTGTGTATTTCTGGATGCAGAAACGCCGTATATTTCTGTGCGGCGGGCGTGGCGCTCAGTCCACAACCGTCCGGAAGTAACAGAAAAGCTGAAATCCAAAGCTGCCAGGAGAGATATCCCGATACCGAAAATATTGCAGAAAGCTCTGCAGAAGGAAAAAGAACTTGGAAAGGGTAATTATGTCATTACACCGAAGGAAGGAGATGGTCCAATATCTTATTCGCAGTACACCCGGATCTGGAATTACGTAAAAGTGAGATCGACCCTGGAAAGAAGATGTTACAAATACGTCAATGGCCAGGCAATCAGGACGACAATCCAGCATAAAAAAGGGGAGCCTGTCCGCAACAATCACAGCATTCACTGCGACATTGATTTTTACGTATCACCGCATATGCTGAGACATACCTACATCACGAATCTCATCTATGCAGGTGTGGATCCGAAGACGGTGCAGTATCTGGCAGGGCATGATAACAGCAAAACAACGATGGATATTTATGCCAAGGTCAAGTATAATGACCCAAGAAAGCTTTCTTCCGTTGTGAAGGAAGCACTTGATAGAAAACCATCAGATAATACGGACAGCCAGAAAAAATAAAAAATTTAGGCCATTTTCCCAGTTACGTAAGTGGATAATTCCAAGCAGAAATGGCTTAAAATAAGGAAAATTGAGCATTTCCTCAATGAGTACGGTCTCAAGAAGGCTCGTCGCGCTCCGCAGTTCTCCAAGAGATAATCAAACAGACTCCCCGCGGAATCTGTTATCAAGGCTCTCTGCTGTCAAGGCGGGGAGTCTTTTTGATTACCGCAGCTGCGCTGCGGCCTGCTCGTCACTGCGGACTCGCAGGTACTCGCGGAAGATGTGCCACAGGCACATCTTCTGGCCGCTCGTACAGTTCTCAAAGAGATAATCAAACAGACTCCCCGCGGAATCTGTTGCAAAGGGCTCCTTGCCGATGTGGCGGGGAGTCTTTTTGATTACCGCAGCTTCGCTGCGGCCTGCTCGTCACTGCGGCCTCGCTTTTTTGTTCTAACAGCTATGCGCGTTTTCATATGCTTTTTGGATTCCCTCCGGCAAGTGGTCGGGAATCAGTTCCTTTAGTCTGTCCTCACTGCCGTCCTGGATCGCCTGCTCATAATACCAGCACTTGAATTTCAGCATATCCAGTGCCCGGTTCATGTGCGCAATCTCTGCTTCCATGTGGGCTTTCCGCTCCTCAAACATGGCCTTGCGCTGTGGATAGGTGGACGGCCCTTCTACACACCAATCCATGAATTGCCGGATGTCCTTGATCTCCATGCCGGCCTTTTTCAGACATTCAATGACCCGGAGTGCTTCAATCTCCGTGTCACCGAATTTGCGGATGCCGGATACTCGTTCCATGTTCGGAAAAATCCCTGCTTGTCATAATAGCGCAGCGTGGAGATAGGCAATCCGAACATCTCTGCCACCTGTCCAATTGAATACATAAATTTTCCTCCGAAAATTTTTTAAAAATATCTTGACCTAAAGTTAGGTTTAGACACTACCATGAGAATACCGCAGAGAATATCAAAATGCAAGGAGTGTTCTACGATGAATAAAAAGGTACTAATCATTTCCTCAAGTCCCCGTAAGGGCGGCAACTCCGAAACGCTGGCAGCAGCGTTTGCCAAGGGTGTACAGGCGGCGGGCAATCAGGTAGAAACTGTGTATCTGCGAGAAAAACAGGTTGGCTTTTGCAAGGGCTGCCTCGCCTGCCTGAAGTTGGGGCACTGCGTCATCCAAGACGATGCAGTGGGAATTGCTGCCAAAATGCACGATGCAAATGTGCTGGTGTTCGCAACGCCTGTCTACTATTACTGCGTCAGCGGTCAGCTCAAGACGATGCTGGATCGTGCCAACCCGCTGTTTGATACGGACTACGCCTTTACGAAAGCCTATCTGCTTGCAGCGGCAGAGGACGCACCGGAAACCTTTACGGGTACAGAGAAAGCCGTGCAGGGCTGGGTGGACTGTTTCCCCCGCTGTGCGCTGGCGGGCACAGTGTTTGCGGGCGGCGTAAAGAGCGCGGGAGAGATCGCAGGTCATGCCGCACTGGAGCAAGCTTATCATATGGGCAGGGAGGTGTGAGCCATGGCAGTTAAACAAACGGCAGGCAGAGAGGCTTTGGGGGAATTTGCTCCCAAATTTGCGGAATTGAATGATGATGTACTGTTCGGGCAGGTGTGGAGCCGGGAAGACAAGCTTTCCCTGCGAGACCGCAGCATTGTAACAGTGGTGGCGCTGATGGCGCAAGGGCTGACGGATTCGTCTTTTCAGTACCATCTGACAACTGCAAAGAACAACGGCGTGACGAAAACGGAAATTGCGGAGATCCTGACCCATGCGGCATTTTATGCGGGCTGGCCCAAGGCGTGGGCGGCCTTCCGTATGGCAAAGGACGTATGGGCGGAGGACGATGCTGCCGACGCAAAAGCCAAGCATCAGAATGAAATGGTCTTTCCCATCGGCGCACCCAATGACGCCTTTGCGAAATATTTTATCGGGCAAAGCTATCTTGCACCGCTTTCTACGCAGCAGGTTGGCATTTACAATGTGACGTTTGAACCGAGCTGCCGCAACAACTGGCACATTCATCACGCCAAAAGCGGCGGCGGACAGATTCTTGTCTGCGTAGCCGGGCATGGTTACTATCAGGAATGGGGCAAACCGGCACAGGAGCTGCGCCCCGGCGATGTAGTAAATATCCCTGTGGGCGTCAAGCACTGGCACGGTGCTGCGCCGGACAGCTGGTTCTCTCATCTGGCAGTAGAGGTTCCGGGGGACGAAACATCCAATGAATGGTTGGAAGCCGTGGACAACACAGTATATTTTAAGGCAACAGGCAAGGAGGTCTGAATATGGAAAAAATGAATTTAACACAGGAATGGGATAAGGTGTTCCCGAAAAGCGACAAGGTGGATCACAAGAAAGTAACCTTTCACAACCGCTATGGTATCACACTGGCGGCGGATATGTACACGCCGAAGGGCACAGAGGGCAAGTTGTCCGCCATTGCTGTCAGCGGTCCGTTCGGTGCGGTAAAGGAGCAGTCCTCCGGTCTTTATGCGCAGAAAATGGCGGAGCTTGGCTTCTTGACGATTGCCTTCGATCCGTCCTACACCGGCGAGAGCAGCGGTACACCCCGCTATGTCGCTTCGCCGGACATCAACACCGAGGATTTCTGCGCAGCGGTAGACTTCCTTTCCGTGCAGGAGAATGTTGACCCGGAGCGCATCGGTATCATCGGTATCTGCGGCTGGGGCGGCATGGCGCTCAATGCCGCAGCCATTGACACCCGCATCAAAGCTACTGCGGCTATGACCATGTACGACATGACCCGTGTAACGGCCAACGGATATTTTGATGCTGAGGATTCTGAGCAGGCACGCTTTGAGAAGAAAAAAGCCATGAATGCACAGCGCATCGAGGATTATAAAAGCGGAAGCTATGCGCTGGCGGGTGGTGTGGTTGATCCTTTGCCGGAGGACGCACCGCAGTTTGTAAAGGACTATTACGCCTACTACAAAACGCCACGTGGCTATCACCCCCGCAGCCTGAACTCCAACGGCGGTTGGAATATGACCTCCTCATTGTCGTTCCTGAATATGCCAATCTTGCAATACAGCAACGAAATCCGCTCTGCCGTGCTGCTGGTACACGGGGAAAAGGCGCACTCCCGCTATTTCAGCGAAACAGCGTACAGCAAGCTGACCGGCGATAACAAGGAATTGCTCATTATCCCCGGTGCAAACCACACTGACCTTTACGATCAGATGGATATCATTCCGTTTGAAAAGCTCAACGCATTCTTTACGGAGTATTTGAGATGAAGCGGCATATTATGTGTTTTTGCGCAAGCATCTGGAGGAAGGCGCATATCAAGTTTCTGCTGTTCTGCATCGGATGTACTGAAACGAAATATTTAAGCCATTGAAGAATCGGAATTTGTCTGCGATACGTGTAGGTATGTCAATGATGTGTTACCCATAAGGAAAAGCATTTAGGAAGTAGTCCGGAGATTTCCGGTTAGGTGGCCATGACTTTTTGCTGTACCAGGGTTGTTTCATGAAAGATTTTTAAAAGTATAAGAAGATTGGATTTTATCGGGGGTTATACGTGTTATACAAATACGTGTATAACTCTCGACTTTTTATTCCTGTAGAGGTATAATGTCTATATAGTATAGGTATACACCACCTATACGGAAAGGAGGACATTATGCCAGTAACTGAGAAAAAATATCCGGATTGGGTTCAGAAGTATCGGACAAAGGGAACTACTGTGAAGAAAAAAGGAGATTCGTATTATCTCTATAAAAGGACATCCCGACGTGTGAAAGGGAAAAAGTATCCGCAGCCAGTCGATACATATATCGGCGTGATTACTCCGGAAGGAGTCATACAAAGTAATAAAAGAAAAATATCTTTAACAGATGCAGAAGTATGGGAATACGGATTTTCGAAAGCCGTCTGGGAGTTGTGTCCGGATGATTGGAAAAAACCATTGGGGGATGATTGGAAGGATGTACTTGCCATCATTCTTTTAAAACAGTCTCCGACCTCTTATATCCAGAAAATACGGATGATAAAAAAGGAATCGGATTTCCATTATCAGTTTGCAGCTCAGATATCCTCACTTTCCCGTAGGATCCATAAAAAATGGGGCATTGGACTGGAAGAATTACATCAGTTAGAGACAATCTATTTAGTGTGCCTGGATAAAACGGAAATCATTTCAAAAGTGAGTGAGGAGCAGCGGAAACTTCTGGAGAAAATACAAGTGGTGCTGGAAATGTGCTGAAAGAACATTTGTGACAGAAAAGCTGATCCATTATTTCAGGCAGATTCCGGATTACTGGTGCGACAGAGAGAAAAAACACGACCTTGCAGAAATGCTGGTATGTGTCACTCTCGGAGTCCTTTGTGGCAGGACGACGATCCGCAGGAGCCTGAAATGGTGTAGAAACCACCTGGAAGAACTGCGGAAACATATGAAATTGAACTACGGGATCGCCTCGCCTTCCACCATTACCCGGATGCTGTCTGGGATTGATGAGGAATTAGCCTTGTATGCTTTTATGGAATGGATCGGTGAGATCGTGGACTCGAAGAATACCCATCTCGCTATTGATGGGAAAGCATTACGCGGCGCAGCGGAAAAGACGAAAAGCAGGACAGCACCGATGCTGTTGAATGTAGTGGAAACGGTCCGGGGGTTGATACTTGCACAGCTTCCGGTCGATTCAAAGACGAATGAGATTACGGTGATTCCGGAATTGTTGAAACTTCTGGATATCAGAGGGAGTGTTATAACGATTGATGCGATTGGGATACAGACAGCAATCATGGAACAGATACATGAACAGGAAGGGCATTTTGTATTTACAGTAAAGAAAAATCAGCCAGACGCTTATGAGGAGATTCATACGTTCCTGGATAAACTGGAAGAAGAAGCGGAGAAAAAAGGAAAAAGTGAAACTCCAGATCCTGTTGTTCAGGATTATCTTGGGAAACTTGGGAAATATGAAGAGATTAATCAGATGGAAAAAAATCGGGACAGAAATGAGTACAGGACTTGCCAGATATGTAATAATGCATCAAATCTGACGAAAAAACAAAAAGAATGGACACACGTTCAGAGCATTGGGCGGATCAAGCAGGTGAGGATTCCTGTTGAAAAAGACAGCCAGGGGAATGATATCACTCCGACAAAAGAAGAGTTTTTGAAAAAAGGCTCAAGAAGAGTCCCAGTTCCTTCTGCTGAAGAGGGGAATGGGAAAGACATCCAGTGTACGGCACTGATCTCAGACCTTATCCTCACGGCAGAGGAACTGGGAAGCATAAAAAGAATGCACTGGTCAATAGAGAACCGGCTCCATCATGTACTGGACGACACATTCAGGGAAGATCGCTCGCCAGCCAAAAAGTCCCGAAACAATCTGTCGCTCATCAGAAAATTTGCATACAACATCCTGCGCCTGGCAATGTACGAGACAGGTCTGACAAATATAATGACAGAAATGATGGACTGCTTTTGTGACAATGCCACCTTGCGAGAACAGTATGTATTTCAAGGCATAGCCAGTCTGTATTGACTATATATAGAGAATACCCCTGAAAAAAAGTCTTGTAAAGAGATAAAGAGATAGTTTGCGTTTTTTTACGTAATCAGCTTACCAGAAACGATATGGGGATGTAATAATAAGATTATAAAAGGTAGTGCTGCTCATGAATAGTTCATGAAACAACCCTGAAAATGAACAAACAGGTATTCCTTAAGGAGAAACAACATGATAAAATAAAGAGAAGAATCAGTTGCAAAAGCTTCCGCCGAAAGATCTGAATGAAAAAGACATCATCCGCTGGATGCGGTCCCTCGGTGGGAAGAACAGGGAGGAATTTGAGGACATGGCAAAGAAAGATGAATACATTGAGGAAGCGTATAATGAACTGAAAAAACTCAGCCATGACGAACAGATGCGGATGTAATACGAACTCCGGCAGAAAGCGATACGCGACCACAACATGATGATGAAGACCGCTAGGAAACATGGATATGAAAGCGGATATGAAATGGGCGAGAAGCCAATACTACTTGTACCTGTGAGCGGCCGAGCACCCAGCGCATTGCCCAGGAAGCGACAGAACGTTCCGGGGACATTTCTTTCAGTCCGGCTGCCGCTTCGGGAATAAGGTCGGCTAAAAGTCTGCCATGTACCGGTTCCATTGCCATGATCGGGACATCTGCGCTTGCAAGGATGTTATAGAGTTCTTCTGCATTTCCGCAATACCAGTCATAATAATTTAGCTGCATCTGCACAAAATCCCAATTGTAATATGCCAGAACTTTTTTCAGCATTTCAGGACTTCCGTGAAAGGAAAAGCCAAGATACCGGATCCGGCCTGTTTTTTTAAGTGATCAAAATATTCTACACATCCGCATTTCAGTATATCGTCTGCGAATGCATCCTGGATGCCGTGCAGAAGGTAAAAATAATATAATCCATCTGGAGGCATGTCAACTGTTCTTTAAACTGATTTTTGTAATCAGGATTTGCCAGGAAATTAAACTTGTCGGCTACGTAAAAGCTGTCTCTGGGATATCCCTTCATTATTTTGCCTAGAAATGCTTCTGAATTTCCATCGTGATAAACATAGGCTGTATCATAGTAATTGATTCCCTTTTCCATAGCCATGTCTATGACATCTTGTGTTTTGTCAACAGATTTTCCCTCAAATCGGATAAATTTTTCCCTCTTATCCGCATGGGAATTCCCTGAAATCGGAAGGACTGCATAGTAAATACTGTAAGTATAGAAAAAACATTAACGGTTCATCTGTCAGCTCCTTTCTTTGATCGATGTCGAATCGATTGTCCCGAAAATCGGAAAAATTATTCCCCTTTTTCGGAGAAAGGATTCCCCTCTTTCGGAGCGATTGTCATTCACACGCGGTGGATTCAGGCGTTGACTGCCGCATCAGAGCATGTTCCATCCGATAGCTTTTTCCCTCAAACATGAGGAGATGTCCATGGTGTGCAAGACGGTCGATCATCGCGGCTGCCATCTGTTCATCCGTGAAGATGCCGCCCCACTTGGAGAATTCAAGGTTGGTCGTCAGGATCAGGCTTTTGCTTTCATAACTATCGGAGATGATCTGAAACAGAAGTTCCGAACCATCCCGGTCGACCGGGACATAACCCCACTCGTCGAGAATGAGCAGATCCTGCATATTTAAGGCATTCCGCAGACGCTCCAGCGTTCCGTTTTTTCTGGCCTCTGCAAGCTTCAGGACTAACTCTGTGACCGTATAGAAACGCACTTTGCAGCCACGCATACAGGCTTTTACGCCGGCGGCGATCGCCATGTGCGTTTTTCCTGTACCGACGGGGCCGTACAGGACAAGGTTTTCTTTTTTCTCGATAAAAGATCCTTCGATCAGTTCCTGCCGGCTGAGTGCCGGAGGAAGCTTGACTCGTTTGAAATCATAGTCATCAAAAGTCTTATAGACCGGAAAACGTGCTCTCTTGATCAGCCTGCCGATGCGGTTTTCTTCACGTTGGCCGATCTCATGCTTCAGGGCGTCGCAAAGGTATTCGATCTGTTTTGGAGTACCTTCGTTCTGACACATCTCCGGAATGGCAGATGTGAAAAAGAGCTTCTTACAGTATCCGGAGATTGTATCGATCAATTCGTTCTGTTCTCTGGCGGTCATCATGATGCAGCCTCGCCTCCTTCCTGACGCGGCTTGATGAATGCATCATCATAGACAGAAAGCGACGGCCCGGCTTCCGGCGGAGTATCAACACCATACCCGGTGATGCGCTCCGCAATGACTTTTGCATCCGACTCTCGAACGGCGCCGTTTTTCTCAAAAGCAAGCCTGAAGGCTTCAATCGCCGGCTTGTAACCGTATTGATCATTGAGTTCGCTGAGCAGGCGGAGCCTGGATTTGCGATCCGGCTTCTCCAGACTGTCCATGTAATCGCGGAGCATCTCAGGGAGATCCTGGCGGACACCGCTGTTGAACCACGCTCCGGCATTTCTGGACAGCACAGCGAGAGAAGTGCTGTAGTCGTTGAGTTCTGTCCGGGTTTTGCCATACTGTCGTCTGTGCCGCACCAGAAGCTCGCCGTCCTCCTTCAGGATGTCGATATAATGGGCGCGGATCCCGACCATTACATACTGATTATGGTTTTCAGGGCGCGTCGAATAAAAATGTCTGCCATCCAGGCACACCCTGCCATAGCCGTCTGCTTTATAGTGCTCATACCGGCATACGTTGAAAGCCTTTGACGGAAGATCCAGTAAGTGCTGCTTATCCTCTGCGAAAAGTTCGCTGATCAGGCGGAGCTTTTTATAATGTTTCTCCTGAAGCTTACCTTCCGCGGCGCGGAGCAGTTGTTTATTGTACAGCACCATATCGGTGTACTGTGGCATAGGGACGAACAGGTTTCTTCTGACTGTCCCGACCTTGTTTTCCACGTTCCCTTTTTCCCATCCGGATTCCGGATTGCAGTAACGGACGTGGAAACGATAGTGCGCACGGAAACGCCTGAACATTTCTGTCTCCATGACTTCGTCATGCACACGATGTCCGACGCCGGTCGCATTATCGAAAACCAGCACTTTCGATACACCGCCGACGAACTCAAAGATGTCTTCAAGTCCCTGGCACACACATTCTGCGGTTTCACCGCAGAACAGCTGGGTGATGCCATAGTTGCTGTAAGGAAATGACACGACCAGGTGCTTCCGACGGACCTGCTTCCCATTTTCAATGAAATCGGCCTCGCCGAAATCGACCTGCGCGAATCCAGGTTCCCATATGAGTTCCTGAGATCCCTTGTTCTGGATATCCCGGCGGATGGTTTTCATATATTTCTGGACGGTGTCATAGCTTCCTGAATAATCGGTTTCCGCCTTAAGGCGGTCGTAGATCCTTTTGGCTGTATGATGCTGCTTTGACCAGGTTCGCTTGTCGTTTTCCTGAATCCATTCGTCAATGACAGGTTTGTATGGATCAAGGACGGATGGCCTTCCGACAGGATTCGTCGGCGCAGGGGAGAAATCCTCCTGCCTTAAGTATTTTCGTATGGTTTTCTGATCGTAGCCGGTCATCCTGTGGATATCTGATATTTTGTACCCACATGAGCCTAATTCTCTGATAACATTGATATCGGACATATTGAGCATTTTCCTTTCCTCCCTTATCTGTTGGTGGTGCTTCAGATAAAGGATAGAGATATGGGTTGTGTGTTTCAATATGTCCTTCTGATTTCAGGGAAATTCCCTATTCGATTCCAGGGAATATTTTTTCCGATTTCAGGTACATTTATTGTACGATAAACAACATCTTTTGCTTTTTTATAATCAATCTCGCTTTGATCTCCCTTTACAGGGATGCGCATGACGCCCATACCGAGACATGAGAGTTTTATTCCATCTTTAAATATTTTATATTGCATAATGAAACGTCTCCTTTCTGCAGTCTGGAATTTTAATACTTTTTATGATATTTCCGGGGGATTAAATCACACCTGCAGCTTTTAACGCGGATAATTCCTGTTCAGAATAGCCAAGCCGATCGTGGTATATCTCGTAATTATGTTCGCCTATTTCGGGAGCGGAATACTGGATTTTTGGAGGCGTTTCTGACATTTTTAAAACAGGACCGGTTGTTTTTATGGTACCCAGATTATTGTCGTACATATCACAGATCATATTTCTGTGAAGAAGCTGTGGATCGGAAACCATTTCTTTTACAGTGTTTACCGGAGCACAGGGAATATTATTTTCTCTGCACATGGACATGATTTCGTTCAAAGTGTGGTTGCACGTCCATTCCGATACGAGCTGATCACATACCCGGATATGATTTTTGCGTCCGTTCAGATGCATGTATTCCGGATCTTCTGCGTAGGACTCATTTCCGGATATATGGCAGAACGCTGCAAAAGCCGGATCCTGGCCGGCGTGGATATAGATAAGTTTGTGATCCTTTGTGGGATAAAATGATGCAGGCCATGCGGCGCGGTCCTGATTTCCGTTTCGCGTAGTAACTTCATTGAGCATGAAGTAATTCATTATAGCTGAGTGCGTCAGGCTGCAGGCGCAATCGAGGAGTGATACGTCAACAACCTGTCCCTTTCCAGTCTGTTCTCTTGAATGAAGAGCAGCCAGCGTACCGATGACACCATACAGACCTGCACTGAAGTCGCATACATAAGATCCCATCATAACGGGTGGTGCGTCGGGAAAACCAGTCATATCCATCAGGCCGGTCAGAGACTGTGCGACAGCATCAAAACATGGAAGCGATGAATAAGGCCCATCCTGCCCGAAACCGGATATGCGTGTGATGATCAGCCGGGGATTCATCTCGAGGAGTTTCTCCGGGGCAAGTCCCATCTTTTCTAAAGTTCCGGCTTTGAAATTTTCAACCAGTATATCTGCATCGCTGATCAAACGATAAATGATATCTAACGCGTCCGGATGACGGAAGTTCAGAGTAATGCTTTTTTTATTTCTGTTATGCGTCATAAAATAGGTGGAATGGCCCTGATAAAAAGGCGAATATTCGCGGCTGATATCCCCGGTTCCCGGTTTTTCTATCTTTATGATCTCGGCGCCAAGATCGCCCAGTATCATTGTGCAGTGAGGACCGGAAATGACTCTGGTGAGATCTATTACGCGAATATTATTTAAAGCTGAATCCCGCATTTTTAGCCTCCTTAGTTTCAACATAAATTGTATTGATATTGTATTATTATTTATTCATATTATAACGGATATTTCCGCAAAATCAATATGTATTTTGAAATGTTTCTAATAAAAATAATTGACACACATAATTGCAGGATATATTATAAAAATACAATATACATACAATATACAAAATGGAGTTTGAAAATGAAGGATAAAACCGGACCATTATACTACAGGATCAAAGAAGATATAAAAGATAAGATCGATAAAAATGAATACAGAAAAGGGCAGATGATGCCTACGGAGAAGGAACTCTGTCAGGAATATGGTGTGTGTCGCGTTACCGTGCGTAAAGCTTTGGAAGAGCTTATAACAGAAGGGGTGCTCGAGCGCGGATTTGGCAAGTCTGCAACAGTGAGTTTTGATAAAGTTCCAAGAAGTGTCAATAAATTAAGCGGACTTTTTGAGGAACTGAAAAAAGACGGTATAAAGTGTTCTTCTTTTATTCTTTCCCAGGAAAAAATAAGAGGGGATGCTGAGCTGCAGAGGGTGATGCGGCTTGCGGATGGAAATAATGCAGTCAGGATTGAAAGGCTGCGATATGCCAATGGAGTGCCTCTTTGTTATCAGATCATATATCTGAATGATGAACTGTGTGGGGGAGTCAGACTGAGCAATGGGGAATACTCTTTGTATGGGATGCTTGAAAAGGAGTTTGGGGTGAAATTGGTGTACGCAGAGCAGACGATACGGGCGGTTATGTCGGATCACCGTATGAGCGCATTGCTGGAACTCGCTGAACCATCCTGTATGCTCCTGGTTACGCGGAAAGCTTATAATGAAAGTAAAATATGTGTGGAGTATTCCAAAACGTATTACGTTTCCGGAAGATATGAAATGAATATGACATTAAAAAGTGAGGATTAAATAGTGGACGAATATATGATTGTTGATATTGGAACCAGTTCTGTCAGAGCGGCGGTTCTTGGAACGGATATGCAGATACGAGATATGGCAGTTGAAAAGAGAAATGCAGATGTATGTTTCGATGCAGATGAGGAGTGGAACAGAGTGAGGCGTCTGATGAAAAAGGTTATTCATCGGGGGATAAAATCTGTGGCAGTTTCATCTCTCCTTGGCTGGGTGGGAACAGATAAAGACGGCAGGGCGGTTACACCCTGCTATTCTTATATGCATCAGGAAAAAGAAGCGTATGATGAGTTCGTTGAAAGGTATGGGAAAGACCGGTTTTATTCGATAAGCGGAAGAGCGGCAGATGCAGAATGGGCGGCTTTTAAGTTATTTGCCATGAAAGAGAAAGAACCGGAGATGTACAGCAGGACGGATAAATTACTTTCCTTCAAAGATTATATTAACTTGAAGCTGACCGGTGTTGCCGCGATGGATCATACGACAGCAGCATATACCTATCTGTATGATATAAAGGAGGGAAGATGGAGCTCAGAAATGCTGGGGACTTTCGGGATTACAGAGTCGTTTTTCCCGAAACTCAGAAAGCCGTTTGAGAAGATCGGATACATGAAAGAGGAACTCTGCGAAGAACTGGCGGGCAGCGTGATGCATATACCGGTCATTGCCGGCAGCACGGACGGATCTACAGCTGTGCTTGGAGCGGGAGGACTGGAATGCGGGATGTCCGTGAATGTAATGGGAACGACGGGAGTATTTTTTTCTGTTTCGGATTCGGTAGAAAATATAAGCAGCTGTGGATTGATCGCAAATCCCCATGTCATACCTGGGAAATGGCTGGTTGGCGGACCGATGGGGATGTTTGGCGGAACAATCGGATGGCTTACAGAAAGCATTGGCGGCAGACAGTTTAGTCTTGGCGATCTGACGGAACGGGCAAAAGAAATCAGACCCGGAAGCGACGGGGTTATCGTATATCCATGTCTGGCAGGAGAAAGAGCACCTTTCTGGAATCCGGAAATGACCGGAACGATCCTGGGGCTGAAGAACAAACACGGTCTTGTACATGTTTTCAGGGGCATTATGGAAGCGGAGGGGTATGGAGTAAAAAATATGATTGAAAAAGCAGCCGGGATGAAAATCCCATGTTATACGATCCGTGTAATAGGGGGAGGAGCAAAAAATGAATTATGGATGCAGATCAAAGCTGATATAACGGGTGTTCCGATTGCGAGAGGGGAGGATACGGAAGCGACTTTAAATGGCGGACTGTTTTTGTGCATGCTGGGAGAAGGAAAAGAGGTCAGGAATTTACCTGCGATCATGGAGAGTGATCGCGCCTATCCAGATGTAAAGCACACAGAAGAATACGAATGGTTATATAAAAAATACATTAGAATTCATGAGCAACTTGAAAAAATATATAAAAATGTATTATAATTGTAATATACAGGCTTGACAGTTTTGGAATGAAGATGTAATATTTACTAAAAACAATACAATAATAATACAAAAAGGAGGGGCGAGATGAACAGAGAACCGGAAAATGCTGTGTGGAGAGATCTGACGGATCCGCGAAGGGCAGAATATTTAGATGACCTTGAAGAAGGACTTAAAGAGCCGGAATTCGATAATGTGCAAATACCAGAAAAATTTGGGCCGGTAAAAGAAATTATTGATGACCATAAAATTAAAAGATATGCATTTGAAATGGATGATTATCTGCCGTGGGCGATGTGCAATAAGGAGAATCCGTTTGGAAAAAAGCGTATTGCGCATGCAACGCTTATTACGAACGACATTGTACAGCTGTTTACATTGGCGTATAGGGGCAGTCAGGTCATCGGATTGCATACGGAACTGGAAATGTGGTTTAAGCATCCGGCTGAAATTGATGAGGTAGTTGAACTTGAAGGGGCATATACAGAATCTTATGTAAAAAGAGGGCAGGGATATGTGGTTCTGGATGCAAAAGTTACCGGAAATGGCGGGAAAGAAATTGTGAAATACCGTGGTGTGGAAATCCTGAAAACCTGTCCGGGTAAAGTTGCGGGGCGGGCAGCCGCGCAGCCGGAAAAACGCATTACAGGCGAGATACCTGACGGATCTGTTCATATTGATGCTATTACGCCTGATACCCGGAAGGGCGATGTTGTGGGACCTTTGAAAAAAACGATCACGGCTGAACAGGCGGCTGTTTTTTCGCGTATGGGAGAATTTGTTGTTAACATTCATAACAATCTGGAAAGAGCCAGGGAGGGGAATCTCCGCATCCCGATCGTTCAGGGGGCACAGCTTTTCTGTACGTTTGGCGAACTCATGACAAAGATATTCGGCCCGGCATTTTTTGAAAACGGATGGATAAAAGCGAAATTTATTTCTCCGGTGAAAGTCTTTGAACCGTTTGAGGCGGAAGGAATTGTTACTGAAATTAAGGAAAATGAAGATGGAAGCAGATATTACGGTCTGGATATATGGGTGCGCAGATCATCCGACCAGAGACTTGCAGTTGTTGGATGGGCAGGATGCACTGTGCCTCCGGAAGGGAGAGTGGATTGTTAATGGGAAATGTTTACAGAGGCGGAGAGCTGGTTGTAAAGGTTCTGGAAGAATTCGGAGCCAGAGTAGTGTTTGGAGTGCCGGGCGGTCAGACGCTTTTTGTGACCGATCCCCTGCAGGACACAGATATCAGATTTGTACATACCAGACATGAGAATGGAGCGGCGTGTGCGGCAGACGGCTGGGGCAGGCTGACAGGAGAACCTGGAATCTGTCTGGCGACAACGGGGCCGGGAGCGACTAACCTCATCACCGGTCTGGGAGGAGCGTTCAGAGATTCAAGTCCTGTTATTGCGCTTGTATTTCAGAACAGGCTGGCAGATGCAGGAAAAGGAGATGCGCAGGAGAGCGACCATGAACTTCTTTTTGGGAGCATATGTAAAAAATACATTCCGGTGAGAGATGCAGCGACGATCCAGTGGGCGATGAGAGAAGCGTACAGAACAGCTAAAACGGGCCGGCCGGGACCGGTTGTTGTGGATTTTTACCGCGATGTCATCGAAGAGCAGAGTGCGGAATATGTGCATTGCGTTCCTGAATCATACTGTGTAATGCCGTGTTGTGAAGCAGATGAGGATGCGCTGAAGGCGGCGTATGAGGTAATCGTTGGCAGTAAAAAGACCTGTCTGTGGATCGGAAACGGAGTGAAGATTTCAGGGGCAGAGGAAGAGGTAAAAGAACTCTCGCGCATTTTAAACGCGCCGATCGTTACGACATATAACGGAATGGCTGCTGTTAACGGTAAATTTGAAAATCTGATAGGACCAAGATCGAGGCATGGGAGCCGCGTGACTAAAATGGCACTGGAGGAGGCGGATTGCGTGGTTGTGATCGGATCCAGCCTTACAGCGGTGAGCACGAACAGGTGGGGAATCCGGGCGAGAAATGTTGTGCAGTTTGACCTGATCCCGGAGAATATCGGAAGACATTATCCGGTCGCAGCCGGAGTTTCCGGAGATGCGTGCAGATCACTTGGCAGACTGAATGAGATGCTCCGGCGGAGAGAATACCGCGGTGATGCGTCTTATCTGAACTATATCCTTAGTGAAAAAGAAAAATGGTATACGGAGTTATGCAGCGGATCTGCATCGGATATTCATGCAAAACCGGCAGCTCCTGTAGCGGTTCAGATCGAACTCCAGAAAATACTCAGAGAAAACAGTGTTCTGGTAGTTGATGCGGGAAATCCGGGCGCATGGACGCATATGCTGGAATTTCCGGATAGTTTTGTTTACATGAAGCCGGTTAACTATGGAAATATGGGATTTGCTCTGGGAGCAGCGCTTGGCTGTGCGGAGGCGTGCAGTGATAAAGAAGTGATTGCTTTACTGGGCGATGGATCGCTTGGAATGACACTGGGAGAGCTTGAAACGATCAGCCGCGAAGAAAAACCGGTCATTATTCTTCTCTTTAATGATTCTGCATATGGAAATATTAAACAGGAAGAATTGTACAAAATGGGCGAGGGAAGATATACCGGCGTGGAGTTCCCGGATATTGATTATGTAAATATGGCCGGGGCCTTTGGTATAGACGGAACCATAGTTGAGAAAGCCGAACAGCTGCCGGCGGCATTTGAGAAAGCGCGAGCCTGTGGAAAGCCATTTATGATAGAAGTGAAACTGGACGGAAATTATTCAGTCTGGCCGGAAGCGGTGTAAAGAAACAGAACCGGAACTCCCTGATGCTTTGACAGCGTGAGGGGGCCGGTTCTGTTCCTGTTGAAAAGTTACTTACCCTTATGGTAGGTGTTGTTGATCATTTCCATATCTTTTGTGGTGATGTCCAGATGTTTTTTCATTTCTTCCACAGCAAGTGCAGGATTGTGTGTTTCAAAGCATAATAGGATGCGCGAATGAGGCTCGACAGCGTTCTGATATACAGTGTTGTTGGAAAATGAATCGCTCCTGTATACACGGAAAGCATCCAGAACCTGCTTGTTGATATCTACGAGTAGGGGATTTTTGGTACATTCAACAATCTGTTTGTGAAAGAGTTCATCGAGCATTATGAGTTTGATCATATCGTGGGATGAATTCGCTTCAAGGAAAGCTTCGTGTATTTCTTTGAGCGACTGAAGCTCTGTATCGCTGCACCTTTCAACCGCCAGACGTACGGAAAGCGTTTCAATAGCCATTCGTACTTCCATAAAATCGTGAAAACGTGCATCATCAAGGTTGCTGAAAACGCCCTGGGAACGTTCGGATTTTTTCTCAAAGTCAGCGACAAATGCCCCTTTTCCGGGGCGGATTTCCACAAATCCCAGAGCCTGAAGGACCCGAAGCGCTTCGCGTACACAGGTGCGGCTCACCTTTAACTCCTGACACAGTGCCATTTCCGTGGGAAGTTTATCGTTTATTGAATATTCACCGGAAATGATAAGTTCTTTGATAGTGGCTACTACAGAATCAGTAATAGACATTCTTTGAATTTCTTTCATATAAACCCCCCATCCTAGAGTAAATTATGATCTTTCCATATTATACCACTTATAAACATTATCTTTCAATTATAATAGCCTACAAAATTAATACAAAATTGGAAAAAGTATATTAATACAATCCTGCCAGCAGCGGGGCGAAAAGCGCAGTCAGTATTCCGGCAAGTGCGATCGACAGACTGCTGGCTGCACCGGCTGTTTCGTTTATTTCGAGCGCTTTTGAAGTCCCTATTACATGAGAGGCGGTTCCGATGCCGATGCCCTGGGCAAGCGGTTCGGTAATCCGGCAAAGTCTGCATACGGCCCTGGCTGAAACATTTCCCAGCACGCCGGTGAAGGCGATTATGATAACAGTAACCGGGACGATGCCGCCAAGTTCTTCGGAAATTCCCAGACCGATTGCTGTTGTCACAGATTTGGGAAGCAGGGTTATAAACTGTGTCTGATCAAGGTGAAATAATTTCGCAAGGATAAAGATCAGAAATCCGTTTGCTATAACACCTCCTGTTATACCGATGCAAAGAGCTCTGAAATTCTTTTTCAGAAGCTGATACTGTTCATACAGCGGAAGGGCAAGGCATACGGTTGCAGGTGTAAGAAGAAGATTTAAGGACTTATTCTGCGTACTGAATTCATCGGGGGATAAATGCAGTACATATATGCAGCCTGCAGACAGTATGATCGCCACCAGCAGCGGGTTCAATACGGGCAAAGGCCATTTTTTGTGGATGGCATCTCCGATCCAGTATGAAAGAAAAGTGATCAGGATGCATGCCAGTGATGATTGGCTTACAAATTCAGTCACGAGTATCGCCCTTTCTTTTCTTATGCATGATTATGTGCTGTGTTAAACGTCCGGATACAGTCATAACGAAAAGCGTTGAAAGGATTGTTATGAGAGATCCGGGAAGCAAAAGCGGCCGTAGATGCTGCCAGTTGCTGAGAAGACCGGATGCGGCCGGCTCGACAAATAAGACGGGCATGACCGCAATCAAAAATCTGCCGGTCTGTTTAATCTTTTCCTTTTTGACCAGACCGGAAAGTAGAGCGGAAAACAAAAGGAACATTCCGTAGATTCCGGAGGGTATTGGAAAAGGAAGTAAATAATGCAGTACATCACCTGCACAGGTGAAAAGCAGGATTATAGTCAGTTGTTCAAGATATTTCATAATATTTCCTTCACTGCTTCAGCAAGCCGGGATTTTTCTGCCGGTGTACGAATATTTGAATCTTCAGCAATATGATCAATGTAAAAGAGCAGGTTGTCGTTTGAAGGTTCATAATTCAGGTCTTTTAATGTACAGGGCATGTTCATTGATTTCATGGCAGAACGTACCTGCTCTATTTCGTCTTTGGAAAAACCGTTATAGCGCATCTGAACAAGCAGTCCCACAGCAACGATTTCTCCGTGCATGAATGGAGCGGAATGTATGGTATTGTAATTGCGCATAAAATCATATGTAGCATGTGCGATCGCAAGCTGGCCTGATCCGTCAGCAAAACCACTGACAATCGAGGTGTGGAGAAGGTTAGTGAGAATTATATCGTCAAAAACAGTTGTGTTCTTATCCTGCTGGTATACTGCAGGATACTTTTCCAGAAGAAAATGGTAGATGCTTCTGCCATTAATGATCTGGATAAGATCCTTAAGGCTGCAACTGTCGAAAGACGAAGGATCTTTCTGGTGAAGGCATTCCGGGTATTTGGCAATGGAATCAAGAATGCCGGCTGCGAGAGTCCTTTCGGGAGCTGTAGCAATGAGATCCCTGTCGGCGATACATACATCAACTTCTTTTTCCAGATTGACTGCCGGTGCACGCTGCCCTTTTTCGTTATACATGATAGCCGTCATGGAAGTGGCGACACAGGTTGCGATTGAGGTCGGTACAGTAATGATGGGAAGCGCAGAAAAAACAGAACTGCATTTAACTGTGTCAATACACTTTCCCCCGCCTATGCCGACTAAGACGGTTGCTTTTTCTTTTAATGCAGTATCAGCATATTGTTTCGCACGTGCAACGGTGCATTCGCCACTGAATTCGATCATCTGGCATTCGATATTGGGAGAAATGAGCAGATCACCGGTCATGGGTTGATCCAAAAAGGCTTTCATTGAATTTTTACCGCCTATTACAAGGGCTTTTCCGCCAAGACGCCGGATTTCATCAGGAAGAAGACAAAGGACATTTTTGCCGTGAAAAAATTTCCCGCATCCAACTTTTAATGCTGAAATATGATTCATTATAATAACCTCCTTTGGGCATTGGGTTTTGACTATATTGTACGACATCATACAATATAACATCATAATAAGACTGAAAAGATATTGTGTCAATTGAATGGAAGAAAATATAAAAAATATATGCAAATTAAACAATAATAAAAATGAAATAATAGCAATATGTCTAAAAAACTATTTTTTAAACAATCAATATTGACAATATTTACTCGAAATGATAATTTTTAGTTGAGCAGTACGACATCATACAATCATACAAATAAAAGGAGGTATTAGGCTCATGGAAACAAAACTGAGAGGGATTATTCCGCCGATCGTTACTCCATTTAAAGAAAATGGAGATATAGACGAGCAGCTTCTCAGGCAGGAAATGAAGATCTGCCTGGATGCAGGAGCGGATGGTCTTAGTGTGGCTGGAAGTACTGGTGAAGGACCTACTTTGGAAGATGACGAACTTGTCAGACTGATCAAAATAGCAAAAAGCATCATGGACGATACGCAGCCGCTGGTATGCGGGATCATGCGGACCTGTACAAAGGCGGCTGTCCGAGCAGGGATCGCTGCACGTGATGCGGGGGCTGACGCCATTATGGTAACTCCGAATGCGTATAACGTTCTGGTTCCGAATGAGGAGGGAATGTACGATTTTTACAGTACGATCTCAAAGGAAGTAAAGCTTCCGATCATTATTTATAATGTGATCCCACAGAACACGATCAGTGCAGAACTTTATACGAGACTGCTTAACACGACGGATTATGTTGCAGCCATCAAACAAAGTGTCGGAGGGATCCAGGCTTTATACAGAGATATTATGGTCTCGGACAATAAGGGGAAAGTTTTTGCTGCAACAGATGATATGATTTTTTCCTGCTTTGAACTTGGTGCTGCAGGCGCTATCAGTGCAATTCTTTCTGTATTCCCTGAAGAAAGCTGTATGATGTGGAAATATGCCGGGGAAGGAAAGCATGATGAAGGAATAAGGCTGCAGAATTCGCTTTATAAAAAGTGGCAGAGTCTGGGTGGTAACCAATTTCCTATCCGCATCAAGTATGCGCTTAAACTTTTAGGAAGAGATGCGGGGTACTGCAGAAGTCCGATCACTTATCTTCCTGAAGAAGACAAGAAACGAATCAGAGAAAGCTTTTTAGCATAAACAGTTAAAATTGGAGGAACAAACAATGAATAAATTTGTAGAAAAATATGGACAGATCTTATTACCACTCGTAACACCGTATGATGAGAATGAGAATGTTAAATATGATACATATGCGGAACTGATCGAATATCTGATCGAGAAGGATATGTGCGATTCTCTGATCGTGACAGGAACGACAGGAGAAGCAAGTCTTCTTACATTTGACGAACGTGTAAAACTCTTTGAAACAGCAGTTAAAGCTTCTGCGGGAAGGAAACCGGTTATTGCAGGTACCGGATGTGCTTCAACGAAAGAAACGATCGCATTGACAAAAGAGGCGGAGAAGCTGGGGATCGAAACGTGTCTGATCGTGTGTCCGTTTTATAATAAGCCAACGCAGGAAGGCATTTATAATCACTTTAAACGGATCGCGGAAAGCACATCATGCAATATCATGCTGTATAACATCCCGATTTTTGTAGGTGTAAATATCGAAGCGGAGACAGTAGGTCGTCTTGCTGAGATCCCGAATATAATCGGAGTTAAGGATGAGGCGGGCATCAATCCGACACAGGTGACGGACTTCTTCCTGGCAACTGAAAAAGTGGATCCGGATTTCGCTATATATAATGGCGATGACGTGATGCTGCTTCCGACGATCGTTCAGGGCGCGATGGGACTTGTAAGCGGCGGCGCTCATATTTTCGGACATGAGATAAGACAGATTTTCAAAGAATTTGCAGAAGGGAACAATGAAAAAGCCAGAGAACTGTTCGTTCCGATTTATCGTTTTTGCAAGACTACGGGACAGAATGGACGCATTCTTCCCAATTCGATCATGAGACCTGCGATCGAACTCTGCACCGGAATTAAAATCGGACCGGCAAGAGGACCGCTGGCGCCGGCTACGGATGATGAGATGAAAGTGACGAAGAGTGTGCTTGAGGAAATCGGGAAAATCTGAAAACGATAATTAATCATAAGGAGGAGATGTCAGGATGGATATTGCTTATAAACTGGGGGCCGGACGCTATATTCAGATGCCGGGAGCGGTAGAGGTGATCGGTGAAGAGACTGCCAGGTATGGAAAACAGATATATGTGCTCGGAGGTCCCACGGCGATATCCATTCTGCAGAATACACTCAAATCCCAGTATGATCTTCAGTCATTAAAATATGATATTGAAGTGTATAACGGGTATACAAGCTGGAATGCTGCCAGAACATATGCCGGACGTGCAGAAGAGAAAAATGCAGACGTCATAGTCGGAGTCGGAGGCGGAAGGATAATGGATCTTGCCAAAGCTTCAGCTCATATTGCAGGCCTTCCGGTTGTATTGATACCGACATGCTCAGCCACTTGTGCTGCGTATACGCCTATGAGCGTGATGTATGAGGATGACGGACGGGCTTTGGGAACGGCAGGCGGAAATCTTTATCATGATTATGAAGTGAGTGCAGTTATCATTGATGAGGATATTATGGTCCATCAGCCGCCCAGATATGCAGCCGCCGGTATGCTTGACTCAATGGCGAAGTGCATAGAAATGTGCAATGGACATCCGCAGGTAAAAGCGGATTCGATGAACTTTGAATTATATACAGCATATACGTTATCGGAATATATTTATAAGATTTTAAAGAAGAATTATTCGACCATATATCATGATATTGAGAATCATATCCTCAGTAAGGAAGTTCACGATTATCTTTATATTAATTTTGCTTTGACGGGATTTATCAGCGGCAGTTCAAAGGCGTTGGGGCAGACGGCTCTGGCCCATGAGATGTATTATGCTGTAAGAAAATTTTTCACAAAAGAAGCGGCGGGTTTTCTCCACGGGGAAATTGTAGGCATGGCTCTTCTGCTTCAGCTTGTGTACAATCGGCAGGAAGATCTGACGGATGAATTTTCAGATTTTATGAAAGCAACAGGAATGCCGACAAGCCTTGAGGAAATAGGGATCTGTGGAAATGAAAAAACACAGGAACTGATATACAGGTATCTGCTGGAAACTGAGTTTGTAACAGATACGCAGGATAACAGAGAATATCTTAAACTTGCGATACAGAAAATATGCAGGAGGTGAACCGATTGAGTCCCTTAGAAAAAAAACTGGAAAATCCATCAAATGAATATCGTGCTCTTCCATTCTGGTCCTGGAATGACAAGCTCGATCCGAAAGAATTGAAGTGGCAGATCAATGAGATGCATGATAAGGGGATCGGCGGTTTTTTCATGCACGCCAGAGGTGGACTGAAAACACGGTATATGGACGACGAATGGATGGAATGTATCAGGACGTCGGCAGAAGAAGCGGAACAACTGGGTATGGAGGCGTGGCTTTATGACGAAGAGGGCTGGCCCAGTGGATTTGCCGGAGGCAGAGTGACTGCGCTCGGGGCATACTATCATATGAGATGGATGGAACAGGAATTTCTCTCTCCGAAGGAAATAGACTGGTCGCAGAATATACTGGGGATCTATGCGGAAGACGGCGGATATCTGGGGAATGATGACCTTGCAGCGTCAGGGCAGGACAAAGTGTATGTCGTATATGAGAAAATCAATCCCTATTATGTTGACATTTTAAATCAGAAAGTAGTAGAAAAATTTCTTGAAGTTACACATGAGCAGTATCTGAAATATTTTCCGGATGAACTGGGGAAAACGATTCCCGGGTTTTTTACAGACGAACCGCAGTTCGCAAAGTTAAAGATACCGTATTCGCTGAGCCTTCCTGAACAGTTTGAAAAAGAAAACGGATATCCGGTTGAAAAGTGCTATACTGCTCTGTTCAGAGAAGCTGAAGGATATGAAAAATACCGGTATGATTTCTGGAAAACAATATCGCGGATGTATACGAACAGTTTCTGCAGGACAATCCATGACTGGTGCGAGAAACATGGCTGTTCTCTGACCGGTCATCTGATGCGTGAGGACTCTTTGTTAATGCAGATGCAGGCGACGGCCGGTGTAATGCCGTCGTATGAATATATGGATATGCCGGGGATTGACTGGCTGAGGAGACGGATATCATCACCGCTTACCCCAAAACAGGCGGGAAGCGTGGCAGCACAGTTGGGCAAAAAGGCTGTTATTTCAGAGATGTTTGCGATGGTTGGCTGGAACTGTACGCCGGAGGAGCTAAAGTGGATTGCCCAGTGGCAATATGTTAATGGAGTGACCAGAATGTGTCAGCATCTGGAAGCATATTCACTTAAAGGCATCCGGAAAAGAGATTTCCCTCCGTCACTTTTTTATCAGCAAAGCTGGTGGGAGATATACAGAGAGTTTAATGATTATTTCGCACGTCTCGGAGTACTGCTGACAGAGGGAAGCGCGGGAACGGAAGTCCTGCTGCTCCATCCTATGAGAAGCGGATGGATTCTGTATAACGGGAAAGCTGAAGGGAAGATCACAGATTTCGGACAGGCGTTTGAGGATTTGTCACAGTGGTTGTCGGACAATCATATTGAACATCATTACGGTGATGAAGAAATTATAAAAAAATACGGCTCTGTTGACGGTCAATATTTCAGGATTGGAAAATGTGCTTATAAAACAGTACTTATTCCGGATATGGTAACGATCGAGAGATCTACGGCTGAACTTCTTTTAAAATTTGCACAGTCAGGCGGCAAGATATTTTCCATGGGAAAACTTCCAGAGCTGGTTGAGGGTGAGGCGGATGAAGAGCTTACGGGCAGACTGAAGAACTCGATTACATTCCTGGAATCGAAAAATGCTGCAGTCCGGATTAAACAGATGCAGGAGTTCCCGGTATCCATTGCGGAAAATGGGAAAGAAACCCCCAATATCCATATTCAGCTGCGGAATGACGGGAAGAACAAGTATTTGTATGTAGTCAGTCTGGATCGCTGCCGGAACACGTCCAACGTGTTGACGGTGCCGGGAGATTGGAGAATATACAGTTACGATCCTCTTGGAAATGTGAAAAACATATGCGGTACAAATTATGTCAATGGAACAACGACTTTGAAGTTTGATTTTACCGGGGCACAGTCGGTGGTATATATTATGGAGCCGGGAAGCCGGGATGAAAACAGATGTATGGCTGAAGAAGCGGATTGTGTGTTTATCGGGACCGGCGGGAGATGGGATATTATTGAAGCAGAGGCAAATTCGCTGACGCTGGATTACTGCTCTTATCGGATTGAAAACGGACGATGGATGGATCGGGTTCCGGTGATCCGGCTGATGGATATCCTTTTAAAAGAAAAGAGGCCGGTTCATGTTTCACTGAAATTTGAATTCTGTATTGAAGATGATCCGCTGCAGCATGGGGAAATATACCTGGCGGCTGAGGTGCCGGAAATCCTGAAGGCATGTATCAACGGAACAGATGTGGAGATTGGTGAGTGCGGATGGTGGAAAGATAAATCATTCCGGAAATATGACATCCGTCCTTACTTAAAGAAAGGTCAGAATGAAATTATTCTCGAGATTGATTTTGTGCAGCAGCAGAAAGTATATGATGTCCTGTTTGGAAAAGATGTGCTGGAGACAGAAATAAACAAACTTACTTATGATACAGAAATTGAAAGTATATATATCATTGGTGATTTTGGAGTGTATAACCGCAACGGATATCAGTATTCATGGAGAAAAGAACTGATCTGTGATGACTCGTTTTATCTCAAAGAGTTGCCGGACTGTGTATACGGAGATGATTTTACATCCCAGGGATTTTGCTTCTTTGCAGGAAAGATCAAAGTAAAACAGAAACTTCTTCTGCATGAGTATGATGATTCGAAAGGAGTGAAGATTGTAAGCAACAGAGGCAAAAGATATATATATCGATTTGGCCGGCTGAATGCAATGGCTGCCAGATTGTTTATCAATGGACAGTGGGTGAAAGATATTTTGTGGCAGCCGTATGAGTATGATATCACAGACTATGTTCATCTGGGAGAAAACGAGATTGTGTGGGAACTTTATGCATCGAACAGAAATCTACTGGGACCTCTCCACCATGTTGACGGTGAACTGTATGCGGTCTGGCCGGCGGATTTTACAGATACACCGCATGAATTTAAAGAGGATCAGAGAAATGTATGGTCCGATAAGTATCATTTTGTGAAATTTGGTGTGCAGGGAGGTAGCGTATGAAGAAAACGAAAAAAATGTCCCGGCTTTTATTCTGGGAGGCAGTACGGGGGTATCTGTTCATTGCACCGGCGCTTATTCTGCTGATCGGATTGCTTTTTATTCCAATGGTGCAGGGATTCTGGTACAGCGTAACTGATTTCAATATTTTAAAGAGCTGGGATTACAATTTTATAGGCTTAGATAATTTCAAAAAAGTAATAGCGGATGAAGATTTCGGGATAATCCTGAAAAATGAAGTGATTTTTGCTGTCGTTGTAACAGTTATTACTGTTGTTATATCAATGCTGATCGCAGTATTCCTCAATAATATAAGGCACGGCAAGAATATTATCAGGGCACTGGTATTCATGCCATGGGTTCTCCCGGAGGTAGTGGTCGGTGCTTTGTGGAGATGGATCCTTGATGGAGAAAAGGGACTGGTCAATTCGGTTCTGGTTGAATATCTGCATATCCTGCCGGAGCATATACAGTTCTTTTCCGAAGCTACGGCGCTCGCATCTGTTTGTTTTGTATACATATGGAGGACTTATCCCTATGTGACGATCATGTTGTCGGCAGGACTGCAGGGGATTGACAAAGAACTGTATGATGCGGCTGCAGTTGACGGATGTAATGGCATAAAAAGATTCTGGTATATTACAATACCAAATTTGAAATACGTATTATCGATCTGCTCTCTGATGGCGGCGATATGGACAATGAACGGATTTGGAATCATTAATATCCTGACAGCCGGTGGTCCGGGAGTTTCAAGTACGACCCTCCCGATGACAATATATAAAACGGCGTTTCAGAAATTCCGCTTTGGAGAGGCATCGGCATATTCGGTTATACAATTTGTGATCATCATGATCTTTGCGCTGATCTATCTCAGGGTAACAAAGGCGACTAAGGAAGAGGAGGCGTGAACATGAACAGGAAATTAATATTTGTATTGAAGGCGCTGGGCCTTGCGATGATTCTTTTTGTTGCACTGTTTCCTCTTTTCTGGATGTTTATCACTTCGGGGAAGACGATGACGGAATTGTTGAAAATTCCCGTAACCTTATGGCCGGAAAGATTTTCTTTTGAATCATACTACGAGGTATGGGTGCAAAAGCCGTTTCCTACATATATTTTCAACTCATTGAAAATCTCGATCGTTGCAACGCTTCTTGGCATGATCGTTTCGAGTATGGCGGCGTATGGATTTGCTAAATTCAGATTTCCGTTAAAAAAGGCAATCCTTACGTTTGTGCTTGTGGCACAAATGTTCCCCAGTACTTCGATCATCATCCCGCTGTTTTCTACATACAGGAATTACGGGTTGTACGATACGCATATCGGCCTCATGCTTCTGTATACAACGATCAGCCTTGCGTTTTCCGTGTGGATGATGTACGGGTATTTCCGGGGAGTGCCGAAGGAACTTGAAGAGGCTGCCAGAATAGACGGGTGCGGACCGCTTGGCATATTTACAAAAGTGATACTTCCTATATCAAAACCAGGTGTTGCAGCGGTGGGAGTATATTCGTTTATGGTTGCATGGAATGAATATCTGTATAGTCTGATCCTTTTGACAAGTGAGAAAAATTATACGATTTCGATCGGATTATCAAGATTTATTACAGAATTCGGAACATACTGGAACCAGATGGGTGCCGCGTCCATCATAGTGACGATCCCTACGTTGATACTTTTCCTTCTTCTCGGAAAGAATCTGATCGAAGGATTGACTGCAGGAGCGGTAAAAGGATAAGAGTATTAACGCAAAAAGATGCGTTGATATAGAACGAAAAGGCGGTGGAAGAGCTGACCTAAAAAATCAAAGGAGGAGGTTTCTTATGAAAAAACGAGTTGTATCTTTATTGTTGACGGGTGTCCTTGCGGTTTCGATGATCGCAGGATGTGGTGCGCAGAAAGACGCACAAGGCGGAGGCGAAGAGGCTCAGGGTGAATCGGAAGACGGCGTTATTAACCTTGACATGTGGGTATTCGGCGGACTTGCATCAGAGCCGGTTGTATTCCAGGATATGGCGGAAGAATTCAATAATTCCCAGGATAAGATCCATGTTACAGTCACTGCACAGGATTGGGGAAGCCGTCAGGAAAAAATCGTAACTGCTTTCCAGGCTGGAGATGACACTGCTCCTGATCTCTATGCACTTGGTCCGTGTATTGATGATTATGGTGAAAAGATGGGTGTTATCACGCCACTGGAAGATGTTCTTCCTGATATTGCAAGCCAGGTAAGAGAACTGATGCTTCCGGAAGTTGTTGAAGGAGTAGCATCTAAAGACGGAAAACTGTGGACAATCCCTTCATGGGTCGACCTTTCGCCGTATATGATGTACAGTATCGAGGCGCTGAATGCGATCGGTCTGGACGAGAATTCTGTTCCGAAGACATGGAGCGAATTTAAAGATGCAGCGATCAAATTTAAGGAAGCCGGATACACCGGATATTCCATTCCGATGAGTATGGATAACTACTCGGATGTCAACAACGAGTTTAACTACTGGAACTGGCAGCTGGGCGGGGCGCCGATGAATGATGACGCAACAGAGATGACGATGAACAATGATCACGCTATCACAACTGTTGAATTCCTGAAATCAATGTATGATGCAGGAACATTCTCTGACAGTGCTGCAAACGAGACATATATGGACAGGCATGAGCAGTTCTTTGGCGGAAAATGTGCTACAGATATCGGTTATACCTATATCAATGGTATCCTTACGGATATGGAAGTGCCGGAAGATTTTGAGTATATTATGGCTGATATGCCGGTACCGGATGAAGGAATGGAAATTGATGAGGCTAATGCATTTTACAGAATGGTCAGCTCCAATATGGAGATCAGCGTGTCTTCTCTGACGCAGCAGACAGAAGCTGTAGGAGAGTTCTTACAGTATCTCATCGACAATAATTTCTGGCACAGATGGGTAACAGATGTTCAGGCAAGAACACCGGTGGACATCGCATCTTATGAAGATCCGGAACTCAGAGCTGAGACAGAAGAAGTTCAGCCGGATCTTGTAAGAATGTATGACGAAGGTACTCTTATGGAAGGCGTAAAACCGAAACCGTCATATGGCGGAGTGACAGAAGTGCAGACAACAATGGCGCAGTACCTTGTAGATATTATCCAGGGTAAATATCCATCGGTTGAAGAAGGACTTAATGAATTGAATGCAGAATGCCAGGCGCTTTTGGATGAGTATGCGGAATAACCGGGGCGCTTATAAAAGGGTTAACTAAAAAACAGTGGAATATGCGGGGAGGACATTGTTCTTTCCCGCATATTCCTGTTTTGAAACACAGGAGGAAAAAGATGAGGACAGCAACAGAAAAAGGGAGCCTCTATATGTTTCGTGAATCGCATTTCACAGCACCGGAAGAACCAAGAAGATGGTCGGGAAGATGGATCTGGGCACCGGAAAATGTATATGGAGATTTTCAGGAATCACCATATACACTGTTTCAGAAAAAAGGCTGGGATTTTGGCGTGTTCTACTTTGAAAAGAAAATAGTGGTTGAGGATATTCCGGACAAAGCAGAAATATATATATCCGCTGACAGTAATTATAAATTATCCGTGAACGGTGTATTTATCGGAAGGGGAAGTGCGCAGCCGGGAGGGGATTATGCCAATTGTGATCCGCTTCCATATAAATTTTACGAGAATTATAATATAGAAGACATTCTTAATATTGGGGTTAACTATATTACGGTCAGAGTGTGCCTCGGGCCGGTTGTGCAGTCTGAAGTCTCGTGCGGACACGGAGGTCTGATCGCGGATATGGTCCTGATCTATCCGGATGGAAGGAGTGTAATATACGGAACGGATGATACATGGACATGCATCCGTGAAGAGGCCTGGCAGGAACGTGATATATGGGATGGAAGGAAAGCTGTGATTGTTTCTGAAAATGCCTGCCATACAGGAGAACGAAACGGAAAAGAATATCAGGCCGAGATTGTGTCGGATCAGGAAAAGTTTCCGAAGCTTCTGCCTGCGGGGATACCTAATCTGGAATATGCGCATAAAAGCATAAAAGATATCATAGCTCCATTTGAAAGCGAAACATCACGTTTGGAATATGATCCGGGTGAAAAGGTGATACGGATAAAAAAAGGAGCTCCTTACACGTTCTGGCTTGATTATGGGCGGATATATGCTGCATGGCCGCGTATGAAAATATCGGGAAAACGCGGGACAAAGCTTACATTGCATATGCAGGAATTCCCGGGAAAGATTGAGCGTTCAGGAACAACAGAATGCTATATGCTTGGAGACGGGTTAAATAATATTGAATCTCTGCGTATGCATAGTGTGCATTATATTCAGGTGACAGTGAGCAATTTGTATGAGGATATAGAAATAATTGATCCGATCATAGATGTAAGTCTTTATCCGGCTAATATGAAAGGAAGTTTTCGGTGCAGCGATCCGGATCTTGAAAAAATATATCTTCTGGGATGCAGGACAAACCAGATATGCCGCCAGACTTATCACATGGATTCGCCGATCCACCAGGAACCGCTGGGGTGTATGGGGGATTATATGATAGAGAGCCTGATGAATTATTATACGTTTGGGGATAAATGGCTCACCCGGTTCGATATACTTAAGATAGCATACTATATGAAATATAAGAATTGCAGAATGTTCCATCCCAGTTACTGCCTCCTCTATATTCAGATGATATATGATTATGTAATGTATACAGGCGATATAGAAATACTGGATCATGTGGAAGAAACTGTTCAGAAGATCATAAAATTGTTTGAGGGATATCTTGGGGAAAATATGCTTATTGAGCATGCGCCGAACTACATGTTTATGGACTGGGTTGAGGAAGGTGAGTATAACAGACATCATCCGCCCAAATGCATGGGGCAGGGGTATCTCACAGCTATGTTTGCTGGTGCGTTGGATACGGCATGCAGGCTTATTACCCTTATTAATGAATTCGGGGAGAGAACGAAGGTTTATCTGGATGATCATGAAACGTTAAATTTATTGTCGGAACACTATAGACAAAAGGCCGGGGAAGTAAAAGCAGCTGTAAACAGATTGCTGTGGGATAAAGAAGCACAGTTGTATATTGACGGATTGTTCGATGAAAACGCTTCGGGAAATGGAAAGTGGCTGCCGGCTGATGTTCAGATAAAATTTACGAGTCAGCATATGAATACGTTAGCTGTGTTGTATGATATTGCGCCTGAGGACCGGCAAAAAGATCTAATGGTGCGTGTTATGGAAGATGCGGCTCTCAGTCAGGCACAGCCTTATTTTATGCATTTCGTGTTTGATGCTCTTGCAAAAACAGGATTGTTTGAAAAATATGGCCTGGAGCAGCTGGGGCGATGGAATGCGCTTCTGAGAGAAAATGAGTCTGGACTAAAGGAAGTATGGTATGGATTCGACTGCGATTACTCACATGCCTGGGGAGGAACACCGACCTATCAGATGCCGGCTAAAATCCTGGGGGTAACTCCTGCTGAACCTGGCTTTAAGAAGATAAAATTTTCACCATGTCTTCCGAGGGGACTGGACTGGGCGTACGGCAAAGTGCCGACACCGGATGGAGTTATAACGGTTTCTGTAAAACGTGAAAATGGAGAGGTAAAAGCGGAATATACAGGCCCTGAAGAATAACTTTGATTTCAATATGGGTATAAGATTGCCTGAAAATTTAAAATTATGTATTATAAGACTGTCTGGCGTCAGTGGCTGCATCGTCCCCGTGTACACTGACGCTGTCTGCACGAGTATGTTCCGGACGGAGAACCGCATGTTGTGGACGGAAGAGTATATATCTACGGTTCTCACGATTTGTTTAACGGACTGAATTTCTGTCTTGGCGATTATGTGTGCTGGTCTGCCCCGGTTGATGATCTTGGAAACTGGCGTTATGAGGGCTGCATCTACAAGAGAGAGCAGGATCCGGCGGCGCCGAAGATCCGGTTGACGAACGGCCTGGCAGCACCTGATATGGTGCAGGGCGACGATGGCAGATATTATCTGTACTATTTTATGGGCGGTACGAAGATGATTTCTGTGGCGGTATGCGATAAACCGGCTGGAAAGTATGAATTTTACGGATATGTACAGTATGCGGATAAAGTGCCCATAGGCAAGAAAAATGAACCTTTCCAGTTTGACCCGGGTATTTTCAGAGATGATGACGGACGGCTGTATCTTTATACAGGTTTTGCTTTGCAGGGGAATCCAATCCTGCTGGATGGTTCTAAACCAACAGAACACGGACCAATGTGTTTTGAAATCGATCCGAAAGATATGCTTACAGTCAAGAGCGGTCCGGAGTATATCGGTATTGCGAGTGAGAAGGAGTCCATCGGAACGCCTTATGAGGGGCATGCATTTCTGGAAGCAAGCTCTATGAGAAAATTCGGGGATACCTATTATTTTATTTACTAAAACTTCCCACACCCAAAAGGTGTATTGAACCTTGAAAACTCAATAATG
>CAIFEZ010000024.1 GCA_903789595.1 uncultured eubacterium 1-6
TAAATTCTTGTTTAACGGAGAACAAGGACTCCTCTGGAGTATAAAGATAAAGTGAAAAGGAGTTGATTTTATGTCAGGTTTTTACACCGAAGCAGACTATGAAAATACGATCATAGAGCTGTTCGAGAATATAGGCTGGCGGCATGTCTACGGTCCGGATCTGGACCGGGATTATCACGATCCGCTATATGAAGAGGAGTTGGACGATGCAATCCGCCGTGTCAATCCGAATATGCCGGAAAACGCCATTCATGAGGCACTCTTCAAGCTGAAGAACTTTGAAAATGCCGATCTTGTACAGAAGAATGCTGTCTTCATGGATTACATACAGAATGGGGTCGAGGTGCGCTATCTTGTCGGAAGCGAGGAACGCTCCGGCATTGTCTATCTGGTTGACTACAAAAATCCTGATAACAACTCCTTTGTCATAGCCAATCAGTGGACCTTTATCGAGAACAGCAACAAGCGCCCGGACGTCCTTCTCTTTCTGAACGGTTTGCCAGTTGTACTGATGGAGCTCAAATCTCCTTCACGGGAGGAGACTGGCGCATCAGAAGCTTATACACAGATCCGCAACTATATGCATGAGATCCCATCCATGTTCATTTATAACTGCATCTGTGTCATGAGCGACCATCTGACGAGCAAGGCTGGAACGATCACTTCCGGCGAAGACCGGTTCATGGAGTGGAAAACGAAGGACGGGAGCTATGAGAACACGCAGTACGCGCAGTTTGATACGTTCTTCGAGGGCATGTTCCAAAAGGAACGGCTGCTTGATATCATCAAGAATTTCATCTGCTTCTCCAACGAGGGGTTGAAGCAGTTCAAGATTCTCGCCGGATATCACCAGTATTTCGCAGTTCGCAAGGCTATTGAATCCACAAAGAAAGGCATGGCAACTGACGGTAGAGGCGGTGTGTTCTGGCATACACAAGGCAGTGGCAAATCCTTGTCGATGGTGTTCTATGCTCATTTGCTGCAGGAGGCACTGGACTCGCCGACCATCGTTGTCATCACTGACCGTAATGATCTAGATGATCAGCTTTATGGACAGTTTGCCAAGTGCAAGGATTTTCTGAGGCAGGACCCGATTCATGCGCAAAGCCGGCAGAATCTGAAAGAACTGCTCGACGGCAGGAAAGCGAACGGCATCATCTTCACCACGATGCAGAAATTTGAAGAATCCCATGAGCCGCTTTCCGAGCGGCATAACATCATCGTCATGGCAGACGAGGCACACCGTGGGCAGTATGGTTTAAAGGAGAAGATAGACTCCAGGACCGGTGAAATCAAAATAGGAACCGCTCGGGTAATCCGTAACAGTTTGCCGCATGCAACTTACATCGGGTTCACAGGAACGCCGATTGCCCTCAAGGACAGAAACACGCGTGAGGTTTTCGGTGATTATATCGACATCTATGATATGACGCAAGCAGTGGAGGACGGCGCAACTCGCCCGGTCTACTATGAAAGTCGTGTAATCAAATTAAAGCTTGACGAAAATACACTTGCCTTGATTGATAAAGAATATGACATCATGGCAGAGAACGCCGATCCGGATGTCATCGAGCGAAGTAAGAAAGAACTCGGCCAGATGGAGGCCATTCTCGGGAATGATAAGACCATCGAATCTCTCGTAAATGACATCCTTGATCATTACGAGAATTACCGTGAGAACCTGCTGACCGGCAAAGCAATGATTGTCGCTTATTCACGCCCGATTGCTATGAAGATTTACAAACGGATTCTGGAGCTGCGTCCGGCATGGACGGACAAGGTCAAAGTTGTGATGACGAGCTCCAACAAAGATCCGGAAGAATGGGCACAAGTCATCGGCAATAAGCGGCACAAAGATGAGCTCGCCGCAGAGTTCAAGGATAACAGCAGCCCTTTCAAAATTGCCATCGTTGTAGATATGTGGCTGACAGGATTTGACGTGCCTTCGCTTGCCACAATGTATATCTACAAGCCGATGAAGGGCTATAACCTGATGCAGGCCATTGCTCGCGTGAACCGAGTCTTTCAGGACAAGGAAGGCGGCCTGATTGTCGACTACGTCGGGATTGCTTCGGCTCTGAAGGAAGCAATGAACGATTACACGGCGCGTGACCGTAAGAACTACGGGGACACCGATGTCGCGAAAGTAGCATATCCGAAATTCCAGGAAAAGTTGTCTGTATGCCGCGATCTGTTCTACGGTTTCGATTATTCGGATTTCTTGCACGGTAGCAATTTTGCACGTTCTAAGGCTATCAGTGGCGCAGTGAACTTTATCGTTGCCGTTGATAAAGAAGATGACCGGGATACATTCCTGAAGGAATCCCTAATGCTGAAACAAGCACTTTCCCTCTGCTCTTCTCTTGCAAGAGAGGATGAACGACTTGAAGCAGCATTCTTCGAATCTGTCCGCGTACTGGTGAACAGGCTTACAAATCAAGGTGAAGGAAAGAAAATATCCTTGCCAGAAATGAACGCCCGTATCAATAATCTCTTGAAGGCGAGTATCCACAGCGACGGCGTAATCAACCTGTTTCAGGATGTGAACGGTGAGTTTTCTCTCTTTGATACAAAGTTCCTTGAAGAAGTCGCAAACATGAAGGAGAAGAATCTCGCCGTTGAACTTTTGAAGAAGCTGATTGCGGAACAGGTCGTCATATTCAAACGTACGAATGTCGTCAAGTCTGAGAAGTTCAGTGAGATCATGCAGCAGGCGATGAACCGCTACTTGAACGGGATGCTGACGAACGAGCAGGTTATTGAGGAACTCCTGAATCTAGCAAAGCAAATACAGGCGGCGCAGAAAGAAGGCGAACAGCTTGGACTGACCGCGGACGAACTAGCTTTCTATGATGCCCTTACTAAACCGCAGGCAATCAAAGATTTCTACGAAAATGAGGAACTCATAGCTATCACGAAAGAGCTGGCAGATACTCTCCGAAAGAACCGCACCATCGACTGGCAGAAGCGAGATTCCGCCCGTGCCAAAATGCGTATGCTAATCAAACGACTTCTGAGGAAGCACAAGTACCCGCCGGAAGGCATGGATGACGCTGTCCAGACAGTGATGACACAGTGCGAGCTCTGGGCAGACAATAACGACATGGAAGACCGCGTAACGTCTTATTCAAACCGGTTGAATCAATATGTGAATGAGACTGATAGCTATGTAGCAGAGCAAAAGTCGGGATATGACAAACAATAAAGAAAGGTAAATATGGACGCAACGAAGGGAAATATCTACACGATTTTAAATGGCAACAAACAATTTCTTATTCCTGTTTATCAGCGATATTACAGTTGGGAGGTTAGTCAGTGTGAGCGCTTATGGAATGACATCGTTGATATGCAGAAAAAAGGTAAAGAAGGCCATTTTGTAGGCTCAATTGTAAATATTGCAGAGCAAGCTATGCCTACTGGAGTTCAGAAATATATGATTATTGACGGTCAGCAGAGAATCACCACTATGACCCTTTTGCTTATTGCTCTCCGCGATTATGCTCTTGCACATACTGATGACAAGACCATCAACGCAAATCGGATCGATAATATGCTGCTCAAGAACGAATACGAGGAAGACAATGAACGGTACAAGTTACTCTTGACGGAAACTGATCGGGATATTCTGATTGACCTTGTAGAAAAAAAGCCGATTTCAACTGATGTCACATCAAGACTTTTAACAAATTATAAGTTCTTTGAAGACCAGATTGAAAAGAAAGAACTCCTTCCTGCTGAGATATATGAATCTGTTGGGAAATTACAGATCGTAAACATTACTCTTGATCGAACAAAGGATGACGCACAAGCAATATTTGAAAGCTTGAACTCAACTGGTAAAGAATTGTCTGAATCCGATTTGATTCGAAATTACGTTTTGATGGGATTGGAGCCCAAAGAGCAAAAGTCTGTTTATGAACATTATTGGAGACCGATGGAGCTTCTCTTTGAATATGAGAAGCAAGATCAGGTAATGGATCGATTCTTCCGGGACTATCTGACTATGAAACTTGGCAGAATCCCAAAGCAAGACCATGTATACGAAGAATTCAAGGCATATCATCTGAACTGCGAATTTTCAACTATTGAAGAACTGTGTCAAGATCTTCTTGCATATTCAAAATACTATACCGACATGGTCTTCCGCCGTAGCAGCAACAAAACTTTGAAAACGCTTTATTCAGATATTAGTGAACTTCGAATGGAGGTTGCTTACCCATTTTTGCTTAAAGTGCATAATGATCAAGCTGAAGGAATCATCACGGAAGACCAACTTGCAGAGATCCTTGAAATGTGTATCAGTTACGTATTCAGAAGGAATATCTGCGAGATTCCAACGAACTCTTTGAATAAGACCTTTGCGACTATGAAAAATGAGATAAGGCTGGATGATTACATGAATTCCATCAAGGCGTTTTTCATTCTTCGTGACGATTATAAAGTGTTTCCTGATGATGAAAGATTTGCCGCCGCTTTTAAGACTAGAGATGTTTATCATATGCGCCAGCGGAATTACCTGCTCAGCCATCTGGAAAATTATGAAAATAAATCTCCGATCATCATTGAGAATTACACGATAGAACATATCATGCCTCAAAATCCGAAGCTGGATGATGATTGGAAGCACAACCTTGGACCGAACTGGAAAGAAGTGCAGAAGAAGTATCTTCACACAATCGGGAATTTGACTCTCACAGCATACAATTCTGAAATGAGCGATAATCCGTTCATGGAGAAAATGGATATGGAAGGTGGCTTTAAAGAAAGTGCACTCAGGCTGAATTCCTATGTCGTGAAGCAAACCACATGGAATGAATCTACCATTGAGGAGAGAGCTTCAATACTTGCTGAAAGAGCCAAAAAGATATGGGCTTATCCACAATTAACACCAGCAGAACTTGCTCCATATCAGGTTGAAGAGAAGCCTGTTCAGAAATATGGCCTTGAAACCTACGGTATAAATGTTTTCACAAAGACTTTGTTCGAAATGCTCGACAAGCGCATTATAAATCTTTCGCCGGATGTGAAACGCGAATTCAAGAAGCTTTACATTGCATATAAGCTGGATACTAATTTTGTTGATGTTGTAGTACAAAAGCAGCGACTCAGGATTTCTCTGAATATGAAGTTCTCGGAAATTTACGATCCAAACAATATGTGCCGTGATATTACGGGGCTTGGACGCTGGGGAAACGGCGATGTAGAACTTTACTTTGAACATACATCTGACATTGACAAAGTAATGGAACTTGTGGAACAGTCCTACCGTTTGCAGGCAGATGAGGATTAACCTTTTAACGATAGCCATACAATTTAACGATTACAGAGAGGGGGTGTCGCTTTTGACTACAGCTCATGAAAACGTACATCAGCGCTGGGCCGTAAGTGCGCCCTTTTCTGCTGCGCAAAAACAAAGAAAAGCCCGGAAATCAAGCGGCTTCCGGGCTATAAGCACATGTGGGCATTGTATCAAAGATAGAGTCTTAATAGATCCCGCCTGCGGCACCTCGGGTTTCCTTGTCGCTGTTGGTGAGTATGAAAAAGAACATCATAAAGAGGAAATCTTTTTTGACAGGGCGAAGAAAGACCATTACATGAATCACATGTTTCATGGCTATGATATGGACCGGACGATGCTTCGTATCGGCGCCATGAATATGATGACGCATGGTATTGACAACCCATATATCGAATATCGAGACAGCCTGTCCGACCAGAATCCAGACCGGAACAAATATACACTGATTCTGGCCAATCCACCGTTTAAGGGGAGCCTTGATTATGACATTGTTTCGACAGACTTGCTCCAGCTTTGCAAGACAAAGAAGACAGAATTACTCTTTGTGGATCTGTTCATTCAAATGCTGAAAGTCGGAGGCCGGTGCGCATGCATCGTTCCGGATGGGGTTCTTTTTGGATCTTCGAAAGCGCATCAGGCAATCCGCAGGGAACTCATTGAAAATCAGAGACTGGAGGCGGTGATCTCTATGCCCTCCGGTGTATTCAAGCCATATGCAGGCGTATCTACCGGAATTCTGATATTTACGAAAACAAATCATGGCGGTACCGATAGCGTCTGGTTCTACGATATGAAGGCAGACGGATTCAGCCTGGATGACAAAAGGACGCCGACAGAAGAAAACGATATTCCGGATATTATAGAGCGTTTTAAGCACAGGGATCAGGAGATGAACCGTGAGCGTACGGAACAGTCTTTCATGGTGCCAAAGCAGGAAATCGTTGATAATGGATACGATCTTTCCATTAACAAGTACAAGAAAGTAGAATATAAACCTGTGGAATATCCGCCGACAAGCGAGATTCTGGCCAGTATCCGCAGCCTGGAAACTGAAATTACAAACGATCTGAATGATCTCGAAAAGATGCTCGCTGATGCGGGAAATTGATGTTTGTGGGGATTATGATGGAATATATAGCGCTTAATGATGTTTGCAAGATTAATATGGGGCAATCTCCAGAATCAAGCAGTTACAATGATATAGGCGATGGGATTCCTTTTTTTCAAGGTAACGCAGATTTCGGAGAAAGGTATCCGGTTACGAGAGTGTGGTGTAATGCACCAACAAGGATTGCAAATGCAGGCGACATTCTGATATCGGTTAGAGCGCCGATAGGCGCCCTAAACTTTGTGCGGGAACAATGTTGCATAGGACGTGGCTTGGCTGCACTAACACCAGATCAAACAAAAATCTCATCTGAGTTTGTATACTGGCTTTTGAAGGGAAAGAATGCAGAGCTTAACAGTAAGGGAACTGGAAGCACATTCAAGGCGATAAGTCGTAAGGTGCTTGAAGAGACGTTGGTTCCTAATGTGAGCTTTGAACAGCAACGTGCTTGTGCGATGAATCTGGAAAAGGTAAATTCAATTATTCAGTTGCGCAAGCAAGAGCTTAAAAATCTGGACACCCTCATGAAAGCCCGATTTATCGAGATGTTTGGAAATGAGCAGAGGAAGGTGAAAATGAGAGAGATCTGCTCGATTATTACAGATGGGACGCATCAACCGCCAAAGTTTGTGGACGAGGGTATACCATTTATTTTTGTTTCTAATATCACTGGGAATGAGGTTACATATGATGCTGAAAAGTTTATTGATGAGAAAACTTACGATGAACTGATCAAGAGAACCCCACTTGAGATTGGAGATGTGATTCTATCGACAGTGGGTTCATATGGGCATCCAGCGGTAGTAAAAAGCGACAGAAAATTTTTGTTTCAGAGGCATATTGCTTACCTTAAACCGAAGAGAGATGTCGTAAACAGCGAATACCTGCATAGTGCAATTCTTTCGGCAGGTGTCCAGCGACAGATAGATGAAGGTGTAAAAGGAATTGCGCAGAAAACACTGAACTTATCAGCGATAAAGGAATTGTCAATTCCACTTCCGTCTATGAGAGCACAAGAAGAATTTGTAATCTTTAAAGCTCAGGTCGACAAATCAAAAGTTGCCGTTCAGAAGTCACTAGATGAGACGCAGGTTTTATTTGATGCTTTAATGCAGAAATATTTCGGGTAAAATAAAGGTATCAGTGGATTTGAGGTGAATTGGCCGGTGATTTGCCTCCTTGATGAAGGAGGTATATCAAAGTGGAAGAGAAAATCGTAAGGATCGTCAACGAGATGGCGGAGGTGCTGAATGCATCTCAATTGAGAAAGCTGCAGGAGGTGCTTTTGAAAGAACTGTGCCAAGAAAGCCGAATGGGAAAAGCAACGACTAATGAAGAGTATCTTCAGATGTTTCTCAATGCCAAGAAGATCGAAGGATGCTCTGAGCGGACGATACAGTATTACCGAGTTACGGTGGAACGTTTTTTGAAAGTGGTTCAGAAGCACATTCGGAAAGTGACGGCAGAAGAGATACGGCAGTACTTGGTTGAGTATCAGTCCGTGAATAATTGCAGCAAAACGACGATGGATAATATCCGTAGAAATTTATCCAGCTTTTTCTTGTGGCTTGAAGAAGAGGACTATATATTAAAAAGTCCGATGCGTAAGATCCATAAAATAAGAGCACCCAAGATTGTCAAAACGATAATTTCCGATGAGGAGATTGAAAAGCTCAGGGATGCATGCACAGAGATACGAGATCTGGCGGTGATAGATTTGCTGTATTCGACAGGTATCCGGGTCGGAGAACTGGTACGGTTAAACAGAAAGGATATCGATTTTAGCGAACGGGAATGTATCGTCTTCGGTAAAGGCGATAAAGAACGAAAGGTGTATTTTGATGCCAGGACGAAAATCCATCTGCAGCAGTATCTGGAATCCAGAACCGACAGTAATGAAGCACTGATCGTAGGGGTGAATGCGCCATATGCCAGGCTGAACATCCGGGGAGTAGAGATCCGGCTCCGGGAACTTGGTCGAAAGGCAGATATTGAGTGTATACATCCACACAAGTTCAGAAGGACCATGGCTACGAGAGCAATTGACAAAGGAATGCCGATTGAACAAGTGCAGAAAATCCTTGGACACTCACAGATTGATACTACCATGCAATATGCCATTGTCAGCCAAAATAACGTAAAGGAATCACACAGAAAATATATCGCATGATGTTTTTAGAAGAGGTGATGTATATGATGTATCCGTATATGACATTTAGTGATGATACAGAAGTGACTCATTCACCATTAAGAGATAATGGAACGGTGAATGTCTATATTGAGACACCAACCGATACGGGGTTTAAGAGCCTTACATGTACATTACCGGAATATGCATGGGATAATAATGGTTACAGTGAAGACGAATTAAAGCATTGGAAAGAATATGTGCAAAATAATGTACATATTATCATGGAACTGGCCAGAGACGGAGGCTTTGCCAATGCCTCAGCTGATTAAAATAGGTCCGTATATTGTTTATTTCTGGTCGAACGAAGGCTATCCACAAGAACCAGTACATGTGCACGTTAGAGAAGGAAAGCCATCCGCAACTTCGTTCTTGTAAGCCCGATTTGTCGAGATGTTTGGGGATCCTGAGCTGAATCAAAAAAGTTATAAAAAAGAGCCGCTGTCAAAGCATGCTGAGGTGATTGTAGGATATCCGTTTCAGAGCGCTGATTATTCAGATAAAGGCATCAAAATTGTTGGAGGATACAATCTGATGCAAGGGTTTATCGACTGGGATAATAGTAAGTTTTGGCCTAATTCTGACGGATTTGAACAGTATTTGCTCCAGGACGAGGATATTGTTATGGCAATGGACCGTCCATGGGTAAACGGTGGGTTTAAAATTGCGGAAATAGATATTTCCCATGTGCCTGCATTATTAATTCAACGGACTGCTTGCATACGTGTTAAGGATATAGAAGAGAAGTTTTTGTTTTCATTGTTAAACAGCCCGTGGTTTTTAGAGCACTGCAATGTTACAGGGTCGCTGGTTCCGCATATTTCAAATAAAGATATCAACAGTTTTGAAATAATTTTGCCACCAGCTGATGAGCAAAGAGCGTTCTCGGATTTTGTCCATCAAATCGACAAATCAAAAGTTGCTGTGCAGTCGGCATTAGATAAAGCACGACTGTTATTTGACAGTCTGATGCCTGCAATATTTTGGATAATATGTTGAGCTGCAGGCTGGTGCAGGATGATGGTATACAGCGAACAGGAGTACGTCATCATGGAAGAAAAACTGGTCAACATTCTAAATGAAATGGCAGAGCTATAGACAAAGGCGTGCCTATAGAACTGGTATAGAAGCTTCTGGGACATTCTAAAATCGATCAATATGCGATCGTGAATCAGAATAAAGTCAAGACTCACATCAGAGATATATAGCTTAAAAGGCAACTAAATGTTTATCTGGTTTGTATTTGAGAAAGGATATATTTGATATGGACGAAATCATTCAGTATAAAAAATCAGATAATTTTATCGGAGATGTCTGCCATATTATTGATGATGCTCAACGTTTTGCTTATCAGGTCGTAAATACTACTCTTGTCCTCCGTAACTGGTATATCGGAAAAAGAATAGATGAGGAGATTCTTTCCGGACAAGATCGGGCAAAGTATGGAGCTGAAATCATTCAGAAATTGGCTTCTAAACTGACAAAAGTATATGGTAAAGGTTATTCAACGAGGATCCTCTACCAATGCCTACGTGTTTATCGGATGTTCCCTTCAATTGTGAACGAGGCAAGTGCACAATTGAGGAATGGAGAGAAAGTGAACGAGCCTCGTTCACAATCTGAGATTCTTTCATGGACACACTACAGAATACTAACACAGGTCGAGGATAAAGCCGCTCGGGATTGGTATGCAAAGGAGACCTGCACGCAAGCGTGGAGTTTACTACATTGATCTCGTATTCTACAACTATATTTTAAAGTGTTTTGTCCTTATTGATTTGAAAACAAATAAGATCACACAACCAAGATGTCGGACAAATGGATATGTACATCAGAATATACGATGAGCTGAAGAAAGTCAAAAATAATCTATAACTCCTACCAACGGCGGGAGGAACCAATCAAACAAAATGACCTCAGTCGGGTTACGATCGGCAATGTGCGGAGAATTTTTCGCAATATTACAGGGAGAAAGAGGGGCTTCTCTCATGACAAATTTTGATTATTTGAATTCGGAACCACAATTTCATACCTTTGCACCGGTGGCTATATCGGCAGAGAAGATTGCAGTGATTGATCCGTCCGCGGGCATTATCAATTGCCGTCGGGCAATGGAATTTGCTGTCAAGTGGATGTATTCCGTTGACAAGGCTCTTGTCATGCCATATCAGGATAATCTGGTCACGCTCCTTCATACAGAAGAATTCAAAGATCTGATGGATGATAGTCTCTGGCGGCGCCTTGATTTTATCCGTCGAATGGGAAATCAGGCAGCACATACCGGAAAACCGGCGACGCTGGATCAGGCAAAACTGTGCCTGAAAGATCTGTTCCTGTTCATGGATTTTGTCTCTTATTGCTATGGAGAAAATTATCAGGAACATAAGTATGATGAATCGCTGCTGGAACAGCCTGTGCAGATCTCGGAAGACGTAACAGAGTCTAAAGGATTATCAGATGCAGCGGAAGTTGACCTGAGAGCGCTGATTGAAGAAAACAAGGCACTGAAAGAGGAGCTGACAAAGCGCCGGGAAGAACAGGCACCGGATTATGTTACAAAACCGCTTGATCTCTCTGAATTTAAAACCAGAAAGATTTACATCGACTCTCTGCTTGTGGATGCCGGCTGGACAGAAGGAAAAGACTGGCTGAATGAAGTTGAGCTTGACGGGATGCCAAGCGTTTCCGGCAAGGGGTATGCAGACTATGTGCTCTATGATGATGCACATCGTCCGCTTGCGGTTATAGAAGCAAAGCGTACCTGCGTGGATGTATCCCAGGGACGTCAGCAGGCAAAACTATACGCCGATATTCTGGAAAAGCAGTATCACAGGCGGCCGGTTGTATTCCTGACAAACGGCTTTGATACAAGAATTGTGGATGGGCAGTACCCGGAAAGACCGTGCGCAGCCATCTGGTCCAAACGTGACCTTGAGAAATGGTTTAATCTTTTGTCTATGCGGACAAGTCTCCGGAACGTGGTTGTCGATAAGCAGATCGCGGGACGCTACTATCAGGAAGCCGCGATTAAAGCAGTCTGCGACAGTTTTGATAATAAGAACCGCCGGAAAGCACTGCTTGTCATGGCGACCGGTTCCGGCAAAACAAGAACTGTCATAGCACTGTGTAAAGTGCTGATGAATGCCGGGTGGATCCGCAATATTCTCTTCCTTGCAGACAGAACTTCACTCGTTGTGCAGGCAAAACGGAATTTCGTAAATCTCCTTCCGGACCTTTCCTGCAGCAATATTACGGAAGAAAAGAATAACTGCGGTGCGCACTGCATTTTCTCCACCTATCAGACCATGATCAATCTGATTGATGAAGCAAAGGATGAAGAAGGCAAGATATTTTCCTGCGGTCATTTCGATCTTGTGATCTGCGATGAGGCACACCGCTCTATCTACAATAGATACAGAGACATTTTCAATTACTTCGATGCACCGCTTGTCGGCCTGACTGCGACACCGAAGGATGAGATCGATAAGAACACCTATGAAGTCTTTGACCTTGAAAATGGCGTACCGACTTATGGATATGAGCTTGCGCAGGCGGTAAAGGACGGATATCTGGTCGATTTTCAGTCTGTGGAGACAACACTGAAATTTATCGATCATGGTATCGTTTACGATGAGCTGTCGGATGCGGAAAAAGAAGAATACGAGGAAGATTTTATTGATGAAGATGGAAATCTTCCGGATTCCATCGCTTCTTCCGCATTAAATACCTGGATCTTTAATGAGGATACCATCCGGAAAGTCCTGCAGACTGTCATGACACAGGGCCTGAAGATCGATTATGGTGAAAAAATCGGAAAGACGATTATATTTGCCAAAAATCACGCGCATGCAGAAAAGATCCTGGAAGTGTTCCACAAGGAATATCCGCATCTGTCGGATGATTTTGCCAAGGTAATTGATAACCGGATCAATTATGCCCAGAGCGCGATTGATGAGTTCAGTGATCCGCGGAAGCTGCCGCAGATCGCCATTTCGGTTGATATGCTGGATACAGGTATTGATGTGCCGGAGATTCTGAACCTTGTCTTCTTCAAAAAGGTCATGAGCAAGGCAAAGTTCTGGCAGATGATCGGACGTGGAACAAGACTCTGTCCGGGACTTGTGGATGGCAAAGATAAAGATAAATTCTATATCTTTGATTTCTGCGGGAATTTTGAATTCTTCCGGATGAACAAGGGAAAGCCTTCCGCTAATCAGATCGCGCTGCAGGGTGCAGTTTTTAACCTGGAATTTCAGATCGCATATAAGCTGCAGACGCTGGAAAATCAGACACAGAGAGTAAAAGCATATCGGGATAAATTAGTCACAGTTATGAGCGGCAAGGTAGCCGAGCTGAACCGGGAAAACTTTGCCGTCCGGCAGCATATCAGGTATGTGGATCTTTATTCCAGGCCTGAGGGATATCAATCGTTATCTTATGAAGATACGTTGCTTGCAAAGGATGAGCTTGCGCCGCTGATTCTTCCGGATCCTGATCCGGCAGGCAGCGTCCGTTTTGATGCGCTGATGTACGGAATAGAACTGGCGTATCTTTCGGGAGAGAAGTATGCCAGAGCCCGGAAAGATCTTCTGAAGCACGTCAGAGCGCTGGCTGATATTGCCAATATTCCGGCGATTCAGGGAAAGTCTGAGCTGATTCGACAGATTCTCCATACGGATTATCTGGAGAATGCCGGCCTGGATGAGCTTGAGAAGATCCGGCAGGAACTGCGCGACCTGATGGTATACATACAGTCGAAGTCTGTGCGCTATGATACGAATTTTACCGATGATATTCTGAACATGGAAATCCATAAATCCGAACTGGATGATGGGGAGCTTGCCAATTATAAAGCAAAGGCTGAATTCTATATCCGAACGCATCAGGATATGATCACGATTGCGAAGCTGAAAACCAATCAGCCATTAACGGCAAACGATGTCGGGATTCTGGAAGAAGTGTTATGGAGTGAGGTCGGCACCAGGGAAGAATATCAACAGGAATACGGTGATAAACCGCTCGGTGAATTTGTTCGCAGCATCGTCGGCCTTGATATGAATGCGGCAAAGGAGGCATTCTCAGCGTACCTGAATAATGTTAATCTTGACAGCCGTCAGATTTATTTTGTCAATCAGATCGTCGAGTACATTGTGCACAATGGAATGATGAAAGACCTCTCCGTTCTGCAGGAAGCGCCATTCACAGATCACGGAAGCATTGTGGAAATTTTCCCGGATCTGAATGTGTGGATGGGTATTCGGAAAATAATCGAACAGATCAATGCGAATGCAGCTTAAAATGAAATGATATTTTGAAATAAAAATCGCAATTGCAGACTGTGGGTTTTGTACCGGTTTGTTGTGATTTTGTTGCAAAAGAGGACCCTTTTTTGTCAAACCTGGGCCTACTCAAAACGTTTCGCTTTTGATATAATGAGTTACAGTAAAACACAAAAGCGCCGAAAATAAAGGAAATCTCGAGATTCTAAAGAAACTTTTGGCACAAAATTTTGTAAGGGCTTTTACTTATTTTACACGCGTGTAAGGAGGGTTTTCAGATGACGTATTATGGGGCATTGGATTTTGGCGCATCCAGCGGGCGCATGATGCTCGGATGGCTGGAGAATGGCAAATTCCAGCTGGAAGAGGTTCATCGCTTTGAAAATGGGATGGTGAAGAAGGACGGGGAACTCTGCTGGGAGTTTGACCGGATTTTCAACGAAGTCAAGATCGCTTTGAAAAAGTGCAAGGAAATCGGGAAGATGCCGAGCTATGTGGGTGTGGATACCTGGGGCGTTGATTTTGTCCTTCTGGACAAGGACGACAACGTTGTGGGCAACACGGTTGGATACCGTGACCACCGGACAGACGGCATGGACGATGAGGTGTATAAGATCATTTCTCTTGAGGATCTGTATGCCCGCACCGGTATTCAGAAGGCGATCTTTAATACGGTTTATCAGCTTATGGCGGTAAAGACAAAGCATCCGGAGTACCTGGAGAAGGCGGAGACACTCCTTTACGTGCCCGATTATTTCCACTATCTTCTTACGGGACAGAAGGTGAACGAATATACGGAGGCTACCACCGGTCAGCTGATCAATGCGGCAACCTGTGAGTACGACTGGGAGCTGATTGACAAACTCGGATATCCGAGACGCATCTTCCAGAAGCTTGTGATGCCGGGGACAAAGCTGGGGCATATCCGCCCGGAGCTTGCCCGGGAGATCGGATACGATTTTGAAGTCGTCGTTCCTTGCACGCATGATACGGGCTCAGCGGTACTTTCGGTGCCGGCAAATGACGACGATTTCGTGTACATCAGCTCCGGAACCTGGTCGCTGATGGGAGTGGAACGAAAAACGGCCGATACCTCGGCCAAGAGCTGCGCGCTGAACTTTACGAATGAGGGCGGCTATGATCACAGATTCCGCTACCTGAAGAATATCATGGGCCTGTGGATGATCAATTCGGCGCGGCATGAGGTCAATGACAAATACAGCTTCCCGCAGATCGTAGAGATGGCTGAGGCGGAGAAGGACTTCCCGTCCCGTGTAGACGCAAACGACGAGAGATTTCTTTCCCCGGACAGCATGATCGGTGAGATCAAGAAAGCGTGCGAGGAGAGCGGGCAGAAGGTTCCGGAGAATTTCGGACAGCTCGCGACGCTTATTTACACCTCGCTGGCAGAGTGCTATGCGAAGACGGAGAAAGAGCTCGAGGAGGCGAATGGAAGAACCTATTCCAGAATTCACATTGTCGGAGGCGGCTGCAACGTGGATTACCTGAACCGCCTGACGGCAAAAGCAACCGGCAAGGAGGTACACGCCGGACCGAACGAGGGAACTGCCATAGGCAATATCACCGCACAGATGCTTGCCACAGGAGTCTTCCATTCGGTTGAGGAAGCGCGGGAGAATATTCATGAGTCGTTCGGCATTAAGGTGTACAGCCCGGAGGGAGAGCTGATTTCGGGCTGAGGGACCGGGCGAAAGCAGATCGTGCCCGGGAAGGATCTGGCGTCTCGTCAGATCGGTAAGTGAAAGGAAACAGGAGGAATAAGCAGAGATGGCAACAGTAAAAGAAAGATATGCAATCGCAAAGGAACAGTATGCGGCGATCGGAGTTGACACAGATGCCGCAATTGAAAAATTGAAGGACATACCGGTTTCTCTGCATTGCTGGCAGGGAGACGACGTTCACGGTTTTGATTCAGACGGTCAGCTGACCGGCGGAATTCAGACGACCGGCAATTATCCGGGAATCGCGAGAACACCGGAGGAGCTGATGGCCGATATTGAAGAGGTGATCAAGCTTGTTCCCGGAAAGGTGAAGCTGAATCTTCACGCCAGCTACGCGATCTTTGAAAAGGGCCAGAAGGTGGACCGTGACAAGATTGAACCGAAGCATTTCCAGAAATGGGTAGATTTTGCGAAGAAGCATCATATGGGAATTGACTTCAATCCGACCTTCTTCTCTCATCCGTGTGCCGGCGCTGACGGAATGAACCTGTCCAGCGCGGATGAGGGTGTCCGCAAGTTCTGGATCGAGCACGGAAAAGCATGTATCCGGATCGCAAACTATTTCGCGGAGCAGACCGGAGAGGTGTGTGTGATGAATATCTGGACCGGAGACGGACTGAAGGATGTTCCGGCAGACCGGATGGGCCCGAGAATGCGGTACAAGGATTCCGTTGATCAGATCCTTTCTGAGCCGTACGATTTCAACAAAGTAAAACCGTGTCTGGAGTCCAAGGTGTTCGGAATCGGCGTTGAGTCATTCACTTCCGGATCCTCGGAATTCGCTCTGACCTACGCTGCTTTCAACAAGGATAAATTAATTCCGCTTATGGATAACGGCCATTATCATCCGACGGAGGTCGTATCCGACAAGATCCCGGCGCTGCTGACGTTCTTCCCGGAGATCGCTCTGCATATCACCCGTCCGGTTCGCTGGGATTCCGACCATGTTGTGCTCTTTGACGATGAGCCGAAGGAAATGGCAAAGGAGATCGTTCGCAACGATGCGCTGGGCCGCGTACATATGGCGCTCGATTATTTCGACGCTTCCATCAACCGTGTATCCGCATGGGCGGTCGGCTTCCGTACCTGGCAGAAGTGCCTGCTGAATGCACTGTGCCTGCCGAATGAGCATCTGAAAGAGCTTCAGAACGCAGGAAACTTCACGCAGCTGATGATCGACCAGGAGGCGGACAAGATGCTTCCGTTCGGTGACATCTGGGCATACTACAACGAGGTATGCGGTGCACCGCAGGAGGGTAAGGAGTACTCCGCCGAGGTCGCAAGATATTGGGACGAAGTTCAGAGTAAACGCGGCTGAAAAGCAGGCGAAGCAAGGAAACGCAAGCCTGTGCACGGAACTGTTGTTCGAACATGACAAAAGATGTAAAATTGAGCAAGAAATCCGGCCATAGAGCCGGATAAATGATAAAATCATGAAAAGGACTTCCAATCATTGTGACTGGAGGTCCTTTTTTGAATGAGAAAGCTCCGACCGGCTCTGTATCTGTAACAGTGCTTTTATCCGGCCTTTCCGGTCTTGACAGGATGCTTTTTTTCCTTCAGAATGAGCATCGTTCGCTCGTAAAATCATTATGAGGAGCCTTGGAGCCGAAGAGCCCGGGACTTCTGATATCGAGAGAAGAATACGTTCTCGAGATTGAGGTGCTGACTCGAAATTGAGGTGCTTAGTCGTTATCATTTATAAAAGGAAGACAGGAATTTGATATGAGATTATTACTGATCAGACATAGTGACCCGGATTATGTACAGGATACGTTGACGGAAAAGGGAGACAGAGAGGCAGAGCTTCTGGCCGATCTTCTTGCCGGAGAAAAGATGGACGATATCTATATGTCCCCCATGGGGAGGGCACAGAAAACCGCATCCTATACGCTGGACAGACTTGGCAAAACGGGAAAGACACTGGAATGGCTGCATGAATTCGAATGCAGAATGGATATCAATCATTCAGATATTCTGAAGAAAGCCTACCCGGATGCGCGAAAACTGGAAGACGGGACTTTGGCGAGGGGGATACCCTGGGACATGCTTCCGTCATCCTTGATGGGAGATCCTGCCTATCTGGACCCCATAAAATGGAGAGAAAGCCTTGTGGCGCAAAACAGTAATATGACGGAGGTATATGACTGGGTGACAGGAGAGCTGGATCGTCTGCTGGAAGGATACGGATATCGGAGAGAAAACGGATGCTATCATGTGAGCCGGGAATCGAGAAAGACTGTCGCATTCTTCTGCCACTTCGGGGTAAGCTGTGTGCTGCTGTCACATCTGTGGAACTGTTCTCCGTTCATTCCGTGGCATTTCCTGGGCATGCAGCCTTCATCTGTGACAGAGCTCGTGACGGAGGAAAGAGAATCCTGTACGGCGATCTTCCGCGCGCTGAGGATCGGAGATATCTCACACCTGAAGGCGGGTCACGAGGAGCCTTCTTTCATGGGACGCTTTTGTGAGGTTTATTCGGACATGTCACAGAGACACTGAAGATGCCGGCAGCGCGGAAACTGCAGCGGGTCACAATGCTTTTAAAGGGTGAATGGCAACCGGACTGTTAATTCCTTACCCGTCAGTCATGAATAATCATGAATGTGTGAACCGCAAATGCGAAAAGTTTCAATCAGACAGATGTGAAACGTTTCATTCCGGTCTTGACAATCGTAACGATCTGTCATATGATAATTGACGTGTATAAATTCTATATCAGCTTTTCAGGTGAGGCCTTCATAAGGTCTGAGAGGGAACCAGGTGAGATGCCTGGACGATCCGGTCACTGTATACGGGGAGCGAGATGCAGATGCCATTGTATGTCCGCACATATGAGAAGGCGCATTGAACATGGATCCGTGAGTCAGGAAACCTGCCTGTGAGGTATAGGTTAAAGCTTCCGAGCAAGGCTTTCATTTTATGAGATATGGAATGTCTGAACGAGTAATCACTCCGCCAGAGACCTGGAGCAGGATTTATGCATGGTTTTACGGCAGGGTGAGATTCTTCAGAGCACGCCAATGTTTTATCGTACCATTTCCTCCGCAACAGATGGCTGACGATTTTCCGCAGAACAGAAGCTGTTCTGGAGTTCCCGCCCCTCTTGTTGAGTAAGAATGATAAAGTCGTAAAAGTAAAGCAGAGATGACAGCGTCCTTGAAGGGGCGTTTTTTTTGTGCCTTCCTTCGGTTGTCTTGTATCTTTTGACAAAAAGAGATATACTTGCTGTAGAAATGAGTGCGAAGATGGTATTTTCAGAATAGTCATTTTTTTTTTGGGGGGGGGCAGCCAACGGACTGGTTGACCCGATTCGAAGAAGAGAGAATTTAGGAGGCGGCGAGATGAGCGATGCCTTATTTGAATTTTCCGATGCTGAAAAACAGGTTCTGGAGGATCTGCCGGGCGCAGTTGGGGTGTACCAGATTATCAAGGGTAAGATTGTCCCCGTGTATCTTACGGAAAAGTTTCGGGAATTATTCGGTTACGAGACAGAAGAACAGGCGATGGATTCCGTGCGCAGGGATCCTTACCGGTACGCCCATCCGGACGATGCCGCCAGAATAGCCGAGTGCGGGTATCGATTTGCGCGTGAAGATGCGGAGTATGATGTCGTTTTCCGGAGCAGAAAGCGGCGGCATAGTGAATATCATATCATTCATTCTACAGGCAGACATGTGTGGAAAAACGGAACACGACTTGCCTATATCTCGTATACGGATGAGAGCCGGATTCTGAACAGAGACGCAGAGGAAGGACGGCATTTATCAGAGGCTTTTTGTCAGAGAATATCGCTGGAAAATGATCTGCATCAGAATCAGTTCGATGATCTGACCGGTCTTCCGATGATCGGACGCTTTTTTCAGAGCGCGCCGGTTGAGATTCGTGAGATTCGAAAGCGGGGCGGAATTCCTGTCATCCTTTGGATGGATTACAGCAAGCTGAGGGAATATGATGCCCTGAACGGTTTTGAGAGGGGAGATGTTCTGATCCGCGGACTGGCCTGGCTGATCCGGGAGCAGTTCGGTGTTCGAAACACGGCGAGATTTAACAGCGATTATTTTGTGGTGTGCACGGAGCGGGAAGGACTGGAGAATCGTCTTCGTCATGTTTTCCAAGGAGCCGGAAAGCTGAATGAGGGGAATTCCAGGCCGGTTGCGGCAGGCATCTATGTGATGCAAGAGGAAGAGACCGCACTGGCAGCTGCAATTGATCGGGCAAAGATTGCCTGTGACTCCCTGGAGGAACCGGCGCATTCGTCGTTTGCATTTTTTGACCAGGAAATGCAGGACAGGGCGAGATTCCGACAATATGTGCTGGAGAATTTTCACACGGCTATGGAGCAGGGATGGATACAGGTGTATTATCAGCCGGTGGTCCGGACGGTGACCGGGAAGCTCTGCGGGGCAGAGGCCCTGTGCCGCTGGATCGATCCGGTATATGGGATGATTTCGCCGGGACAGTTTATTCCTGCGCTGGAGCAGGAGGGACGGATATGCGAGCTGGATTTCTACATGGTGGAGCAGGTCTGTCGATATGGGCGGGAGATCATACAGAGCGGAGAGGAGATCGTGCCGGTATCCGTAAATCTTTCCCGAAAGGATTTTCGGGATCCGAAGCTGGCCGACAGGATAGAGGATCTGGCGAGAAAGTATGAAATCCCGAGGGAACTTCTGAATATCGAGATTACGGAAAGCGCGTTCATCCGTCATCCGGAGCAGTTGGAATATCATATCCGACAGTTCCATGAGCTTGGATTTCAGGTGTGGATGGACGATTTCGGCACGGCGTATTCTTCGCTGGGTTCTTTGAAGGATCTGAAATTCGATGAGCTGAAGATTGATATGAGCTTTCTGAGCACTTCGACGGATAAGGCGAGAAGGATTCTTACGTCGGTTGTCGATATGGCGAAGAAGATCGGAATCCAGACGCTGGCGGAAGGAGTGGAGACGGAGGCACAGTACAAGTTCCTGAAGAGGATCGGATGTGAAAAGGTTCAGGGCTATTGGTTCGGAAAGCCGATGGACAAGGACTCCTTTGGACGGCACTGCCGGATGAGGCAGATGGAAGCGGAGCCGCTTCGCCTGCGGAACTATTATGATAAGGTAAGCCGGATTGATTATCAGACGGATCTGCCGCTCTGTGTCATTGAGGATGACGGCGTAAGGATGCGGCAGCTGTTTACAAATGAGGCCTATCAGAAGGTTCTGCGGCGGGATCACATTTCGGGAATTGACGTATGGCTGGAAGAGGTGAACGGGGACAATAATCCGATCCATGCCTTCCACCGGCAGTACGCCAATGAACAGCTGAGAAAGCTGCGGGGGCCACAGGTGATCACCTACCCGTCCGGCGATCATTATATGGAGCTGACCGGAAATGTCGTCACGCATTATGAGGATTGTTATATCTATGCGATGAATATCCGCTATATTCAGCTCAATACGATGTCGGAATATCAGAGAAAGGCGTTCTATATTCAGAATATCTATTATCTGTGCAGCGATATCGCTGTCCTGGATCTTGAGAAAAAGACCATGTACGGCCTGAAATCCTCGGATTCCGCCCTGCCGATCGGATCCGGAGGAAAAAATATTGATTTAATAGATGGAGTAAACGGATACAACGAACAATTTGTGTATCCGCCGGACCAGGAGCGCTTCCGGCTGTTTTACGATCCGGAGTCACTGGAAAGGAGAATGCGGCAGAACCGGGAACAGGACCTGACAGGCTTTTTCCGGAGCAGAACGGGAGAGGCGGAGTACCGCTGGAAGCTACATATGATCATGCCGGTTCCGAAAACCGATTTTCAGCAGTTTCTGTCCATTACCCTTCCGGTGGCGTTTGATCAGGAAACCCTCCGAGAGATTCGGAAAGAGATCGAGGCAGACGGAATGCAGCTTTCCGATCAGCCATTGGCGGAGGACGATGAGATCACAGAATCTTTGCTCTGGAGGAATCTGGAAGCCTATGCACAGGGGATGTATTTCTGGAAAGACAAAGAGCGCAGATTCAAGGGTGCGAGCCGGAGCTTTCTGGATTACTACGGATTCCGTTCACCGGATGAGATCCTTGGAAAAACGGACGAGGATATGCACTGGCATGTTGAGCCGAAAGCGTTCCGGAAGGATGAGTTGAATGTCCTTCAATATGGAAGGATCGTAACACTTGTGCAGGGAAAGTGCATAGCCAGGGGAAAGCAGCGGGCGATTCTGGCAAGCAAAATGCCGATCTACCGGGATGGACGGATCATCGGACTGCTGGGGACTTTTTTTGACGCGGACACGATGATGCGCCTTTTGAACGAGCGGTATCAGTCGGTATCGGTGGACAGTAAAACGGAGCTTCTGAATACGAGGGGAGTATCCGAAAGTCTCCGGGATTATCTGGAAACGCTCTGGACGCAGAATACGGAGTTTGCGCTGCTGCAGATTTTTATCCCGGAATATGAGGCCTTTCAGATCAGGTATGGAGAAGATGCCGGCAGGATATTGCTTCATTCTGTCGGCGATACGCTTTGCAGGATTTTCGGCAAAGAATGTTCTGTCGGAAGACTGACCGGAAGCTACTTTGCGATTCTGACACAGGATGCGGATCTGAAGCGTCTACAGACGGCACGGACGAGAATACAGGAAGATATTGCAAGGCTGCGGAAGGCAGGAGATTGGAACTGTGCGCTGACAGCGAGGGTGCAGGTGACCGTGATGAACCAGAAGAATGCCGGCCGGGAGATCTACGCCAAGAATCTGAACCACATGTGGGCCGGTCTGGGCGGCGCCTTGCCGGATCCAGGATCTGCTTGACAAATAAAACCTTCGTTATTATGATTAACAGGAAATATTTGTGCCGGGCTTGTACGGCGCAAGAATAGCTTTAAAGACTGTGAAGAAGAGGAGTACGCACAAAGGCGCCGACAGAGAGGGTTTCAGATGCTGAGAGAAATCCGGGTTTTACCTGTGCGGAAGGTAGCTTCCGAGTCGGAATCCTGAGGATACGGAGGGGTACTCCGGGAGATCGCCAGGGATTCCCGCCCGATCCCCGTTACCGGATGAAATGAGGCATATATGTTTCCGTTTTGAGCGGATAGATATGTGAAGCAAGGTGGTACCGCGATAAGATCGCCCTTTGCACAGTATGTGCAGAGGGCGATTATTTTGTTATCTCACTTTTTCAAAAAACACAGGAGGATTATGAATGAGTAAGGAGCTTGCCAAAACCTACGATCCGAAGGGCATCGAGGATCGTATTTATCAGAACTGGATGGACAAGGGATATTTTCACGCGAAGGTGAACCCGGACAAGAAGCCGTTCACCATCGTCATGCCGCCGCCAAATGTCACCGGTCAGCTGCATATGGGACATGCGCTGGACAATACAATGCAGGATATTCTGATCCGTTACAAGAGAATGCAGGGATATGAGGCGCTCTGGCAGCCGGGCACCGATCATGCGGCCATCGCGACAGAGGTCAAGGTCACCAACATGCTGAAGGACAAGGGAATCGACAAGCGTGAAATCGGCCGGGAAGAGTTCCTGAAGTACTGCTGGCAGTGGAAGGACAACTACGGCAGCCGTATCATGAAGCAGCTGCGCAAGCTCGGATCCTCCGCGGACTGGGACCGTGAGCGCTTCACCATGGACGAGGGCTGCTCGAAGGCGGTCGAGGAGGTGTTCTGCCGGCTCTATGAGAAGGGATGGATCTACAAGGGCAGCCGTATCATCAACTGGTGTCCGAAGTGCCAGACCTCTCTGTCGGACGCGGAGGTAGAGCATGTGGACCAGGATGGATTCTTCTGGCACATCAATTATCCGATCGTGGGAGAAGAGGGACGATTTGTCGAGATCGCGACCACCCGTCCGGAGACGCTTCTGGGCGACACGGCAGTTGCGGTAAATCCGGACGACGAAAGATACAAGGATCTGGTGGGCAAGATGCTGAAGCTTCCGCTGACAGACCGTGAGATCCCGGTGATTGCAGATGAATATGTGGATAAGGAATTCGGAACCGGATGCGTGAAGATCACGCCGGCGCATGACCCGAATGACTTTGAAGTGGGAAAGCGTCACAATCTGGAGGAAATCAATATTCTGAATGATGACGCGACGATGAATGAGAAGTGCGGCAAGTACGCGGGAATGGACCGCTACGAGGCGAGAAAAGCTATGGTGAAGGATCTGGAGAATCTGGGGCTTCTGGTCAAGGTGGTTCCGCATACGCATTCGGTAGGAACCCATGACAGATGTCACACAACCGTTGAGCCGATGATCAAGCCGCAGTGGTTCGTGCGCATGAAGGAGATGGGACAGGCCGCACTGGAGGCGCTGAATAACGGCGAGCTGCAGTTCGTTCCGGAGAGCTACGGCAAGACCTATACGCACTGGCTGGAGAATATCAAGGACTGGTGTATCTCCCGTCAGCTGTGGTGGGGTCACCGGATTCCCGCGTATTACTGCGAGGACTGCGGAGAGATGGTTGTGCAGCGCGGCGGAGCGCCCGCGAAATGCCCGAAGTGCGGCGGAAGTCATTTCCGCCAGGAGGAGGATACCCTCGATACCTGGTTCTCGTCCGCGCTCTGGCCGTTCTCTACGCTCGGCTGGCCGGACAAGACGCCGGAGCTGGAGTATTTCTATCCCACCGATGTTCTCGTGACGGGGTATGACATCATCTTTTTCTGGGTCATCCGCATGGTATTCTCGGCGATTGAGCAGACCGGCGAGGTTCCCTTCCATCACGTGCTGATTCACGGTCTGGTCCGGGACTCTCAGGGAAGAAAAATGAGCAAATCCCTCGGAAACGGCATTGATCCCATCGAGGTGATCGACAAATACGGCGCGGACGCGCTGCGTCTGACGCTCATGACCGGAAACGCGCCGGGAAATGATATGCGATTCTACTGGGAGAAGGTTGAGGCGAGTCGCAACTTCGCAAACAAGGTATGGAATGCTTCCAGATTTATCATGATGAATCTGGGCGATACGGTAATCCCGAAGGAGATGGATCCGGCAAGATTTGACTATGCTTCCCGGTGGATTCTTTCAAAGGTGAATCAGCTGGCGAAGGATGTCACGGAGAACATGGACAAATACGAGCTTGGAATTGCGGTGCAGAAGGTCTATGATTTTATCTGGGAGGAGTTCTGCGACTGGTACATCGAGATGTCCAAGCCGGTACTCTACAGTGAGAACGAGGAGGAGAAGCTCCCGGTTCTGTGGACGCTGAAGACCGTTCTTTCGGAGGCGCTGAAGCTTCTGCATCCGTTCATGCCGTTCATCACGGAGGAAATTTACTGCACGCTGAATCCTGACGAGGAATCTGTCATGATCTCTCCGTGGCCGGTTTATATGGAAGAGCGTCACTTTGAAGAGGAGGAATCGGCCATTGAGCTGATGAAGGAGGCCGTCCGCAGAATCCGCGACGTGCGGAGCTCTCACAATGTTCCGCCGAGCAAGAAGGCGAACGTCTTCATTGTCTCCGGAGATGAGGATGTGCTGAAGAAGTTCAGAGAGGCCCAGTCCTTCTTCGGAACGCTTGCTCACGCGGAGAGCGTTTCTCTGCAGAAGACGAAGGAGAACATCGACGACGATGCCTTCTCAGCGATCATACCGGGAGCGGTGATTTACATCCCGTTTGCGGACCTGATCGACATCGACAAGGAGAGAGAGCGTCTGACGAAGGAAAAGGAACGTCTCACGAAGGAAATCGCCCGTTCGAACGGAATGCTCGGAAACGAGAAGTTCCTTCAGAAGGCTCCTGAGAAAAAAGTACAGGAAGAGCGGGACAAGCTTGAGAATTACAGACAGATGATGGCCCAGGTCGAGGAGCGCCTGGCACAGCTGGAGAAAAACTGAGAATATGAAAAGAATCGTGTTCGGACAGAAGGATAACGGGAACAGGAATGACACAGGATGTTTGGACGGAAGGGGAAAAAAGGCGGACCGGGAAGCGCTGGTCCGTCTGATGAACCGTTTCTCGGTGCCGCTTCAGGCACTGTGGTGCTGCATTCTGTATTTCATCATGGAACTGATCTCGAGACGCTCCTTTCTCGGAGCGTGGAGATACATGACAGGCAGTCCCCTTGTCTTTCTGTACAACGCGCTTCTGATCTTTACGACGATGTCGGTGGCGTTTCTGGTGCGAAGGAGAGTCTGGGTCAGGGTGTTTGTCTCGGGATTCTGGTTTGTCCTGAGCCTTGCGAACGGTATTATTCTGTCGAACCGTGTCACGCCGTTTACGGGGCAGGATCTGAAGCTTCTGGGAGACGCGAAGAAGGTCGTGACCGAATATATTCCGCCGGTTCTCTTCGGCCTGATGATTGCCGGTCTTGCTGCCGGAATCTTTTTCCTTGTCCGCTATTTTTTCCGGGCGCCGAAATATCAGGGCAGACGCAGCTGGTTCGCGGACATCGCGGTCGTCGGCGGGAGCGTTGTTCTGCTGGCCCTGTCCACCGAGCTCGGCATTCATACAAGAATCCTGTCCGGTTATTTCGGAAATCTTGCACTGTCCTATCAGAACTACGGATTTCCGTACTGCTTTTCGGTGACCGTTTTCGACACCGGCATGAACCGGCCGAACGGATACTCCGAGAAGCTGATCAGCTACATCGAGAAGGATGAAGACGAAAAGCTTCCGGCATCCGATACGGAGGGAGCGGCGGATACTAACCTCATCTTTCTTCAGCTGGAGTCTTTCTTTGATCCGGAGACGGTGGAAAGCCTGAAGATCTCGGAGGATCCGATCCCTTATTTCCACGAGCTTCAGAAGAAGTATTCCTCGGGTATGCTCAAGGTGCCGGTTGTGGGAGCCGGAACGGTCAACACGGAATTTGAGGCGATCACCGGTATGAGCCTGGCCTATTTCGGCGCGGGAGAATATCCCTACAAGACGGTCCTGAAGAAGGAGACGGTGGAGAGCATTCCCTTTGATCTGAAGCGGGTGGGCTACAGCACGCACGCGATCCATAACAACGAGGCTTCTTTCTACGGAAGAAACACAGTCTATCCGAATCTCGGATTTGACACGTTTACCTCCGAGGAATATATGCCGGATATCACCGACGTCACGGAGACCGGATGGGTCAAGGACCACATTCTGACGGCGGAAATTCTGAAGGCTCTGAATTCTACGGACGGGGCGGACTACGTGTATACGGTCTCTGTGCAGGGACACGGTGATTATCCGACGGAGCCTTTGATCAGTGATCCGGAGATCACGGTGACCGGGGCGGAGAAAAAGGAGCAGAACAACTATTCCTGGGAATATTACTGCGAGCAGATTCATGAGATGGATCAGTTCATCCGTGAGCTGACAGACGCGCTTGAGGACTATGACGAGCCGGTGGTTCTGGTGATGTACGGGGACCACCTGCCGACGATGGGATTGAAGCAGAGCGACGTGAAGGGCTGGAACCTTTACCGGACGCCCTATGTCATCTGGGACAATATGGGCCTTAAGAAGGTGGACAAGAATCTTGCCGCCTATCAGATCGGCGCCGAGGTTCTGAAGAGACTCGGGCTGTACGACGGGACTCTGGTCCGATATCACGAGGCAGAGCGGGGAGACCGGTACTATCAGAGCAATCTGGAGGTCATGCAGTATGATATGCTATACGGAGACCGATACGTGTATCACGGCATGGACACGTTTGCGCCCACCGACATGAAGATGGGCACAGAACCGATTCGCGTGCAGCGGATTGTGAAGTCCGGAACCGCTGAGGAACCGCTCTATTATATCTACGGGCAGAACTTCACGGCGGCCAGCAGGCTGGAGGTTAACGGCGAGATGGTGAAGGACACGGTCTATGTCAGCGACAGCCTTCTTCTGGCGCAGGGACTGCAACTCACGAGCTCGGACGAAATCAGTATCGCTCAGAAAAGCGATACCTCGAATGAGATTCTGTCGGAAACGGACCAGAAGCCGCTTGCGTTATATTTGGATGATTGAGAGGCAATCTTAAATTGACATACGATGAAACAGTAGATTATATTGAAAGCATTCCGAAATTCACCACCAAGACGTCCCTTGACCATACACGGCGGATTCTGGACAGGCTCGGCCATCCGGAAGAGGGCATGAAGATCATTCATGTGGCCGGAACAAACGGGAAGGGCAGCGTCTGTGCCTATCTGAATTCCATGCTGATGGAGGGAGGATACAGGGTCGGGCTTTTTACCTCGCCTCACCTGATCCGGATCAATGAGAGATATCAGATCAACGGGGAAACTGTGAGCGATGCGGTATTCACTGATGCCTTCGACAGGGTGATGGCAGCGGCAAAGCTGACCATGGCGGAGGGGGATGCGCATCCGACCTACTTTGAGACCTTGTTTCTGATGGGGCTTTTGATTTTCCGTGAGGAGCAGGCGGACTATACGATTCTGGAGGTTGGAATGGGAGGAAGGCTGGACGCGACCAATGTGATCCGCCGTCCTCTTGCCTCGATCATCACCTCAATCAGTCTGGACCACACGGAATATCTGGGGGACACGATCCCGAAGATCGCCGCCGAGAAGGCGGGAATTATCAAGGAAGGCGTCCCGGTGATTTTCGACGGACATGACCGGGAAGCCGCCGGGGTGATCCGGAGACGCGCGGAGGAGCTCGGCGCTCCGTGCTTTGAGCTGACGCCCGGGATGTATCATGTGGTGCAGACGTCGAAGAAGGGAGTCACCTTTGATCTGGAACTGCGTGCACAGCAGGCGGCATCCTGCCGCGGTGCGGACGGGAACGAAGAGTGCAGCAATGCCGGGAGAACAACCCCGGATTTCGCTTTGGCCGGATTTATGCCGGACGGCAGGAAGACGGTACGTCTCGAAATCCCGCAGATCGCGGAGTATCAGATGATGAATGCTTCTCTCGCTTTTTACACGATGGAGCTTCTGGAAAAGGATCACGGGATACCGGAGGAAATGCTGGCGGCGGGCCTTTCGAAGATGCAATGGCCCTGCAGGATGGAGACGGTGCTTCCGGACGTCGTCATTGACGGCGCGCACAACGCGGACGGAATCGCCGAATTCGTCAGAACGGTGGAGCACTTCCATAAGGATCAGGAAATCACACTGCTTTTTTCCTGCGTCCGCGACAAGAGGTACCAGGATATGATCCGGGAACTGGTGGAGGGAATCCGTCCGGACCGTGTCATAACGACCCGGATCTCCGGTTATCGCGAGGTCTCCGAGGATGAGCTTGCAGAGCTGTTCCGGGATGACGGAGCGGAGGCGGTCTTCTCGGAGCCGTCGCCGGAGCGTGCCTTTGATCTGGGGCTTGCCCTGAAGGGAGACGGCATGCTCTTCTGCGTCGGGTCCCTGTATCTTGCGGGAGAGCTGAAGGCTTATCTGAACGACGCAAGAAGAAACTGAGGATCTGCCTGAGGGCAGTGAACAAAAAGAAGAGGAAGAGAACTGACGGGAACCATCCGGGAAGCGCGTGTGATCCCGTCGGAAAGGAGCGGATTCCGGATGCTGGATTATGACGAGGAGCTGAAAAAGTTCAAGCCGAGTCTTGACGTGGAAAATGTCGAGGACGCGATAAAAAATCAGGATCTGACAGACATTGTCGATCTTCTCAGAGAACTGGAACGCAATCAGAGGAATTCTTCGAAGACAAAAAAGGAGTCGTGAATGATTTTCGGCCAAGATATAGCGGAGCGGCTGTCGAGAAGCTATTATAATCAGGGACTTGATATGGCCCAGATCCGTGACCTCACCGGCGCGGTTGACAAGCTTCGCATCAGCCTGCAGTTTAATAAGAATAACATCCAGGCAAGAAATCTTCTCGGGCTGGTATATTACGAGATGGGGGAGGCGGTTTCCGCTCTGAGCGAATGGGTCATCAGCGCCAATCTCCGGCCGGCAGGAAACGATGCCGCCAATTACATCCAGAATCTCCGGTCGGATCCGAAGCATCTGGAGCAGCTGAATCAGACGATCCGCCAGTACAATGAGGCATTGAGGTCCTGCAGAGAGGGAAATGACGACATCGCCGCGGTTGAGCTGAGAAAGATTGTCAGCCGCAACCCGAAGCTCGTCAATGCGTACCTTTTGCTCGCGCTGATCGAGATCAAGGACGGAAAATATTCTCACGCGAGGAGGATGCTGAAGCGGGTGCTCCGCATCGACCGGCTGAATCCATCCGCGCTCCGCTACCTGAAGGAAATCGATGAGGCGGCGGGCACGACCACGACCGTGGACATCCGGACCCGTGACAGGCGAAGAAGCCGGAAGAAGAATGAGGGCGCGGATGAGGATCTGCAGCAGAACGCAGCAACGAAACAGATGGCATTTCGGGAAAGGCCGGCGTACCTGACTCTGGTCAATGTGCTCTTCGGCGTTCTGATCGGGATTGCGGGAGCCGCCTTTGTGGTGGGACCTGCGATACGGAAGAGCTACAGCGAATCCGCAAATTCCAGAATCACGGAATATACGACGACGATCGCCGCGCAGCAGAGCAAGATCAATGATCTTCAGCAGCAGGTCGATGCTTCAACCAGCTCGGTGAGCACGGCAAAGGACCAGGTGGCCGATCTTCAGTCAACGGAGCAGTCCTACGACAATCTCCTTCAGGCCTATGTGGATTACCAGAAGGGGGATTATGAGTCTGCGGGAGACGCCTTCGCCAAGGTGGACAATTCCCTGCTTTCCACTGAGGCAAGCGAGATCTATGATTCGATAAAATCCGATCTTCAGAGCCAGGCATACAGCTCCTATGTGACGCAGGGGCAGACTGCGTTCTATCAGGAGAATTGGGCGGACGCCGTGTCCTATTTTGAGAAGGCGCTGGCGCTGACCGATTCCTCCTCCGATACCGATAACTATGAGGTGATGAATCTCCTGGCGCAGGCCTACGCAAATAATGGGGATACGGACAAGGCAATCGCGGAATATCAGGCGATCATCGACGCAAATCCGGACACGCGCAGGGCAGAATACGCGGAATATGCCATCACCAATCTGGGAGGAACGTACACGACGTCCGGATCCGGGACGAGCCAGAGCGGAACGGCGGCGGATACTGCCGGGACTGCGGATACCGCAGATACGGCAGGAACTGCAAATACAGCGGGCACTGCAGATACGGCAGGAACAGCGGCTGGCACTGCCGGGACAACAGCTACGGCGGGTACGCAGAACAGCGGCTACATTGACGCGGACGGCGACGGTATACCGGATGACACCGGGACAGCAGGAACAGCAGGGACAGACATTGCCGGTGCAGGCACTGCCGGCGGATATAATGGAGCTGCCGGCTGAGGAGGCTGAAGGGAGACCAGTTACATATATGGAGAAAAAAGCAATTGTTGATATAGAGCGGATTGTCGGGACGGATCATGTATTTCCGGATGAACCGATGTCACGTCATACAACCTTCCGGATCGGCGGTCCGGCGGATCTTATGGTCTGTCCGACGTCGGGAGAGGCGGCGGCGGAAGCTCTGAGATACTGCCGTAAGCAGGGGATTCCCTGGTTTATCATCGGCAATGGAAGTGATCTTCTGGTCAGTGATGACGGGTACCGGGGCGTGATTGTCCAGATCGATCAGAATCTGCAGGACGTTCATACGGAGGGCTGCGTCATCCGGGCGGAAGCGGGAATCCTTCTGTCCAGGCTTGCGGCAGAGGCCAGAGACCATTCGCTGACCGGTCTGGAGTTCGCCTCGGGTATTCCCGGAACGCTCGGGGGAGCCTGCACCATGAATGCGGGAGCCTACGGCGGCGAGATGAAAAATGTGGTGAAGTCGGTTACCGTTCTCGATGAAAATCTGGTGGTCCGCACGGTTCCGGTCGGGGATCTGGATCTCGGCTACCGACACAGCAGAATCATGGACCAGAGATGGATCGTTCTGGAGGCGGAGATCGCGCTGACGAAGGGCGACAGAGACAGGATCGCCGGCAGAATGAACGAGCTGCGGGAAGCGCGTGTCACGAAACAGCCGCTTGAATATCCGAGCGCCGGCAGCACCTTCAAGCGGCCGGAGGGTTATTTTGCCGGCAAGCTCATCATGGACGCGGGGCTGTGTGGATTTCGGGTGGGAGGCGCACAAGTCTCGGAAAAGCACTGCGGCTTCGTCATTAACCGCGACCATGCGACGGCAGAGGATGTGAGAGAGCTGATCGCGCAGATACAGCAGCGTGTGTGGGATAAATTTCAGGTACATCTGGAACCGGAGGTCCGCTTCCTGGGATTTGATGACTGAGAAAGAAGCATAGGAGTTGATTTTGTAATCGTATCAGATCTGAACAGAGCAGATCGGAAAGGATGCAGGCAGATGGAAGAACTGGAACTCGTTTTTGTAACCGGCATGTCTGGCGCGGGGAAATCAACGGCGCTGAAAATGCTTGAGGATATGGGATATTTCTGTGTGGACAATCTGCCTGCCTCTCTGATCGGAAAAATGATCGAGCTGACCGTTGACGGAGAAGAGGGTAGAATCCACAAGGTGGCGATGGGCGTCGATATCCGAAGCGGAAGCCTGACGGAGGTCCGTGATGTTCTTCAGGACCTCCGGGAGAAGGGCATCCGCTACAAGATTCTGTTCCTGGATGCGGACGACAGCACCTTGATCAAGCGTTACAAGGAGACGAGAAGAAGCCATCCCCTCGCGAAAGGCGGCAGGGTGGAATCCGGAATCGCCAAGGAGAGAGAGCAGCTGGAAGAACTGAAGAAATCGGCTGACTATATACTGGACACCAGTCAGCTCCTCACCAGAGAACTGAGAACTGAGCTGGAGAAAATTTTTGTTGAGGATGAGAACTTCAAGAGTCTCATGGTCACGATCCTCTCCTTCGGATTCAAGTACGGCATTCCGGCAGACTCTGATCTCGTCTTTGATGTCAGATTTCTGCCGAATCCGTACTATGTGCCGGAGCTGAAGCACCTGACCGGAAAGGACCGTGAGGTTCAGGATTTTGTCATGAAATACGATGTGTCGAAACAGTTCATCGAGAAGCTTGTAGATCTGGTACAGTTCCTGATTCCGAATTATATCGAAGAGGGGAAGACGCAGCTCGTGATCGCGGTCGGCTGTACCGGCGGCAAGCACCGTTCCGTGACACTTGCCGAGGAGCTGTATCACCGGCTGGGCAGCAGCGGGGAATACGGTCTCCGGATCGAACACCGCGACATCGACAAGGATGCCGCGAGAAGGAAATGATGAGCGTATGTCTTTTTCCGGAGAGGTAAAAAAAGAGCTGATCGGGCAGGCGGGGCCGGCCAGGCACTGTCAGATCGCCGAGCTTGCGGCGATTCTCATTTTCTGCGCGACCGTGACGACAACGGAGAACGACGATTTTCAGATCATTTTCCGCACCGAGCATCTCGATGTGGCAGACAAATATCTGTCGCTTCTGAAGAAAATCTTCCACATCCGCCCGGAGCTTGTCAGGGTCGAAGACAGAAGGCGAAAAAAGACAGATCTGTACCAGATCATCGTCGAAGACAGGGAGACCGCGGTTCGGATTCTGCAGGCGGTCCGGTTTCTGGATGAAAGAGGATGCATTGCCGACAGCGTTCCGATCAGCGGGCAGGTCATTCTTCAGAGAACCTGCTGCAAGAGAGCTTTCATCAGGGGCGCGTTTCTGGCAGGTGGTTCCATCAGTGATCCGAACACATCGTATCATCTGGAGATTGTATGCGCCACGGAAGAGCAGGCTTGCGGGGTCAGAGATATCCTGGAGATGCTGGATGTGGATGCCAGGGTCGTTCAGAGGAAGAAATATCAGGTCGTCTATGTAAAGGACAGCCAGCAGATTTCCGATCTTCTGGGTATGATGGGAGCGAATTCTTCTCTCCTTGCGTTTGAGAATATCAGGATCGTGCGCGGGGTGCGGGGAAATGTGAATCGCCAGGTCAACTGCGAGACGGCGAACATCAACAAGACGGCGACCGCGGCGGCAAAGCAGATCGCGGATATCCGGCTGATCCAGGAGCGGATCGGACTTTCCAATTTACCGGAAGCCCTTGACGAAATGGCTAATGTTAGGTTACAATATCCGACAGCGACTTTATCTGAGCTTGGAAAGCATCTCAGCTCTCCGGTGGGTAAGTCAGGGGTCAACCACAGATTAAGGAAGATCAGTATCATTGCTGAGGACCTGAGGGAGAAACAAGGAGGCAATTTTCAGGATGGTTAAAGATAATGTTACAATTCAGATTTCCAGCGGACTTGAGACCAGGCCGATCGCTATGCTGGTTCAGGTGGCAAGTCAGTATGAGAGCAGCATTTATCTTGAGAGCGGTACAAAGAAGGTAAATGCAAAAAGCATCATGGGAATGATGACATTGGGCCTGGATAACGGCGAGAATGTGATTGTAACTGCTGACGGCGCAGATGAGCAGGAGGCAATCCGAAACATCCGCAGCTACCTCACACAGGACAAGTGATACGAGCTTATTTTTCAGCCGGGGCGCCTTTCCGGCATCACGAAGATAGAAAAAAGAGCTTCTGATTCGAATACGGATCAGAAGCTCTTTTTTCTTTCATGTCAGTCAAAGCTGTGAAAGCCTGTACAGCGCGTTTGACGGAATCAGGGCGGTGCCGTGCTCCCGCAGAAAAGCTTCGCCGGCTTCATCCACGGTACTGCAGGTGCCGTACTCACTCAGAATATTGCAGGTCCGGTAAAAATCTACCGGGGACATTCCGGACTGATGCAGAATCAGCTCGTAATTATCCTGCTCCGCCTCGGTCTTGTAAAGGGAATTGGATCCCTTATAGAAATTGTGGACCGCTCTGGACGCGGAAATGACATCGTCAAGGCTTCGGAACTGAAACACCTGTATGAGCTTCTTCGGAAGCAGGTCATTCACATCCGGCTTCTGGGAGTCTGTCTGGGATCCGCCGGCGGAAGGAGCGGCTGTGCTGCTCTTTGCCGTGCTGGCGGCGGAGCCGGATTTTCCGGAGTCACCGGCGCTCTTTCTTCTTGCCTCGAATAGCCGGTCAAAGAGCTCGGACAAGGTTGCCATGTCTCCTGTCGAATCAGAGAAAAGACCCTCGCCCAGGGAGTCATTCGGCTGGGTGAATTTCGAGAATCTGCTGTCCAGCTCCTCCGGGTCTTCCACCTTCGTGATTATCAAAGTCAGACTTTCGGAAGAGGTGGGGATCGCTTCGATCATCAGAGGTGAGTTCCCGAAATCGAAACCGACTTCGTAGTGCGCCTCTCTCATCATATCCTGAAAGAGTCTGCGCGATTTATCGGAACCGTATGCGAGCTCGCTCAGCCGGATATTGCGGCTGGAAAGATCTTCACTCGTTAAAATACAGCGGATTTTATTTTCGCTTATTTTTTCGATTTTCATCTCATCACTTCCTTTCAGCCACAGTATATACCACACCCTGAAAAAATGTAAAGTGGTTCGGATATTTCTGCTTGTGCAATATACCTGCATTATGTATAATATTCATACATGAAACGCATCGGGGACGTGAGGAAAAGAGGTGGTCCTTATGTACCGGTCTGACGTGTGCTTTGTCAGAGATTAAGCGGATGTTTCTGTCCGCAATCTGAGTTATATTTCTTTCTTATTTCTTATTCTTCCAAGGCTGCATTCCGGCAGATTCCTGTTCCTGCCCGGCAGAATTTCATCTTTCATTTCAAGGCGGCCGTGCTGCGGAAGAATCCCATTTATATTTGCAGTTATTCAGCACATCATAATTTCATTGCGAAAGAGTCCGGTGTTTCCTTTCCGTGATGGATTGCTGTATTTGGAGCTGGGAATCCCGGCAGATTCCCTGACTTCCGGAATATTCTGAGAGTACCGTTCCCGGCGGTTTCATGCGCGAGAAGGAAACACCGATGCTGCTGGCAGTAATGTTCGACATTTTTGGAGGGGGAAATCTATTTGATGTGTGACGAGAGAGCAATGATGAGTGCATCGGAGTCGGAGCTCTTCCAGTGGGAGGAGAAGGGGTGGAAGCTGTATCTGGACAATCATCCCAGCAACCCGATTCTGATAGAGAACGCGAAGGCAAATGCTGTTCATGAAGGGGGATGTTACATGCCGGATTTCTATTATGATCCGGCGACCGGAGAGAAAATGCTCAACTATAATCTGATTCAGGGCGAATCATAATATGCTCAACTATAATCTGATGCAAGGCAAATCAGAATATACTGCGAGAAACTGAATATGGAACGGCGCAGAGGGAATCTCCCTGACTGGAGGACCGCTGTGCGCCATGGAAATGAGCCTCACCGGCAGCGTTTTTGTCAATGAGAGATACCCGACCGTATCTGCGCGTCCGGAGGAGGCTCTTTTCTTCTGCAGGTGCTTTCCTTGCCATGGACTTGTTAACATGTTAAAATAATTCCGATTTTGAAAATTACGTCTGTCTGAGACGCGTGAGGTCTTATATGTCTAATTCGCGAAGAAGAAGCAGGAGAGGGAAGCGTTCCCTTCTCCCTGCTGTTATTTTTGCTGCTGTTGGTATTCTGATCATCGGAACGGCCGCTTTTATCTACAATCGTCATTCCTTTACCTATGATCAGATGGATCTGAATTCCTACTTTGGTCTTGCATCCGAGAAGGAGGCGGCGCTGGTTGTGGATGATGCCGTTCTGGAGACCAAAGGCCTGGTGAAGAATGACCAGGTGTATGTCGATTATAATACCGTGGAAGAGTATCTGAATCCGGGATTTTTCTGGGAGAGCGGCAGCGGGAAGCTTCTGCTCACACTTCCGGACGGCACGAAAACCTGGACGCCGGATGACGGAAGCGGCGCGGTGCTGAAGGATGGAGATACGGTATATATCTCGGCGGACTGCATCGGCGAGAATTCCGACTTTGACCTGGAAGTATATCAGAATCCGTGGCGGGTTGTCGCCAGAACCAAATGGACGAATCTCACCGCTGAGACCGTGACGAAGGATGATGTCATCCGCTTCCGCGGCGGTCCGAAGAGCGATGTCCTGACCAGTGTGAAGGAAGGCGACGTTGTTGTTCTGACGGGCAACGCCGATGAGTGGTGCCAGGTATCCACGAGCGACGGGTTTATCGGATACATTCTGAAGTCAGAGCTGAAGACGGCTCCCGAGGGAACCATTCAGCATACCACAGACTCCAGGTTCGTTTTTGACCACAAATTCGCGGATCACAAGATCAATCTGGCGTGGCAGTACTGCAGTGAGAATGACGACGGAACGGGTTCCTTCACAGAGCTGACGAAGGACGCGGAGGGATTGAACACCATTTCTCCGACCTGGTTCAGTTTTTCCGATGAAAAGGGCAATCTGACTTCGTATGCCAATGCGGAATATGTGAACATGGCCCATAACGCGGGACTCGAGGTATGGGGCTGTCTTCAGGACGTGGGCGGAAGCAAAGCGGATATCGGAACCATCCTGATGGACGGCGACAGCCGTGCGTCCGTGATCGGACAGCTGATACAGGCTGCGGAGGACACGGGAATGGACGGAATCAATATCGACATTGAGACCGTCACAGAGGAGAATACGCCGCAGTACCTGCAGTTCCTGAGGGAGCTCTCCGTTGCCGCTCATGAGAAGAACCTGATCGTTTCCGTTGATAATTATGTCCCGGTATATACCACATATCTGAACAGAGCCGAGCAGGCGAAAACGGTGGATTATCTCGTGATCATGGGATACGACGAACACACCGCCGGCTCCGATGAGGCAGGTTCGGTCGCTTCCCTTCCTTTTGTAAAGCAGGGCATTGAAGATACCCTTGCGGAGGTTTCCGCAGATCAGGTGATCAACGCAATTCCTTTTTACACGAGAGGCTGGACGACGGTGTCCGGAGAGGCGCCTTCCAGTGAGGCATTCGGCATGGACGAAGCGGACGAGTGGGTGAAGTCTCTCGGCATTCAGACCAGTTGGGATTCGAAAACCGGTCAGAATACCGGAAGCGTCACTGTAGGGGAGGAAACCTACAGCATCTGGCTGGAGGATGAAAAGTCAGTCGAGGAAAAAATGAAGCTGATCCGCAAGGCGGATCTTGCCGGCGTTGCCGAATGGAGGCTCGGGTACGAGCGGTCTGATGTGTGGAAAATCATCAGCAAATACCTTGACGATATGGAATGAGCATCCGCTGTGCGTGAACGGCAGGGAAAGAAATCTGCGATTTGAAATCCTGCAGTGCTGTGCTATACTTTATTTGCGCGGGTTCACGCGAGAACGAAGCAATATCGAGATAAAACCGCGAAGCGCGTTTTATCTCATTTTCTAATATGGGAGTATAAGATCAAAGGGGGTAACCGCCATGGCCGAAAACGAAGAATTATTCAAGACGACTGCGTTTGGAGGATACGATAAGGACGATGTGCAGGCTGAAATTCAGCGCCTGAAGGATAACGCCTATCAGGAGAAAAGCAAGGTGATCCGCGATCTTGCGGATGCGAAGAAAGCCCTTGCCGCGAAGGATGATGAGATTCGGGAAAAGGACGCGAAGATTGCGGAACTTCAGGATGCGCTGGACGCGCGGGATCAGGAAATCGTGAAGATGGAGAAGACCATCCGCGAGAAATATCAGTCCTATATAGACAACTACGATACGATCGGAAGCCTGATCTATGAGGCAAAGATCCGCGCAAAGCAGATCGACCGCGAGACCGAAGCCGAGAAGCAGAGAAGAATCTCGGAGGCTGAGACGGAAGCGCGGAAGATTCGTGACGAAGCGCAGGAAGAGGCACAGAAAACCCTTGCGGGCGTGCAGAAGCAAGTCGATGAGATTAACCGCGAAGGAAAGCAGCAGTACGAGGCTGTTCAGGAGGAGCTTGCGAATGTCGTCGAGATCTTCAACCGCGTGCAGAAGCAGTTCATGAATTCCTACAAGGCGATTCAGGATATTGTGAATGAGAACCCGGATATGGGTGACAGCTGTGATGCCCCGCTTCGCGAGGATGACTATGAAGGATGGAAGTGAACCGATCCATGTGCACAGAAAAAGCAAAAATTGTCAGGATGACGGAAGATCATCTGGATATGGATGCGCTCCGTGAGGCCGGAAGAATACTGAAATCGGGAGGCCTTGTGGCATTTCCTACGGAGACGGTCTACGGACTCGGGGGAAACGCCCTGGATCCGGAAGCCTCGCGCAGAATATATGCGGCAAAGGGAAGACCCTCGGACAATCCGCTTATCGTACATATTGCGGATCTTGAGCATCTGTTTCCGCTGATCCGCGAGTTTCCGGACGGCGCAAGAAAGCTGGCGGAGAGATACTGGCCGGGACCGCTGACCATGATTTTCCGGAAGACCGATCTGGTTCCCTATGAGACGACGGGCGGCCTTGACACAGTGGCGGTCCGTTTCCCCGACAACGCGATCGCCCGGGAGATGATCCGTCAGGGAGGCGGTTATGTAGCCGCACCGAGCGCAAATACTTCCGGAAGGCCGAGCCCGACGCTTGCCAGTCACGTGGAGGAGGATCTGGGTGACAGGATTGATATGATCATTGACGGAGGCCAGGTGAATATCGGGCTGGAGTCCACCATCGTGGATTTCAGCGAGGGACATCCGGTCATCCTCAGGCCGGGCTTTCTGAATCAGGAAATGCTGGAGAAAGTCATCGGTGAGGTCACCGTCGATCCGGGCATTATGTCAGAGAACGTTCATGTACGGCCGAAGGCACCGGGCATGCGATACAAGCATTATGCGCCGAAGGCGGATCTCGCGATTGTAGAAGGAGAGCCTGAGGCTGTTTTTTCAAAAATCCGGGAGCTTACCGGAGAGAGGCTTTCCGAGGGATACCGCGTCGGTATCATCTGCACGGAGGAAAGCCGCGGCAGGTATACAAAAGGTGATATCCGGTGTATCGGAAGCAGGGCTGATGACAGGACGATTGCGCACCATCTCTACGAGATCCTGCGGGATTTCGACGCGGACGGCGTCGACTACATCTACACAGAATCTTTTGAGACACCGAGAATGGGACAGGCGATCATGAACCGCCTGATCAAGGCTGCCGGACATGAGGTTATCCGGGCGTGACAGGCCGGGGACATGAGCCGGAAGGCATGGTATACGATTGGCAGCTTACTGTTCACAGTATATCTGAAAGGCAGAGATTTCACATCCCTGTTGCCATTCGCAAACTGGCTGTAACAAAGTTTTATCCTTTTTTATTGAAGCTGCGGAACTCCTCAGGCGCGAGCGCCTTCGTCAAACAGTCCTCGCTATTCATTCAACGAAAAATTTATGGATAAAACTTCTAACAGCCAGTAATGCTCAGGCAAAGGGTGCTGTGAAATCGTTGCCTTGTCAGTTGTGCGTGAACAGTAACATTGGCAGTACAGGCACATATAAGATACAGACACGTACAGATCAACGCAGGCATGGTGCAGAAAGGGAGAATGGGAAAAAATGATAGCACTTGGATGTGACCACGGCGGTTATGAGCTGATGCAGGAGGTGAAGGCGCATCTGGAAGAAAAGGGAATCGAGTACAAGGATTTCGGATGCTTCAGCGAGGAGTCGGTTGATTATCCGGATTATGCCCATAAGGTAGGACACGCCGTTCAGGACGGAAGCTGTGAGAAGGGAATTCTGATTTGCGGCACAGGCATCGGCATTTCGATCACGGCAAATAAGATGAAGGGGATCCGCTGTGCTCTCTGCACAAATGAGTTTATGGCGAGAGCAACCAGAGAGCATAACGACGCCAATATTCTCGCGATGGGCGGAAGAGTTACAGGACCGGGCGTGGCGTGCGGAATCGTGGACGCGTTCCTCAGCACTCCGTTCTCCGAGGGGGAGAGACATATCCGCAGGATTCGCAAAATTGAGGAGGAAGAGTAAAAAGCCGGAGAGACAGTTATCCATGTTCGGGCTGCAGTTACGCATAAAAATGGAAAGGAAGAAAAATGGGAAAAGTTATTATTATGGATCATCCGCTGATCAAACATAAAATCGGAATCATCCGTGAGGAAAGCACCGGGACCAAGGAATTCCGTGAGATTATATCCGAGATCGCCATGCTGGAGTGCTATGAATCGACACGCGGGCTTTCGCTGGAGGATGTGGAGGTTCAGACGCCGATTACGAAAACGACCGTTCAGAGGCTGGCAGGCAAAAAGCTTGCGATTGTGCCGATCCTCCGTGCGGGACTTGGCATGGTTTCCGGTATTCAGACGCTGATCCCCGCCGCGAAGGTCGGCCACATCGGCATGTACAGGGATCCGGAGACGCTTCAGCCGGTGGAATACTACTGCAAGCTTCCTACCGACATCGAAGAACGTGAGGTTTTTGTGGTAGATCCGATGCTGGCGACCGGTGGCTCTGCCTGCGACGCGATCCGTCAGCTGAAAAAGCACGGCTGCCAGAATATCCATTTTCTCTGCATCATCGCGGCGCCTCAGGGACTGGAGCGTCTGCAGAAGGAACATCCGGATGTTTCCATTGTGGTCGGCGCGCTGGATGATCATCTGAACGAACAGGGATACATTGTACCCGGACTCGGCGATGCGGGAGACCGCATCTTTGGTACAAAGTAAGCGGCTGCAGAGGATATATTGTGCCACAGACGGTATGAGCTGCGAATTCCCCGCGTATAGGAGGCCGGCCGAGACCGGATCTGCGCAGAATTTTCGGCAGCGGGAGAGAATATGTCAGATAAGCGAAAAGACTATATTTCCTGGGACGAGTATTTTATGGCGGTCGCCAAGCTGGCCGGCATGCGGTCAAAGGATCCGAATTCCCAGGTCGGGTGCTGCATTGTAAGCCAGGACAACAAGATTCTGTCGATCGGATATAACGGATTTCCGAGAGGATGTTCCGATGACGCCTTTCCGTGGGCCCGGAACAATGATGACCCGCTGAAGACCAAGTATGTCTATGTGACGCACAGTGAGCTGAATGCAATCCTTAATTATCGCGGAGGAAGTCTGGAGGGCGCGAAGCTCTACGTCTCTCTTTTTCCGTGCAACGAGTGCGCGAAGGCGATCATTCAGGCGGGGATCCGCAAGGTAATCTACGATGACGACAAATATGACAAAACACCTTCTGTCATAGCGTCAAAAATAATGTTTCAGGCGGCGGGAGTTGCGTTCGAAAAATACAGATCGTCAGGCAGAACACTCACAATCCGTGTGTGAGGAAGATGGGGACACAGTCCCGAGAGGAGGGGCGCGCCTGCGATGCGATAACCTTCGCAGACGGCTGCCGGAAAGCCGGATGAGATATATGGCGTATGACGCGGCACCCTGTCAGAGAATCAGATTGCCAGTGCGAGGACAGGCACAGGTTTACCGACATTATAACAGAGCAGGAGGATACGAGTATGGTCCGCAAAGAGAACGTTACTTATGTAGAAGGTCTTGCAGGAGGCAGAGGAAGAGCGAAGGTTTCTCATATCGTGTCGGAGGAGGAGCTGATGGGGCATGGCAGAATGTACGCAAAGGTCACGCTTCCGCCGGGCGCGAGCGTAGGCTGGCATCAGCATGTGCGCGACACAGAACCCTACTACATTCTGAAAGGTCACGGAGACTTCATTGATAATGACCACAGAGTTTATCATGTGGGAGCCGGAGATGTCTGCGTGATCGAGGTCGGACAGTATCACAGCATCGAGAACAATTCGGACGAGGATCTGGAATTTATGGCTCTGATCTACAATGAGACAGGGTATCTGAACGACAGACAGTGACAGATTGATTCTCAGCTGCGCCCACACAGAATATTATCGGAAGCATGACAGGTGATGCATGCGTGCACTTGCGTGACATTATATATGGAAAAGCAGCAGGCCGGAGCAGACAAAATACTGTGACGGCCTGCTTTTTCTTTACGCGCGCTTCGCGGCAGGCAAACTAAATTCGGACAGGATCCGGAAACGCTGTCATGTTTTCTTTACGCGCGCTTCGCGGCAGGCGAACTGTCGCTTCACCCATAACTGATAAGGCAAGGATTTCACAGCACCTTTGTCTGAGCATTACTGGCTGTTAAAAGTTTTATCCGTAATTTCTTCATGAAGTGGATAGCGAGGACTGTCTGACGAAGGCGCTCGCGCCTGAGGAGTTCCGCAGCTTCATAAAATCAGGATAAAACTTTGTTACAGCCAGTTTGCGAATGGCAACAGGGCGGTGAAATCCCTGCCTTTCAGATATACCGTGCTCATACCTGTTGCCTTCGAAATCACATCCAGTCTCTTACGCACGCTTCGCGTGCGGCGAGCCTGTCTGTGTTTTCGAAGAGCTTATGCAGTAAAAGTGGTTGACAAAAAAATGATGAGGTGCTATCTTATCTGATAGGCATTAGCACTCTGCAATTTAGAGTGCTAACAAACCGGCGGAAGAACAGACACTGCCGGAAAAATCCTCAGCAGGAAGAAAGGAGCCAAGGAAATGGGAGAAGATTTGGATGAACGAAAAAGAAAGATTCTCAAGGCCATTATCCAGACGTATCTGGAGACAGGAGAGCCGGTCGGATCTCGGACAATTTCCAAATATACAGACCTGAATCTGAGCTCCGCGACCATCCGAAATGAGATGTCGGATCTGGAGGAGATGGGGTACATTATTCAGCCGCATACCTCTTCCGGACGAATCCCCTCTGATAAAGGGTACCGGCTATATGTAAACGACCTGATCCAGAAAACAAATCAGGATGCCGAAGTGCAGACGCTGATGATTCAGAAGACGGACCGTATGGAAAAGATCCTGAAGCAGGTCGTGGATGTGCTGGCACAGAACACAAACTATGCGACAATGATTGCAGGGCCGTCCTATCATCAGAACTCTCTGAAGTTTATCCAGCTGTCACGGATCAATGACAAACAGCTTCTTGCGGTGGTAGTGGCACAGGGAAATCTGGTGAAAAACCAGATGATTGATCTGAAGGAATCCATCGATGAAGATGAGATATTGAAGCTGAATCTGCTTCTGAACAATGAGCTGAACGGGAAGACCATCGGTGAGATCAATCTGGATATGATCACCAGAATGAAGCAGCAGGCAGGCATTCACAGCGAGGTCATCAGCAGCGTGATCGATGCTGTGGCGGAGACCATCCAGCCGGGAGACGAGGACGTGCCGATCTATCTCAGCGGTGCGACAAATATCTTCGATTACCCTGAGCTCGCAGATTCCAAGAAAGCCAAGGAACTGATGACAGCCTTCGGAGACAAGAAGGAGCTGGCCGAAATGATTCGGGAAACGGCCCCGGGCGAGGAGTCATCAAACGGAATCACCGCTTATATCGGAAATGAGTCTCCGATACAGAGCATCAAGGACTGCTCCGTTGTCACAGCGAACTACAATCTGGGCAACGGCATGAAAGGTACGGTCGCCATTGTGGGTCCGCGAAGAATGGATTACAAGAAGGTAGTGGAGAATCTGAAACAGCTGAAGACCCAGATGAATGCACTCTTCGGAAACGGCGACGCCAAACTGGAGGGGTCAACCGGGCAGGACGTTATTGACAGTCACAGTGAGAATTAGCGGGTGTTCATCCGGCGGCCGGCAAATGGCCGAAAAGTACAGATGAATCAGCGATTCGGCAATATGGCACGGATACATCAGAAAATCAGCATAGAAGTATAGAAGTACAGATGCATCGGCGCATCTGTTGAGACAGAAACAGAAAGGCGGGACAGACATGGCAGATATGAAAAAAGGCACACAGACTTCCGTAGAAACCGGATCGGAAGCCGGCGGGAAAGAAGCCATGAAGAGGGAAGATATGAAAGAAGAAAGCAGAAAGACAGAAGCACATACAGCGGACACTGATACTGCGTCGGAGGAAACGGCAAGACCGGAAACCGGCTCTCATAAAGCAGAAGCCGGAGATCAGAATGACGCCGGAACAGAGAAGAACGGAACAGCTGACGCAGAAGAAAAACAGGATGGAGCAGAGAAATCTGACTCCGGGAAAAACAAAGAAGAGGCAAAGAGCTCCGGTTTCGGCAAAAAAGTAAAAAAAGACAAGAAGGATGAGAAGATTGAAGAGCTCACCGACAGACTGCAGCGGCAGATGGCAGAGTTCGACAATTTCCGCAAGCGTACTGACAGAGAGAAATCCGAGATGTTCGACATGGGCGCGAGGGATGTCATCGAGAAGATCCTGCCGGTTGTCGATAATTTTGAGAGAGGGCTCGCAGGAGCGGATGAATCGGACCCCTTTGTGCAGGGCATGAATAAGATCTACAAGCAGATGACCAAGATTCTGACAGACATGGGCGTTGAGACCATCGAAGCGGAGGGAGCTGAGTTCGATCCGAATCTTCACAACGCGGTTATGCATGAAGATAATCCGGATGTCGGCGAGAACATCATCACACAGGAACTTCAGAAGGGATATAAGTATAAGGATGTCGTGGTACGTCACAGCATGGTGAAGGTAGCCAACTGACATTTGAGGAAAGAAGATCCGATCAGGAGGAATAAATTATGGGAAAAATCATCGGTATTGACCTTGGAACAACAAACAGCTGCGTAGCCGTTATGGAAGGCGGGAAGCCGACCGTTATCGCGAACGCGGAAGGAAGCCGTACGACTCCGTCCGTTGTCGCATTCACAAAGACAGGAGAGCGTCTGGTAGGCGAGCCGGCAAAGCGTCAGGCAGTTACAAACGCGGATCATACGATCTCGTCCATCAAGCGTCACATGGGCTCCGATTACAGAGTCACCATTGACGGAAAGAGCTACACCCCGCAGGAGATCTCCGCAATGATTCTGCAGAAGCTGAAAAGCGACGCAGAGGGATATCTGGGAGAAAAGGTGACAGAGGCTGTCATCACCTGCCCGGCATACTTCAACGACGCACAGCGTCAGGCCACAAAGGACGCAGGTAAGATTGCCGGCCTCGATGTAAAGCGAATCATCAACGAGCCGACGGCGGCTGCCCTGGCTTACGGGCTGGACAATGAGAAAGAGCAGAAGGTTATGGTATACGACCTCGGCGGCGGCACCTTCGATGTTTCGGTCATCGAGATCGGCGACGGCGTCATCGAGGTACTGGCTACCGCCGGCAACAACCATCTGGGCGGCGACGATTTCGATAAGAGAGTTGCCGACTATATCGTAAGTGAATTCAAGAAGCAGGAGGGCATTGACCTTTCCGGCGACAAGATGGCAATGCAGAGAATCCGTGAAGCGGCAGAGAAGGCGAAGATCGAGCTTTCTAGCGCGACTACCACGAACATCAACCTTCCGTTCATCACCGCAACGGCTGACGGCGCAAAGCATCTGGATCTCAACCTGACAAAGGCAAAATTCGACGAGCTGACCGCAGATCTTGTGGAAGCAACCGCAGAGCCGGTTAGAACCGCTCTGAATGACGCGGGTCTTACCGCATCCGACCTTTCGAAGGTGCTTCTGGTCGGCGGTTCCACACGTATCCCGGCGGTACAGGACAAGGTAAGACAGCTGACCGGACATGAGCCGAGCAAGAACCTGAACCCGGATGAGTGCGTGGCAATCGGCGCGTCCATTCAGGGCGGCAAGCTTGCCGGAGACGCGGGAGCCGGAGACGTGCTTCTGCTCGATGTCACACCGCTGACCCTTTCCATCGAGACCATGGGAGGAATCGCAACACCGCTGATTCCGAGAAACACCACCATCCCGACAAAGAAGAGCCAGATTTTCTCCACCGCTGCGGACAATCAGACGGCAGTGGATATCAACGTTGTACAGGGTGAGCGTAAGTTCGCCAGAGACAATAAATCCCTCGGTCAGTTCCGTCTGGACGGAATCCCGCCGGCAATGCGCGGTGTTCCGCAGATCGAGGTAACCTTCGATATCGACGCGAACGGTATTGTAAACGTATCTGCAAAGGATCTCGGAACGGGCAAGGAGCAGCACATCACGATCACTTCCGGATCGAGCATGAGCGATGCGGAGATCGACAAGGCAGTCAAGGAAGCCGCGCAGTACGAGGCAGAGGACAAGAAGAGAAAGGATGCCGTAGATACCAAGAATGAAGCGGATTCCACGGTATTCCAGGTAGAGAAGGCTCTGAAGGAGGTCGGCGACAAGGTTCCGGCGGATCAGAAGAGCGGCGTTGAGGCGGATCTGAACGCACTGAAGGATCTGCTGGCAAAGGCACCGGCGGACGGAAGCCTGACCGACGCGCAGGTAACGGACATCAAGGCGGCGAAGGAGAAACTGATGAATTCTTCACAGGCTCTGTTCACCAAGATGTACGAGAACATGCAGCAGAATCAGGGCGGCCCGAATCCGGGCGCAGGCGCAGGCCCGCAGGGCGGCAGCACCGGTGCAGGCAATAACGGCGGTGACGACGTTGTAGACGCAGATTACAAGGAAGTCTGAATCGGATTGCAGGAGACGGAGATGTTCCGGTCCCGGGCTTTGCCCGTCAGGACCGGAACTCGTTCTCTGAATTTCGAAACAGAAGCAGATTGTGAGGAAAACCAATGGCTGAAAAGAGAGACTATTACGAGGTCCTGGGGGTTGACAGGAATGCGGATGAGGAAACCATCAAGCGGGCGTACCGTAAGCTTGCAAAGAAATATCATCCGGATATGAATCCCGGAGATAAGGATGCGGCTGAGAAATTTGCGGAGGCCAGTGAAGCGTATTCCGTTCTGAGTGATCCGGACAAGAGAAGACAGTATGATCAGTTCGGCCATGCTGCCTTTGAAAATGGCGGCGCAGGCGGCGCCGGTGGTTTCGGAGGCTTTGACTTCAATGACATTTTCGGTTCCGGCGGATTCGGAGATATTTTCGGAGACATTTTCGGAGGGGGCGGAAGAAGCAATGCAAACAACGGCCCGAGAAGAGGGGCTTCTCTGAGAGCTGTCGTTCATATTTCTTTTGAAGAAGCCGTGTTCGGCTGCAAGAAGGATATTGAGCTGACGCTGAAGGACACCTGTAAGACCTGCGGCGGTTCCGGCGCGAGACCCGGCACCTCACCGGAGACCTGCCCGCACTGTCACGGAACCGGCCAGATCCGGCAGACGCAGCAGAGCATGTTCGGCATGATCCAGAATATTCAGACCTGTCCGCACTGCGGCGGAACCGGAAAAATCATCCGTGATAAATGTCCGGACTGCCATGGAAGCGGATTCACCTCCTCCAGAAAGAAAATTCAGGTGGATATTCCGGCCGGAATCGACGACGGACAGAGCATCCGCATCCGTGACAAGGGAGAGCCGGGCGTGAACGGCGGTCCGAGAGGAGATCTGCTGGTGCAGGTTGCGGTTGCCGCTCATCCGATTTTTCAGCGCGACGGCGTGGATATCTATTCCTCGGCACCGGTCAGCTTTGCACAGGCGGCACTGGGCGGGGATATCCGTCTGAACACCGTGGACGGTGATGTGGTGTACACCGTGAAGCCGGGAACGCAGACCGGTACGAGAATCCGTCTGAGAGGAAAGGGCGTTCCGTCGATCCATAATAAAAATGTCCGCGGCGATCATTATGTGACTCTGATCGTGCAGACGCCGACCGACCTTTCCAGAGAAGCAAAGGAGCTTCTGAAAGAATTCGATGCCGCAAGCGGAGGATCTCTGGGAGACGAGGGGGAAGAGCCGAAGAAGAAGAAGGTAAGATTCGGACGAAAAAAAGAGTAAGCAGCTCACTGTTCGCGCAAAGCATAAGGCTGCCGCACCGGCCTGGCAAAGGCTGGTACGGCAGCCTTTTTTACGCGAACAGCGAGCCGCAGCCGAATGCAAAGTATTCGTGTGGGGCGAGAGCAAATACTCCTTTTCAAAAAGAAAAAATGCGGTTATACTGCAAGAGATGAAGATGGCACGGAACGGCGTGTAAGAAGGCAGATTCGCCGGTGTATGAGAGGATATTGAGATGAAGTGGAAGAAATACCGTTTGAAGACGATTGAAGATGCGGAAGATATTGTAATCGCAACGCTCTATGACTGCGGCATTGAGGGCGCCGAGATTGAGGACAAGAAGCCTCTGACCAGGGAAGAGAAGGAACAGATGTTTGTGGATATTCTGCCTGACCTGCCGGACGATGACGGCGTCGCCTATCTGAACTTTTATCTGGACCCGGAGGAGACCGACACGGAGGCTGTCCTTCAGAAGGCGAAGGAGGCTCTGGAAGAGCTGCGGTCCTACACCGATATCGGCGCGGGAACCATTGAGGAGTCCGAGACGGAGGATAAGGACTGGATCAACAACTGGAAGCAGTATTTCAAGCAGTTCTATGTGGATGATATCCTGATCATTCCTTCCTGGGAACAGGTGAAGGAGGAGGACAGGGACAAGATGATCCTCCATATTGATCCGGGCACCGCTTTCGGTACAGGCATGCATGAGACGACACAGCTGTGCATCCGCCAGCTCCGGAAATATGTAAGGCCGGGGATGGAGATCCTGGATGTCGGGACGGGAAGCGGAATCCTCGGAATTGTCGCGGTCAAGTTTGGAGCGGGTCACGTGCTCGGAACTGACCTGGATCCCTGCGCAGTGCCTGCCGTTGAGGACAACAGGAAGGCAAACGACATCCCGGACGGCGCCTTTGACATGATCATCGGCAACATGATCGATGACAGCGGAACACGGGACAGAGCGGGATATGAGAAGTATGACATCGTCACGGCAAATATTCTGGCGGACATTCTGGTTCCGATGACGCCTGCGGTTGTGCCGGCGATGAAGAAGGGCGGACTTTACATTACCTCCGGAATTCTGGAGGATCAGGCCTGGAAGGTCCTGGACGCCTGCCGGGCGGCGGATCTTGAGATCGTGGAGCAGACGCAGCAGGGCGAGTGGGTATCAATTACCGCGAGAAAGCCGGACTGAGACAGGGGCGGAAATATGTACAGATTTTTTGCGGACCGTTCACAGATTTCAGACGGTCTGGTTCATATTACGGGAGAAGATGTGAATCATATCCGCAATGTGCTGCGGATGCGTCCGGGAGAGACGGTTCTGATCTCCTGCGGAGATGAATGGGAATATACCTGTGAGGTAGATGCTCTGTCCGAGGAAGAGGTAACCTTAAGGATCGTGGATGCGCAGCGTCCCGGAAAAGAGCTCCCCTCGAGGATTTTTCTGTTTCAATGTCTGCCCAAAGGTGATAAAATGGAGACCGTTGTTCAGAAAGCGGTCGAACTGGGCGCGTATTCGGTGATTCCGGTTTCCTCCAGACGGTGTATCATGAAGCTGGACGCGAAAAGGGCGGCGCAGAAGACGGCCCGCTGGAACAAGATCGCGGAGAGCGCTGCCAAGCAGTCGAAGAGACTCATCATTCCGAAGGTCCGTGATATCATGACATTCGGTGAGGCTCTGGAATTTGCCGGGAATCTTGATGTTCGGCTGATGCCTTATGAAATGGAAGGCGGAATGGAGAGAACCAGATCCGTTCTGTCCGATATCCAGCCGGGGCAGTCTGTCGGCATTCTGATCGGCCCGGAGGGAGGGTTCGACGAGCAGGAAGTGGAGGATGCGAAAAAAAGCGGATTTACGACAATTACCCTCGGAAAGAGAATCCTCAGAACGGAAACCGCGGGGATGACGATGTTGTCGATCCTGATGTATCTTCTGGAACGGGACTGAACAGAAATATATAAGTGTTCACGGAATATCTGAAGGGCAAAGATTTTGCAGCCGGCAATGCTCAGGCAAAGGCGCTGTGAAATTCCTGCCTGATCAGTCAAGTGTGAACAGATAAGTTACGGAAAGAACAGAAAAATGGAAGCATATCTTGACAATTCTGCGACCACCCGCTGTTATGAGGAGGTTGCGGATATCGTGAGAAAAACGATGCTGGAGGATTATGGGAATCCTTCTTCTATGCATCAGAAGGGCGTTGATGCGGAGAAATACATCCGGAAAAGTACTGAAATTCTATCCGGTATTCTGAAGGTGAAGCCGGGGGAGATCTATTTTACCTCCGGTGGAACGGAATCCGACAACTGGGCGTTGTTCGGGACGGCTCTTGCGAACAGGCGCAGGGGCAGACGGATTATTACGACTGCGATCGAGCATTCGGCGATTGCCGCTCCGGCTGCGGCGCTGGAGGCGATGGGCTATGAGGTTGTCAGGCTGCCTGTCGGCAGAGACGGCGTTCTGGACATTCAGGATCTGGCGAATGCCATGACAGAGGATACGGTTCTGGTGTCGGTCATGATGGTGAACAATGAGATCGGTGCCGTGGAGCCGGTGGCGGAGATTGGTGAGATGCTGCGAAGCAGATATCCGGATACCTATTTCCATGTCGATGCGATTCAGTCCTTCGGAAAATACCCGATCTGTCCGAAACGGATGCACATTGACATGCTTTCCGTCAGCGGCCACAAAATCCACGGCCCCAAGGGTTCGGGATTTTTATTTATCGATCAGCGGGTGAAGATCAATCCGCTGATTTACGGGGGCGGACAGCAGAACGGCATGCGTTCCGGAACGGACAATGTTCCGGGAATCGCGGGGCTTGGCACTGCCGCAGCCAGAATCTGCGCTTCGCTGAAGGAAAACGCGGAGCATATGTACAGTCTGAAGGAACGCCTGGCAGAGGGCGTATCGGATCTGGGGAATATCTATATCAATGGTCCGTCGGATCTCCGGAAGGGCGCCCCGCACATTCTGAACATTTCCTTTCAGGGAATCCGCAGCGAGGTGCTCCTGCACACGCTGGAGTCCAGGGGAATCAGTGTATCGGCGGGAAGCGCATGCTCCAGCCACAGGCGGGGAGGCAGCGCAACAATGGAGGCAATTCATGCGCCGCGGGAGATCATGGAGTCCTCGGTGAGGTTCAGCTTTTCCGAGCTGACGACGATGGAGGAGATTAACTACACCGTTCAGGTTCTGCATGAGGTGGTGCCCGGGCTTCGGAGATTCACCAGAAAATGAGGCGCGGCGCGAATTGTGATGCGTCGGCTCATCGCGCAGATATGCGGGTGTATAAAGCAGAAGAGGAAAAAATTTATGTATCAGGCATTTTTGATTAAATACGCGGAGATCGGCATTAAGGGAAAAAACCGGCATCTCTTTGAGGACGCGCTGGTGCACCATATTGTCAGAGCTCTGAAGAGAGTGGACGGCACCTTCGAGGTCACCAGGGAGATGGGCAGAATCTATGTCCGGGCGGATGGAGACTTTGATTATGAGGGCGCCATCGAAGCACTGAAGACTGTGTTCGGTATCGCGGGCATCAGCCCGGTTCTGATCATCGAGGATATGGATTATGACAATGTCAAGGCGCAGGTCGCGGCGTTTGTGAAAGCTGTCTATCCGGAGGGAACCCCGAGAACCTTCAAGGTCGTCGCGAGAAGACCGAACAAGAAGTATCCGCATGACTCCATGGAACTCAATGCCGATCTGGGAGAGGCTGTTCTTCTCGGCTGTCCCTGGATGAAGGTTGATGTCCACAATCCCGATGTGGTGCTTTCGGTGGAAGTGCGGCAGAGCGTTTATGTCTACTCCGAGACCATTCCCGGACCCGGTGGAATGCCCGTGGGATCGAACGGAAGCGCAGAGCTTCTGCTCTCCGGAGGAATTGATTCTCCGGTCGCGGGGTATATGATCGCAAAGCGCGGCGTGAAGATTGACGCGGTGTATTTCCACGCGCCGCCGTACACCAGTGAGCGCGCAAAGCAGAAGGTCGTGGATCTGGCAAAGCTTGTCGCCAGGTATGCGGGACAGATCCGTCTGCACATTGTGAACTTTACGGATATCCAGATGGCGATCTACGAGAAATGTCCGCACGAGGAGCTCACGATCATCATGCGGAGGTATATGATGCGGATAGCGGAGATTTTTGCGGAACAGGACGGAGCGCTCGGACTGATTACCGGAGAGAGCATCGGTCAGGTGGCCAGCCAGACGGCGCAGAGCCTGCTGTGCACCAATGCGGTGTGCACGCTTCCCGTTTACCGGCCGCTGATCGGCTTTGACAAGCAGGAGATCGTGGACCGGGCACAGCAGATCGGGACCTTTGATACATCGATCCTCCCCTACGAGGACTGCTGTACGATTTTCGTGGCAAAGCATCCCGTAACGCATCCGATTCTGAAAGTTATCGAGCGCTCGGAGCACAAGCTGGATGATGTTATCGGTCCGCTCATGAAGGAAGCGGTCGAGACGACCGAGACCATCGTGGTGGATGGGGAAAATTAAGATACAGAGGTCTCTTACACACGCTTCGCGGCAGGCGGGCCTGCCTGCGTTTTCGAAGAGCCGGTTAGGGTGTTTATTGTATAAGCTGCGCGTCGCTTCGCACTTCGTGCTTTCGCGCCGCTACAGGTATTCGCGTTCTCGCGGTGTTTCACACCGCTCCACGCTCATACCTGTTGCCTTCGAAATCGCATCCAGTCTCTTACACACGCTTCGCGGCAGGCGGGCCTGTCTGCGTTTTCGAAGAGCTTATACAATAAAAAAAGAAGATGCGGGAGCGCGTTTCACGTTTCCTGCATCTTCCGGATTGTCCCGCCACTTTCGATATATGGCGGATCATGTTCAGAGGATTACTGCTCGATCAGATACGGTTTAAGAACCTCCATGACAGACTCGAGCTCGGAGCCTTCTGTGTGAATGTTCAGATCAATCGGTTTGGAAAGATCAAGGCTGAAGATACCCATGATGGACTTTGCGTCGATGACGTATCTTCCAGACACAAGATCAAAATCAAAGTCAAACTTCGAGATTGCGTTTACAAAGTTCTTTACTTTATCGATTGAATTTAATGAAATCTGTACCGTTTGCATTTTATATCCTCCCTTTTATATCGAAATTGCAGTAGTTTTCTTTAGTATTCGCTTCAATAATCTTAATGGTAAACAGGAGAAAAGTCAAGGTGTCAAGAGGAAAAAAGGCGGCTCTGCACAATCTGGGATGCAAGGTGAATGCCTATGAGCTGGAGGCTATGCAGCAGATGCTGGAGAAGGCCGGATATGACATTGTGCCCTTTGAACCCGGCGCGGATGTCTATGTGATCAATACATGCACGGTGACCAATATTGCAGACCGGAAATCAAGGCAGATGCTGCACAAGGCAAAGAAAATGAATCCGGACGCGATCGTGGCGGCTGTGGGCTGTTACGCGCAGGTCAGAGGAGAGGAGCTTGAGAAGGATCCGGCCATTGATCTTGTTATCGGAAGCAACCGCAAGGAGGATCTGATCCGGGAACTGGAGCAGTTCGGGAGTAGCGGAGAGAAACAGCTTGACACAAGCGACTGGTCTGTGGACCGTATGTACGAGAATCTGCAGATCGACCGAACGGAGGAGCATACGAGGGCATTCATTAAGGTACAGGACGGCTGCAATCAGTTCTGCAGCTACTGTATCATTCCCTACGCAAGAGGCCGTGTCCGCAGCCGGAAGATTCCGGATGTGAGGGAAGAGGTTGTGAGGCTTGCATCTTCCGGGGTTCGGGAGATCGTCGTGACGGGCATTCATCTGTGCTCCTACGGACGGGACATGGGAGAGGGAGAGGATCTGGTGGCTCTTCTTCGCGCCATTCATGATGTTGAGGGAATCGAGAGAATTCGTCTGGGATCCCTCGAGCCCGGGTCGATGAGCGAGGACGTAATTCGAAGCCTCAGCGGAATGCATAAGGTATGCCCGCATTTCCATCTCTCCTTACAGAGCGGCTGCGCCAGGACGCTCCGGAATATGAACCGCCACTATACACCGGAGCAGTTTATGGAAGTGGTCCGGCTTCTGAGAAAGTACTATGAGCATCCTGCGATTACGACGGACATCATAACCGGCTTTCCGGGCGAGACAGAGGAGGACTTTGAGGAATCCAGAAGATTTGTGACGGATGTGCATTTTTTTGAGACACACATCTTCCCGTACTCCCGAAGAGAAGGAACCAGGGCGGCCGCAATGAAGGATCAGAATACGGAGGCGGTCAAGAAACAGCGGGGAGCGGTGCTCCGGGAGACAGATCTCCGGCGCAGAAAGGAATTTCTGAATTACTATATCGGAAAGCCGGTTGAGGTTCTGTTCGAGGAGAGGATTGAGATGAACGGCAGAAGCTATTGGACGGGTCACGGAAGAGAATATCAGAAGATACTGCTCGCCGATACCAGAGACCTCACCAATCAGATGCTGGTGGTTATGCCGCAGTCGATTGTGTCGGAGGAGTATCTGCTCTCGGTCTGAAGGCGTTCTGAAGCCGTTTGATCAGGAGCGGCAGCCGTCCGATCACGAATGGCAACCGGCTTGCCAATCGCGGATATCTGGTTTATAATGAATCATTACGAGTGTTCGGACACCTGTGGAATATGCGGAGGCGCACGTCAGAGAGCGGTCCGCAGGATATGCGGGATATCGTGGAGGCAGCGGCACAGGTTTGAATCGGCAAATATGGAGACTGGTCACGGCATGCCTGAATGGCAAGGATGCAAAGCTTTTAAAGACGGTTATAATCGGGCAAAGGTATGCCTGATTTGCCGTTTCGGCGGCGTGCACCAATGTCATGCAGTTAAGGAGGAGAAAAACCACGATAAAAAAATACGATGTTA
>CAIFEZ010000025.1 GCA_903789595.1 uncultured eubacterium 1-6
CTTTATTTGAATTTTCGAGGATGTGTTTTACTGTTCAGTTGTCAATGTTCGATTGAATGTCGCTTATCTCGGCGGCAATCATTTGCGTATCGCTGTATCTCGGCGACAAATGATACTTTACCACCGTGTTAAGGGATTGTCAACAAGAAATTGTATATTTTTTTGTGTAAATTTACTAAGCTGTTTTTCCTGCTAAATACTGCATTTAGAAGGTTTTGACGCCATATAATCGCTATATTTTCTCTAATGTACCTACAATTCAAAATTCTTTCCTTACTCGCAAAAGGCAGCCGGAACACCCGGCCGCCTTTTATCCCTCTTGTTTTCTTATCAGGCCCTCTGGGACCCAACTCCTTTCGGACGTATATTCCGATGGGGCATCTTCACATCCGTTTTTCTCCGCTGCATCTTTACATTCAACTTTTCTCCAGTGCATCTTTGCATTCGTTTTTTTCTCCGTTGCACCTTTACATTCAACTTTTTCTCCAGTGCATTTTTCCATCGGACTATCCGGTTCAATTTTTATCGAACTATTATGAAATGTTTTTTCAGGATGCTGTTGCTCCCGATTTTCTCTCCTTCGTATTCATTCCAGATTGAGCTTTCTGTCAAGGATCAGCCATGTAACGGCTCCGTATATCGCAATACCTGCTGCCATGACAGCCAGACCAATTCCTTCATATCTTGCCACATCAGCGGCCGTCTGCATAGCGCTGTCCGTCACACCGCCGAAGGCTCCCTCCACGGAGAACAATCCGATGCCGGTTGTCATGAAAAGCACAGACTCCAAAATGCCGAGTCCTATGAACGCCAGCACCGCCCCGAGAACTCTGTGCACTGTCCACAGATGCCCGATAGAAATGGCCGCATAGATTCGTGTAATCGCCAGTACCGTTCCTGCGATAATCAGAAGAATCCCGAGTATGATATTTACTCTGTACGGCGCTATTTCACCAAGAAACGACGTCCAGATTTTCCCCAGACTTCCGTCTTTTACCGCATCGGTAAAATCCGATGTCATGAGGAAAGGCGTAACTACAACCGCCGATGCGATTACACTCAGAATACTCCAAATCACAGAAGAGATGACCTTCGCCCAGATCAGATTTCCGGTTCCGACCGGAAGAGAGAACATCAAGTAACCTTCCCTGCCCAGAAGATTGTTGTAAAAACGAATAATCAAAAGCAGAACAGTGACGGCGAATACCGCAGCAATGAGAATTCCGAGAATCACGGTCAGCGCTATCGTTGCTCCGCTTCTCGAGGAATTCGGGAAAAATCGGAAGTCGATTCCAAGCAAAACAGACGCTGTCACGATTGCCGCATAGATTGGAAGCAGAATTCTTCCAAAAGCCTTCATTTCATATCCAATCAATTTGCTCAGCATGCGAATACCTCCCTGAAATAATCATCGATGCTTCTTCCCGTTTCCGCGCGCAGATCATCTGCATTCCTGTGAAGGAGAACCTTTCCTTCCTTGAGAAAAATCACTTCATCCAAAATTGCCTCGATATCGGTGATCAGATGTGTGGAAATCAATACCAGTCCATTCTCATTGTAATTATCCAGAATCGTGTGGATGATGTAATCTCTGGCGGCCGGATCAACACCCGCCAGCGGTTCGTCCAGAAGATAGACCTCTGCGTTCCTGCTCATGCAAAGAACAAGCTGTACTTTCTCACGGGTTCCTTTTGACATTTTCTTCAGACTCATTCCGCCGTCGATCCCCAGCTGGCTCATCAGCCGCTCTGCCTTCTCCCGGTCAAAATCCTCATAAAAAGATTCGTAAAACCGGATGAGCTCATCAGCCTTCATCCAGTCCGGAAGAAAATCACGGTCCGGAAGATAGGATATGATCCTCTTCGTCTCTCTTCCTGGCTTCATCCCATGAATCGCAATCTCCCCGGATGTCGGTGTCAAAAGCCGCTGAATCAGCTTAATCAGCGTTGTTTTACCGCTTCCGTTCGGCCCCGCGAGACCGATTACTCTCTGGTTCTCCAGGGTAAGATTTATTCCGTTTAATGATATTTTCCTGCCGTATTTCTTCACGACATCTCTGCATTCGATTTCTACCACCGTTATCTCCTCCTATTGAAATATCACTGTTTCATCTCCGCGGGCTGTTCTCCGCCCGCAGGCTTCCAGCCGCTTACTTCTTCAATGATTTCATCCCGTGTCAGCCCGAGGCGGGAAAGCTGTTCAAAAAGTTCCCGAATATATTTCTCGCTGAGAGCGCTCCGCAGTTCTTTCAATCTCGCTTCATCCTCCGTCACATATCTTCCGCTTGTCCGCTGTGTATGCAGCAGGTCCTCCTGTTCCAGCTGAGTCATCGCTCGCTGCATCGTATTCGGATTGACTCCCGCCTGTGCAGCCAGATCTCTGACCGAAGGCAGCTTGCTCCCTGGCGGAAGCGTTCCGCCCGCGATCCGGGCTTTAATCCCGTCAACGATCTGAAGATAAATCGGTATACCATTTTTGAATTCCCAGGCCATCTGCATTACCTCCTTCCTCCGATTTTGCAGGATTTTTGTATTGTTATATTAGTTCCTTAGTACACAGATACAATATCACAGCCACTCATCTGTGTTAATAGATTAATACAATAAAACGTTTGAATTGTGTTATTGCTATGCAGCTAAAACCCAAATGCTGCTCACATAAAAAAAAAGACCCCGGCTTAAGCTCGAGATCTCTTTTCATCTGTTTCTTATCTATTGTTGCTAAATCATCTGGCTGCTAACACTATTGTCATTTATTCTTTCTTATCGGCCGCCACTGTTTTTTATCTGTTCTCTTTATTTCTTATCTTTATCTGCTGCCTCCTTTTTTATGCTGTTTTCTTTTATATTGTTTCCTTTTGTGCCCTGTTCTTTCCGCCTGTGATACTCCTGTTTCTCAAGATACATGCGCTTATCCGCCGCCTGCCTCAGCTTCTCCGGGTCTGTGCCGTCCTTTGGCGAAAGCGCGTATCCGGCACTCAGACTGACGCAAATCCAGCTTTCGGCAATGCGGACCGGTGCCATAAAATAAGCCTTGATCTGCCGGATTACATCCCTGTATCCATCCTCCGTCAGATCATCCGTGACAAGAATTGCAAATTCATCGCCTCCAAGCCGATAGCACGCATACTGCACCGATGCTGAGATCCGCCTGGATGCCTCCACCAGAACATCATTTCCCGTTTTATGTCCGAAGCTGTCATTGATTGACTTAAAACAATTGATGTCGATATATATGATCCCGAATCCGGAGCCGTCCGTCCTGTCCTTAGCAGCCGCTTCCGCAGCATCGTCGGAAAATTTTCTTCCATTCAAAAGCCCGGTAAGTCCGTCATGCTCTGACATAAGTACAAACTTTTTTCTGTCTTCGGAAATCATCAGCATCATATAAGCCATTGCAGTGATCAGCACGGAAACCGCCGCTCCGAAATAGTAATATATCCGGAGTGAATCCGTGACGTTCCATCCCTTCTTCGGCATGACATCGAGTTTCCAGGTACAGCTTCCATTGACGAACGTTACTTCTACCGGGTTCTCAAGATTTTCCCTGGAGGAATTGAGAAGATGATAGTCTGTATCCAGCGGGTTGGTTTTGTACAGATTGTAATCATATCCAAATGAGCTCAAGGAATTCATAGCCGCCTGAAACGCCTTCGAGACACGAATTATCGCAATGGTAAAGCCCCAGAAATGTTTCTTCCCGTTTTCCCCGTAAATATAAACAGGATTCATGACGATGATAACCGGATCTCCCTGTTTCATCTTCACCGGACCCTGAACCACAATTGCCCCGGACTTTTTTGAATATTCGCAGACTTTCTTCGACTCCTCATTCAGAAAAAGGTTCTTCGTGTCGGAGTACCCGGTTCTCTCCGGATACGTCTCTGTGATGATGCCGTCTTTTGCCAGCTGCAGACACGCTACATCGTTCTGTCCGGCCATGATCTCCCTTGAAATTGAAGGGAAATCCCGGATCTCTCCGCTGCCGCTGTCCTGCAGAAGCAGATCCAGTGTCTTCGTGATCTCTTTGCACCGGTTGATATCCTCGTTAAGCTCACTGACCCTTGCCAGCTCATTCAGCCGACATACTTCTCGCATCTGAGCCAATGTTCTCCGGCGGACATCCCGGATAAATACAGCAATCACCGCAACGCATACCATAAAAACAATTCCGGTGATGATCCATCTTTTGCGGGTCTCAGCGCCTCTCCCTTGCACTTCTCTATAAAGCTCCTCTTTTTTGTAGCTATTTTAGCACAAAACGACATATAAGAATACCGGATCTGAAATAAAGTCGGTATTTATTCCAAAATAATCGTACATATTCTCATCTTATTTGTGCAATCATCCTTTAATATCACGAAGCTGCCCCGGTTTTTGCATGGAGCGTCGACCAACGGCCAGGTTTGCGGAGCTAAACGGCCGCGATGCGGAGCGAGCGGCCACCCTTGCTTATGACAGTTCTAAGCCATTTCCCTCATAATGAAGATATGCCAATACCGTACATAAAAAAGGAAATACTGTGCCTGGGAATCCCTTAAATCCATCTTTATTTGAGATTGAATATTATGTAAATTATTCCGCCAACTCCTACAGTAATCAATAATAAATTTGGCAAATATAGATTTGCGATTACTGTACATGCAGAATACAAGAATATGTATAACAATGACCAGAATATTGTTTTGTTAATGCCATCCCTGTTCATCACTAATTTTCTCCAATTCAATTATGTTGCCAGATTCTCGTTCATTTTCTTTTCCTCTGTAAACAAATCTGGGACCTTCTTCTCCAATTACTCCATTCTTCACAAAACCGGCTCTCCTTAAAACATTCTGCGATGCCACATTTTCCGGATCTGTCTCTGCTTCTACAGCACAGACTCCTTCCATCGATAGAGCCCATTCCGTAATTACTTTTACAGTTTCTACCATATACCCCTGATGTCTAAATTCTTCCCTTAATCCATATCCGATTTCCACTATGCCATCTTTTCCAAGACCCTTGAAGCAAAAATCGCCGACAATCGTTCCCGGAACATTTTTTAATTCCATATTCCAGACTGCATACCATATTCTGCTATCCGGTTCTAAAAGACAGCCTTCTAACATTTCTGTATATGCCTGCTTCATTTCTGCGCCCGCTTCATTTTCAATCAGACTGCGCATCTCATCGTTACTAATTGGATATAAATAAAGCCTTTTCGTTTCCACTCTCATATTAGTTTTCCTCCTCCGATTGAAACGCTTTCGTATATGTTGGCGTTACTTTCTTTATCAGCAGCCATATGTTAAAAATGAGAAATTCTTTTACTCATTGTCATTCGTCCCTCTAAATCACTCAATAGAAAGTCCTAATTCGTATGCTCTATCCAGTCCATCCGTATTTTTCACATCTCCCTTGTCCTTTGCACCCTGCACAAGTACCATTCCTGCATCTTCAAGATGAAAGAAACTCAGTATAAGCTTGTATTGCAATTTTATGGAATCAAACAGTTCCGGCAGCGTAGCTGCTCCAACTAATATAAGTGCCAGTTTTTTAATCGGGAATTCATTTCGCATAGGAGTATGAAGGCGATCTATGATTGCTTTCAGCTGCGCACTGATACCATAAAAATACACAGGTGAAGCTATCACTAATATATCTGCAGTTTTCAATTTTTCATATACAATCTGCATATCATCCTTTTGAAAACATGCATTTCCGAGTCTGGTAAAGCATGAATTGCAGCCAATGCAGGGGTTTATGTCATGACTTCTGACTGAAATAACCTCTACTTTATTTTTCTTTACGGCACCTTTTTTGAAAGCATCAACAAGCATGTCTGTATTGCCATCCTTTCGCTCGCTTCCTGCCAAAATAATGATATTGCTCATAGTCACTTTCCCCTATTTATTTAACACAATAAAATTACTATACTCTGACAATAATTCTTGCCACTTCCATTACAAGGATCTTCAACATTACTCCACCGGACATTACATAAAACCAAATCTGTCTCATATGCTGCGACTTTGCTATCGGTGTTGCAATAGCTGCAATGATTATAATTGCAGCTCCAACGCATCCAATCAGATTCGGAATGCTGATAAGCGGAAATACCCCCGGCGCACAGCTTCCATCAATCGTGTTCTGAATTGTCTTGTCAAGCCCATCCCTTGCAGCTGCAAAGCAGCATATCGTAAGTCCATATGCCAGAAGGAACAGACTTCTGCGTCCCCAGTAATTGATGTTTGTCCGGTTTGCTATGGATTCTCCAATAAAACCTAGCAATACAAGAATCATAATTGTTGTAACTGTCGTTACTGTATTTCCAAAATATAATTTCATCGATATTTACCTCTTTTCTACTCAGTGATTTCTATCAAATTTCCTTCAATTCCTCTAATGCAGCTTTCATAGTATCCGTCTCCGGTAGTTCTCGGACCACTGACAACCTGATATCCATCACCTTTTAACCTTTCCGTCAATGTATCCACAGAAGCTTTACTTCCTACACTAAATGCAATATGAATATAACCGGTTCTCAGCAATACTTTTTCATTGTCAACCAAATCTGACTGGTTCATAATTTCCAGTCTGGCGCCATCTTCAAAAGTCAAAAAATAAGAACGAAAGCCGGTTGTTTTATTAAGATATCCAGCATCTGCTGTTGCATTAAAATACTTTGTGAAGAAATCTTTTGCTCTTTCCAAATCATTCACATATATAGCAATATGTTCTATTTTCATATTTACTTTTCCCCTCGCTCCGCTGTGTCATACCATTCAATTATGTGTTTCAGATTCTCGGCTTTCACACGCTCTGAACCATTCAGCATCATATCCAGCATATCATCCTCCTCCGGTGTCCTGTCGGATTTATCCGCCAGTGATTTTCCGGCGGTCTTTACCATGACATTCATCATCATTTTGTAAACGCCATGAAGTTTTCTGATATCAAAGGTTCCCTGCAGTGTGAAAAGTGGAATTCTCTGTGGCACTTTATTTTTCGTTCTGACCTCAACAAGCTGTGTTCCGGTCTGCCCCATACCGACTCCACAGACTGCCTGAATCCTATATTTTCTTGCAGCTTCCGGATATCCTTTGATTTTTCCTGCCATAATCCATCCCATATAAATGATTTCTGCTCCCGGCTTCACCTTTGTTTTTGCTTCCTCCATGCTATATGACGGAACACAAATCTGATGTGACAACAGCTTTGCATATTTAGCTGTGCTTCCTGTATTTGATGTATAAATGATTGCTCTCATTTTTCTTTCCTCCTTGTTCATACGTATAAAACTATGAGAAACACGCTTCGCAAGTTTCTCAAATTATCGCGGCAGTCGCCAAGGTCTCGTGCGAGCACGGACTTTGGCCCGTTGCTCGCGTAAATAAAACGCAATGTGAATTGTAGTATTGCTCACAATCCGCACTGCGTCTTAGCGTCTGGCTCAAAATCCGATAACTTTATTTAATTACTTTTACCACATATTCCTTTGCATCTATCAGACTTTCTTTTTTACATTTCGGACAAAATAGCGGAAAATGCGTAAGAACCGTATCTTCCCGAAGTCTCAGTCTGGTTTTATTTCCACAGACCGGGCAGTACACCCATTCCTGCTTCCCATTTTGATTCTCATTTTGCATCTGCCATCCCTTCTTTCTTATCCATAAATTGCTCAGAAAAACGGTTCACGTGCTGTTCAACCAGCTCAATAATTCTTTCCTTATCCTCAGCTCCATCATAAATGCTGTAAAGCAAAAAAATCGGTCCGTAAAATTCCAATGCAATTTGTCCCGCTTCCTCCTTATGCTCCGTCAGTCCCTGAAACACATTTTCTATATATGCAAGTGGACCACCTGACAGGTAGTTTTGATACAGCTTTGCCATTTCCGGATCTCTGTACTGCTCCAATGTCAGCATTTTACGAAAACAGCACGGAAATTCTTCCTGCGTCCAGTGTAAAAACTGCACCTTCGTAAATTCTTTAATCTTATCAAGTCCTGTAGACCGGTAGCCCTCCACCACTTCTTTCATATTTCCTTCCGGCATATCATATTCCTTCACTCTTTCCTGATCCATCCGGTTCATTTTCTCCACAATGCTGTCTAAAATTTCCTGCTTGCTCTTATAGTGCTTATATAGAGCTGCTTTCGTCACTCCCATCCTGTCGGCAATATCATTCATGGAAGTTCCCATATAACCACTCTGGGCAAACAGCTTTAATGCTTCGTCTAAAATTCTTTCCTTTGTATTCTTCTCTCTGATACTCATCACTTACCTCACTCCTAATTTATTTTTTAAAATTGGCACATACAGCCTCGAAATAATTACTTTCTCATCATTTTCCAACACTGCCTCAAATCTGCCACCAAGTGCCGGCGAAATATGCAGGATTTTTTCAATATTTACAATCATGGACTTTGAAATCCTCATGAATGGAAGTTCTTCTATCACCTCTTCTAGCTGATATAGTCTTTCCTTAATCTCATAAACACTTTGCCTGCAATAAGCGAATACTTTGTTATCCACCGTCTCAAAATAATAGATATCCGATGCTACAATCGTACTGATTCCATGCTCATCATATCCGGTAAATTTTATTTCACCATACCTTAATCTATGTATTAACCTGTCCATGTCATCTGATAAGGTATGACACCTGAATATTATTTCATCCTCCTCATCCGAAGAAGGACAAATGACTGATACTTTCATCTGCTTTCTCCATATAAATATTTTTTTGTAGCAGTTTCCTGACAAATATAAGGAAACAACTTATATGAATGCTCCATCTTTGCTTGCAAATAAATATCCTTTTCTCATTTCTTTACCACATTTTGTACAAACCATTCTTGATTCCCCCATCAATTTGTAACTGTTCAGAGCCAAGCAGATTTCCAGAAAAATTGTGAGTCATGCTTGCATGAACGAACAATTATTTCTGAAAATCTATTTGGCGGATACGCCACACCGACGAAATGCGCAGCATTTTGGACGTTGGCTCTGAATAGTCTCTCTCATTTTTCTTAAAAAAGCAGCACTTAAAATCCACATCAGGAAAATAAGCACTGCGTCTTTGCGTCTGTCTTATAATATTATAAGTTACCTTTTGGTTACTTCGTATTATAGTAACCGCTTGGTAACTTGTCAAGTGTTTATTTCATTATCGCATTCATATGGCTTATCAGTATATGACATGGTGCAAAAAGCACTGCGAATATCAATAGTTGAAGATTTCCACACTGAAGATTACGGGCTCCCCGGTAGCACCTGTCCGGACTTTGGGAAGCATAATTTTCGGATAATTGGGAAGCATTATTCCGGTCATAAGGGAAGCAATCCTTATAGTGATTTTAGCATCAATCCAGATGCAAATTCATTATAAGGAGGGTCACTTATGACCAAGCCAAGTATCGCGAAATCCTGAGGCTATCAGCCTTAGGGCTAACACTGCGTGAAATTGCAGCCAGTCTGCAGGTCTCGCAACACACCATCATTGATGTCCGGCGCCGGGCTAAAGAGTTATCTCTCAGCTGGCCGTTGGACGAAAGTTACACCGACGCTGAGCTCCAACGGGTGATGTTCCCAAAGGCTCCATCGCCGACAAGCACGAAACGGATGCCGGATTATGACTACATCCGGAAGGAACTGCTCCGCAACGGCGTCAACAAAAAGCTCCTTTGGACGGAATACCTTGAGGACTGCAAGACTGCCGGCGATGATCCGCTCATGTATTCCCAGTTCTGTTATTACATCCAGCAGAACGAGCAGAAGCGGAACGCCACAATGCACCTTCCCAGAAAGCCCGGCGAACAGATCGAGGTTGATTGGGCCGGAGATCCTGCCGAGATTATCGATCCGTACACTGGCGAAATCACAAAGGCGTGGATCTTTGTCGGCGTAATGACCTACAGTCAGTACGCCTTTCGTAGAAGCTTTCATCAACGAGAAGGAACGCGCTTGGATGTATGTAGTAAAGTAAAAATCCCAGGAAATGGAAACAAAATTCCCTGAAAGTGGATCGGGAATTCCATGAAATTGTAAAGGACACATTGAAACACCGTTCACTTACACATATCCTTTATCTGAAGCACGACCAACAGATAAAGGAGGAAAGGAAGATGCTCAACATGTCCCAGATCAATGATATCAGAGATCTGTACAATAGTGGCTACAAAATCAGTGAAATTCATAAAAAAACCGGTGTTGATCCAAAGACGATCCGCAAATATCTCAGCCGGGATGATTTTTCTGAATTCCCGGAGTCATCTGTGGCAAGACCGTCAGTTCTGGATCCATTCAAGCCCACCATACTGAAGTGGCTTGAAGAGGACAAACAGCACTGGAAAAAGCAGCTGAATATTTCGGACTATTTTGAGCCACCTGTCCGGCCATCGAGAGCCACCGTTCCGTTCGGAACGGAGCCATGATTCCGGACTAAACTGAGCCACTAACAGAAATCCTTCTTATACTTGGTTTATGCACTTTGCTGTGCAAATATCATATAAGGAGGGTCTGTCATGACCAACTACCGAGAAATCCTGAGACTTAAAGGTCTCGGAATCAGTGAGCGGAACATCGCAGCAAATCTGGGTGTTTCGCGCAACACCGTCTCCAAAGTCTGCAAGAAGGCTGAAGAGCCGGGCATTCACTGGCCACTTGATAACGCAGTGACCAACAAAAACCTGCAGGAGCGGATGTTCCCCAAAGCTGAAACATCTATGTCTGACAAACGTATGCCGGATTTTGACTACATCCGCAAGGAGCTTCTGCGAAATGGCGTAACCAGAAAACTTCTCTGGACTGAATACCTGGAAGACTGCCGCAGAGAAAACGCTGAGCCTCTCATGTATTCGCAATTCTGCTATTACATCCAGCGGAACGAAGAGAAACGGCGGGCCACAATGCATATCTCCAGGAAACCCGGAGAGCAGATCGAGGTTGACTGGGCAGGTGATCCTGCCGAGATCATCGATCCGGACACAGGCGAAATCACAAAGGCCTGGGTGTTTGTCGGTGTCATGACGTACAGCCAGTACGCTTATGTAGAAGCCTTCATCAACGAAAAGGAGGACGCATGGATCACAGCACACATTCACATGTACGAGTACTTTGGCGGTGTGACAAAGATCCTGGTTCCGGATAATGCCTCAACTGCGGTAGACCACAAGAACAGCGACTGGTATTCGCCAAAACTGATCCGCATCTACCAGGAGATGGCTGAGCATTATGGGACTGCGATCATTCCAGCAAGAATAAGAGCACCCAAGGACAAACCGAATGCTGAAGGCAGTGTCAGGAACGTATCTACCTGGATCACTGCTGCATTGCGGAATGAACAGTTTTTCTCACTTTCAGAACCGAATACAGCCATACATGAGAAGCTGAAACACTTTAACAGCGTCAACTTTCAGAAAAAAGAAGGCAGCAGACAGAGTCTGTTTCTTGGGGAAGAAAAACCGCTCTTAATGCCACTGCCTGCCACCCGTTTTGAACCTGCTGTCTGGAAACAGGCAACAGTTCAGTTTAATTATCACGTAGCAGCAGATAAGATGTACTACTCCGTGCCTTATCAGTACATCAGAGATAAGGTGGATGTAAGGCTGACAGGGCAAACTGTTGAGATTTTCTATAATAATGAACGCATTGCGTCACATAAGCGCCTTTACGGGCGCCCTGGGCAGTATTCAACGGTTCGAGAGCACATGCCCAAAGATCATCAGAAGTACCTTGAGTGGAATGGTGACCACTTCAGACGCTGGGCGAGGGAAATCGGTCCTTATACTTATCAGGTCATAGACAGTATCCTTTCTTCCGGCAGGATCGAGCAGCAGACTTACCGCAGCTGCATGGGCGTAATGAAACTCGCCGAGAAGCATACCAGATTGAAATTGGAAGCGGTTTGTAAAAAAGCACTCCGTTATTCGACAACGCCTAGCTACAAAAGCATTAAAAACCTCTTTCAGACACTGTCACCGGAAGACATCGCTTCCGTCACGCCGGCATCCGCACCCAAAGAAGAACGCCCTTCCTATGCGATAACACGCGGGGCCAGCCATTACGGAAGGAGGCAATAATGCTGCAAAACACTACAGTTGATAAGCTTATTGCAATGCGGCTTACCGCGATGGCTGATCTTTTCAAGATCCAAGGGCAGGATCCTTCCATGAAGGAGCTATCCTTCGAGGATCGCTTTGGTCTGCTTGTAGATGCAGAGTACAATCGCCGTAAGGACAACCGTCTTAAACGTCTTATCAAACAGGCAGGCTTTGAACAGCCAGATGCTGCCATTGCCGACATCGATTATCATTCTGGCAGAAAGCTGGATCAGTCGTACATCCTCCGCCTTGCTACCTGTGACTACATCACAGAGTACCGGAACATCTTTATTACCGGTGCTACAGGCAGTGGAAAAACGTATCTTACCTGTGCTCTCGGCATGGCAGCCTGCATGCACTATTACAAGACAATGTATGTCAGGCTTCCGGATATGCTGCTGGATCTCCAGGCTGCCCCGGATGCCGCAGCATTGAAAGCTGTCATGAAGAAATATATTAATCCGACGCTCTTGATCATCGATGAGTGGCTTCTGATTCCCCCCACTGAGAATGAGGTCAAGTTAATCTTTGAAGTCATCCACAAGCGGAGAAAGAAGTCGTCAACGATCTTCTGCTCACAGTTTCAGGATGACGGATGGTACGAGCGCCTTGGCGGAGGTGATAATCCAATCTCCGACGCGATCATGGATCGAATTCAGTACGATGCTTACAGAATCAACATCGTTCCATCTGATCCGGCGAATGACCGATCCATGCGTGAGGTCTATGGAATCAAGTCCCTCTCCGATGGAAAGTAATTTTTAGGTGGCTCCGTTTGTCCGGACAGGTGGCTCACGCCACACCGGACAGGCGGCTCCGCCGCACCGTAATAATCAGCGCGTCGAATAAAAATGTCTGCCATCCAGGCACATCCTGCCATAGCCGTCTGCTTTATAGCGCTCATACCGGCATACGTTGAAAGCCTTTGACGGAAGATCCAGTAAGTGCTGCTTATCCTCTGCGAAAAGTTCGCTGATCAGGCGGAGCTTTTTATAATGTTTCTCCTGAAGCTTACCTTCCGCGGCGCGGAGCAGTTGTTTATTGTACAGCACCATATCGGTGTACTGTGGCATAGGGACGAACAGGTTTCTTCTGACTGTCCCGACCTTGTTTTCCACGTTCCCTTTTTCCCATCCGGATTCCGGATTGCAGTAACGGACGTGGAAACGATAGTGCGCACGGAAACGCCTGAACATTTCTGTCTCCATGACTTCGTCATGCACACGATGTCCGACGCCGGTCGCATTATCGAAAACCAGCACTTTCGATACACCGCCGACGAACTCAAAGATGTCTTCAAGTCCCTGGCACACACATTCTGCGGTTTCACCGCAGAACAGCTGGGTGATGCCATAGTTGCTGTAAGGAAATGACACGACCAGGTGCTTCCGACGGACCTGCTTCCCATTTTCAATGAAATCGGCCTCGCCGAAATCGACCTGCGCGAATCCAGGTTCCCATATGAGTTCCTGAGATCCCTTGTTCTGGATATCCCGGCGGATGGTTTTCATATATTTCTGGACGGTGTCATAGCTTCCTGAATAATCGGTTTCCGCCTTAAGGCGGTCGTAGATCCTTTTGGCTGTATGATGCTGCTTTGACCAGGTTCGCTTGTCGTTTTCCTGAATCCATTCGTCAATGACAGGTTTGTATGGATCAAGGACGGATGGCCTTCCGACAGGATTCGTCGGCGCAGGGGAGAAATCCTCCTGCCTTAAGTATTTTCGTATGGTTTTCTGATCGTAGCCGGTCATCCTGTGGATATCTGATATTTTGTACCCACATGAGCCTAATTCTCTGATAACATTGATATCGGACATATTGAGCATTTTCCTTTCCTCCCTTATCTGTTGGTGGTGCTTCAGATAAAGGATAGAGATATGGGTTGTGTGTTTCAATATGTCCTTCTGATTTCAGGGAAATTCCCTATTCGATTCCAGGGAATATTTTTTCCGATTTCAGGTACATTTATTGTACGATAAACAATTGAAACCTCCTTATAATAAATTTGCATCAGGATTGATGCTTAAATTCATTATAAGATTGATTTCCCAATGACCGGAAAATTGATTTCCGTCTATCCGGAATTGTGATTTCCAACGACCGGATTCATGATGGATAATACCCCGGAATCTTCACTCAACCGCAGCCTTATTGAGCGGCTGGCAACCTGTGAGTACATCACCGAACACCGGAACCTGTTCATCACAGGTGCTACCGGAAGTGGAAAGACCTACATGGCCTGCGCATTTGGTATGGAAGCCTGCAAACAGCGTTACAAAACAAAGTATGTGCGCCTGCCTGATATGCTCCTGGAGCTCGATCTGGCGCGTACGGATGGCTGTTACAAGAAGATCCAAGCCAAGTATGCGAACCCTGTCCTTCTCATCATTGATGAATGGCTCCTGCTGAAGCCGACGGAGGCGGAACAACATGACATTCTAGAACTGCTGCACAGAAGACGGAAAAAATCCTCCACGATCTTCTGCTCCCAGTACCACCCCAGCGGATGGTACGACCAGCTCGGTGGCGATGACAGTCCCCTTGCTGAAGCCATCCTCGACCGCATCAAGCATGATGCCTACAAGATCAATATCGTTCCGACTGATCCTTCTAACTACCGCTCCATGAGAGAGGTATACGGGATGGATCCGGCTCTGAGCGAATAAGCGCAGCCAAGCAACTGGCGTCCTTATCTTGGAGATTGCTTTTTCCGGGATAGGGGCTTCGCCGCATATATATCGGTTTCCTTATGCCCGGACTCGCGGTTTCCAGTCATCCGGACAGGCGGTTTCCCCGCACCGGTATATCCATCGTCTGGATTGAATAACTATCAAAATCAAGTGACCGAAAAAAGTAATTTCGTGTCCAAAATATGTTGACTACTGCAAATCAACAGAGGTCCGTCACCACTCCGGTGATTTCGTTCACGTTTGTCTATGATAATAATATCAGCCTTTAAAATGCATTACAATCTACATAGCCTCTACATTTCCTCTACATTATCTCTACATTTCCTCTACAAATTGTATTTCAAAGACTAAATTCTAAAAATATCCATTTTCGGCACGTCGCCTTTCTAGGTCAGAATCATATACATATCTTTGTGACATTTTGAAAAACACATCAGCAGTCTTCGGGTACTTAATGCTCAAAAAATCTGCATTATCTTTGTAACCTTCTGCAATGTCTTTCTCTGCCCTACCTGCTGAAGGACTAAATATTCCTCTTTTATTGAATAACTCACATCTATATTCACTCAGTAAAGATTCATCCCCATATTCCTCTATAATCTGGCACACTGCTTCACATGGATAATGACCATCAGCTGCTTTAGGTGCATATGCAAACAACCTTCCTAACACATATCCAAACATTTCTTTTTGGTGATTCGAATCAAGTATTCGTATCAGTTTATCTACCCACACCTTAATCTCATCATAACTAACAGTGCCATTTTCTTCACATGGACAAAACTTTGCCATATCAAACAACCTATATATTACCTTCGCATAATTACGAAACTCTTCTGTTTTTCTTTCTTCGGGATCATCACCATCATGTCTAAATATAACTGAGACCATTTCTGCATACATTTCAGGATCGTGCTTTATTTCCTTTTGAAAGCACTTCATATCTTCCCAGTCCAATAGATAAAAGAATGCAATCTCAATATGCGCTATCTTTGCACATTTATCTCGATCTTCAATGCATTGCTCCTGTAATGGCTTTAGTAATTCTTTTAAATAATGATCCGTCATCGAATTATTACTTCCTCGTTCCATCACATCAATCCGTTGCATTTTTTCAAGCAATTGCTCTGGTGTAAGATTTCGATTTTCATGGAATCTATACAATAAGTCCAAATACGTATTAACTGTTCCATACTGCTGGCACTCTGCCACTGCCCAATCCATATTATTAGATGAAAACCATCGAAAATCTTTCCAAAATGCACGTTTTATTTCTACTGAAGCATTATCGACTAATGGTTTCTTATCTGTATATAAAGCTTCGATTCTAAATAGTATAATTCTAAAATCATCATCTAACTCTACACACTCACTTAATTCATTTACATTAGTATATACATCAACCCCTCTGCGAGCCAATCCTTCAATGTATTCTATTGCCATCTCATGTTTACTCTGGCACTTATATAGTGATGCGAATACATTTTTATCAAAAAAATCATCAGCCCAATAATCCGACAATACTCGACCTAGATAGGAAGACTTCTCCTTCGCACAGAGCTTTGATAATAATTCCAGGCTATAATTATTTTCTTTAAACTCGTTTATTTTTTTGACAAGGAGATCTTTTGTTTTACTTTCGTTTATATCTCTTTTGTCATCCACATCATAAGGAACTGGATCCAGAATAATACCATCATACGAAGGTCTAAATAGATATTCAAAATCATATTCTTGTTGGGTGAAGTTTATTGAATCTAGTATATCAAGCATCTCACCAATCAAATCTTCGCCCATAGCCCATTCAGCTGACGCAAAATATCGATGCTTATAAACCAGTCTTCTGATGTTATTCTTGATTATCAGCCTTTCATCATCGTCCATCTGTGCAATTTCAAATAATAATTTTTCCTTAATCTTCTTTCGAATATCTGGTTCAACTTCATCATATATATTTAACAGATCATTCCACCTTTGGGGTTTAAAATCAGTTGCTTTTAAAAGAAGGTCTATATATCCCAAATTGGTGTCATACATCTCTTTTCTGGTTATTGTGTCTTCTTCCACATGATTTCTATATTTAGGTGCATGTAAGTCGCCAAAAATACTTGCATGTCCTGTTGGTAGTGCTCCAAAAATATGGTCCCATGCATTTTTATCTTTTGCTAATGCCTTAGCTGCAATCTCTATTTTGTCATTACTTTTGCTAAATGCTGAAAAATTATGCCACGGGCATAGTAATTTCCCAAAGATATCCTTTGGTGAATTTGATTTGTATTCAAAAGATAAATTATCAAGATATAGAAGCCATGAATATGCACGTGATGCGTATTCTCTCTGTACAAGGAACTCCTCAACTCCCCACAAAATCTCAATATAATCATTCCTGCCGAATAAGAAATCAGATGATTGATTTTCAAACAGCTCCATTAGACCCGTAGGATTAATTTGTTCTTCTTCTAGCTTATTAAGCACACTATTCGGTGATACCTCACATAAATCAACAAAAAAGTTTGAAATATAATGCCACTGTTCTGAAGTTTGGATATATCCCAAAATTTTGCTTACTAAAGAATCTAACTGAACTTGGCAATTATTATCTTTTTTATAGTAAGCCTTCATAATAAGACTACGTAACATCCCTTTTCTTATTACTGCAGACCAAAAGAATTTTTCTCCTTTAAACTGTGCAACAAGCTTTTCTTGAGATGAATATGTGAATAGTTTTTCTGCCTCATTTATAACTTCAAGAAGAACATCCTTAAATTTATTCCAGATCTCACTATCATTATCAACATCAATATAATCCCATGCATTTTCAGCACTTGCCAGATAATATTCCTTTGTTGAATTGATATCTACGATATGAATAAATGGATCTTCATCCCTAGCATATTCCTTTATCTCTGAAATAAAATCTTGATACTTAATGCCACTTAAGGATTCTATAACTGCCTTGTCACCATCACAGTCTGTCCATTGGCCTATCAATAATGCTGTTTCCTTAATATTGCGATGTAATCCATTTAACCATCTAGGCTCTTTTAAATATGCTCCATTAAACAATTTCTTCTTTAACGGTATAAATAGACCATGAGTCTCTGATACTAATTTATTGGCTTCATTAATTCCCATCCCCGCTCTCTGTAAAGATGCTGATATTGTAGAGTATGTACGTGGGCGTAAATTTATCTCCCCTTTAATAAATGACGGAACACGTTCAGTAAATACAAATATATTAGTATTATTAGGAATGGCTACAATTTGATCTGAATAAAACCATGGTATATAAATATTTCCAGCATCCTTTATCTGAAGTAAGCTCTTCCAGTCTTCTTCATTCTTCACTATGAATATTGGACGATTTTCTCCTTGCATCCATAATTCATTTATTGTGCAATAGATAGCTTCTTCTTTGCATCGCGCTTTTATCGCTATAACTTCATCATTTTTCTTACTTTCAAGTGCTTCCTTAAATGTATCGTCATCCACATTAAAGAAGTCAAAACCTATCTTAGGATCAGTAGTTTGACGCCTGATATCTAAATCAATCGCATCAGCTGATAATATCTCTAACTGTCGACTTTGATATATCTGAAGTTCATTTCTTAATCTCTCAAATCTCTCTGCTAACTCCTTAAAGCTTTCTTCCTGCTCTGCTTTCCATTCAGCTTGATATGCACGATCATATTTGTCTGGTGCAACCACCGGAAGTTGCCCCATAATTGCAAATAGAATTGCGTTCGCATATGACAGAGCCATGCCGTGCGGGATTTCATATTCTTTCATGATTACCATCAATGAATTGAGTAGCCTGTCCTTTAATTTATATCCAGGTTCATCCTTCAATTCATTGGCCAGCTTTGTCATATTCTCCTTTGAAAGCACGTTGGCCATATCATCAAATAATTGATCTGCATCATTTTCATAATCAACAAAAAATTCACCCGTATTAATGAATAATTGTTTTATATCTTTTGCTGTTTTAACCTTCTTCAGTAAGCTTTCACTCGATGATAGAAATAGTTCCGTTCCCCCTGCTTTTGCTAGTTCCACTAATGCAGTCTCGATTATCATACTTTAGTCACTCTCCTCCGTTTTTATTCTAATCCCTTACGGTACTCCTCCAACATTGTCCTTAACTTCAATAATTCCTGCCGGTTAAACTTCTCCAGTTGTTCTCTAGATGATGCCACTTTCATCTGATGATATTCTCTGATGTACTTATCGCTATCTGGCCCATAATGAATCTCACATGTAAAATGTGGTTCCTTATACTGATTTGGATGAGGCTTCTTCTCTTCCATCCATATCCCACCTTTCACTAATCTGATCCACCGATACAGATTTCTTAGCTCTTATGATTCCTTTCACAAGGATTCCACCACAGATTACTATTCGTAGAGTCCAGTAAGCCACCATAAATCCTACTACTGCAGATGGAAATGTCTGTTCAATGTACTTCTGCCATAAAAGCTCTGCTGGGATTGCAAGTATGAAATAGGCCGCAATGGCATACATCAAGGTCGAAATAATGATTCCCGCAGGAACTGGTTTCTCTTCACTTGCATACTTACTGGAATTAGTAGTAAGGAATACAAGGTTACCAACCAGATAAACCAATGTAATAAACACACAATAGCCAATGGAATCCGGCTTCATTGCATCAAGAATTAACATACTGATGATGCCAACCATAATCTCACTGAAGCAAAGCGCAGTTGCCCTTCCGGTCCACTTGATCCGCATTAGATCAGCAATGATTACTTCAACGATTATCAAAATCACACAGTAATTCATAAATGGATGATCCGGTACAATCTCCTTTGCAAATGGTACTTCAGTGCATATTGCCAGACTGATCAATGCTCCGCTGATATACGGCATGATAGACAATGCTGCACTAAAACAGATTGTGACAATTAGTACTCCGGCCATTAGAAATACTAATCCAGCAGATAATAGAACCATCTGTATATTCCGATGACTTAGAGCAGGCTGCACGGTGATCGAGTGCGAGCTTGCCGGCATTTCAGTGCATCTTTGCCGGAGCCCAGAGCAAACAGGGATTCCCTCTTTTATAATGAGAAAGGCACACGCTTTGTGTGACTACTTATTATTGGAGGTCGATAATCATGGTGAATTATCGAGAGATCCTGAGGCTTAAGAGCCTCAAATACAGCAACACGGACATCGCTTCCAGTGTTCACAGTTCACGGGATACGGTACAGGACGTCCTGCGGCTTTCAGAAGCATTGCACATTCAATGGCCACTGGAAGATGATGTTACCAATCTCGATCTTGAGGCTGTTCTTTATCCAGAACGTCACAAGAAAGATGAAAACCGTCTCATACCGGACTACCCAAAAGTGCATCGGGAGCTGGCAAAGCCCGGTGTGACGCTCACACTGCTCTGGGCCGAGTATTGTGCCGAGGCAGCCGCCGCAGGTAAGAAACCTTACATGAGTACGCAATTCAGTGATGGTTACCGCAGGTGGAATCGTGCCACAAAGGCAACGATGCGAATTACACATAAGCCTGGTGCCGAAATGGAGGTGGATTAGGCAGGCAACACTCTTGACATCTATGATCAGGTAACCGGCGAGGCAACGGAAGCTTATCTTTTTGTTGCTGCGCTTCCTTGCAGCTGCTTTGCCTATGCAGAGTTATGCACAGATATGCAGCAGGGAACGTTTATCCGATGCCACGTCCACGCGTACAGCTACTTTGGCGGTACAACAAGAATCCTTCGCCCGGATAACCTGAAAGCAGGGATTACAAAAAATACCCGTTACGAAACGTTGATTCCGCGTGCTTACCAGGAGATGGCAAATTATTACAATACCGCTATCGTACCGGCCCGCGTCAGAGCTCCGCAGGACAAAGGCCATATAGAGGATTCTGTCAAGTATGCAAGCACTTGGATCCTCGCCGCATTGCGCAACTGCCATTTTTTCTCCTTCTCCGAAGCGAAGAAAGCGGTAGCGGAAAAGCTCGAAGAGCTGAATTCACGGTCTTTTGAGAAGCGGGCTGGAAACCGCCGCACGGCATTCAACAAAGAAGAACGGGAATTCATGCAGCCGCTTCCTGATCACCCGTATGAGCCTGCAGTCTGGTCCACTGCCAAGGTTCAGAACGATTATCTCATATCAGATGGAAGGAATAAATACTCCGTTCCATATGATCTGATCGGCGAGAATGTGGATATCCGGACAACAGAAGAAACTGTAGAGGTTTTCTTTAAAGGTAACCGGATTGCCACACATGTCCGGCATAAAAACCACGAGAAGGATCCCATCGTTATCAAGGATCACATGCCTTTGGCACACGAGAAATATCTGGAGTATACTCCGGAAGACTTCACAGCCTGGGCCCGTTCTGTCGGAGATTTCACAGAAAAGACCATTGCCTGCTTCCTGCATGCAGGGAAAGTACCTGAACAAGGTTACAAATACTGCGTTGGTCTGATGAAGGCCGCAGATCGTTATACACCACACCGGGTGGAGAATGCGTGCAGACGCCTTCTGTCTGCCACCAATAAACCATTGCTTCGCAACATCATTATAATTCTGAAAAATGGCCAGGATAGGCTGGAAATCAGTCATTATGAAACTTCTGCCAGACCCCGCAGTCATGGCATTACCCGCGGTGTCGAAGCTTACAGACAGGGAGGTGATCAGTGGTGAACGCCTCTACTGTACAGAAGCTCAGAGACATACACTGCAGTGCCATGGCCGAAGAATTAGAAGCTCAGATGCGGAATCCCAACATTTATGCACCTATGGGCTTCGAAGATCGCCTTGCCAGAATCGTAGACGCTGAGTCTGAACGCCGCCGGAAAGCAAAACTACAGAGATACATCAAAAGTGCAGATTTTGACCTAAGTACAGCCTGTATTGAAGACATTGAATACCTTCTGGAGCGGAAGCTGGATAAAGCCCAGATCCTCCGATTTGCCACCTGTGAATTCATAGATGCAGGTCACAACATCGTATTAAAAGGTGCCAGCGGTTCCGGGAAAAGCTATATTGCACAGGCAATCGGGAACGCCGCATGCCGAAAATTCAAAAAAGTGAAATATATCCGCATGCCGGCATTGCTCGACGAACTTGCAACTGCTAAAGCAACTGGAGAGTTCCGGGATACCATAAAGAGCTATCAGAAGTTAGACTTGCTCATTATTGATGAATGGCTTATCCGATGCCTTGAAAAACAAGAGTCCTACGATCTTCTGGAAATCGTGGATGCTCGAAGCAATGCAGAATCCGGCGGATCGATGATCCTCTGCACACAGTACAACGATGATGAATGGTATGAGCGTATTGATCCTGAAGCAGCCGAAGGCAGCCCTATTTCAGAGGCTGTCATGGATCGTATCATCAACAATTCCGAAGAAGTCATGATTGAGAGCCGCACCTCCATGCGAAAGCGTCACGGCATCGCCGGATGATCAGGGAAAGGCGGCACACATGAATAAACAGAAGCTGGCCTGCAACTATTGTGACGTCTGGCTGGATTATCAGGTTGCTAAAGAAGCTTTATCGGAAGCTGAAGAACTTTCCCAGGCAAACTGGAATGAAATTCGACATTTACAAGATCGTATCGTTCAGTGAGACTATGAAAATATCTCTGTAAAATAAGATCTTTCATGAGATGATTTGAGGCTGAACGGCTGTTTGTGTCGCTCAGACTTTGATTATTATCTAACAAAAATCTACTGGCATGTCAAGGGCGCTCAGATAACTGAGCGTTTCTTATTTCCTTGGCCGGATAGTGATTTTTATTATTCAGGAATTCTGTCGGGGTACATAATCGCCAGTTCCCCCCCCTGACCTTACCCCAGTTTCGTATCGGCATAGTCCATTTTTTAGTGGCCTCAAAGATCGCCAGATACAGGGCTTTCAGCAAGGCCTGAGAGCTCGGAAAGACGCTTCTCTGGCGGTTCAGACGCCGCAGGGTGGAATTCAGTGATTCGATGGCATTTGTTGTGTAAAAGGCTGTCCGGACATCCTTGGAAAATTTGAAAATCGGAGAAATGGCATCCCAGTTATCCTCCCAGCGCTTCATGGCATACGGGTACTGACCGGACCATTTTTCAGTGACCTTTTCCAAATGATCCAACGCGCTTTTTTCGTCCGGCGCCGTATAAATGGTCTTCAGGTCTTTGGCGAAATTTTTCATGTCCTTGTTGGCAACGTATTTCAGCGTATTCCGCACCATGTGGACAATGCAGCGTTGCTGTTCGGTCTTAGGAAATGCAGTTGCTATTGCATCTTTTATTCCCGTAAGTCCGTCAGAGCAGAGAATCAGGATATCCTGAACCCCACGATTTTTCAGCGAATTCAGCACAGATAGCCAGTATTTACTGCTCTCATTTTCGCCGATAACAAGGGAAAGTACTTCCTTGCGGCCTTCAAAGTTGATCCCAAGCACTACATATGCCGCAAGCTTCCGAATGACGCTGTCATCCCTTACCGAAAAATGGATGGCATCAATAAATACGATCGGATAAACGGCAGAAAGCGGCCGATTCTGCCATTCCTCAATCTCTGGCATGATCTTATCGGTAACATCCGAAATGAAGCCCTCTGATGCCTCAAACCCGTAGATATCCTGCAGTGTATCGGAGATTTGTTTAGTGGTCAGGCCCTTCGCATACATCGATATGATCTTCTGATCGATATCAGAAATATCCTTCTGACGCTTTTTGACAACCTTAGGCTCAAAGGATGAATTTCTATCCTGAGGTACATCGATATCCATGCTGCCGTAACTGGAATTAATACGCTTGCTTTTGTAGCCATTCCGATAATCGCGATCCTCGCTGTCATCTGAAGATCTTTCGGATTTTTCGTATCCCAGATGATGATCCATTTCGGCCTCCATCATTTCTTTGATGGTACCGCCAAGGAGATCTTTCAACGCGTCCTGAATATCCTGAGCATCCTTGATATCATACTCCTGAAGTAGTCCCTGGATGATGGCTCGCTTGCCATCGGTCATTTCAACATGATGTACGGGTTTTCTTTCTTTTCTAGCCATAATAAAAGGTCCTCCATGAATGATTGTATCATGAAAGACCTTGTGTATGAGCTTTTACAGACTTTATTTCATAGTCTCCGTTCAGTTGTAGACAGCTCTCAGGCTGGCTAGTCTCGAGATACCGCCTGAGGAATAAGACATAGCATACCTCATGGCACCCTTTCCGCTGTGCTCAGCACTCCGGAAAGAGTGCTCTAAAGTATCGGAAGGAATGCACTGAAACGCCGTGCACCTTGCTCTAACTTTCCGGAATCTACAATGTTCTTCGATTTTCCTGTTTATCTTATCAGCCTCTTCTTTTTCCAGCTTTTCTATGCTTCTTTACCTGTTTTCTTTTTCCGGCAGACGAGTCATAAGAAAAAAAATTGCTCCCAATACCGCGATGCTGCCTGCCATAATGACTATCATCTGTGTTGTATTTACTACATTTCCATGAAACTTAGGATTGCAGTCTAACGTTTCCCTGATTGCCGTTATCAGCTCCTCCGGCAGCTTCTCACTCTCCATCTTCTCAAATATGCCACGGAACATATGATTCTTAATAAGTGAAGTTCCATAAGTCCCCGGAAAATATGACAATGCTTTCTGCAATCCAGAGCCAAAATTAGAGATTGGCATATATGCTCCACAGATAAAGCCATAGCATGAGCTGACAATCGTTCCTACTGCTGACATCTGCCCCTGCGTGGCAAGCGGATAGCTTATAATGCTTGAAAGTGTACTTCCAAATAGCACCAGAAGAAGCTCATCAAAAATAATCCAAAGCACATCCACAAAGCTTAAATACCAGCCCATTTTTCCTATGTAAAGAAGTCCGATCACAAGTGCCAGCCCATTTACCATAAGTGAATTCAGCACTGTTGCAAGGAAATATCCAAGATATATCTTTGAGCGGCTTATCGGGGAAACATTGAAATCCTTCCTGGCACCATTCACCTTGTCCTGAACCATTGTAAGATTCACGCAGAATGTAACTGTTACACAGCTTACTGCTAAGAGAGCGGCAACTAGCTGGGATGCAACTGTCCCATCAATCAACTTTTCCTCAATCGTAAATCCTTCCGGAAATGCTGATGTAAAAGAGTCCTTATAAACCTTTGCCAAAAATGTTGCATACAATACAATCAAAACAAATGGTGTGATAAGTGCAGAAAAAAACATTCCTTTATCCCTGAAAAATAATTTCCTGTTCCTGTTCATAAGAGAAATAACAGTCTTCATTCGGTTTCACCTCCCAGTACCTTGCCTGTTACCGCAAGAAATACATCATCCATTCCGCCCTTTACTACCTCGTAATCTCTAAATATATCCTGATGTTTAACTATAAGCCTTGTTGCTTCAATGGTATTTCCTATTTTTATCTGATATCCGTCCCTGATTGCTTTATACTTCATACCCAAAGACTTCATTTCATCTTCTGTCACACCATAGATTGATACTGTATCCTGCACATAGGCGCTCTTTAATTCAAATGGCGTGCCCTCTGCTACTATGCTTCCTTTATCAAGGATTACGACATATCCCGCATTAGCAGCTTCCTCCATATAATGTGTTGTAAGAAAAACTGTAAGATTCTCATCTGTTCTTAGTTTTTCAATCACTTCCCAGATTCTCCTTCTGGTCTGCGGATCAAGACCTGTGGTCGGTTCATCCAAAATCAGTATTTCAGGCTTATGCAACAACGCTCTGGCTATATCAATTCTTCTACGCTGTCCTCCTGACAATTTACCAACAGGTCTGTTTATATAATCTTCAAATCCAAGAAGTCCTGTAAGCTCCCCAAGCCTCACATCAAATTCCTTTCCAGTGATTCCATAGAGCGCAGCCCTGCTTTTCAAGTTTTCTCTTACAGTAAGTGGTTTATCCAGCACACTATCCTGAAATACTATTCCCAGTTTCTTACCCAGCTCATTTCCCAGCTTTTCAGCAGCTACTCCATCAATCTCCACACTTCCACTATCCTTGTGAAGCTGACCACATATAATAGAAATTGTTGTGCTCTTTCCAGCGCCATTAACGCCGAGGAAAGCAAACAGTTCTCCTCTTTTAACCTTGAAATTCAGGTCATTAACAGCTTTTATATCACCGAAGTTCTTGGTTAAATGACTTATTTTTATGATATCTGACCCCATTTTGTTCTCCTTTTTCTCAATCTGATCTACTATGTTTAGCAGCAGAAGCAACAACATATATAACGATTTTATGTATCTGTTTTTGTTTTATCGTATATTTATCTATGTGTCTATATGAGTATTACTAAGATGCTAAATATATGAGGCAAGATGCATTAAAACACAAAAAGGACGCAGGATTACTCCCACGCCCAAATTACTATCTGGCTTTATCTGTCCTTACCATTGGCAATTCTTTCGCTGCTTCAACCTTCATCTCTGCAAAATATCCATAAAGTGCTTTCCACCATTTTTTAATGCTTTCTCAAAGACAGAAAAAATCTTATGATTTTCCTCATCGTCTTCAAGATATCCTATTGCTCCATCCGCCATATTCAGCGCAACATCAAATTTCTTATCAAATGTAATCGTGCGAATGTCCTGACAAATGAACTTTGCATTCAAATTGTCTTTTTTTGCCTGCTCGTTTGCATAATCTATGTACGCCGGTGTAATATCAATACCGATAAACATCATACCCACGTCTGGCAAACTCCAGTAAGTGCCGACCAAATCCACATGCAAAATCAAGTATTTTTTCCGTCCCTTTTCACTGTAACTGCCTGATTAGAAAATCTACTTGTCTGTTGGTATCTTCTACCCATGACATATTCTGAATATCCAGCGTCCAATTTTTCTGATACCAGTCTTTTCCCATTGCTTTCATCTAAATTCACCTCCTGCTTTTCATCATTCAAAAATCTGTCCCGGAAGTTTTTCCTTTTCCATATACGGGAACTCTCTATCAAATGCCTCTGCTTCCTTTTCATTTACCAGATACCCTGCCGGAGGTGCATACTCTCCTGTAATTCCATTAAGATATCCCGGTATCAGTTCTTCGCACAAAAAGAAAGATGCATCCTCGCCTTCCGGCAATCCATGATAGCGGATGCCACCATATCCCATCAGAATCATTATTTTTATGCCATCCCGCAATATACACCCTCTCAGATCGCCCAGAATGCCCCGTAATGCGTTTCAAATGCATTCGTGTATATTTTTACCCTTTCATGTGACAAACCCGCTCACAGCGTCAATATAGCACATCCGGTTCAATGTAACCGGCCTGTTCTACGTCCAGACCGCGCCGCAAGCAATCCTGAATCACCTGAATCAATTATTCAGAAATTCATTTGCAACGCGATTCATTGAACAGCGTCCAGGCGATTATAAAATCCTTTCTGAAATCCTTGGACACAAGGACATTAGCATAACCCTGAACCTATACACCCATGTGATGACAGACAAGAAGGTCGCGGCGATGAATGATATTAAAATTCTGACTTCATAAAATACCGAACCCGTCCCATATTGGGACGGGCTTTTTATGCTACTGCGTCGATGATTTTACCACCACGCCCAACACCACAAAACCGTGATTTCAGCACCGTTCTATATAAAATCAGATGGCACTTAATGGAACAAGTGAGGGTTCAGAAAAGTCCGTGTTTATGCGGTTTTTCGGGCATTTCGTGGCACGAAAAAACCGCCTGATGAAATCAGACGGTTTTACTATGCGGAAGATGGGACTTGAACCCACACGGTATTACTACCACAAGATCCTTAGTCTTGCTCGTCTGCCAATTCCGACACTTCCGCATATATTTAATTCGCTGTCGTCTTTGTTCTCGCCGACAACGAATATTATAATAGCACCGGGATGCAGATCCGTCAACAGTTATTTTAAAATTTCTGGAGATTTTTTTGTCTGATTAATTGCGTCTGTCACCCGGCTCCGCCAGCATGACAGATTGTCCGGAACGCCATGCCGGCCCTTTTCTCGAACCGCCTCGAAACTTATTCGGACTCCACCGCTTTGGATTCCGCCGTCTCCGGCTTCTTCACCATGAAATACCACACTGCCTGACTGATCACCAGCGCCACCAGAAAGCCGCAGATCACGTCGGATGGGTAATGAACCCCGAGATACAGTCTGGAATACGCAACAAGCGCTGCAAGGATTATGAGAGGTATGCCCGCCTTCTTTGGCAGCATATGCGCAGCCGAAAGCGCTACGGCAAAGCTGTTCGCCGTGTGTCCCGACGGGAACGAGTAATCCGTCGGAAGCTTTCCGATCGGCATCAGAAAATCAAAAGCATCAAAGGGCCTCACGCGCGCGAAGATCAGCTTCATCACCAGATTCACCACTATCGCCTCAATTGCAAGCGAAACCGCGGCGGCCTTGCCTGCCTCCCTTGTCTTCCGGAATACCAGAAGAAGAACAGCCAGGACGAACCAGCCGAAAAAACCGAAGGCACTGATTCCCTGCATAATCGGAGTCAGCCACCGGAACCGCAGGTGATCCCGGATAAACACCAGAACACTTACATCCACCGCTGTAATTGATGAAACCATTCCCCGCTCCTTTCCCCGGCCTGCGCCGGCAGATCAATGCAAATCCTTTTCACCATGCCTGCCGGAAGCCCGGCAGAATTCGTTCTGACACGTCCTCCGGCTGTCTCAGAAAAGTTTCATGATATCGTGTACCGTGATGTATACAATAAATGCCATCAGCGCCATCAGACCGTAGAAGTTGATATTTTCTTCGATCTTCCGGTTGACCGGCTTCCGTCGTATCGCCTCGATGAGCATCAGAAGCAGTCTTCCGCCGTCCAGTGCCGGAAGGGGGATCAGGTTCATGAAGCCCAAAGAAACGGAGATCATGGACATCACGCTGGCAAGCGTGAGGAGAGCCGCGCCCGGCGACACCTCTGCCGCAGCCGCACTGTAGGTATCCCCTACCGTTTTGACGATTCCCACGGGGCCGGACATGTCATTAATGCCGAACGTTCCGTTCAGCATCCCGGCCAGTGACTTCCAGGCCATCTTGATCCAGAAAATCAACTCATAGAAGGAATACCGGATCACGCCGAAAAATCCCTGTTTGACGCGGGCGGACCGGTAGGAAAAATTCAGGGCTGCCGTGACCGTCTTTTCCGGTGTTACCGTCACCGTGCCCTCTTTGCCGTTTCTCTCATAGGTAATCTCAACGGGCGATCCGTCCAGAGGATGTTCTTCCAGGTAACTGCTCATATCCTCTGTGGTGCGGACCTGCGTGCCGTTCAGCACGGTCACAACATCGCCCATCTGAAGGCCGGCCTTTCTTGCCGCAGTTCCTTTATTCACCATTGTGAGCTGCAGGCCGTTTCCGTCTTCGGACTCCTGCCAGTGGATACCGAGCAGATATCTTGTCTCAGACGAAGGCTGATAGCTGATCTGGACCTTCTTTCCATCCCGCTTCACGACCAGTGAAATCTTGTCTGTCGGAATCTCCTTCATCAGCAGATCCATGTAAAAATCCCGCGAATTGACAATCCATTCCCCGTTGTAAGAAACGATCTCGTCTCCGGCCTGAAGGCCCGCTTCCGCCTCCGGCGTACCGGACGGGACCTCCGCGACGACTGTCGGATCCGCGCCCGACACTCCGACTATCACGAGTGAGAGCAGAAATGCCAGGATAAAATTGAAAACAGGTCCTGCCGCGACGACAAGTGCTCTTCTCCACACCGGCGCGCCGATGAAGCTGCCGGGGATTTTCTCGCCGTCGTCCTCGTTCAGCATCGCGCAGGATCCTCCGAAGGGAAGGATTCTCCACGCGAAAACCGTTCCGCTTTTTTTGCTCTTGAACGACAGAATCTTCGGACCCATGCCAATGGCAAATTCTTCGACAACGATATGATTTTTCCGCGCCAGAATAAAGTGTCCGAACTCATGAAAGAGGACGACAAGCCCGAGTACAAGAATTCCGATGATATATTTCAATACGTTTCCCCTTAATTATTTTTCTTCCATTTTTCCGAGATCCGGCTCCTTGTCTCCGCCTCGACGCCGAGAATCTGTCCGAGATCCGGATTTTCAATTCTTCTGTGTCTGTCCATTGCCCCCTCGATGATACGATAAATATCCAGAAAACCGATTCTATGATCCAGAAAAAGCGCCACGGCTTCTTCGTTCGCGGCATTAAAAACCGTCGGCATGGATCCGCCCTCCGTTGCCGCCCGAATCGCCAGCGGAAGCCCCCGGAAGGTTTCCATATCAGGTTCGTCGATTTCTATTGAACGAAGCTTTGTGAAATCCAACCGCTCTCCCGGGAGGTATCTCCGTTCCGGATAGTAGAGCGCATACTGAATCGGCAGCCGCATGTCCGGCGAGCCAAGCTGAGCCATGACCGCCCCGTCTTCAAACTCCACCATGGAATGAATGATGCTCTGAGGCTGGACCACGACCTGAATCCGCTCCAGCGGCACGCCGAACAGCCAGCGCGCCTCCATCACCTCAAGTCCCTTATTGACCAGCGTCGCAGAGTCGATGGTGATTTTTCTTCCCATCGACCAGGTCGGGTGCTTCAGTGCATCCTCCGGCGTGATCTCCGCGAGCTCCGCCGTCTTCCTGCCCCGGAAGGGTCCCCCGGACGCGGTGATAAGAAGCTTGTGGATCTGTCTTCTGTCCTCTCCGTGCAGGCACTGAAAAATAGCGCTGTGCTCGCTGTCTACCGGAAGAATCCGCACGCCCTTCTCTTCTGCCAGAGGCATGATCAGGTGCCCTGCTGTCACCAGTGTTTCTTTATTGGCAAGAGCAATGTCCTTCCCCGCTTCAATCGCTGCCAGCGTCGGACGGATACCGATCATTCCGACTATGGCGGTGACCAGAATATCCGAAGCCGGCATCACGGCCAGCTCCAGAAGGCCGTCCATGCCCGACAGCACTCTGGTATCCGTGTCGCGGATTCTGACTCTGAGATCCTCCGCCGCACGCTCGTCATAGATGACCGCGAGCTCCGGATGAAATTCCCGGACCTGCTCCTCCGCCCTATCAACATTATGCCCCGCCGAGATGCCGACAACGCGGATATCTCCGTTATTTCTCACCACATCCAGCGTCTGGGTACCGATCGATCCGGTCGATCCCAGGATGGCTATTTTTTTCATTTACGCGCACTCCTTTCCGCCGCATCTCCGCTCACTTCACCAGCGACACCGCCAGAAAATAGATAATCGGAGCGGTGAAGATCACACTGTCAAAACGGTCCAGAACACCGCCGTGGCCGGGTATCAGCCTGCCGTAATCCTTGATGTCCGCGTTTCTCTTGATCGCCGACGCCGAGAGATCACCGACCATGGAGATCAGCGCCCCGATGAGACAGATGATCATATATTCCATTACCGGTCCTCTTGTCACGAGCCCGAAGATCATGCCGAGAATCGTTGCGCCCGCGACGCCTCCGATCGCGCCCTCAATGGTTTTCTTCGGGCTGAGAACCGGCGCCATCTTGTGCCTGCCGAAGAGCCTTCCCGCGCAGTAAGCGCAGGTGTCGCAGCCCCAGGAGCACAGGAAGATGAGCCATACAATGAACTGTCCGTCCTCCAGGCACCGGGTCTGATAGACGAAGGACAGCATGACCCCCACGTAAATCACGCCAAAATATGTCTCCATGATCTGACGGGCGCTGTACTTCGGGTAGGAAAATACATAGACGAACATCACGATGACGAGCCCGCAGATGATCGCGAACACCTGATAGCTGCCCCACATATAGACAAGGCTTACGTAGTAGAGAACCACCGAAATGTATCCGAACAGCTCGAGCATATCGATGGACCTGCCGCCCTTATGGATGCCGAGAGCGCGGTACAGCTCAAACGTACCGATCAGCGCCAGCGCGAGGGATATGAAATAGAGCACCCATCCTCCCGCATTGATTCCCATCAGCGCGATCAGGACCAGAATCACCCCGCTGATCAGTCTCGTGAGAAAAGAATTCGTTGTCTTTCTTGTCAGGTACTGGACGACAAGCATCACAAGCACCCCGACAAGACCGAGAATATATAGCATTCCTTTTTCCTCCCTGTTGTCCCTTACTTCGCGTCTCCGAATCTGCGGTCCCGGCCGTTGTACTTTTCGATCGCCCGGATCAGATCCGGCTTATGAAAATCAGGCCAGGCCACATCGGTAAAATAGAATTCCGTGTATGCCAGCTGCCACAGTAGAAAGTTCGAGATCCTCTGCTCTCCGCTGGTCCGGATCAACAGATCCGGATCCGGTATTCCCGCGGTATCCAGATACCGCTCAAAGACCTCTCCGGTCACCCGGCCCTCCGGAAGCTTCCCGCTCCTGGCATCGTCCGCCAGCTTTGTCACCGCCCGCTCGATCTCATCTCTTCCGCCGTAATTCAGTGCAATCTGGAAATACATCTGATCGTAGTGTGCAGACGCCTCCTCAACCTCGCGAATCTCCTCCTGCAGATCCGGCGCAAGCGCCGACGGATCTCCGATGATCCGCACTCTCATCCGGTTCTTATGAGCCTTCGCCTCGACACGTCTCAGATATTTCCGGAAAAGGTTCATCAGAACGTTCACCTCATCCGCCGACCGTTTCCAGTTCTCGGTGGAAAACGCATAGACCGTGAGATATTTCACGCCCATTTCACAGATCACATCGCACATTTTCTCAAGATTATTGCATCCGACCATGTGCCCGTAGCTTCTCGGCATTCCTCTGCGCTTCGCCCACCTGCCGTTGCCGTCCAGAATAATTGCGATATGATTCGGAACCTTCAGACCCTCAAGCCCGTCTTCTTTCATTCTCATTCCTCCACAGGATCTGCACATTCTATGCGAAAGGAGATTCCGTGAATCATCTGTCAGAACATTGCCGACAGTCAGAAGATGCTGCAGAAGCATCTTCCGACATTTTCTTTATTACTGTCGGCATGCAATGGCAAAAAACGCAGGGAACCCCTTCCGACACACAGAAATACTGAAAGAAGCTGCCGCGCAAAACGCTTATGTGCACAATGCCCCGGAGCAAAACCTCTGCGGCAATTCATACAGCAAGCGTCTCGTGCGTCAGCTCCCCCTCATATCTGTTTCATGGCTGCTGTTCAGACTTTCATCAGCTCTTTAGACTTCTCTTCCACAGCCTTGTCAATCTCTTTGATTCTCTTGTCGGTCGCCTTCTGCAGATCGTCCTGAAGCTCTGCGATGAGATCCTCAGAGAGATCCTCAGATTTCTCCAGCTTCTTGAAGGCCTCATTTCCGTCCCGGCGGATATTGCGGACAGCGACCTTGGCCTCCTCGCCCTTCTTCTTCGTCTCCTTCGTGAGCTCCTTACGCCTCTCCTCGGTCAGCTCCGGAAAAATCAGGCGGATCACCTTGCCGTCCGTATTCGGATTGATGCCGAGATCAGACGTCTGAATGGCCTTGATGATCGGCTTGATCATGGAAGACTCCCACGGCTGAATCTGGATGATTCTGGCCTCAGGGACCTGAATATTCGCCACCTGATTCAGAGGCGTCGGAGCGCCGTAATACTCGACCGTGATACGGTCCAGAACATGAGGATTTGCGCGTCCGGCACGAATGGCGCCGAGCTCGTTTGCAAGGTTCGCGAGTGTCTTCTCCATTTTGGCATCGTATGCCTTTACTCTCTCATTCATTGTAAATTCCTCCCTGTTCTCTTACACGGTCACTCTCGTCCCGGTGATCTTCCCGTGTGCGGCATTGACAATGCTGTCCTCGCCGTCAAGGCCGAATACTACCATCGGCATCCTGTTCTCCTTTGCCAGGATCGAAGCGGTCATATCCACAACCTGAAGCTGCCTGTCGATGACTTCCTGAATCGAAACCTCATCGTACTTCCTTGCGTTCGGGTTGCTCTTCGGATCACTGTCATAGACGCCGTCCACAGCCTTCGCCAGCAGCAGCTCGTCGGCGTCAATTTCGATTGCGCGGAGAACAGCCGTCGTATCTGTCGAGAAGTACGGGCTTCCCGTTCCTCCTCCGTAGAACACGACCATGTTGTGTGCAAAATACTTGTTGCTCCGGTCCTTCGAGAAGAGCTTCGTGATTCCGCCGATCTCAAAGGGGGTCAATACCGATGTCATCATGCCCTGTGACCGGAAAATCTCGGACACATAGATGCAGTTCATGACCGTCGCCAGCATACCGATCTCATCCGCCTTCGTGCGGTCGATATTCTTGCTGGAGCGGCCTCTCCAGAAGTTTCCTCCGCCGATCACGATTCCGATCTGGAACCCGTCATCCACCAGCTTCCGGACCTGTTTCGCGACACCTGTGACAACCTCCTCGTCAAATCCGGTCTTTTTGTCTCCTGCAAGCGCTTCTCCGCTGAGCTTCAGCAATAGTCTTTTCATGCACGATCTCCTTGTATTCTTCTGTTTACGACCTGCCGCTGACTATTCATGCGGCAACTGCTTATATTATAGCATAAAGGCATGCTTTATCGCCAAGAAATCTCACTATTAGAGCTCTGAAACCACAAAGATGTCATAGATCGCCTTGATCGCCGTCTCGAAATCACGGTTTTCCACGCCGATGATGATGTTCAGCTCGGAGGATCCCTGATCAATCATCTTGACATTGACATGGGCATGGGCGAGCGCGGCGAAGATCCGTCCCGCGGTTCCTCTCGTTCTTCTCATTCCTCTGCCAACGACCGCGATCAGCGCCAGATCGGATTCCAGCTCGATCATGTCCGGGTGTACGGATCTGTGAAGACCGGCAATGACCTGCTGCTCATGCTTCTCGAATTCATTCTGGTTGACAAACACCGAGAACGTATCGATGCCGGATGGAGTATGCTCGAAGGTCATTCCGCAGTCCTCAAAAACCTGAAGTACCTTGCGTCCGAAGCCGACCTCCGCGTTCATCATCGCCTTTTCAATGGTGATGGACGCAAATCCTTTTTTGCCTCCGATGCCGGTGATGGTGTATTTCGGTTTGTTGCAGGTGTTCTCGACAACCATCGTGCCCGGATCCTGCGGGCGGTTTGTATTTCTTACATTGATCGGAATTCCTTCTTTTCTGAGAGGGAATACCGCGTCCTCGTGGAGAACGGTAGCTCCCATGTAGGAAAGCTCCCGCATCTCACGGTAGGTAATCGTATTGATGGTGACCGGATCCTTGATGATTCGCGGGTCCGCCATCAGGAAGCCCGATACGTCCGTCCAGTTTTCATAAAGGTCTGCGTGAACCGCCTTCGCCACGAGAGATCCGGTGATGTCGGAGCCCCCTCTGGAGAAGGTTTCGACAGTGCCGTCCGGCTTTGCGCCGTAGAATCCCGGGATCACCGCGTGCTCAAGAGGCTCAAGCACCGCTCCCATCTGTCTGTCCGTTCTGACCGCGTCAAATCTTCCTTCCTCGTCAAATGCCACCACCCTTGCGGCATCAACGAATTCATATCCGAGGTATTCCGCCATCACGATTCCGTTCAGATATTCTCCCCTGGACGCCGCGTAGTCGATACCGATCTTGCTGCGGAAATTCTCGGCGATCGCCGCGAACTCGCTGTCCAGATTGAGGGACAGGCCCAGCCCCTGAATAATCTCGTCATAACGCTCACGGATATTCTGAAGCGCATCGGAAAAATCCAGATCCTTCTCTGCCTGATGATAGCAGTCATACAGCATATCCGTAACCTTGGTGTCGTTGCTGAACCGTCTGCCGGGCGCCGACGGAACGACGTAGCGTCTGCCCTCATCCGCCCGAATGATGTCTCCGACCTTCTTGAACTGCTCAGCATTTGCGAGAGAACTGCCGCCGAATTTCACTACTTTTTTCATTCTTATTGTCCATCCTTCAAAAATGTGTGTCGTATGTAAGAAACAGTTACGTCTTCGCCCTTTTCCGCAAGCATTCCGAGCAGCAGATCGAGCTGGTCCTTTACGGTGTCGTCAACGAACCACAGTCTGTCTCTGCTCTTCTTCCAGTACTCGTACGGAGCGCTGTCCGTATATTTCTCTCCCAGGTATACCCGGGATGCGCTGATACGGTCCGCGACCATTTCCGCCACATATTTGCGGGGAATAGGCACGCCTTTGATGATTGTATCACAGTTTATACCATAGTCAATCCAGTATTCGAAATGGTGCTTGTTGCGTCCCTTGTGATGAAGCCAGGCCAGAGAAACTCCTGTATTCTCCCGCTCCGCGTTGTTCGGGCTCCTGGTTCCCTGCCAGTATCTGGCTCCCTGCCGGAATTCCGTCGGAGAATATTTGGACAGGTCATGTACGATTCCCTGCCGGTACAGGCCCATCCGAAAGCAGTAATGAAGGACCAGACTTTTGTGATATGTTATTGTCTTAAAATGCTGCCACGCATAATTTTTCTTCATCTTCGCACCGCCGTTAAGATCAGGATGCTTCTGGGAGAAGCCTCCACTGATTTCTCGTCCGGATCGATTTCTGTCTCCGGGCCTTCCTCCATGAACGCCTCCTCGCGGGAGGTATCCGCACAGATCACCCACCGGAAGCCCTCCGGAAGATCCGGAAGGGCGAACCGCTGCGACTGCCAGTACATGTTGTACGCGATGTATACCGTGTCGTCCAGCGTTCCGTCCGGTTTCTCCGCGTACTGACCGCAGTACATGGCGCCGAACCCTGTCCTCGTCTTTCCGGAGGCGCTCATCCATGCCACATCGCTGTGAAAAGAGAGATCCGGAAAGCCGCACGCCTTGTAATCCGCCATCCGCATCTCCCGTGCGGAGCGGAGAACCGGGTGCTCCCTGCGGAAGGCAATGGCTTTTCTGACGAAGTCATGCATCTCCCGTGCCGACTTCGACCTGCTCCACGCAACCCATCCCGTGCGGTTGTCCTGACACCAGGCATTGTTGTTGCCTCCCTGGCTGTTCTCCATCTCATCGCCGGCATAGATCATCGGCGAACCCTGACTGGTCATCAGCATAAGAAACGCGTTCCGGAGCAGCTGCCGCCTCAGTGACCGTACCGCGCTCTTTCTGGACGGTCCCTCTTCCCCGCAGTTCCATGTAAAGTTGAAATCGGTCCCGTCATGATTCTGCTCGCCATTGGCTTCGTTATGTTTTTCCTCATAGGAGACCATGTCGTACATCGTGAAGCCGTCCTGATCCGCAAAATAATTGATGTACGCCTGATCGCCGGAGTTTCTCCGGAGGTACCAGCCGGCCTCCTCCACGCTGACATCCGGATCGCCCTTCAGGAAGCGGCGCATCGTCTGCTCATAGGACGGATTCATGGCCGCGAGATTCCGGCAGACAGGCTTCCTTCCCCCGTACAGTACGGAAGTATCGTAACCGGAAGCGATCAGCTTTGTTCTCCGAAGCAGGGGATCGGTCACAACCGCGTGAATCCAGCTTCCGTCGCCGACCAGATGAAATCCGTCCGCCTTGAAGTGAAGCCTCCAGTAGCGCAGCACATCGGTGACTAATCTCGCATCCGCATCCGGCAGAAAATAGAACTCCGGGATGCATTCCAGCCCTGACTCATGTAGGGCGTCCACCATTTCCGCAAACTCCTTGTTCGGGTTGTCCGTCGCACAGTAGGCTGCCTTCGGCGCGAAATAGAGTCCCTTCGTATATCCCCAGTAGTTCAAAACCGGATCCGCGTCCTTCTCCGGTTCTTTCACCTGCACCAGGTGATCCAGATAATAATATTTTTCCTCATTCGACTGATTTTCGAAGGTGTAGCACGGCATGAGAATCAACGAAGTCACGCCCATATCCTTCAGATACGGGATCATCTCCGTAATGCCGAGAAATGTTCCGGGATGCTTCACGCCCGAAGGCCGGGTCCTGGTGAAGCCTTTCACGTGAAGTTTATAGAAGATGCTGTTCTCATATGGAATGCAGAGAGGTTCGGTTCCTGCCCTGAAATAGACCTTCATGGAGCACCGGTATTCTTCTTCCCCGGTGTCCTGATTCGTGATTCTCCGGACCGACCTGGCATAAGGGTCAGCAACAATTTTCCCTTCTACACGATAATTGTACTCATATGCTCCGGAATTCTCCATTTCCACAAAGACTGCGCTGATGTCGCCAATCCGGTCCTTTTCCTCGAGGGGGATCACCTGACACGGTTCGCTGTCCCCGGCATGATAGAGCAAAAGCTCCGCCTTCTTCCCTTCCGGGATCACGCAGGCGAACAGGTTGCCGTTCCGGACCCCGTTCGCCGTGATACCGTGTACCCCAAGCCTTTCCGGATTTGATGGTGTTACTTTGAATGCTGTCTTTTCTGCCATTCTGTTCCTCCGGTATTATCCTGAACTCAGCCTTTATCCTGCCTGTTGTCTGACGGGTCAGATCGCAAGGTCCGGCTATACCCGGCAATGATCTGATCCCTCCTGATCCGGGGTCAGATCGTAAGATCCAGTTCCACCGGGCAATGATCCGATCCCATTACATCCGTGTGAATGACCGCATCGGTGATGTGATCCCGAAGATTGTCAGTGACCAGAAAATAATCGATTCTCCAGCCCGCGTTCTTCTCCCGAGCCCGGAACCGGTAGGACCACCAGGAGTACTCGATCTGATCCGGATGCAGCCACCGGTAAGAATCCGTAAATCCCGATGCCAGAAGCTCCGTCATTTTCCCCCGCTCTTCATCGGTAAACCCGGCATTTCTGCGGTTCGTCTTCGGGTTCTTGATATCGATTTCCTCGTGCGCTACATTCAGGTCACCGCACACAATCACCGGTTTTTTCTCCGCGAGCAAGTGGAGATAAGCCCGGAAATCATCTTCCCAGCGCATCCGGTAATCCAGCCGTTTCAGCTCACTCTGGGAATTCGGCGTATAACAGGTCACCAGGTAAAACTTCTCATATTCCAGAGTGATGACCCGTCCCTCGCGGTCATGCTCTTCCAGACCGATCCCCATCACAGCATTCTCTGCCTTCTGCTTTGCAAAAACCGCCGTACCGGAATACCCCTTCCTCTCGGCGTAATTCCAGTAGCAATGATAGCCCTCCGGCGCAAAATCAATCTGTCCGGCCTGCAGCTTGCTTTCCTGAATGCAGAAAAAATCCGCGCCGGTACTGTCAAAATACTCCTTGAATCCCTTCCCTACGCAGGCTCTCAGCCCGTTTACATTCCAGGATATAAATTTCATGTATACCTCCAGGTAATCGATCTCATTAAAAAGCTTCTCCTGTCCTGATATCTGTCCGGCAGAAAACCGCTTCCGCCCCGATATCAACCCGGCAGAAAGCTGCTTCCGCCCCGATATCAACCCGGCAGAAAGCTGCTTCCGCCCTGATATCTCTCCGGTGCCCGACGCCGCATCCGCATCTCTGCCCGTCAGGAAAAATCCAGTTTCGTGCGGTATCGGATGACCCGCATGGTTTCCAGATCGCGGTCCGCGGGTCCGTGAATCGGCAGCCTGTTCTTCCTGTACCGCTGGATGATGTCGAAGATTTCCCTTGTGATCACCTCTCCCGGACAGATCAGCGGGATCCCCGGGGGATACGGAATGATGCTTTCCCCGGCCACTCTGCCGACCGCGTCTTCCCACTTCACCAGAATCTTTTCGCTGTAAAAAGCATCTCGCGGGCTCATCACCACCTGGGGAAGCACTGCCGCCGCGTGCCGAAGATAATCTCCGGATCTCTCTCCCGGCACATCGTCGGAACTGCCATACAGGCTGTCCATATCCGAAATCTCTTCCCCCGCATCCGAGCTGCTCCCGGGAACATCTCCCGCGCCGTTCCCCGTCCTGTCTCTCACAATATTCTTCAGCGTTTCCACCAGACGCCGGATGTCGTCGCCGTCATTTCCCCACGTGACGACCGCCACTACGTTTTCAAAATCCGCCAGCTCCGTGCTGACTCTACCCTTTTCATAGAGAAGCCTCTGCAGGCGAAATCCCGTAATGCCCGCCTTCTTCGCGGAAAAGACAATTCGGAGCGGATCAAGGGTCAGATGCTCCGGTACGGTTTTCCCTTCTCCCAGAAGATCCTCCACGGCAATGCCGGCTGACTGGGCGGTCGCGAGAGCGATCTTCTCTTCCCCGGACATCTCATAGCACACCTCTGATGTCAGCACGTCCACATACGGGATCCGGGCAAGCTCTTCCCGGAGAATATCCGCCATCGCCATCGATTTGCTCATCAGCTCTCCGCCATGGAGCGCAAGGCTGTGGCGCGCGCCGTCCAGAGACCCCATCAGCAGATAATTCGGACTTGTGCTCATGACCAGCTTCAGGCACTCATCCAGCCTCTGTCGGGACACAAACCGGCTCTTCCACTGGAGCATGGAGCTCTGCGTCATGCTCCCTCCCGTCTTGTGAATGCTCTGGGCAGCCGCATCCGCGCCGGCCCGGATCGCTCCCTCCGGCATCTGATCTGAAAAATACAGATGAGAGCCATGCGCCTCGTCCACAAGCAGCGGAACTCCGTGCCTGTGACAGATATCTGCAATTCTTCTCAGATCGGAACAGATCCCGTAATAGGTAGGACTCACAAGAAAGACGGCGCGGATTTCGCCGTCCTTATCCAGCGCCTTTTCAATCTCTTCCGGCTTCACCGCGCCGGAAATATTCCATCCGGGAACCGTTTCCGTATTCACCCACACCGGAACCGCGCCGCTCAGAATCAGCCCCATCAGCACGGATTTATGCGCGTTCCTCGGAACGAGAATCTTCTCTCCGGGCTGCACCGAAGCCAGGATCATCGCTTCATTGCCGCAGGTCGTTCCGTTCACCAGGAACCAGCAGTGATCCGACCCCCATAGCTCGGAAGCAAGATCCTGCGCCTCCCGGATCGGTCCTGCAGGCTGATGCAGATCGTCCAATCCCTCCGCCTCCGTCAGGTCGCTCATGAACGCCCTCTCGCCAAGGACCTCCAGGGATCTCGGATCCGCTCCCCGTTCAAAGCGATGTGCCGGAATCCGGAAAAAAGCCGGCCTTTCACGGCAGAAATTTTCAATTGCGTCTAATATCGGTGTGCTTTTCTGATTCACGAATGATGCCTTCCTGTCTCTCTCATCTGGGCTCACAAAAAATGAGACCGCCGCACCGCGCCTACCCGTGAATCACCCCTGCTCTCCTGCGGATTTGCAGTTTCTGCGGCTGCGGGGGCTGCTGATTCACTGTATGCATTTCATGCGACAGTCTCATCTTAGCATCAATTTTCTGTTAATTCAATCAACCTGTCAAAAGAACGTTCCGGATTCCGGGACGCCGCAGCCTGCAGCGAAGCATGCGAAAGGTTCAGCTTCCGTCTGTCAGTCGGCCTTGATCTCATGAACCCAGCCTTCCGGTCCCTCGATCTCTCCGTCCTGAATGCCTGTCAATGTGCTGCGGAGCTTCGTGAGAACCGGTCCCATCTTCTCCATACCGCTCGGAATGTTGATGATTCTGCCGTGGTCATTAATCTGTCCAACCGGGCTGATAACCGCCGCCGTTCCGCAGAGACCCATTTCCTCAAACTCCGGCACCTCACTGAACATCACCGGTCTGTGCTCAACCTTCATCCCCAGCATATTCTCGGCTATGTAGCACAGAGAACGGCGCGTGATGGACGGAAGAATCGAATCCGACTTCGGGGTTACCAGGGTCTTGCCATTGTCCTTGATGAAGATGACGTTTGCTCCGCCGGTCTCCTCCACCTTTGTTCTGGTCGCCGGATCCAGATACAGGTTCTCGTTGAATCCTTCTCTGTGCGCCTCCATGATCGGATGAAGGCTCATCGCATAGTTCAGTCCTGCCTTGATTCCGCCGGTACCGTGCGGCGCTGCACGGTCAAAATCGGGAATCCGTACGACAACCGGCTTCGCGCCGCCCTTGAAATAAGGGCCGACCGGCGTCACAAGAATACGGAACATATATTCCTCGGCAGGCTTTACGCCGATAACCGCATTGTATCCGAACATATAGGGACGAATGTAAAGCGTCGCACCGGAACCGTACGGCGGAACCCAATCAACATTGGCCTTTACAACCTCTTCAACGGCTTTCACAAAACGATCGACCGGGAACGGCGGCATTTCCAGACGCTTACAGGAATCGTACATGCGCTGCGCATTCATGTCCGGACGGAAGCATACCACCTTATTATCCTTTGTTCTATATGCCTTCAGGCCTTCAAAGCAGGACTGCGAATACTGAAGAACCGCCGCGCACTCGCTCATGGTGACATTGTGATCCTTCGTCAGCACGCCTTCATCCCATTTTCCGTCCTTATACATGGAGACATAGCTGTAATCCGTTTCTCTGTAATTAAAATCCAGGCTTCCCCAGTCAATATCTTTTGTAGCCATTGATTTGTCCTCCTAATCTTTATCTGCTGCTATTATACACCAAAATTTTATTTTGCAAACAGAAAAAGCAAAATGTTTCCTGTTTTTAAGCTCCGCAGGGCAACTAAATACTGTTTCCGTCCCGCTGCGCCGCTCCCGGATCACGCAGCGGGCGCATACCTGCTGCCGCTTACGTGCGGCGCATACAAATCCTTCGGCAAATGAAATGAACCCGGAAGATTTGCAGTTTGACGAAAGCGCTTGTGCCTGAAGAGTTCCGCAGCTTCAATGCGGACTGCAAAGGGCATCAGGCTTTGTCTGTTGTCACAAAGTTCAGAATGCGCCCCGGCACATAGACAACCCGCCTGACGCACGCAGGCATCCTGCTCCCAAGGGCTGCCGCCGACTCCGCAGCTGCCTTCTCCCGGGTCCATCCGTAAAACGCTGAGATTTCGGTCCTTCTTCTGCCGTCCACGCAGACCGGAAGGCGGATCGGATCGCCAATCCTGTCCGAATCAATAACCGTCGGCCAGACCGCATCCATGATATTCCCGACGTTTTCATTTTCCAAATTCTCAGCGGCTGCGTCTGTATCTGTATATCCGAAGCCGTCGGAAACGCTGGTTTTATATCCGCCGAACCTTATCCACAGCTCCTGCGCGATGCACGGAGTAAACGGTGCAGACAGCAGGATGTAATCCCTCATATAAAGCCGTGCTTCCGCAAGGTTCATCTGTCTGCGTCCTTTTCCCGCTTTCCGCAGCGGATCCAGGCCTTCCATCATCGCTGCGGCGGCGGTATTCCACATAGAACGGCGGATTCTGTCATTCACAGTATAAATCAATTCCCGCGCCTCTCCCGTACGCTCTGCCGCATCACTCGCGTCCTGGCCCGTCTCCGGTACGGCGTCGCAGATCACATTTCCTGTATGCCTGACAGGACCAGGGTTTTCAGCAGCATCCCGGCCGCCCGGCACAACAGCCTGACCCGAACGCTCCAGAATCGCGCCGGCAATTCTCCAGTATCTCCGAAGATAATGAAGAATCCCATCGGCCAGTTCTTCGTCCCTGCCGCTTCTTCCGGGCAGTCTGCCGGAGAACAGCACATACATGCGCATCGCGTCCTGTCCGTATTCCCGGAGATAGTACTCCGGGATCAGATCGCGGAGATCAGCGGATGAGCTCAGAAGGTTCTGCCACCTCTTCTCCAGCCGCCGGAAATTATACGGCGGGATCATTCCTCATCGCCGCTTTCTTCCGGATCTGCTTCCCCGCGTTCATCCTTCATAATACGGGAAAGCTCCGAGCTCATTTCCATAAACTGAAGCATCCGGTCAAGTCCGAAACGGTTTACAACCTTTTTCGTGAACTTATCTACCCGCTTCTCATTGTCAGCAAGCATATCAAGCCCGCGCTGGGTAATATTGAGATAAGTGCCCCCGTTTCCTTTTCCGTCAAATGTCCAGGTCACATATCCCCGGTTTTTGAGCGCCTCGGCGACATGGGAAGTCTCGTTGATCGGAAGCTCCAGCTTTTCCGCCAGAACGTTCAGATACATCTTCCGGCTGTCCTCCGGCAGATCCTTCACATATTCCCGTACAATATGCAGTGCCAGGTATTCCGGCATCTTCAGGTTATGCAGAAATTTCTGATTCTGTTCCTTACCCACAATATATCTTGAGTAAATGAACTTCTCCGCCAGATCCCGGACCTCCTCTGCGCTGATATCGGTTCCCAGAGGATTCTTTCCCATGCTGCCAGTCTCAAATTCCTTATCATTCCCCATACTCTGATGTCTCCTTTCCATGCAGACGTCCTGATGTCCGTCTCCGTTTCTGCGGAGACTTTTCCTGTTCTGCTGTTTCGCCTGTGGTGCAACTGTGTATACTTCATCATGATAACACAAAGGGCCGCAGAAAAACCAGATAAAACGTACCCGGCCGGTTTATCCGGCTGCGCCGAAGGTACTGTTCACGGTATCTGAAAGGCAGAGATTTCACATCCCTGTTGCCATTCGCAAACTGGCTGTAACAAAGTTTTATCCTTTTTTATTGAAGCTGCGGAACTCCTCAGGCGCAAGCGCCTTCGTCAAACTGCAAATCTACTAGGCTCATTTCATTCGCCAAGGGATTTGTATGCGTCGCACGTAAGCGGCCGCAAGCGCCCGCTAAGTGCTCATCGCAAAGTCCTCGCTATTCATTCAACGAAAAATTTACGGATAAAACTTCTAACAGCCAGTAATGCTCAGGCAAAGGTGCTGTGAAATCGTTGCCTTGTCAGTTGTGCGTGAACAGTAACGCGCCGCGATCAGATTGTCCCGACGCTTGCCGCACACGAATACTTCGCATTCGGCTGCGGCTCACTGTTCGCGCAAAAAAAGTATCTGCCGCATCCGCCTTTACAGCTGATGCGACAGACGTCACAGTTCCTATTCTATTCGTATACGGCATCCAAAGAGCAGCCAGTACAGCCGCAGCCGCGGATGATCAGTCATCGAGCTTCGTGACCTTTCCGGCCCTCGCCTCAACCTGTGCCTTCTGTATCTCTGCCGGAGCCTGCTCATATCTGGCAAACTCGTAGGAGAAATCGCCGGCTCCTCCTGTCATGGAGCGAAGCGTGTTGGAATAACCGCCGAGCTCGAGCTGCGGCACCTCCGCCTCAATCTCCGTCCTGTCGTTTCCGATCGGATTCATTCCCAGTACGCGTCCGCGTCTCTTATTCAGATCGCCCATGATATCACCGGTAAATGCGTCCGGCGCGGTTACCTTCAGATCTACAATCGGCTCCAGAAGAACCGGATCCGCCTTCATGAAACCGTCCTTAAACGCCATCATGGTAGCGGTCTTGAATGCCATCTCCGACGAATCCACCGGATGATAGGATCCATCGTAGAGAACCGCCCTGACACCGACTACCGGATACGCCGCAAGCGGTCCGGATGTTACCGATTCCGCCAGGCCCTTTTCAACCGCCGGGAAGTAGTTCTTCGGAACAGAACCGCCCACAACCTCTTCTTCGAATACAAACGGGGTATTCAGATCACCCGACGGCTCAAAACGCATTTTTACATGACCGTACTGACCGTGTCCGCCGGACTGCTTCTTGTACTTGGAATCCACGTCGGATTTCCTGCGGATTGTCTCGCGGAAAGCGATCTTCGGCTCGGAGAGCTCGATGTCGACCTTATACCTCTCCTTCAGCTTCGCGGCGATGACTTCGATGTGCTGTTCCCCGATGCCGTAGATCAGAGACTGGTGGTTCGCCGAGTCATTGACGACCTTCATCGTCAGATCCTCAAGCTGCAGTCTTGAAAGGCCCTGAGAAATCTTGTCCACATCATTCTTGTTCACCGGTTTATAGCGCTTTGCCGTATACGGCTTCGATACTGCCACCGGTCCGAAGTCCACCGGATGATCTTTTGTCGCCAGAGAGTCGCCGGTCTTCGCGTCGCCGAGCTTCGCCAGCGCTCCGATATCGCCGGCATGAAGCTCCGGCACCTCCACCGGCTTGTTGCCGGTCATGACATACAGCTTTCCGATCTTCTCCTCGGAATCCTGCGTGACGTTGTAGAGCACGTCATTCGGCTTCAGAACACCGGAGCAGACCTTGATCACAGAATATTTTCCGAGGAACGGGTCCGCGATCGTCTTCCAGATTGTCGCGCTCTTCGGTCCGGTGAAATTATAATCCGCGTTAAATACATCATTGCTGCTGCGGTCAAGTCCCGCGCGCTTCCTCTGAGAGGGATCCGGGAAATATTCTACGATATCGTCAAGAAGGATCTTCACTCCCTGCAGATTGATCGGAGATCCCATGCAGACCGGAACCATGTCTCCGGAACCCACGTTCATTGCAAGCGCGGCTCCGATCTCCGCCGGAGAGAACTCCTCGCCGTTGAAATAGCGGTCCATCATCTCTTCGCTGGTCTCCGCAACGGATTCCAGCAGCGCGTCTCTATATTCCGAGAGGTAATCCGTCAGATAGTCCGGTACCGGGATTTCCTCTTTTTCATTCTTGTTAATATATCTGCGTCCCTTGTTCTTCACGATGTTCACATAGCCGATAAACTTTCCGTCCTTGCGGATCGGCATATGAAGGGGCGCGATTTTCTTGCCGTAAAGCTCCTGCAGCTTCAGGACAACATCACGATAGGATACATCGTCGATATCCATATCCGTGACAAAAAACATTCTCGGAAGGTTGTATCTCTCACAGAGATCCCAGGCCTTCTCTGTACCTACCTGAACACCGGCCTTTCCGGAAACTACAATGACCGCCGCATCCGCGGCAGAAGCCGCCTCCTCGGCCTCACCGACAAAATCAAAATAACCGGGGGTGTCCAGCACATTTACCTTGCACTTGTTCCACTCAACGGGAACGATGGATGTATTGATGGAAATCTTGCGTTTGATCTCTTCTTTATCGTAATCACTGATTGTATTCCCGTCGTTAACACTTCCGAGACGGCTGGTGATGCCGGAAAGATATGCCATTCCCTCAACAAGGGTAGTCTTGCCCGCTCCGCCGTGTCCGAGTATAACGACGTTTCTGACCCTGTCAGTTCTGAAAACCTCCATAATATTAACCTCCATACATTTGAGTCGCCTCGAAAGCGCTTTCTCTCTTCCTTGGCGCTATGGGTATATTTTACTAAAAGCTTGCAATATTATCAACCTTTTTGTATCATTTACCCAACTTTCCCGGTGAAAAAACGCGGCATGTCTGTTATTTCGCCGTTTTTACCCTGTTTTTCGGTACGCAGGCAGTTCACACATACATTTTTTCACGCGTGCCTCGTACACCCGTAAACCGCCTGCACGGCGTCCGCTTTCCCCATACACCCAAAAACCGCTTGCATGACGGTGTCCTTATACAGTAGAATGTATAAGTTATCTATTTCAACGCATTGACGCGCTGACGTATCTTGCAGTGAGGATAAACGCCAATGACTTGTATCGGTTTTATCGGCCTGGGACTGATCGGAGGTTCCCTGGCCAGATCTATCAAAAAGTTCCATCCCGATTTTCGTGTACTCGCATACTCTCACACCCGTTCCACACTGGATCAGGCGCTGGAGGCCGGCGCAATCGACGAAGCTCTCAGTCAGAACGATCCGCGATTTGGAAACTGTGACTTCATTTTTCTGTGCGCACCCGTACAGACGAACATCACATATCTTCCGTTTCTCAAATCCGTGATCCGAAAGGACTGTATTCTGACCGATGTCGGCTCCGTAAAGGGCGAGACGACCGAGGCCGCGGTACGGGCCGGCCTGGCACAGAACTTCATCGGCGGGCACCCCATGGCGGGCACGGAAAAGACCGGCTTTGCAAATTCCACGGATTATCTGCTTGAAAACGCATACTATTTCATTACGACCAATCCGCAAACCGACTCTGAAAAGGTCCTCCTCTACTCGGAACTGGTCCGCTCCATCCGCTCTCTTCCGATCGTTGTCTCCGCTGAGGAGCATGACTATATCGTAGCCGGTGTCAGCCACCTCGAGCATATCGTCGCCTCCTCTCTCGTGAATACCGTAAAGAGCATCGACACCCCGGATGAGAAAATGAAGCTGGTGGCTGCGGGCGGTTTCCGCGACATTACAAGGATCGCTTCCTCATCGCCGGTTATGTGGCAGCAGATCTGCCTTGCCAACCGGGATGATATCCTGAGCGTGCTGGACCGCTATATGGAATTTCTGTCCGATTTCCGTTCTATGATCGATTCGGGCGACACCGACGGTCTGTACCGCACCTTCTCCTCCTCCAAGGATTACCGGGATTCCATCGATGACATCAAGAGAGGCTCGGTTCCGAGGCAATATCTCCTGTATGTGGATATCTACGACGAACCAGGCGGCATTGCGACGGTTACGACGCTGCTTGCCATGAATCAGATCAGCATCAAGAACATCGGCATCATTCACAACCGGGAATTTGAAGACGGAGTTCTCCGGATCGAATTTTATGATGAAAAAGCCAGGAATGCCGCCGATGACGTTCTGAAGAAAAGAAATTATCTTGTACGACGGAAGGTCTAAAAAAGGAGCATTGTCATGAAATTTTATCCGACAGAGAAACCTCTTCACGGACAGCTTGACATTCCGGGAGACAAATCTATCTCACACCGCGCCGTCATGTTCGGCAGCCTCGCGGACGGAACAACCGAGATTTCCCATTTTCTTCCCGGAGCCGACTGCCTATCCACCATTCGCTGCTTTCGCAGCATGGGAATTGACATTGAAACCGATCCGGATCATCCGGACCACGTCGTCGTCCACGGAAAGGGACTCCACGGTCTCACCGCACCGGACACGGTACTGGACTGCGGAAATTCCGGCACCACGACCAGACTGATTTCCGGCATCCTTGCAGGGCAGGATTTTCCCTGCACACTCACCGGAGACGCTTCTATCCGGAAACGGCCCATGAAACGGATCATAGACCCGCTCACACAGATGGGTGCCTGCATCACCAGCGAACGTGACAACGGCTGCGCGCCCCTTCAGATCATCGGACAGCCGCTCCACGGTATCACCTATCGCTCTCCTGTTGCCTCCGCCCAGGTAAAATCCTGCATACTGCTCGCGGGCCTCTACGCAGACTCGGCGACGACAGTCATCGAGCCAGCGCTCTCCAGGAACCACACCGAGCTCATGCTCCGCCACTTCGGCGCAGATATCACTTCAAAGGGACTTGAAGCGACGATTCATCCCGGAAATGAGCTCTCCGGAATATCCGTAAAAGTTCCCGGCGACATCTCGTCCGCCGCCTATTTCCTGGCAGCCGCCTGCATGATCCCCGGCTCCGAGATTCTGCTGCATCATGTCGGCACCAATCCTACCCGCGACGGAATTCTCCGGGTGATTCAGGACATGGGCGGATCCGTGACCTACCGCAGGCTCTCTGCCTCCGGCGGAGAACCCACCGCAGACCTTGAGGTGCGCTACACGCCGCTTCACGGTACCGTGATTGAAGGCAGCCTCATTCCGACCCTAATCGATGAGCTTCCGGTAATCGCCGTCCTCGCCGCCACTGCCGAGGGCACGACAGTCATCCGCGACGCCGAAGAGCTGAAGGTCAAGGAATCCAACCGTCTCGAGATCATCGTGGAAAATCTTTCCCGCATGGGCGCCGATATCACCTCCACGGAAGACGGCATGATCATAAACGGCGGAAGACCTCTCCACGGCGCGGTCATCGACAGCCATCTGGATCACCGCATTGCCATGTCCTTCGCCATTGCCTCGCTCGCCGCCGAAGGAGAAACGGAGATTCAGGACGCTGAATGCGTGAACATCTCCTATCCGGGGTTTTATCAGGACCTGAAATCCCTGCTGAGCCGCTGACCCCCTCTTCCGTCTTCGGTCCTCTTTCTTCATACACGCAGTTCCATCCCGCCTGTTTCCGGATCTCTTCGGGCAGTCTTCCTTCCACCGCGAAGTGAAGACTGTTTTTTTACGCGAACAGTGAGCCGCATCCGAATGCGAAGTATTCGTACGCTCCTGACAAGGCAGATATCCCGCGGCTGGTAACAATGTCAATTATTTGTTGTATATTTTGTCAAGAAAATATATCGTAATTTCCGCAAAAGCTGTTATAATGATAAACGATGACTAGAGAAGTTTTCCCCGAAAGGTTTAAACTTCACAAATGCTAAGGGAGGTTTCTTGTAAATGGTAATACATAATGTCAACGATGAATCCTTTCATCCTTACGGCCGCGTGATTCACGGACTCGATGTTTCCGGCATTATGGAGGCTTTAAAGGATACAGACCGTCCGGCGGACAGCACCATCTACGTCGCATCGGATCCGAAGCTTGAGAATACCGCATCCGGAGAGCAGATGCGTCGAATCGTTTACGGCGAGCTGCCTGTCCAGATCGGATACTGCAACGGGTATAACGTTTCTCTGAACGCGCTCGAATATCATCGTTCTTCCGAAATCAATATTGCGGAGAATGACCTCATTCTCCTTCTCGGAAAACAGCAGGATATCACAGACGATTTTCACTATGACACCTCGAAGGTAGAGGCGTTCCTCGTACCGGCAGGTACGGTGATCGAGGTTTACGCCACTACCCTTCATTACGCGCCGTGCAGTGTTGACGGCAAACCGTTCCGCTGCGTCGTTGTCCTCCCGAAGGGCACGAATACCGCGCTTACTTCCGCTCACGAAGGCGGCGGCGAGGACAGGCTGATTACCGCCGTCAACAAATGGCTCATCGCACACCCGGATGCAGGGATCGAGGGCGCGTTTAACGGCCTCGACGGAGAAAATCTCCGTGTGGAATGATCCGTATCGGCTCATTCCGGATGAATTACGCCAGGCCCGGCACCAAAAGCTCTGTGCGGACATAAGGCCGCACCGGCGCTGTTATGGCCGGCTGCTTTCCGCTGTACACATAATTCAATTCCTGCAGGACCTGTATGACAGATTCTTTTACATCCCGCAGGATTTCACCAAGATTCCGCTATCAGGAGGATTAAAAAATGAATAACATTCCAGTAGTAAAAATCGGTATTGTCGGCGTAAGCCGTGACTGTTTTCCGGCGAGTCTCACCCTTGACCGCCGCAAGGCTCTGGTAAACGCCTATACAGCAAAATACAGCGCGTCAGATATCTATGAATGCCCAATCACCATCATCGAGAGCGAAACCGATATGATGAACGCACTCAAGGACGTAAAGGCTGCCGGCTGCAACGCTCTGTGCGTCTTCCTCGGCAATTTCGGGCCTGAGATCTCCGAGACAATGCTCGCGAAATATTTTGACGGACCGGTGATGTTCTGTGCCGCGGCTGAAGAGACACAGACCAACCTGAAGGGCGGCCGCGGCGACGCATACTGCGGTATGCTTAACGCGAGCTACAACCTTGCTCTCCGCAATGTAAAGGCCTATATTCCCGACGAACCGGTCGGCGACGCCGATGATCTCGCGGACCGCATCCATGAATTTCTTCCGATCGCGAGAGTTTCCATCGGGCTGAACAACCTGAAGATCATCTCCTTCGGTCCCCGTCCGTCCAATTTCCTCGCCTGCAACGCGCCGATCAAGCAGCTCTACAATCTGAACGTGGAGATTGAGGAAGAATCCGAGCTCGATCTGTATGAGTCATACATCAAGCACGCGGACGATGAAAGAATCGCATCAGTTGTCGAAGATATGGCAAAGGAAATGGGCTACACCGAGGCGAACAGACCGGCGATGCTGCCGAAGCTTGCCCAGTATGAGCTGACGCTTCTCGACTGGGCGGAAAGCCACAAGGGATGCAAGGAATATGTGGCGCTCACCACAAAATGCTGGCCGGCATTCCAGGATATGTTCCGCTTTGTGCCCTGCTATGTGAACAGCCGTCTCATGAAGAAAGGCATTCCGGTAAGCTGCGAGGTTGATATCTACGGCACTCTGTCCGAATACATCGGCCTCTGCCTGAGCCAGGACGAAGTTACTCTGCTCGACATCAACAACTCCGTACCGAAGGATATGTACAGAGAAAGCATTCAGGGCAAGTTCGCATACGACTGGAAGTTCAGCGACACCTTCATGGGCTTCCACTGCGGCAACACCTGCTCCAACAAGCTCACGAACCCGCATCTGGCTTATCAGGCCATCATGGCGAACACGCATCCGAAGGAGTGGTGCGACGGGACGATCGAAGGCGACATTGTTCCCGGCGACATCACCTTCTACAGACTGCAGTCTACCGCTGACAATAAGCTCCGCGCTTACGTCGCACAGGGCGAGGTTCTCCCGGTTGCCACAAGATCCTTCGGATCCATCGGCGTGTTCGCGATTCCGGAGATGGGCCGTTTCTACCGCCACTGGCTGATCGAGAAGAACTTCCCGCACCATGGCGCCGTTATGTTCGGCCACTATGGAAAGGTGCTCTATGACACCCTGAAATTCATCGGCGTACCTGTTGACGAGATCGGATACAACCATCCGGCAGGTGAACGCTACGCAGATGAGAGCCCCTTTGCATAACCATAAGCTATGACATTCATGAAGCGGCGGATCTATCTTCCGCCGCTTCTTCTTACTCACAGGAGGAACAGATCTATGTACTACATTGGCATTGACCTTGGCACATCTGCTGTCAAGCTTCTTCTCATGGACTCCGAGGGAACGATACAGAACATCGTAAGCCGCGAATACCCTCTCCGTTTTCCGCATCCCGGATGGTCCGAGCAGGATCCCGCGGACTGGTACAGGCAATCCCTGGAGGGCATGAAGGCCCTCACGGAGGGCATTGACCGAAGCGAGATCGCCGGAATCAGTTTCGGCGGCCAGATGCACGGCCTCGTTATCCTTGACGACAAGGATCAGGTCATCCGCCCCGCCATTCTCTGGAATGACGGACGCACCCAGGAAGAGACCGATTATCTCAATCACACCGTCGGCGAGGATAAGCTTGCTTCCTGGACGGCGAATATCGCCTTCGCGGGCTTCACCGCTCCGAAGATCCTCTGGGTCCGCAGACATGAACCGGACAATTTCGCAAAAATCCGCAAAATCATGCTCCCGAAGGACTATCTGGCCTACATGCTCTCCGGAAGCTTCTGCACAGACCTCTCCGACGCATCCGGTATGCTTCTCGTCGATGTAAAAAACAGATGCTGGTCTCCGGAAATGCTTGAAATCTGCGGCATTTCGGAATCACAGCTCCCAAGGCTCTGCGAAAGCTATGAGCCGGTCGGAACAATCCGGCCTTCCGTTGCGGACGAGCTGGGATTTCCGCACACGATAAAGATCATTGCCGGCGCAGGCGACAACGCGGCATCCGCCGTCGGGACCGGAACCGTCGGAAACGAGAGATGCAATCTCTCGCTCGGCACCTCAGGCACACTCTTCATCTCAAGTGCTTCCTTTGTCGACACGCCCAACCACGCGCTCCACTCCTTCTGCCACGCGGACGGTCATTACCACCTGATGGGATGCATGCTCAGTGCCGCGTCCTGCAACAAATGGTGGAATGAGGAGATCCTGAACACAAAGGATTACGCGAAGGAGCAGGAATCCATCTCCCGCCTCGGAGAAAACAGCGTCTTCTATCTTCCATACCTGATGGGAGAACGCTCTCCGCATAATGACCCCTCCTGCAAGGCCGCTTTTATCGGAATGCGCATGGACACGACACGCGCCGAGATGACACAGGCCGTCCTTGAAGGAGTCGCGTTCGGGCTGCGTGATTCCCTGGAGATTGCCAGAGGGCTCGGCCTCAATGTGACCCGCTCCAAGATCGTCGGCGGCGGTTCAAAATCCAGACTCTGGATGAATATCTGCGCAAATGTCATGAACCTGACGCTTGATGTTCCCGCCATTCAGGAGGGTCCTTCCCTCGGCGGCGCCATGCTCGCGGCAGTCGGCTGCGGCGAATTCTCCTCCGTCGAGGAAGCTGCCGACCGCATTATTCGCGTTACAGACACGATCGAACCCGATCCGGCTCTCACTGAAAAGTACGAGGAGAAATACAAACAGTTCCGCAGGTATTATCCTGCTCTCAAGGGACTTTTCTGAAATAGTCTTTCTGCGACGCTCGCCGCACACGAATCCTTCGCATTCGGCTGCGGCTCACTGTTCACACAATGAAAAGCAGGCGGCTGCATTTACGCAGCCGCCTGCTTTTCATCTTGTAAATTTTTATTCAGACTTTCGTAACCTTTCACTCACAGCTGACGAGGCCGGGATTTTGCAGTACCTCTGCCTGAGCATTGCCGGCTGTTAAATCCCGGCCGTCCTAACCGCACCGTGAACCTGACCCTTATGCCTTCTTTGCAAGCTCAGCCTTGATATCCGCCGTCAGCTTCGGAACAATCTTGTTCAGATCGCCGACGA
>CAIFEZ010000026.1:0-4279 GCA_903789595.1 uncultured eubacterium 1-6
TACAGAAAGAAAAGCTCGAAAACGCAGACAGGACTCGTCGCACGCGAAGCGCGCGAAGAAGAAAAGGGAATGACAGCAGATAAGACGCAGAACAGAGAAAGAGAAGAAAACGCGTATCGGGATCCGCGGGAGGCGCTTGCGGGGCAGATTCTGCAGTTCGCAAGGGATAAGCTGATCACAGAGATGCCGTACCTGAACCGGGCGATTCTGGCTATGCCGGTGGTATTCTATACACCGTCCGCAGAAAAAGCAGATAGAAGAGATGCCAGAACAGACCTGACTACGCGAAACGGAGGGACGGTATTTGCAGCAGGAGCAGGTATGGCATCTGCGTCAGTCGCACGAACAGGGGTTTCGGGAGAAGCTCCGGAGCAGGGGCATGAGAAGAAGTCCATCGGTGAAAAGCTGGCGGATAGTCTCATGGGAATCGATGCCGGCGGGTACCGTCTGGCGGATCTTCCGGCCGGCATCGGCACCAACGGCAGCTATATTTACTGTGACGCGGAGTCTGTGATCCGGCTGTTTCGGGAGGACCGGACGAGGCTGGTCCGTTCCTGCCTACACATGATATTTCACTGCCTTTTTCGTCACCCGTTCCGGTACACGAGGCTGGATACCGGTCTGTGGGATGTGGCGGCCGATATCGCCGCGGAGAACGCGGTGGAGGAATGCGGCCTTAAGGATCTGGAGCTTCCGGATGACTGGGAGCGCAGAAATCGGATCCGCGAGCTGCGCCGATATACGGAGAAGATGACCGCCGAGAGCCTCTACCGCCTGTTTCGCGGTGAAGCCTTGACGGATGATGGTGGAAAGGCTTCCGGTGAGAGTCAGGGATCGGAAACGGAGGGCAATATTTCTGATAAGGAGAGGTCTTCAGGAACGGTATTGACCGCTCCCGGCGGACCGCAGGAGCCTGAGAAAGCATTCGCGGCAGATCAGGATCTGATGCGGGAGCTCCGAGAACTTTTTCATTTTGACCTGCATGAGCCATGGCTGATGGAGGATCATGTCTGGAAGGAGATGATCATCCGCAGGGGCGGAGATTCGGTCGGACAGAAGTGGCAGACCATCAGCAGCGGCGTGCAGAAGGACATGGAATCCTTTGAGAAGAATCAGGCAAGAGTTCCCGGAGGCCTGAAAAAGATTTTCCACGAACAGTATCGGAAAAGCGGAGAGTATGAAGCCTTTCTGCGAAAGTTTGCGAGATCCGCGGAGGAGATTCACGTCAATCCGGATGAATTCGATTACATCTATTATACTTACGGCATGCAGCTTTACCGGAACATGCCTCTGATTGAGCCGCTGGAGTACCGGGAGACGATGAAGATTCGTGATTTTGTGATTGCGCTGGATACCTCGGGTTCCTGTCAGGGTTCCACCATTCGGAACTTTCTGCACAAGACCTGGTCGGTGCTGAAGACGACAGAGAGCTTTACAGAACGAATGAATCTTCATATCATACAATGTGACAGCGAGGTGCAGGAGGACAGAAAAATAACCTCCGATGAAGAGTTTGAGCGGTACATGAAAGATATTGAGATTTCCGGCTCCGGGGGAACGGATTTCCGTCCGGTGTTTGAACGGGTAGACCGGATGAGGGCTGCCGGGGAACTGAGAAATCTCCGCGGACTTCTGTATTTTACGGACGGATACGGGACGTTTCCGCTTCGGAAACCCGAGTACCAGACGGCGTTTATTTTTGTCAGGGAAGGATTTGAGATTCCGAAGGTGCCGTCGTGGGCCATGCGGCTCGTTCTGGATGCGGAAGATCTCGGGCCGCTTGACGGATAAGATCTTAAAAAAACGCAGACAGGCACGCTGTACGCGACACAGCGCGCGGCCTATACAGTTTGCGGCTATTGTACAGCCGTTTGCTGATCATGCAGCATTTGCAAGCCCCGGCGCCGTCAGCCGGCTTGCGGGAATGTGTGGTATGGACGTTTACCGATCGAGCTGCATTTGCAGGCTCCGGCGCCGTCAGCCGGCTTGCGGGAATGTGTGATATGGATGTTTACAGATCATACTGCATGGACGGTATGAAGAAATGAAGCCGGGTTCGGGTTAAAAAAATGAATTAGAAAGAGACAGAAATGAATATACAGCAGGCAAAAGAACAGATTCGTCAGGCAGTGATCATCTACCTGATGAAGGATGAGTACGGAAACTACAGGATTCCCCTGGAAAAGCAGAGGCCGGTGTTCCTGATCGGCGCGCCGGGAATCGGAAAAACGGCAATCATGGAGCAGATCGCGAAGGAGCTTGATATCTCCCTTGTGTCGTATTCCATGACGCATCATACGAGACAGAGCGCTCTCGGTCTGCCGTTTATCTCGCGCAGGAGTTACCAGGGGGAGGCATGTAATGTTTCCGAATATACGATGAGCGAGATCATCGCCTCCATGTATGAAAACATGGAGAAATCCGGAAAAAAAGAGGGAATTCTCTTCCTGGATGAGATCAACTGCGTGTCGGAAACGCTCGGTCCTTCGATGCTCCAGTTTTTGCAGTACAAGACCTTCGGCAATCACCGGATTCCCAAAGGCTGGGTCGTTGTGACCGCCGGCAATCCGCCAGAATACAACCGCTCGGTGCATGATTTTGATATTGTCACGCTGGATCGTCTGAAGGTTCTGAAGGCGGAGCCGGATTATCCGACATGGAAGACCTATGCGGAAAAGCAGGGAATTCACAAGGCGATTCAGTCGTATCTGGACATTAATCAGGACGATTTCTATTCGATCGAGACAACGGTTGACGGAAAAAATTACGTGACGGCCCGCGGATGGGAAGATCTCTCCGAGGCAATTTTTCTCTATGAGGAGCAGAGCTTCCCGGTTGACGAGATGCTGATCGGACAGTATCTGCATCATCCGAGAATCGCCGCGGAATTCGCAACGTATTATCAGCTGTACCGGAAATATCGGGAGGACTACCAGATTCGCCGCATTCTGGACGGGACCGCGGAGCGGCAGATCGCGGTGAGAGCCGGGAAGGCTCCCTTTGATGAGCGGATCACGCTGCTCGGGCTTCTGACGGAGGCGCTGCTTCCGGAAATCCGGAAGAACGTGCGGGAGGAGGACTGTCTGAAGGGCCTGCACGCCGGCCTTGCGGAGATCGGAAAGAAGATCCGGGGGCAAAATGCGCAGACCGTTTCGGAGCTTCTGACAGAGGCCATGCAGGAAGAAGAACAGAAGATGCAGGAGCTGACGGCGGCGAATGGAATCACAGAGGATGAGAGACTCCGGAGACAGTATCCGATCGCCTTTTCCGGGGAGTGCCTGAAGACGTTCCGTCTGGAAAGGCCCGCGGGATCAGAGAAAGAGTTCGAAATTGTAAAAAGAATGTTCTCGGAGCGCGTCGGTTCTATGAAGGAGGATGCCTCCCGGATCAGCGGAGAGATTTCCAATGTCTTTGACTTTGTGAGCCGCGCCTTCGGCGACGGAAACGAGATGCTGCTTCTGGTAACGGATCTCACGGTCAACGACTACAGCGTCCGCTTCCTGAGCGCACACGGGAACGAGGAATATTTCCGGTATCATAAGAAGTTCATGCTCTCCGAGCGGGAGAAGGAGCTCTCCCGGGAAGTCAACGCAATATAAGTGCTAAGGAAGGAGCAGTAATAACTTACAGTTTGAGGCATGGTGTCAATAGATAAGTATTTAAAAAAAGACGCAATTCTGTTAAAATATGCACATAGCGTCGGCGGCAGGGACACAGACAGAATAAAACTTCAGGATTCTGACACGGTTCTTGTATTTCCGGTTGAGAACACCTACATGATGAATGATCTGCTGACCGGGTTCGGCAGAAACGGAAAGGAATATGATTTTTCAGTTTATGACAGGGTGCTCGACCGCACCTGGATGGATTCCAGGCGGGTGGAGATGATTCTGATGCGTCTGAAGTACCCGGAGGATCTGTCTTCGGAGAAGGCGGAGGAGTATCGGATCAGAATCCGCGTAAAGCTTGAGGAAATCCTGCGGCATCTCGCGGCAGACAGGAATCTTCCGGTGCTGAAGCTTCTGGCGGAAGAGGGATTTTTCAATGCGGAGAATATTGAGGGCTGCATTGAAACGCTCGGGAAAGCCGGAGAGAGAGAAATGATGCTCTGGCTGATGAACTGGAAGAATCAGGAGATCGGAAGCGACGCGTTTGATTTTTTACTCTGACGCTGATGCGCGGACGGATATTGAAGTATGGCACAAAGCAGTCCGATTTCCTGTGCGGATATTGAAGTATGGCACAAAGCAGTCCGATTTCCTGTGCGGATATTGAAGTA
>CAIFEZ010000026.1:4379-6353 GCA_903789595.1 uncultured eubacterium 1-6
TGGCATAAAGCAGTCTGCTGCCTGCGCGGTTTGTGGTACTTTGTAGTGTATGATTGAGTGTTTATTCATTGAGTGGTTATTCATTAAGATGATTGCTCCATGGAGGCAGATATCTGTCTCTGCGGATGAATCATAAATCAACTATTTAAACTTTTCACAAAAGGAGGAGCCGGTTATTCCGGCGAGTGGAGATGGAGAAAATTTTCAAACTCAAAGAGCACGGCACGACCGTGAAGACTGAGATCATCGCTGGTCTCACAACTTTCCTGACGATGGCGTACATCCTGGCCGTCAACCCCAATATTCTGGGTACGGTTATGGACCGCAGCGGCGTATTCGTAGCGACAGCTCTTGCTTCCGCAATTGCTACCTTCATCATGGGATTTTTCGCAAACTACCCGATTGCTCTTTCCGCGGGTCTCGGACTGAACGCGTATTTCGCTTATACCGTATGTCTGGGAGAACTCGGAGGGCAGGCGGATGCCTTCACGATCTGTCTGACAGCCGTATTTGTAGAGGGTATTATCTTTATCATCATGTCTCTGTTCAAGGTTCGTGAGCAGATCATCAACGGAATTCCGGCAAACCTGAAGAACGGTATTTCCGCAGGCATCGGATTGTTTGTGGCGTTCATCGGTCTTCAGAACGCCAACATCGTTGTAGCCAATGATTCCACAAAGGTCGGCCTCGGTGATTTCAGCAAACCGGACGTGGCTCTGGCGCTGATCGGATTCATCATTATTCTGATTCTGGTGCACTACAATGTAAAAGGCGCTGTTCTGATCGGTATCATCGCTACCTGGGTTCTTGGAATGATTGCACAGGGAATCGGCTGGTATGTCGTTGATGTTGACGCGGGCGTATACAGTGTATTCCCGAATTTCTCGGCGGGTCTTCAGCTCGGAGGCATCGCGAATACTGCGTTCAAGTTTAATTTCGCGTGGGCCGGACAGCATCTGATCCAGTTCATTGCGATCATGTTCAGCTTCCTGTATGTCGATCTGTTCGATACTGTAGGAACCGTTGTCGGTGTCGCGGACAAGGCCGGGCTGCTGGATGAGAACGGAAATCTTCCGCGCGTAGGCCGCGTGCTTCTGTCCGATGCCATCGGTACTGTTGCAGGTGCCTGCCTCGGTACATCCACCATTACTTCCTTCGTAGAGTCCAGCGCAGGTGTTGCTGCGGGCGGACGCACCGGTCTGACTGCGATCACAACCGGCGTGATGTTCATTCTGTCCCTGTTCCTGAGCCCGATCTTCCTTGCCATTCCGAGCTTCGCTACAGCACCGGCGCTTCTGTATGTCGGCATGCTGATGATCTCCTCGGCGAAGAAGATTGAATTCGACGGCGATATCGCCGATACGGCAGCCGCGTACATGGCTATGCTGATGATGCCGCTGGCATACTCCATTGCGACAGGTATCATGTTCGGTATTCTGTCATGGGTTATCCTGAAGGTATTCGAGAAGAAGACAAAGGACGTCAGCCCGGTTATGTGGGTCGTATTCGTTCTGTTCTGCCTGAGGATTGTATCGCTGGTTACCAATTTCTCGTAAATACTGGGATAGATACGATAAGTTGTAATAAAATCAACATACCACATCCGTAATTGTGGTTAAAAGAGCAGATAAAAAGTATAAAAAAGAAAAGCCGCTAAGCATCTGCAAAATAAAGATTCAGAAAGAACGGGTTGTCGCGTCAGAAGATACGACAGCCCCTTTTTTCTGGGCGAGAAAAACCATCAATTTTTGGAGAGTTACGATGGGATGGTAATCCGTGCCGGGAGGGTACCATCAAATTTCGAAAGACAGGAGTAAGATGGTAATGAGGTTGTAAATGTACCATCGGGGAGAGAAAAGCAGGAATGAGATGGTACTCCGGACTGAGGAATACCATCAAATTTAGAAAAGTCATGATAGGATGGTAATCTGTGTGGGAGGGTACCATCAAATTTCAAAAAACAAGAGCAAGATG
>CAIFEZ010000026.1:6453-52773 GCA_903789595.1 uncultured eubacterium 1-6
AGATGGTAATCCGGGCTGAGGAATACCATCAAATTTAGAAAAGTCATGATAGGATGGTAATCTGTGTGGGAGGGTACCATCAAATTTCAAAAAACAAGAGCAAGATGGTAATCCGGGCTGAGGAATACCATCAAATTTAGAAAAGTCATGATAGGATGGTAATCTGTGCCGGGAGGGTACCATCAAATTTCAAAAAACAAGAGCAAGATGGTAATCAGGTCGTAAATGTACCATCGGGGAGAGAAAAGCAAGAATGAGATGGTAATCTGGGCTGAGGAATACCATCAAATTTAGAAAAGTCACGATGGGATGGTAACTTATGTCGGGAGCGTATCGTCAAATTCGAATCAGCAAGATTGGGATGACAATCGGACGACATATGAATATATCAGGCGGTGTACACAGGTGCAGAGATGCGCTTGTGTACACCGCCTGAGGTTTGTTCTGGCCCGCCGGGAGCTCGTGTGATATCAAGATTCGCCTGAGCCTGATCCGGCGCTCCCGGAGCCGGATCAGGCTTCACCTGAGTGTTACGACCAGGTTCGGATCAGGCTTCACCCGAGTGTTACGAGCAGGTTCCGACCAGGCTTCGCCCGAGTGTTACGAGCAGGTTCGGATCAGGCTTCACCCGAGTGTTACGAGCAGGTTCCGATCAGGCTTCACCCGAGTGTTACAACTACGTTCACGTCAGTTTTCTCCCGTGCGGGCGGGATTATATTGCCTTCGATGGGGCTGCCGTCAACCGTCATGGATTTCACACCCTTCTGCACATGGGCGGAATTGTCCACGGTGATGTGATATCTGACGCCGCGGAAGGTGCGGTCAATAGTGTATTCCTCAAGCGTGTCCGGAATGCACGGGTCGATTTTCAGTCCGTTGAAGGTTGGCTGAACGCCGAGTATGTACTGGCTCATAGCCGTGAAGGTCCATGCGGCGGTGCCGGTGAGCCAGCTGTTCTTGCCCTCGCCGAAGGTCGGGCCGTCAATGCCTGCGACCATCTGACAATACACGTATGGTTCGGTGCGGTGAATCTCGCTGATGTCCTCGAGATAGATCGGACATGTCTTACGGAACACCTCAAAGGCGCGGTTTCCGTGTCCGAGAATCGTCTCCGCGCAGGCAATCCACGGATTGTTGTGGCAGAAAATGCCTGCGTTCTCCTTGTACCCCGGAGGATAAGAAGAAATTTCGCCGAGCTCGACATGATATTTTGTATAAGCAGGCTGCAGAAGGACGATTCCGTACTTCGTTTCCAGCTTTTCCTCGACGCTTTTCAGCGCGGTTTCGGCTTTTCCGTCCTTTACGCCGACGCCGGCCATCACGCACATGCCCTGGGGCTCGATATAGATCTGTCCCTCCTCGCAGGTATGGCTGCCGACGGGGCTGCCGTACGCGTCATAGGCGCGCATAAACCAGCTGCCGTCCCATCCGGCGTCTTCGATAGCTGCCTCCATATCTTTTACGTCCCTGCGGACATCCGATGCTTCCTCATTCAGTCCGATCTGTTCACACAGATCCGCATATTCCTTTCCGTATTTGACAAACATTCCCGCGATAAAAACAGATTCAGCTGTCGGTCCTTCGCTCGGGCCGAAGGTCTGGAAGCTTTCGCCGGGCTCCTCCGAGAAGCAGTTCAGGTTCAGGCAGTCATTCCAGTCGGCGCGGCCGATCAGCGGAAGACTGTGTGGCCCGCGGTGAGTGGAGGTGAAGCGGAAGCTTCTTCTCAGGTGTTCCATCAGCGGAACCGCCTTGGAAAAATCACTGTCGAAGGCGCATTTTTCATCCAGAATCGTAAAATCGCCGGTCTCACGGATATATGCGCAGACCGCGGCGATGAGCCACAGAGGATCGTCATTGAAGCCGCCGCCGATATCCGCGTTCCCCTTCTTGGTCAGAGGCTGGTACTGATGGTAGGTGCTGCCGTCCTCGAACTGTGTATTTGCGATATCGATAATCCGCTCACGGGCCCTCTCGGGAATCAGATGCACAAATCCCAGAAGATCCTGACAGGAATCGCGGAATCCCATGCCCCGGCCGAGTCCGCTTTCGAAATAGCTGGCGCTGCGGCTCATGTTGAAGGTCACCATGCACTGGTACTGGTTCCAAATGTTGACAAGGCGGTTCAGCTTTTCGTCATGGGTGTGTACGGTATATGTAGACAGGAGTCTGTTCCAGTAATCCTTCAGGTCCTGGAAGGCGTGATCAACCTGCTCGTCTGTCTGATATTTCGCGAGGAGCTCCCGGGCCGGCTTCTTGTTGATGACGTTCGGGGCTTCGAACTTCTGATCCCTCGGATTCTCACAGTATCCCAGCACAAAAATAAAGCTCTCCGAGGTGCCGGGCGCCAGGTCAACCTTGAGATGATGGCTTCCGACCGGCTGCCAGCCGTGTGCGATGCTGTTCCGGCTCTTGCCCGCGAGGACTGCTTCGGGGTTGGCGAAGCCATTGTAGAGACCGATGAAGGCGTCCCGGCTGGTATCGAATCCGTCAATGTCGCGGTTCACGGAATAGACGGCATAGTGGTTCCGGCGTTCGCGGTATTCGGTCTTGTGGTAGATTGTGCTGCCGAGAACCTCCACCTCTCCGGTGGAAAAATTGCGCTGGAAGTTTGAGGCGTCGTCCTGTGCATTCCAGAGACAGAATTCCACGAAGCTGAACAGATCCAGGTGTTTCGGCGAGGAAGAATTGTTCTTCAGGATCAGCCGGTTGATCTCACAGCTGTCGTTGATCGGAACGAAGGCCTGAAGCACAGCCTCGACCTGATTCTTGCTTCCGGTGATAATGGTGTAGCCGAGGCCGTGACGGCAGGAGTAACTGTCGAGCTCGGTCTGCGTCGGCTGCCAGCCGGGATTCCAGACGGTATCTCCGTCTTTGATATAGTAATAACGTCCGCCGCTGTCCAGAGGGCAGTTGTTGTACCGGTATCTGGTGAGCCGCAGAAGCTTTGCGTCTTTATAGAAGGAATATCCTCCGGCCGTATTTGAAATCAGGCTGAAAAAATCCTGTGAGCCCAGATAGTTGATCCAGGGAAGCGGAGTGCGCGGTGTGCTGATCACGTACTCCTTGTTCGTGTCGTCGAAGTGTCCGAATTTCATTTCAATGCCTCCTTTCAGATGTTTCTGTATCGTCCGTACTTTTACGTTTCAATATCGTCCGTTCTCTTACGCGCGCTTCGCGTGCGGCGAGACTGTCCGTGTTTTCGAAGAGTTTCATAAGCAGCAGATTGCTTTGTGCTGCGCACTCCCGCAATCCTGCCGATATGAGCATACCCGCCGTGCTGCACACGGCTTTATGCTCATATCGGTTGCCTTCGAAATCACGTCCGTTCTCTTGCGCGCGCTTCGCGTGCGGCGAGACCGTCCGTGTTTTCGAAGAGCTTATACGAATACGTTTTCGTTATTAATCTAGCTCATTATAAGCTTCAATTATTTGAAAGTAAATAGCGAAAACGTTTTCAACGATAAAGTATATGTAAACTACACAAAAATATCAAAATATAATTGTGAATTACAGATAATTGACGAATAATCGAAAACGATTTAGAATGAGATCAACGAAAACGATTAAGTGCAGCGACCAAAGGAGAGATCAGGACATCATGGTGACGATTAAAGACATATCAAAGCAGTGCGATGTTTCTCCGGCGACGGTCAGCAAGGCGTTGAACGGGTACGGAGATGTAGGCAAAGAGACGACGGAGCGGATCCTGAGGGCCGCCCGCGAGATGCACTACATGCCGAACGCAGCCGCGAGACAGCTCAAGACCAATATCTCGCACAATATCGGAGTCGTATTTGAGGATGAGACCATGAGCGGTCTGACTCATGAATATTTCTCGCAGATCCTGAACAGCGCGAAGAACACGGTTGAAGCTCTGGGATATGACATTACCTTTATCAGTCAGTCCATCGGCGGGAGATCTTTTACGGAGCACTGTCGGTACCGCAAGTGCGACGGCGTTCTGATCGCAAGTGTGGATTTTACAAGTCCGGCAGTAAGGGAGCTGATCGACAGTGAATTTCCTACCGTGACGATCGACTATTCCTTTAATGATCACAGCTGTGTGATGAGCGACAACGTGAACGGGGCCTATCGGCTGGTGCATTACCTCTATGATAAGGGACACCGGAAGATCGCGTTTATTCACGGAGAACAGACCTCCGTTACGCAGAAGCGGCTGAGCGGTTTTTACAAGGCGTGCGGAGAACTCGGCATTGATGTGCCCGAGGAATATGTCGTAGAAGGCAGATTCCATGACACAAAGGTATCGGCTGAGGCAACCCGCAGACTTATGGAACTGAAGAATCCGCCTACCGCGATCATGTATCCGGATGATTTTTCCTATATCGGGGGAAGCAATCAGTGTGAACGCATGGGGATTTCCATTCCTGGAGATTTGAGCGTGACCGGATACGACGGAATTCATCTGTCGCAGGTGATCCGGCCGAAGCTTACCACATGGTATCAGGATGCCGTCAGAATCGGAGAGGTCTCAGGAAGAAAGCTTGTCGAATGCATCGAGCACAAGAAAAGCTGCATCGCAGAGGAGCTTCTCGTTGACGGAAAGCTTTTGGAGGGACAGACGGTCCGGGATATATCCGCGGATTTGCAGAACCCGGTGTAACTTCGGCAGTTCGAAAGATTTTGGCAATTCTATTGCACTAAGATGTCATACATAGATGTAACCTGTTGTTTTGTTTCTTAAAAATACTCTGTATCAAAATTAAAGGCATGATCACAGAGATGTTTTATGTAAGGGAGGAAAGAATATGAAGAAACGTATGAGAACATTACTCAGCCTCACAATGGCGGCAGCGCTCGTAGTTCCGATGGCGGCGTGCGGAAGCAGCTCAACCGCATCATCATCCGCAGCGGCGTCCTCGTCCGCATCGTCTGCGAGCAGCACATCTTCTTCTGCCGATACAGCGGAAGACAGCACAGAGGCTGCTTCCAGCGCGACATCTGAGGCAGAACCCGCAGCTGAGGATGCTTCCGGAGAAGGAACGGTTCTGAATATCCAGTGCTGGAATGATGAGTTTGCGAACCGTCTTGCGGCGCATTATCCGGGATATGAGGCAGCTGACCCGGACGACGCGACAAAGGGCGGCAAGATCGGTGATGTTACCGTAAAGTTTACGGTTACGCCTTCCGATGACAACGCATACCAGAACAATCTGGACACCGTGCTTCCGGAGAACGCAGATGCATCGGCGGACAAGAAGGTCGATATCTTCCTGGTAGAAGCCGATTATGCTCTGAAGTATATTGACGCGGACGCTAATGTCGCGATGAAGCTCTCTGATCTGGGCATCACCGATGACGATCTTTCCAAGCAGTATCAGTACACAAAGGATGTTGTGACGGACGCGAACGGAGACATCCGCGGCTCCTCATGGCAGGCATGCTCCGCAGGTCTGATCTTCAACCGTGATATCGCGAAGAAAGTTCTCGGAACGGATGATCTGGACACTGTACAGGATGCGGTTTCCAGCTGGGACAAATTCGATGAGACAGCCAAGAAGGTGAAGGATGCGGGATACCAGATGTGCTCCGCAATGGACACCTACCGTGTATATTCCAACAACGTTTCCGGACCGTGGGTTCAGGACGGCAAGGTTGTCGTTGATGACAACATCAAAGCATGGGCGGATGATTCCAAGGCTCTCGTAGACGCAGGCGAGGAGAACTCCTATGAACTGTGGTCTGACGACTGGTCAAAGGGATTCTTTAAGGATACTCCGGTATTCTGCTACTTCGGACCGGCATGGCTGATCAACTTCTCCATGCACAGTGACGAGGACGGATCTGTCGGCAAGGACGGAGGCTGGGGCTTCGTTACAGGACCTCAGGGATTCTACTGGGGCGGCACATGGATCTGCGCGGCAAACGGAACCGATAACCCGACGCTTGTAAAGGACATCATCCTGAACATGACGACGAACGATGATATTATGAAGGAAATCGCTGTTGATGATTCTGATTGTGTCAACAACAAGACCGTTCTGGAAGCTCTCGCAAGCGACGACAAGTTCGGAAATCCGATCCTCGGAGGACAGAACCCGTACGCAATGCTGTCTGCAGGCGCTGAAAAGGTTGATATGAGCAACATCTCTATCTATGATCAGGGCTGCAACGAGGAATTCCAGACCGCGATGAAGAACTATTTTGACGGAAATGCTTCCTATGATGACGCGCTTGCTCAGTTCAAGAGCGCGATTCAGGAGAAATATCCGGATGTCAGCGTAGACTGATTGAAGGAAATGTGATGGAACGGCCGGATCCGAAGAAGCTCTTCGGATCCGCGTTCCGGTCGGGGATCTGCTCTGACGGATCCCCGTTTTTGTACGCGGGCAGCGGACCGCGCCCGCACGAAGCAGAAACTTTCGGCGGGTTTGCAGGCGGCTGCTGTTCCGGGTGAGATGCATCTGGTTCCATGAGGCGCTGAGCGGTTAACGCCGCGGGATCTGGACAATAACAGCGAGGGATTCTTTTCCCGATGATGTACAGGCACATGATGATGCAGCCGGGAGATATTTGAGTCTGGGAGGTCAGGGTATGGAAAAACACAAGAAAAGCAGGATCAAAAGGCATAACCGGTACGGATATATTTTTCTGATACCCTTTATGGCGGTATTTGTGATCTTTCAGATGATCCCGCTGGTTTCCACCATTTACAACAGTTTCTTTGAAAATTACAGATCGGGTTTGAAACAGATCGGTCCGAATTTTATCGGCCTTGCAAATTACGCAAAGCTGTTCACGAGCGGAGATCTGCCGAAGTATTTTGCCAATACCATGATTATGTGGATTCTTGGATTCGTTCCCCAGATCGTGGTTTCACTGGTGCTCGCGGCCTGGTTCACGGATCCGTCTCTGCACCTGAAGGCACAGAGATTTTTCAAGACGGTGATTTACCTTCCGAATCTGATCATGGCATCCGCGTTTGCCATGCTGTTTTTCACCCTGTTTGCGGACAGCGGGCCCGTCAACTCGATCCTGATGTCCATGCATCTGATTTCGCAGCCCTATAAGTTCATGTCACACGTGGGAAGCGTCCGCGGAATGGTTGCGTTCATGAACTTCCTGATGTGGTTCGGCAACACGACAATTCTTCTGATGGCAGGTATGCTGGGAATCGACTCGTCGCTGTTTGAGGCGGCCGAGGTAGACGGCGCCAATGCGAGACAGATCTTCTTCCGCATCACGATGCCGATTCTGAAACCGATTTTCGTATATGTGATGATTACATCTCTGATCGGCGGTCTGCAGATGTTCGATGTTCCGCAGATCCTGACGAACGGCAGCGGCGACCCGATGCGTTCCTCTATGACGCTGATCATGTATCTGAACAAGCATCTGTACAGCAAGAACTATGGTATGGCCGGCGCCCTGTCTGTGATTCTGCTGATCATTACAGGTCTGCTCAGTATGGTTGTGTTCAAGACGACGGCGGACAAGAAGGACTGAAAGGAGGGGACAGGAGATGGCAGCAGTGCAAGCGAAAGAAGAAAAAACGGCAAAGGGAACCGCCAGGGGAAGAAGAATTTTTTCCTATATAATACTGATCATCCTGACGTTCCTGTGTCTGATCTGGTTCTATATTCTGTTTATCAACACCACCCGGTCCAACGGCGAGCTCGGAAAAGGATTCACGCCGATCCCGAGCACGCATCTGATTGAGAACCTGTACAACATGCTGCACGGGTCGCTTCCCTTTGTGCGCGGCATGCTCAATTCTCTGATCATCGCCGGCCTGAGTGCTCTGTTCAGCACGTATTTCAGCACGATGACCGCATACGCGATTCATGCGTATGATTTCAAGGGCAAGAAGGCAATTTACACCTTCATCCTGGCGATCATGATGATCCCGACCCAGGTCTCCGCACTCGGCTTTGTACAGCTGGTCAGCAAGATGAACCTGATGGATCATTATCTTCCGCTTGTGGTTCCGGCTGTCGCTTCGCCGGTTGTGTTCTTCTATATGAAGCAGTACATGGACTCGAATCTTCCCGCTTCTCTGCTGGAGGCCGCAAGAATCGACGGAGCCGGTGAATTCCGGATCTTCAACACCATCGTTATGCCGCTGATGAAGCCGGCGATTGCGGTGCAGGCGATCTTTACCTTCGTCAGCAGCTGGAACAATTACTTCACTCCGGCGCTGATCCTGCACAAGGAAAGCATGAAGACGCTTCCCGTACTGATCGCGGAGCTCCGTTCCGCGGACTGGCTGAAGTTCGACATGGGGCAGGTCTACGCGGCCATCACCTTCTCGATCTTCCCGGTCATCTTCGTATACCTCTTCCTGTCGAAGTATATCGTCGGAGGGGTTACGGCCGGAGGCGTGAAAGGCTAAGCTGCCGTTCCCGGTATGCCCGGCATGGCGTCAGCATATCAAAATCGAATCATGCAATGTCTGAAGAAGAGGCTGTGAAAGCGGAGACGCCGGAGCAGCCTCTTCTCTGTGCTGTACGGACTTTATTGATCGGGCGGGGATTTCATATGCATTGCATACGGTTCACGTATAACTGAAAAGGCAACGATTTCACAGCACCTTTGCCTGAGCATTACTGGCTGTTAGAAGTTTTATCCGTAAATTTTTCGTTGAATGAATAGCGAGGACTGTTTGACGAAGGCGCTCGCGCCTGAGGAGTTCCGCAGCTTCAATAAAAAAGGATAAAACTTTGTTACAGCCAGTTTGCGAATGGCAACAGGGATGTGAAATCTCTGCTTTTCAGATATACCGTAAACGGTATATCGTAAACACGATCCTTTTCGTGAGTATACATTGCGCGGCGGCAAAGGGATGTGATATGATTAAAATATCTATGCAAAAAGGACACTAAACCATGAATTATATTGTCTTTGATCTCGAGTGGAACCAGAGCCCTTACGGCAAAAGCCGCGAGGTGAAGCGTCTTCCGTTTGAGATTATTGAGATCGGGGCCGTCAAGCTCGACGAGAAACGGGAAATCGTCGATACGTTTCAGAACGTGATACGTCCGGTTGTCTATAAATCCCTGAATTACCGCACGCGTGAGATTGTACATATCGATAAGGAAGAACTGAAGAACGGAGCATATTTTCCGGATGCGGTCCGGCAGTTTCTGGCCTGGGCCGGTCCGGAATCGGTTTTCTGTACCTGGGGGACCGTCGACCTGACGGAGCTTCAGCGGAATATGAAATATTATCATGTGCTGGATCTGCTGAAAGGGCCTCTTCATTATTATGACGTACAGAAGCTGTTTGCGGTTCAGTTCGAGGACATGAAGAGCCGCAGATCGCTGGAATACGGAACCGATTATCTGAATCTCGGGAAGAACGAGGAATTTCACCGGGCACTGGCGGACGCCAGATACACCGCGCTTATTTTCCAGAAGATCGATATGGATGTCGTGCTTGCCTATGACTCCATTGATGTGTACCAGAACCCGAAGAAGAAGACCGAGGAAATCCACACGATTTACAACGGATACAGCAAGTACGTCTCCCGGGAATTCGCGACCAAGGAAGACGCGATGAGGGACCCGGAGGTCCGCAGCACCTACTGCTGCAGATGCGGGAGAAAGTCCAGGAAGAAGATGCACTGGTTTTCCGTGAATTCGCGGAACTACTACAGCGTTGCCTACTGTCCGGAGCACGGCTATCTGAAGGGCAAGATCCGGATGAAGCACACCGATGAGGGAAGAGTCTATGTGGTGAAGACCATCAAGATCAGCAGCGAGGCCGAGGCGGATCTGATACGCAGCAAGCGGGACGGGCTTCGCGCGAGGAGGCGCAAAAAAAGACATGAAACCCATGGAATGGCTTGACAAGGCTTCAGCCGTCTTTTTATAATAGATTGCCTGAAAGGCACATATGGTTTTTTACATGTGACGAGAAAACATTGTAAACCAAAGGAGGAAATTACTGATATGTACCGTAAAGTCGATACAAACCTCAACTTCGTAGAGAGAGAGGGAGAGACCGAGAAGTTCTGGGAAGAGAACCGGATCTTCGAGAAGAGTGTAAAGAAGAATGAAGGACATCCGATGTATATGTTCTATGACGGACCGCCGACGGCGAACGGCAAGCCGCATATCGGACATGTGCTGACCCGTGTGATCAAGGATATGATTCCCAGATACCGCACCATGAAGGGATACGAGGTTCCCCGTAAGGCCGGATGGGATACGCACGGACTCCCCGTCGAGCTGGAAGTTGAAAAGGAAATCGGCATTGAGGGCAAGGATGAAATTGAACAGTACGGAATCGAGCCTTTCATCAAGAAATGCAAGGAATCCGTCTGGAAATACAAGGGAATGTGGGAGCAGTTTTCCGGCAAGGTCGGATTCTGGGCCGACATGGACAATCCCTATGTTACCTATTATGACGACTATATCGAGTCCGAGTGGTGGGCGCTGAAGGAGATCTGGAAGAAGGGACTCCTCTACAAGGGGTTCAAGGTGGTCCCCTACTGCCCGAGCTGCGGAACACCCCTTTCCTCCCACGAGGTTGCCCAGGGATACAAGACGATCAAGGACCGCACCGCCATTGTCCGATTCAAGGTGAAGGACGAGGATGCTTATTTCCTGGCATGGACCACCACGCCCTGGACGCTTCCGTCGAACATCGCGCTCTGCGTGAACCCTGAGGACACGTATGCAAAGGTGAAGTGCGCGGACGGATACACCTATTATATGGCTGTCGCCCTTCTGGACAAGGTTCTCGGACCCTGTGCGAAAGAAGAGGGAGAGAAGGCGTATGAGATCCTGGAGACCTTCAAGGGCAGGGATCTGGAATACAAGGAGTACGAGCCGCTGTATCAGTGCGCGGCGGACGCGGTCGCGAAGCAGCACAAGAAGGCATTTTTCGTGTACTGCGACGACTATGTAACCATGACCGACGGTACCGGCATTGTCCATATCGCACCGGCATTCGGTGAGGACGACGCCCGCGTCGGGAGAAAATATGATGCTCCGTTTGTTCAGATGGTTGACGATCACGGCCGTCTGAAGCCGGAGACGGGGAAGTTTGCGGGAATGCGCTGCAAGCCGACCGAGCACGAGATGAAGGATGAGGGCGCGGTCAGCGCGGATCCCGAGGTTCTGAAGGATCTGTCCGAGAGAAAGCTTCTCTTCGCGGCGCCGAAGGTGGAGCATGATTACCCGCACTGCTGGAGATGCGATACGCCGCTGATCTACTATGCGAGAGAGTCCTGGTTCATCAAGATGACCGCCGTGAAGGACGATCTTGTGCGGAACAACAAGGAGATCAACTGGATCCCGCCTACGATCGGCGAGGGCCGGTTCGGAAACTGGCTGGAGAATATTCAGGACTGGGGAATCTCCAGAAACCGTTACTGGGGCACACCGCTTCCGGTATGGATCTGCCCGGACTGCGGAAAGCAGATCTGCGTCGGTTCGAGAAAAGAGCTCGCAGAGCTGACAGGCAACCCGGATGCGGAGCACACCGAGCTTCACAGACCCTATGTGGACCAGTTCACGATCAAATGTCCGGACTGCGGAGGCGAGATGCACCGTGTCCCGGAGGTCATTGACTGCTGGTTTGATTCCGGCGCGATGCCCTACGCGCAGCTTCACTATCCCTTTGAGAACAAGGAACTGTTTGAGCGGGAGTTCCCGGCACAGTTTATTTCCGAGGCGGTGGATCAGACCAGAGGCTGGTTCTATTCGCTGCACGCAGAGTCCACACTTCTGTTCAATAAGCCCGCGTACAAAAATGTAATCGTACTGGGCCTTGTACTGGACAAAGACGGCAACAAGATGTCGAAGTCCAAGGGCAACGCCGTGGAGCCGATGTCCGCGCTGCGGAAGTTCGGAGCGGACGCGATCCGCTGGTACTTCTACATCAACAGCGCGCCGTGGCTTCCGAACAAGTTCCACGACAAGGCTGTGATGGAGTACTCCAGAAGGTTTATGGGCACCTTGTGGAACACCTATGCGTTCTGGGTGCTTTACGCGAATATCGACAATTTTGATCCGACGAAGTATGAGCTGGATTATGACAAGCTTTCTGTCATGGACAAATGGCTTCTGTCCCGTCTGAATTCCACCATCAGGGAGACGGACGCGGATCTCGATCAGTACCGGATCCCGGAGGCGGCAAAGGCGCTGGAAGCCTTTGTGGACGACATGAGCAACTGGTATGTGCGCAGATCCCGTGAGAGATTCTGGGCGAAGGGCATGGAGCAGGACAAGATCAACGCGTATCTGACGCTGTACACCGCTCTTGTCGAGTTGTGCAAGGCGGCGGCTCCTATGATTCCGTTCATGACGGAGGATATCTACCAGAACCTTGTACGCAGTGTGGACAGCAGCGCGCCGGAGAGCATTCATCTCTGCGACTACCCGACTGTGAATGAGGCGTGGATCGACAGGGATCTGGAGCAGAACATGCGTGAGGTTACGAGAATCGTCGTTCTCGGCCGTGCCGCGAGAAATGCTTCCGGCATCAAGAACCGTCAGCCGCTTTCCAGAATGTATGTCAAGGCGGACTTCCGTCTGGATGACTTCTATACAAAGATCGTGACCGATGAGCTGAATGTGAAGTCCGTGGAATTCTCGGATGATCTGAAGGTGGAGTACAGCATCAAGCCGCAGCTGAAGACGGTAGGCCCGAAGTACGGCAAGCTGGTAGGCGGAATCCGCAAGGCCCTTTCCGCGCTGGACGGAGCGGAAGCGGTAGCCGATCTCAACGCGAATGGAGCGCTGACGATTTCTGTTGACGGACAGAGCATCTCTCTGGCGAGAGAGGATCTTCTCATTGATATCGCGCAGACCGACGGCTATGTGGCGCAGGCGGATCAGGGCGTGACCGTGATGCTGGATACGGCGCTCACCCCGGAGCTGATCGAGGAGGGCTTTGTCGCGGAGCTGATCAGCAAGATCCAGACGATGCGCAAGGAAGCCGGCTTCGAGGTTATGGACCGGATCAAGGTCTACGCGAAGGACAACCGTCATATCGCAGACATTCTGAAGGCGAACAAAGAAAAGATCTCCGGAGTCGTTCTGGCCGATGATATCGTGATCGGCGAGACGGCCGGCTACACCAGGGATTGGAAGATCAATTCTGAGGAAGTCACTCTGGGTGTCGAGAAACAGTAAGGATATTTCTGGGAGCCCGGATCTGCCGGACTCCCTAATGTCATATCAGTGGCTTTTCATCGAAAGGGGATACAATGCTTAATCCGATATTCAAGAAAGACAATTTCAAGAAGGAAGTAAAAGACGAGGTCAGAAGACTGTTCCGCACGACGCTGGAGGAAGCAAGCAATCATCAGATCTATCAGGCGGTATGCTACGTCGTCAAGGATGTCATCATCGACAACTGGATGGCGACCCAGCAGACGATCAAAAAGGATGATCCGAAGATTGTCTACTACATGTCCATGGAGTTCCTGACAGGAAGATATCTCGGCAACAACCTGCTGGCACTTACCGCATACGGACAGGTAAAGCAGGCTCTGGACGAGATGGGAATCGATCTGGATGCCATCGAGGATGAGGAGAGAGATCCCGCGCTCGGAAACGGCGGTCTCGGAAGACTGGCTGCCTGCTTCATGGATTCGCTTGCTACCCTCGGCTATACCGCTTACGGCTGCGGCATCCGGTATCACTACGGCATGTTCAAGCAGGAGATCAAGGACGGCTATCAGATCGAGAAGCCGGACAACTGGCTGAAGGACGGAAGCTACCCCTTTGAGCTGAAGCGTCCCGAGTACGCGAAGGAAATTAAATTCGGCGGCTACGTCGCGGTGGATCATGACGACAAGACCGGAAGAAATTATTATCATCAGGAGGGATATCAGTCCGTGCGGGCCGTTCCCTATGATCTTCCGATCGTCGGCTACAACAACAATGTGGTAGATACCCTGCGAATCTGGGACGCCGAGGCCATCAATGATTTTTCCCTGGATTCCTTTGACAAGGGCGATTACTACAAGGCGGTGGAGCAGGAGAACCTGGCGCATACGCTGACAGAGGTTCTTTATCCGAACGATAACCATATGGCCGGCAAGGAGCTTCGTCTGAAACAGCAGTACTTCTTCGTCTCCGCAAGCATTCAGACCGCGGTGAAGAAGTTCCTGAAGAGACATGACGATATTCACAAGCTGCCGGAGAAGGCCTGCTTCCATATGAATGACACGCATCCGACGCTCACGGTTCCGGAGCTGATGCGGATTCTCCTGGACGAGCAGCATCTGGAGTGGGACGAGGCCTGGGAGATCGTGACAAAATCCTGCGCCTATACCAACCACACCATCATGGCCGAGGCTCTGGAGAAATGGCCGATCGAGCTCTTCTCCCGTCTGCTTCCGCGTATCTATCAGATTGTCGAAGAGATCAACCGCCGGTTCTGCGAGGCGGTCAAGATCAAATATCCGCAGAACAGCGATGAGAAGATCCGCAGCATGGCTATCATCTACGATGGACAGGTGCGCATGGCGAATCTGGCGATTGTCGGCGGCTTCTCTGTAAACGGCGTGGCAAAGCTTCATACCGAGATCCTGGAGAAAAGAGAGCTGAAGGATTTCTATGAGATGTATCCGTGGAAATTCTCCAACAAGACAAACGGAATCACGCAGCGCCGCTTCCTGCTTCACGGAGATCCGCTTCTGGCAGCGTGGGTAACCGACCATGTCGGCAAGGAATGGGTGACAGATCTGTCCACGATCAGCAAGCTTGCGATTTATGCGGATGATGAGAAGGCACAGGCGGAGTTCAGCAACATCAAGTATCAGAACAAGCTGCGTCTGGCAAAATATATTCAGGAGCACAACGGCATCGAGGTTGATCCGCGTTCCATCTTCGATGTGCAGGTAAAGCGGCTTCATGAGTACAAGCGCCAGCTGCTCAACATTCTTCATGTGATGTATCTGTACAATAAGATCAAGGAGCATCCGGAGCTCCCGTTCTATCCGAGAACGTTCATCTTCGGGGCAAAGGCAAGTGCGGGCTATGAGCGCGCGAAGAAGATCATCAAGCTGATCAACAATGTCGCGGACGTAATCAACCATGACGCAAGCATCAAGAACAAGATCAAGGTTGTCTTCATCGAGGACTACCGGGTAAGCAATGCGGAGATGATTTTTGCGGCGGCGGACGTATCCGAGCAGATCTCCACCGCAAGCAAGGAGGCGTCCGGAACCGGCAACATGAAGTTCATGCTGAACGGCGCGCTGACGCTTGGAACGCTGGACGGCGCGAATGTGGAGATTGTCGATGAGGTAGGCGAGGAGAACGCCTTCATCTTCGGACTGACGGCGGAGCAGGTCATCGAATATGAGAAAAACGGCGGCTATGATCCGATGCAGTACTTCAACAACGATGCGGACATCCGTCAGGTTCTCATGCAGCTGATCAACGGCATGTATTCCAACGGAGATATGGAGATGTTCCGCGACATCTACAATTCTCTTCTGTATCCGCAGAACGGAAACCGCGCGGATGTATATTTTATCCTTGCGGACTTCAAGTCTTACGCTGCCGCCCAGGAGCGCGTGGAGTCAAAGTACCGCAATTCCGAGGAGTGGAACAAGAGTGCGATTCTGAATATCGCACATTCCGGAAAGTTCAGCTCGGACCGCACCATTCAGGAATATGTCGATGATATTTGGAAGCTGGACAGGATTGAAGTGAAGGCAGACTGATTCTCAGGATTCAGGAATATTTTGATCGATATCCGGAAGCCGGACAGGATTGAAGTGAAGGCGGTCTGATCCTCAGGATTCAGGAATGTGTCGATTGACGTCTGAAAGCCTGACAGGATTGAGGCGAAGCCGGTCCGGCGGCAGGTATGTAGCCCGGGGAGCTGTGACAGAAAAGGCAGAACAGGGAAAAGGGATTTCAAGGAGTATAGATAAGAAGAAACGGGAGGCGATAAACCTTGGATAAAGAGGAATATCATCAGAAATTAGACGAACTGACGAGCTATGTCAGGGAGAAGGATTATGAAAATGCCCTGAATATCGTCGATTCGATAGACTGGCGCCGTGTCAAGAGCATCAACACGCTGAACATGGTGGCAGATGTATATGAAGTAAATAAGGACTATGAAAGCGCAAAGGATATTCTGGTACTTGCGTACAGCCGTGCGTCCATCGGAAGGAATATCCTCTACCGCCTGGTGGAGGTATGCATCCGGCTGAATCAGATCGACGAGGCGGAGAAATATTTCCGCGAGTTTTCCAAGGTTGCGAAGAACGACAACTCGCGCTGCATTCTGCAGTACAAGCTGTTTAAGGCGAAGGGCGCGCCGCTTGAAGCGCAGATTGATGTTCTGGAGGAATACAAGGAGCGGGAATACACTGAGCGCTGGGCGTATGAGCTTGCGGTTCTGTATTCCAGGGCCGGCGATACAAAGAAATGCGTGGAAACCTGTGACGATCTGATTCTGTGGTTCAGCGAGGGCAGATATGTCATGAAGGCAATGGAGCTGAAGAAGCAGTATGCGGCTCTGACACCTTCCCAGGAGCAGAACTACAACCGGATGAAGGCAGCGGCGAACCGAAGGAAGCAGGAGGAGAGACCGGCAGCGTCCTCTGAGGAAGCGGAGGGCACGGAGGCGGACGCATCCGCAAGAGCCGGAATGTTCGAGGAAGAAGAGAGACATGCGCCGGAATCCGAACATGCGTCAGATTCTGCGTCTGTGGATTTCAGGGACAGACTGGCAAAAGGATTCCGCAATGTAATGCATTCCTTTACGGAGGACGGCGAGTCCGAGACCGGCAGAAGACCGGACAAAAACAGCTCTTCCGGTTCCCGCCGTGCTTCGGGCGAAGATATGGCAGGCGGTTCCCGCCGTGCTTCGGGCCAGAATATGACAGTCGACGCCCGCAGAGTGTCTGATGAAGGAATGACAGCCGATGCTGACGGAATTGCCGGTAAAGATATGCGGTCTGACAGACGCGGAGGCGCGGCAGAATCGTATGATTTCCGCGCGGAGGGAAGTGCGAGACCGTCAAACAATCCGGAGCTGAGACAGCAGAATGCCGGCGCCGAAAGGAAGATGACTCCGGCGGCCGCAGCGGCTGAGAAGGCGCGCAGAGAAGGCACCAGCAGGAAGATGAGTACCGGCGAGTTCAATCTGGACGCATTTCTCGCCGAGACGGCAGGATCCTTCTCCAGTGAAATCGCTGCCGGATCCGCGAAAAATAACGGCACAGAGGCCGTGTCTGCTGAGAACGGTGCCGCTAATACAGCTGCGGCAGGGCATACAGCGGAACAGGCAGCTGCGGAAAATCATGGTTCCGCAGAAAACGCTGCTGAGAAGAGAGAAACAACGGACAGCCGCGTGACGAATGCCGAGAATAGTAAAGCCTGGAAGCCGGCGCCGACAGCCGAGATCGTGGAAGAGGAATTTCCGGAAGAGGCCGAGATCGTCGAGGAGGAATCTCCGGAAGAGGCCGAGATCGTCGAGGAGGAATCCCCGGAAGAGGCCGAGATCATTGAGGAGAAATCTCCGGAAGACGCCGAAGGTGTCAAAGATGAGATTCGGTTTGAAGAAACTGAAATTGTAGAAGAAGAATCTCCGGAAGTGGCCGAGGTAGTCGAGGGGGAATCCCCGGAAGAAGCCGAGGTTGTCGAGGAAGAATCTCCGGAAGAAGCCGGGATCGTCGAGGAGGAATCCCCGGAAGAAGCCGAGATCGTCGAGGAGGAGTCCCCGGAAGAAGCTGAAGTTGTCGAAGAGGAATCTCCGGAAGAGGCAGGGGCAGCTGAGGAGACAGTTACGGGAGATGCCGAAGCCGTAAAAGAGGAAAGTCCGGAAGAGGCAGAAACCGTCGGGGAGGAACCTCAGAAAGAGACTGCAGAACCGAAAGATCAGGCGGGAGGCATCCGGCTTCGCGATCTCGAAGAGGAGGATCTGTCCAGGGAGGTTACGCCGGAGGCTCTGAAGGCTGAGGCAGAGACGGAAGCGGCCGCTGACAGTACCGGAAGAGAAAAATCGGAAAAAAGCGGAACAGGCGAGGCGTCAGTCGGAACCGATTCTCAGAAACCGAAAAAGAAGGAAATCCATTACATCGAGGAGCTTGAGATACCGGATCCGCAGCCTACAGAGGAGGAGAAGGCTTCTCATACGCATACCATTCCGCTGGATACCATCGGTGCGAATACCATTCCGATCTCGATCGATAAGATTCTGAGTGAAGAGACACCGGAGGAACGTCGTATCCGTATCATGAACCGGGCAAAGCCGACCCGGATGAACGAGGAGCAGCGCAAAATCTTCACGTATTTTGCAAGAATCCCCGGAATGGATGCGCAGATTCTGGAAGCAATCAGCTGTGTCTATGAGCATGCCGGCGAGAAGACTTCGCTTCACGGCAATATCGCGGTGATGGGCGCCAGAGGAACCGGGAAAACCCGTCTGACGCACGGACTTGTCGTCGCGATGTGCAAGGATCTCGGGATGGATGCTGCGAAGGTGGCCAGGGTCAAGGGCGCGGATCTGAACGAGAAGGACCCCGCGAAGGTTGTGGCCAGAATGGCTGGCGGCTTCTTCATGATCGAGGATGTGTCGGGAATGAATGAGGCGACCGTTGAGAAGCTGAGCCAGGCGATGGAATTCCGGACAGACTGCATGATCACCATCATCGAGGATGAGAAAGTTGCGATGCGCGCGTTCCTGAAGAAATATCCGCGTTTCGCCGCGAAGTTTGACCGCGTCATCTCCATTCCGGTCTTCACAAACGATGAGCTGATCACGTTTGCCAGAACCTACGCGACGGAAAACGGCTACAAGATTGATGATATGGCGATTCTGGCGCTCTATACCATGATCGGCAATATGCAGACGGAGGAAGAACCGGTAACCATATCCGTCGTAAAAGAAATGATCGACAAGGCAATCAGCCGTTCTTCGGCAAAGCGCCGCAGAAGCAGGAAGAACAAAAAGGATAAATGGCTTGTGCTGCAGGAGAAGGATTTCAATCTCACCTGAGCAGGCAAATGAATGATCACTGGCCGCGCCGGAAATAAAGCCGGAGCGGCCGTTACTGTTGATGACAGCCGGCGGAAGCAGTGACAGTGTCAGGCTGTATTTTTATAGGAAATATAAAATTGACAGAAGCAAGAAAAGAGCCCTGGCTCGGCACGCCGGCCAGAACAATTGAAATATTGCAGAAGTACGGCTTTCGGTTTCAGAAGAAATTCGGCCAGAACTTTCTGATCGATCCGCATGTGCTGGAGAAGATTGTGCGTTCCGCCGAAATCGGGCCCGACGACTGCGTGATGGAGATCGGACCGGGAATCGGAACGCTGACGCAGTACCTCGCTTACGCGTCCCGCGAGGTGTATGCGGTTGAAATTGACCGGAACCTGATACCGATCCTGGAAGACACACTTTCGGACTGGGACAATGTCACGGTCATCAATCAGGACATTCTGACGCTGGATCTGAACCGCTTCGTAGAGGAACACAACGGCGGCAAGCCTGTGAAGGTGGTGGCAAATCTTCCGTATTACATCACGACGCCGATTCTGATGGAGCTTCTGGAGAAAAAGGTCCCGCTGGAGTCGGTGACGGTCATGGTCCAGAAGGAAGTAGCGGAACGGATGCAGGCGTCTCCGGGCACAAAGGATTACGGCGCCCTGTCGCTGGCGGTTCAGTATTACACCAGACCGGAAATTGTGGCGCATGTGCCGCCGAACTGCTTTATGCCCAGACCGAACGTGGGAAGCGCGGTGATTCGCCTGACCGGGCGCTCCGCAGAGGAACGGGTGCCGGTACATGACGAGAAGCTGATGTTTCGCCTGATCCGCGCTTCGTTCGCGCAGCGGAGAAAGACGCTTTTCAACGGGCTCAGGAACAGCAGTGAGCTTGATTTTTCCAGAGAGCAGATAGAGGAAGCCGTGAAGAAATGCGCGCTTCCGCAAAGCATCCGCGGAGAGGCACTGGAGCTTTGGCAGTTCGCGGAGCTGGCAGACGCACTGTCCGATTTGCGGGAGTCGACGGAACCGTGAAATCTTCGGCCGCTACAGAGCAGTATTCGGCCGCTGCAGAGTAGTATGTTGAGAGCAAAAAATCCCCGGCATCAGCGGTGTGCTGCAAAGAAGCAGTATACCAGCTGAAATGCCGGGGACTATTAACAATCATATTCGCGGTTCATCACAGAGATAACGCTTATCCCTGTACTCGTGGTTTATCACAGAGCTTATATCTGTATTCGCGGTTATTCATCAGAATAACGTTTGTATCAGGATCTGCGGATTATTCGCCGAAATATCTCTTCAGAAGACCCTCGAATGCCTTGCCGTGTCTTGCCTCGTCGCGAGCCATCTCATGAACGGTGTCATGGATTGCATCCAGGTTCTCTGCCTTTGCTCTCTTCGCAAGCTCGAACTTTCCTTCGGTTGCGCCGTACTCAGCCTCTACACGAAGCTCCAGGTTTTTCTTTGTGCTTGTGGTGACAACCTCGCCGAGAAGCTCAGCGAACTTGGAAGCATGCTCTGCCTCTTCATGAGCAGCCTTCTCGTAGTACAGACCGATCTCCGGATATCCCTCGCGGAATGCTACACGAGCCATTGCCAGATACATTCCAACCTCGGAGCACTCACCCTCGAAGTTCGCCTTCAGGCCTTCCTTGATATCTTCCGGAACGTCAGCGGCAATGCCTACCACATGCTCTGCTGCCCATGTGCGCTCAGCGGTCTCGTCGATCTTTACAAATTTGGATTTCGGCTGCTTGCAGGTCGGGCACTTCCAGTCAGCAGGAAGATCCTCGAACTTAACGCCTTCAACCTCTTCATCATAGATGTGTCCGCATACTGTACATTTCCATTTAGCCATTTGAATTACCACCTTTCTTAGAAAAAATTGTGCTGTCGTTTTACCTCCTCAGGTAATCAGACAAAAACCATCATAACCAACTGCAACAATTACAAAACAAATCTTGCCGGAAGGGCAGCTTATGCTGTGGGCTGTGCCTCGACGGTTTTCCGCGCCTCAGAAGAATATTCTTCTCCTGCCAGGTTCATCGCTTCCTTTTTCTTGCAGTCCGCGCAGATTCCGTAGAAAACAATGCTGCAGCTTTCAATTTCACCGTCGAAACGGCTGGCCGCTTCTTCCTTGAACCGTTCCGTATCCACAAAATCCATATCTGTCATAGCTCCGCACCTGCGGCAGATGAAGTGATCGTGGGGAAGGACGTTTCCGTCGAACCGATCTGCGATCCCATCCGCGGCAAGCTTCTGGATTTTGCCGAGATCAGATAAAAGAGAGAGGTTACGGTATACGGTTCCGAGACTGATATTCGGAAATTCTTTCCGTATGTCCGCAAAAATCATATCCGCAGTGGGGTGATCCTTGCGTTGCCGGAGATTGTTGTAGATAGCTTCTCTCTGGCGGCTGTATTTCAGAACTGCCATGCTTTTATCCTTTCCTTAAATTAATAATGAGAACGATTACTGTTTATAATATACGACGGGACTCATCATTTGTCAACTGCTATTTTGAAAAAAATCAGATAATGCTATTTCCCAAATAGGTCAGACAGCTATTTTCAAAGAAGGTCAGATTTTTCGATCGCGCTTGCGTTCTTCTGGCGCCTTATATCCGTGCAGTCCGATGAGGCGCTGGTTCCGGCTCCCGCGGAACAGAAGAGTGACGTCCTTCTGCGCTTCGACGAACTCTCCGTCGACGATGAGATCGATATAGGAGAGCATTTCGTCGGTGACGTCGGTGTACACCTTGCCGCCTTTCATGAGATCGACATCATAGGTGTAGCCGGTGTAGCACCAGATATCTTTCGAGGGATAGGTTTCCCGGATCCGCTTCAGAAGACCGACGAGAACCTGCTGATTTTCCGGCTCAAACGGTTCGCCACCCAGAAGGGTGAAGCCCTGGATATAGTCCGGCCTGAGCGCGTCCAGAACTTCCGCAGCGGTTTCTTCGGTAAAAGGGGTGCCGTAATCGAAATCCCAGGTCATGGAATTAAAGCAGCCCTTGCAGTGGTGGCGGCAGCCGGAGACGAAGAGACTGACTCTCACTCCGGGGCCGTCCGCAATGTCAAAATTCTTGATATTGGCGTAATTCATAGTGAACCCTTTCGAATTGTTTTTCGTTTTATTAGTCTTTTTGTGTCTCTCTGAGAACATAAACACCCATGCCTGTTAAAGCATGGGTGTTTCCGTTATTATGGAGTTTCCCTTTGCTTTTTGAAGCGTGGGTGTTTCCATTGCCATGGCGTCTTTTCTTTACAGATGGAGCACTCTGTCCTTGATTTCCTGTGTGCGGCCCTGGTTCCAGAACTGGGTTCCGATATATCCGCAGGTGCGGCGCGCGACGGACATCTTGCTCTGATCGGTGTTTCCGCAGTTCGGGCATACCCAGATTAATTTTCCGTGCTTGTCTTCCTTGATCTGGATTTCTCCGTCATATCCGCAGACCTCGCAGTAGTCGCTCTTGGTGTTCAGCTCTGCGTACATGATGTTGTCATAGATGAACTGCATCACGGAGATTACGGCCGGAATGTTGTCCTGCATGTTCGGAACCTCGACATAGCTGATGGCTCCGCCCGGGGAAAGCTTCTGGAAGTCTGCCTCGAACTTCAGCTTCTGGAAGGCGTCAATCTTCTCACGGACATTCACATGGTAGCTGTTCGTGATGTAGTTGTGATCGGTGACGTCCTTGATCACGCCGAAGCGCTTCTGCAGGCACTTCGCGAATTTGTAGGTGGTGGACTCCATCGGAGTTCCGTACAGGGAGTAGCTGATGTGCTCCGCGGCACGCCACTCGGCGCACTTGTCGTTCAGATGCTGCATAACCTTGAGAGCGAACGGCTTTGCCTCCGGATCTGTGTGGCTTTTTCCGGTCATATACACGCACATCTCGTAGAGACCCGCGTATCCGAGACTGATGGTGGAGTAGTTGTTGTACAGAAGCTTGTCGATGGTTTCGCCCTTCTTCAGTCTCGCGAGGGCGCCATACTGCCAGAGGATCGGAGCGACATCGGAAGGCGTTCCCTTCAGCCTCTCATGACGGCAGCGGAGCGCGCGGTGGCAGAGCTCCAGTCTCTCGTCCAGAATCTCCCAGAACTTGTCCATGTCTCTCTTGGAGGAGCAGGCTACATCGACGAGGTTGATCGTCACGACGCCCTGGTTGAAGCGGCCGTAGTACTTGTGCTTTCCGTCGACATGATTTCTGGAACCAGATTTGTTGTCGTCGTCGCAGAGACCCTCCGGGAGATTCTCGTTGTCCGGAGTGAGGAAGCTTCTGCATCCCATGCAGGGATAAACATCGCCGTTCTTGTATTCCCTCATCTTCTTTGCGGAGATGTAATCGGGAACCATGCGTTTCGCGGTGCATTTTGCGGCGAGCTCTGTCAGATAGTAGTATTTGGAATCGGGGTGAATATTGTCCTCGTCCAGAACATAGATCAGCTTCGGGAAGGCGGGCGTGATCCATACGCCCTTCTCATTCTTGACACCCTGCATTCTCTGAACCAGAACCTCTCGGATGATGGCGGCGAGGTCGGTTCTCGTCTGACCGTCCGGAACCTCATCGAGGTACATAAACATGGTTACGAAGGGAGCCTGTCCGTTGCAGGTCATCAGGGTGATGAGCTGATACTGGATGGTCTGGATGCCGCTCTTGATCTCCTCCGCCAGACGGCGTTCCGTGATGAGATTGATGATCTTGTCGTCCATGTCCTCTCCGCACTCCTGACGCTCGGCGATGACTTCCTTGCGGATCTTCTGACGGCTGATGTCCACGAACGGGGCCAGATGGGCAAGCGTGAAAGACTGACCGCCGTACTGGTTGGATGCAACCTGAGCGACAATCTGTGTGGTGACATTGCAGGCGGTGAAGAAGCTGTGAGGCTTCTCGATCAGAGTCTCGCTGATGACCGTGCCGTTCTGCAGCATGTCCTCCAGGTTGATCAGATCGCAGTTATGCTCCTTCTGCGCATAATAATCGGAGTCGTGGAAGTGAATGATTCCCGCCTCATGGGCCTGCACGATATCCTCGGGAAGAAGAATACGCCGTGTCAGATCCTTGCTGACCTCGCCGGCCATGTAGTCACGCTGGGTGGAGTTGATGACAGGGTTCTTGTTGGAGTTCTCCTGTTTCACTTCCTCGTTGTTCTGCTCGATCAGCGAGAGGATGCCGTCGTCGGTAGTGTTTGATTTTCTCGCGAGCGTTCTCTTGTAGCGGTAGCGGACATACTTCTGCGCAACCTCAAAGCCGCGCATCTCCATGATTCCGGTCTCTACCATATCCTGAATATCCTCGACGTTGACCGCGTGAGGAGACTGGCTGACGCGGTCCGCGACGTTGTCCGCGATCGCCTGAATCTGGTACGGGTTCATCTGGTGAATCTTGTCGACCTCGTTATTGGCCTTCGCGATTGCGTTGCAGATCTTCGTGATGTCGAAGGTGACCTCTTCGCCGTTTCTTTTGATGACATTTGTAGTAACTTTCTTTTCCATTCCTGATAATCCCCCTGGATACTGAAAAGTAGGTGCGGGTATTGTTTATGCAGTCTGCTCCTTCCCTGCAAAAATATGGAGCCTTGTCTGTCTGAACCTACTATATTTTGTTTGAAATAAAAAGTAGAGCACAATATCTTGCGTGCTCTACTATAATAACCTAAGGTATGGAGATTGTGAAGGGGGAACTTGTCAAAAAAGTTCACAAGAAATCCCCGTAAAATTCGTCATTTTTAGTGTATAAGCTCTTCGAAAACGCAGAAAGGCTCGACGCACGCGAAGCGCGCGAAAGAGCCTGGCTGCGTTTTCGAAGGCAACAGGTATGAGGATTTATTTAGTTATTCAATACGCCTTGGCCCAGATTACCTCGTGCTTTGCAGGCTTTCCGCAGCATACGCAGCGGTCGCTGATCCGGATTTGCTTGAACGGCATGCAGCGGGAGGTGGCGGTGGTGTCCGCCTTGATCTTGTTCTCGCACGCTTCATCGCCGCACCACATCGCCCTTACAAATCCGGGCTTTTCGGCAATGGTTCTGCAGAAGGTATCATAATCTGTCGCGTCATAGATGTGAGTCTCCAGATGTTCCTTCGCGCGGCGGAACATATCGCCCTGAATGGTTTCAAGCAGAGCGGAGGCCTGATCCGGGATCTCTTCGATCGGAACGATGGTCTTCTCGCGGGTGTCACGGCGAACCAGAACCGCCTGTCCCTTCTCGATGTCTTTCGGGCCGAGCTCGATACGGATCGGAATGCCGCGCATCTCCTGCTCGGAGAACTTCCAGCCCGGGCTCTTCTCTGAATCGTCGAGGCTCACGCGCACGCCGGCAGCGGCAAGAGCGGTTTTTACCTCAAGAGCCTTGTCCATGACGCCCTCAGCGTCCTGGCGGATCGGTATGATCATCACCTGGGTCGGAGCGATATGAGGCGGAAGAACAAGGCCGCTGTTGTCTCCGTGCACCATGATCATGGCGCCAATGACGCGGGTGGTCATTCCCCATGAGGTCTGGTGTACGTACTTGAGGGTGTTGTCCTTGTCGGTGAACTGTACGCCGTAGGCCTTTGCGAAGATGTCGTCAAAGTTGTGGCTGGTGCCGGACTGAAGAGCCTTTCCGTCGTGCATCATGGCCTCGACGGTGTAGGTGTGCTTGGCACCGGCAAATTTTTCCTTCTCGGTTTTCTGTCCCTTGATGACCGGGATGGCCATATCCTGCTCCAGGAAATCGGCGTAGACGTTCAGCATCTGAACGGTTCTCTCTTCCGATTCCTCTGCGGTCGCGTGGGCGGTATGGCCTTCCTGCCACAGGAATTCACGGGAGCGGAGGAAAGGACGGGTCGTCTTCTCCCAGCGCAGAACAGAGCACCACTGGTTGTATAATTTCGGAAGATCTCTGTGGGAATGGATATCCTTCGCGTAAAAATCACAGAACAGCGTCTCGGACGTCGGGCGGATGCAGAGACGCTCGGTCAGCTTCTCGGAGCCGCCCTGGGTGATCCACGCGACCTCCGGCGCAAAGCCCTTTACGAGCTCGGCTTCCTTATTAAGAAGGCTTTCCGGGATCAGCATCGGCATGTATACGTTTTGAACGCCGGTCGCCTTGAAGCGGGCGTCGAGATCCTTCTGGATGTTCTCCCAGATTGCGTAGCCGGCCGGCTTGATTGCCATGCAGCCCTTTACGCTGGTGTATCCGATCAGGTCTGCCTTAACGCAGACATCGGTGTACCACTGCGCAAAATCGTCTTCCATCGACGTGATTTGCTCTACTAATTTCTTATCCTTTGCCATAGTGAACTCCTGATCATTGATCGATCCTGTACCCGACGGTACGGAATGGTTGCTGTTTGCGGTATATCTGTTCACGATATATCTGAGAGGCAGGATTTCACAGCCCTGCGGACATTCGCAGACTGGATGAGAAAGCGCTGCCAGGTCAGCTGGCGTGAACACCAGCACTTAATGTGGTTTCGGTTGTGAAAGGGAGAAGGGAACGCGTCCGGACTCCGACGTAGACGCAGAACCTCCCTGAACGCAATTAGTATAAATTTTAACCTCAACAGATAGGGTTGTCAAGGCTGCGCCGACTTGCAACCCTCCGCAATTCGGATTATGATGGTAGCAGCTCACTCGGCATAGGGATGAACGGGGGACGGTTTCCCGGGTCTGTGCCGGGTTTTATGGTAACTGGCAGCAGGATGGCAATCTCCGGGGCGGGCAGAGCACCGGAGAAAACCGGGGTAAGATTTGAAAGGCGATTGGCAGATATGAAGATTAGAATGCCGGCAACTGTCCGCATGGTTCTGGACAGCCTGCACGCAAAAGGATATGAGGCATATGTGGTAGGAGGCTGTGTGCGCGATTCGATCCTGGGAAGGAGACCGGAGGACTGGGATATCACGACTTCCGCTCTTCCGGAGCAGGTGAAGCGGATTTTCGCGAAGACGGTGGATACCGGAATCGAGCACGGAACGGTGACGGTGCTCGTGGGAGGCAGGGCGCATGAGGTGACGACCTATCGGATCGACGGCAAGTATAAAGACAGCCGTCATCCCGAAAACGTAACCTTCACCGCGAGCCTGTCGGAGGATCTGAAGCGCCGGGATTTCACGATTAACGCGATGGCATATAATGAGGAAGAGGGACTGATTGATCTCTACGGAGGAATGGACGATCTGCAGCGCAGATGTATCCGCTGTGTGGGGAATCCGGAGGAGCGGTTTTCGGAGGACGCTCTGCGGATACTCCGCGCGGTCCGGTTTTCGGCGCAGCTGAATTTCGGGATCGACCCGGAGACGATCGCGGGAATTGTGAAGCTGGCTCCGAACCTGGCGAAGATCAGCGCGGAGCGGATCTGCGCGGAGCTCACGAAGCTGATCACCTCAGATCACCCGGAGTATCTGAAGGTGGCCTATCAGGCGGGAATCACGAAGGTTATCCTTCCGGAGTTCGATGAGATGATGCGTACGCCGCAGAACAATCCGCATCACATGTACAATGTCGGTGAGCATACGCTTGTCTCTATGGCGGAGGTGAAAAATGACAGAATTCTCCGCTTTACGATGCTTCTCCATGACGTGGGCAAGCCTGCCTGCAGAACCACGGACGCGAACGGCATCGATCATTTCAAGGGACACGGGGAAAAGGGCGCGGCTATGGCGGTGAAGATTATGCGGCGTCTGAAGATGGACAACGATACGATCCGTCAGGTGCGGACACTTATCATTTATCACGACTGGAGGGTCATGCCGGAGGAGAGGCAGGTCCGCCATCTGATCAACAAGGTGGGAAAGGATCTTTTTCCGCTCTTCATCAAGGTGCAGGACGCGGACACCATGGCGCAGAGCGAGTGGAAACGCGAGGAGAAGCTTCGGCGGGTGATCAAGGTGGCGCAGGTCGGAGAGAAGGTCCTCGGCGAGAAGCAGTGCGTGGATCTGAAGGGGCTTGCCGTCAATGGGAAGGATCTGATCGAAGCGGGAATTTCGAAGGGACCGGAAATCGGCGCCTGTCTTGAGAAGGCGCTGGATCTTGTTTTGGACGATCCGGAGAAGAATACCCGGGAATATCTGCTCGGATACTGCACGCGGTTCGCGGAATCTCGGGAATAACCGTCTGATCCGGAGGGCTGATGTGAGGAAACCGTGCAAATCGGCAAAAAATAAAAAAAGCCTGTTGTCAGAAGCCGGAGGATGGTATAAAGTAAGGTCTTGAGGATGCTTGAAACACCTGCGTTTTCTTGACAAATCAGGCGTCTGAGAGTATAAAAAGACCATATATTGTACATTTTAGGAGGAAGTATTACATGAACAAAACCGAATTAGTGGCGGCAATTGCCGACAAGACGGGACTTTCCAAAAAGGACTCCGAGAAAGCTCTTGGCGCTTTCATTGATACTGTAGCAGAAGCATTAAAGAACGGAGATAAGGTGCAGCTTGTCGGATTCGGTACCTTTGAGGTATCTGAGAGAGCGGCGCGCAGCGGAAGAAATCCGCAGACCGGCGAGACCATCGAGATTGCAGCGTCCAAATCTCCGAAGTTCAAGGCCGGAAAAGCTCTGAAGGATATGATCAAATAACAGCAATTGCCAGAGAGCGATTCGGCTGGTTATACAGAGTGATACAGACGAAACAAGAGGATGGGGCTGTCGCATGGCTGATTCATGCAGCAGTCCCTTCTTCTTTACGCGAACAGAGAAAGATCGGAAAGGAATCCCATGAGATTAGACAAATATCTGAAGGTATCAAGGCTGATCAAGCGCAGAACGGTTGCGAATGAGGCCTGTGACGCGGGGCGTGTCCTGCTGAACGGGAAGACGGCAAGAGCGAGCGCGGAGGTAAAGGCAGGGGACAGAATCGATATTCTGTTCGGAGAGAAGACCGTTTCGGTCCGTGTGCTGAATGTTCAGGAAACCGTCCGCAAAGAGGATGCACAGTCTACCTACGAATACGTCTGACAGCGTCCGCGGGACTGTGAAACATCAGCCGGCAGGACCTGTGGCTTTATAAATCACCCTGCAGGGCTTGCGGAACATCACCCGGCAGGGTTTGCGGAATCTTGCTTTTTCAAATACGGGCTGTTATACTTCGTATCAGTACGAAGCGACGTGAAAGCGTGTGTGTGATATTTTTTGTGACAGGGGATCGGAATGCGTCAGAACAAAAAGACCATGCTGTGCATCATTGCGGTGGTGATCGCGCTGATGATTGCGCTGATGGCGGGAAGCGCCAGGCTCAGCAGCAGGATTGCCGAGGGCAATACACAGATTGAGGAATTGAAGAAAGAGAACGCAGCGGAGGAGAAACGGACCGAGGAAATCCGCAGCGAGTCGGAATATATCCAGAGCGATGAATACAAGGAACAGGTTGCGAAGGACAAGCTGGGACTGATCAAGGACGGAGAGATTATCTTCCGTGAATCGGACACGGCCGGAACGAACGGGGATGCCTCCGCTTCTTCCTCTGATTCCTCTTCTTCGTCTTCCGGGTCTTCTGACAGCGGCGGAACGGGGGATGCATCCGGAGCGGGCAGCACCGGAACAGAGAACGGAAGCACGGGCAGCACCGGAACAGAGAACGGAAGCACGGGCAGTACCGGAACAGACAACGGGAGCGCGGACAGCACGGGAAGCACAGGAGCATACGGCGGCGGCACGGGAGCTGCCGGCGGAGATACAACATACAGTGGTACCGGCTACTGATGAAAAGAACGGGGCCATATCCGAATTTGCGGATATGGCTTTTTTCAGTAACGGCATGACGGGAGCGGGCAGATGGATCTGATAAGAGAGGCGGAGAATTATATCCGCAGATTTCATATGATCGACAAGGGAGATATGGTGCTTGCCGGTGTTTCCGGCGGAGCGGATTCCGTCTGTCTCCTTCTGGTTCTGGACACTCTCCGGGAAAAGGAGTCCTTTCATCTGGCGGCGGTGCATGTGAATCATAACATCAGAGGAGAAGATGCGGACGCGGACGAAGAATATGTGAGAAAGATCTGCAGAGAAAGGGAGATTCCTCTGTATGTATATTCGTTCCCGGTTACGGATATCGCGAGGCGGGAGAAGCGTGGGCTGGAGGAGACCGGACGTCTTCTGCGGCAGCAGGCGTTCCGGGATGCCCTTCGGAAGGCGGAGGTGCCATATTCCGACAATGCGCAGGAACAGGACCGGATCGGCGGGGGAGACGGAGAGCGTCGGGGCAGGAAAATTGCGCTTGCGCATCATGCCAATGACCTGGCGGAAACCGTGCTTTTCCAGACTGCGCGCGGCAGCTCTCTGGCGGGGCTGGCCGGCATCCGTCCGGTGAGCCGGATCGGAGGCCCCTGGGAAGCGGTTCAGGACGGAGTATATCCGGACGGTACCAGCCGTCCGGGCAGTATCAGACATCCGGACTGCGCGGGCGGCCGGGATTCGGACGGGAGAAAGAAGATGCCGGATGAGCTGACGGTCATTCATCCGCTTTTATTTGCGCGTCGGAAGGACATTGAGGCCTGGCTTCGGGAGCGGAACATCTGCTGGCGGACCGACGCGACGAATCTGGATGAGGAATACAGCCGGAACAGTCTGAGACATCATGTGATTCCTTATCTGGAAGAGCATGTAAATTCCGCTGCGGTGCGTCACATCCGTGAGCTGGCCGAGGATGCGGCGGAGGCGGATGAATATCTTCGTGCGGAGGCAAGAAGACGGGAAGTGGGGCTTGTGGAGGTCCGCGGGCGCGTCGGCGCGGACATGGCAGACAGGCAGTCTGCCGACGGATCCGGCCAGGCGAAGATTCCCGGAAACAGCGGGGAAAATCCCAGAGTCTTCCTGCGAGACGCATTGCTGCAGGAGCCAGAGGTGCTGCAGCGGTATCTTCTGATGGATGCGCTTGAGACGGCGTCCGGCAGAAAGAAGGACCTCGGGCGTGAGCAGCTCCGGCAGCTGCGGGAACTTTTTGATATGTCCGCGGGAAAGAGAATAGATCTGCCTTACGGTATTCGGGCGGTGCGGCGGTACGACGGCATCGAGCTTGTGCGGGGGAGTGCGGGCAAAGCGCATGGAGATAAGGATGAAGTGCGCGGGAGCACGGACGAAACACACGGCGATGAGGATGAATTGCGGGGGAGTGCGGGCAAAGCGCATGACGATAAGGATGAAGTGCGCGGAAACCCGGAAATTCCGGATGCCGGGACGGACACGGCGCTGCACGCAGCAGTGCCGGTGACAGGGGAAGGAATTTTTTTCTTCGGGGAATGGAAGTTTACCTGCAGACGGATGCGTGGCACTCCGGGAACCGAAAAGAAAATACCATCAAATCGGTATACGAAGTACTTCGATTATGATAAAATAGGAAACAATATCGTATTTCGAACGCGGCTCGCCGGGGACAGGATTGTTGTCACGGACGCCGGACAGACCCAGAAGCTCAAGGATTATTTTATTAATGAAAAAATTCCGCGTGACGAACGGGACCGGATCCCCCTTCTGGCATCCGGACAGCAGATTTTCTGGGCGGTCGGAGGCAGAATCAGCGAGGACTGCAGGATTACGGAGGATACAGAGAATATTCTGGAGATCACCGCGGAAAAGCAGGAGGGCCGGTGAGGAAAGCGGCAGACCGGATGAGAATCCGGAAAACGGACGGCCGTCCGGGAGAAGCGGAAACAGTGTAAAGATTTTTATCTGGATATAGGAGGATTTTCGAATGAGCGAGAAGGTATCGGTTTTAATTCCGGAAGAGAAGGTACAGGAGAGGGTTGCTGAGCTCGGAGCGCAGATCAGCAGGGATTACGAGGGAAAGACCATCACCATGATCTGCGTCCTGAAGGGCGGCGTGGTATTCATGTGTGATCTGGCAAAGAAGATCACGGTGCCGGTAACCATGGATTTCATGTCCGTTTCCAGCTATGGCGGGGGAACCTCGTCCAGCGGCATCGTCAAGATCGTAAAGGATCTGGATCAGAGCATCGAGGGCAAGGACGTGCTGATCGTGGAGGACATCATCGATTCCGGAAGAACGCTGAGCTACCTCCTGCAGATTTTCAGAAAGAGAAAACCGAACAGCATCCGTCTGTGCACGCTCCTCGACAAGCCGGAGCGCCGCGTCGTGCCGGACGTGAATGTGGAGTACTCCGGGTTCCGGATTCCGGACAATTTTGTCGTGGGATTCGGACTTGATTACGATCAGAGATACAGAAATCTGCCGTATATCGGTGTTATCTCCTTTGATGATGAGAAACCGGCGGAGTAAGGAGCACAGGACGTTGAACAGGACAAACAACAGAAGAGGAATGGCGGTGTATCTGATCATTATGGCCGTGATCATCGCTATTTTCCTCATCATACCGACTCTCATGCAGTCGAACCGCGCGGTCAGCGCATCAGTCTATGAGAAATATCTGAAGAACGGCGAGATCAGCCGGGCAGAGATCAGCCAGAACTCTGAGGTGCCCACCGGAAAGGTTTCGTTCACCCTGACAGACGGCACGGAATATGTGGTGAATGTCACGGATGTCAACGAGGCGATTCAGCAGCTGGAAGATCATGACATCAGCTATACAGTGTCTGATGTATCCAGGTCGGGCGAATGGAGCACGATCCTGATCCCGTTCCTTCTCGGCGTTCTGCTCGTTGTCATCCTCGCGGGTTTCCTCGCGCGGTCTGCGGGCGGCGCGAACAGCGCCAACAGCCGGATGATGGACTTCGGGAAGAGCCATGCGGCGATGACAAACGGGAAGGAAAGCAAGGTCCGTTTCACGGACGTGGCCGGACTTGAGGAGGAGAAGGAGGATCTGGTGGAGATCGTCGATTTCCTCAAGAATCCTTCCAAGTATACAAAGGTCGGAGCGCGGATTCCGAAGGGCGTGATTCTCGTGGGGCCTCCCGGAACGGGAAAGACGCTTCTGGCGAAGGCGGTAGCCGGAGAGGCCGGCGTTCCGTTCTTCAGCATCTCGGGATCGGACTTCGTGGAGATGTTCGTCGGTGTCGGAGCCTCCAGAGTCAGAGATCTTTTTTCCGAGGCAAAAAAGAACGCGCCGTGTATCGTTTTTATTGATGAGATTGATGCGGTCGGCAGACGCCGGGGAACCGGAATGGGCGGCGGACACGACGAGAGGGAGCAGACATTGAACCAGCTGCTCGTCGAGATGGACGGGTTCGGTGTCAATGAAGGCATTATTGTGATGGCTGCCACGAACCGTGTGGACATTCTCGATCCGGCTATCCTGCGTCCGGGACGCTTTGACCGCAAGGTTGTGGTGAGTCCGCCGGATATCCGGGGCAGAGAGGAGATCCTGAAGGTTCACGCGAAGAACAAGCCGCTCGGCGACGACATTGATTTGAAGCAGATCGCGCAGACGACGGCGGGATTTACCGGCGCGGATCTGGAGAATCTTCTGAACGAGGCGGCGATTCACGCCGCGCGCGACTCCAGGGCGTATGTCCGTCAGGAAGATATCAAGGACGCTTTTATTAAGGTCGGCATCGGCACAGAGAAGAAAAACCGGGTGATTTCCGAGAAGGAGAAGAAGATCACGGCCTATCACGAGACCGGACACGCCATTTTGTTCCATGTTCTGGATCTGATGGAGCCGGTGTACACGATATCCATCATTCCCACGGGTCCCGGAGCGGCCGGTTATACCATGCCACAGCCGGAGAATGACGAGATGTTCATGACCAGAGGAAAGATGATCCAGCAGATTATTGTGGATCTGGGCGGACGCGCGGCCGAAGAGATGGTTTTTGACGACATCACGACCGGAGCGTCTCAGGATATCAAGCAGGCAACGGCGACCGCAAGGGCAATGATCACAAAGTACGGCATGTCCCCCAAGCTCGGTCTCGTGAATTATGATCAGGGCGACAGCAACGAGGTATTTATAGGAAGAGACTGGGGTCACACCAAGTCTTACAGCGAAAATGTCGCGGCCGCGATCGACGAGGAAGTCAAGGAAATTATCGAGAACTGCCACAGCAAAGCCCGCGAGATCATCGAGAAGCACAGATTTGTTCTGGATGAGTGCGCGAGGCAGCTTATGGAAAAGGAAAAACTAAACCGCAAAGAATTTGAGGCGATTTTTGCAGAGGAAGCAAAATCTGCGGCGGAAGGGGCTGCAGAATGATAACTATGTAAATATTGCACAAAAACATATAATGAAATTTGTTAACTTTGTGCAGACTTTTGGAGGACTCCGTGTTACTATAATAACCGTAAAAACCCCCCAATACATTATATAGTTTTTGCTACACCCCATAAGAGAAATACCTTCTCCAAAAAGGCAGCCTGAATAAGGCTGCCTTTTTACGATCTTGAAAACCTGCGGTTTTTAAGATGTGGTGAGTACGTGCAGGATAATGGGCAGGATGTGGTGAGTACGTGCAGGATAATAGGCAGGATATGGTGAGTACGTGCAGGATGATGGGCAAGATGTGCTGAATACGTACAGGATAATAGGAAAGAGGAAAGTGGCATGAATGACCTGGACAGAGAAATTGAATACGCACTGCGGATGCGGCCTCTTTTGAAGAAAAACGCGCTCTACAGCGATGAGACCGAGATGTTTCAGAGACCGATGGAGGCGCAGCCGGGAGATCTGGTGACGATCCGGTTCCGGACTGCGAGGAACAACGCGGATGCGGTGTATCTCCATCACGGTGACGCCAGAATGCGGATGCATTTTCAGGAATGCCGCGACGGCTTTGATTTTTACAGCATTCAGATCAAAGTCCGGGAAGAAATTTTTTCCTATTATTTTGAGATCACGGCCGGGAACAATACCTGCTTTTACTGCAAGCTCGGCGTGCAGAGAGAGGCGCCGTCCGACTATCTGTTCCGCATCATTCCGGGATTCCATACACCGGACTGGGCGAAGGGCTGTGTCATGTATCAGATCTATCCGGACCGGTTCTGCAACGGCGATCCCTCGAACGATGTCCTCACCGATGAATACAGCTATATCAACGAGCATGTCCGGAAAATCGAGGACTGGAACCAGGCCCCGGCAGACATGGACGTCCGGAATTTCTACGGCGGGGATCTTCAGGGAATCATAGACAAGATGGATTATCTGCAGAAGCTCGGGGTGGAGGCGATCTATCTGAATCCGATTTTTGTATCAGCCTCCAATCACAAGTACGACACCCAGGACTATGATTATGTGGATCCTCATCTGGGAAAGATTGTAAAGCAGTCGGGAGACCTTCTGGCGCCGGGAGATCACGACAACACGCATGCGGGCCTCTATATCAGCCGGGTGACGGATCTCGAGAACCTGGAAGCGGGGAATCAGCTGTTTGCAAGACTCGTCGAAGAGGCGCACGCAAGGAACATCCGCGTGATCATCGACGGCGTCTTCAATCACTGCGGTTCCTTTAACAAGTGGATGGACCGGGAGAAAATCTACGAGGGCAGACCCGGATTCGAGCCGGGTGCCTATATCTCGGAGGACAGCCCCTATCACGATTATTTTGAGTTCCAGCACGGGTCCGTCTGGCCGTACAATTCTCACTACGACGGATGGTGGGGACACGATACGCTGCCGAAGCTGAATTACGAGGACTCTATCGCGCTGCAGGAAGACATCCTCCGGATCGCCGCGAAGTGGGTGTCGCCGCCGTTCAACGCCGACGGCTGGAGACTTGATGTGGCCGCCGATCTGGGCCATTCAGCGGAATTCAATCATCAGTTCTGGAAAAAATTCCGCCAGAGGGTCAAGGAGGCGAATCCCAACGCCATCATTCTCGCGGAGCATTACGGGGACGCGGGTTCGTGGCTGAAAGGCGATGAGTGGGACACGGTCATGAACTACGACGCGTTTATGGAACCGGTATCCTGGTTTCTCACCGGGATGGAAAAACACAGCGACTCATACCGGGAGGACCTTCTGGGCAATGCGGACAGCTTTGAGGACGCCATGCGGTATCACATGGCCTCGTTTACCGCGCCGTCGCTGTTGGTGGCGATGAACGAGCTGGACAACCATGATCATTCCAGATTCCTTACCAGGACGAACCACAAGGTCGGCCGGGTGCAGAATCTCGGGACACAGGCGGCGGAACAGGATATCGACGTTTCTGTTCTGCGGACAGCCGTCGTGATTCAGATGACCTGGCCGGGAGCTCCCACCGTTTACTACGGCGACGAGGCCGGCGTCTGCGGATTCACCGACCCGGACAATCGCCGGACCTATCCATGGGGCCGGGAAAATGAGGATCTGATCCGGTTCTATCAGGGCATTATCGCGGTGCACCGGAATCACCGCGCTCTGCGGACAGGATCGCTGAAGCTTCTGTACAAGGACTACAATGTTCTGGCATACGGCAGGTTCAACGAAGAGGAGCAGATCATCGTTCTGGTGAATAACCGGCAGGAGGACTATTATATGGAAGTCGTTGTGTGGCCGGCCGGCCTGGATCGTTACGCGCACAAGGACAGCCTGATACGCATATTCCGGTGCGGCAGAGACGGATATTCTGAGGAAACGGAAGAGGTCTCCGTAGAAGCCGGTGTTCTCAAGACGACAATTCCCGCCTCCGGCGCTCTGGTGTTCGCGCACAAGAGTGAAAATCCCGACGACGTCGCGATCTATGACCTGAAGAGAAGAGCGCATCGGGTTAACTGAATTTGCCCGCTGATGCTGACAATGAAAGTGTGAAGCGGTGAGACGAACACCGTGACGGGCCGACAAAGTCGGTCCCCTGTAGGGTTGTGCATGAACTGCCAATGGAAAGGAACAATATGAATATTGTAACAAAAATCCTGTCAGTGCTGGTGGCACTGGAATTTATCTATATCTTTTATCTGGAAACGGTTGCGACAGGCTCGGACAAGACGTCAAAGGTGTTCGGTATGACGACAGACGAGCTCAGTCAGAAAAACGTCTCGGTTCTGTTTAAGAACCAGGGCGTTTATAACGGACTGCTCGCAGTTCTGATCCTGCTGGCTGTGTTCGCATTTGCCAGCAAGGCGGCCGTGATCTGTCTGATGGCATATATCGTAGCGGTTGCCCTGTACGGCAGCTTTACGAGCAACCCGAAGATCATCCTGATGCAGGGCGGACTCGCGATTCTGACGCTGATCTCCTGCATCTTCTGAGGTACTGAGCCGTTTCGGACAGCTGGCGTGCAAGGCTTCTTATCAGTAACCATTGAACCGGCTGCATTTGAATATTTTACCTGCAATATTACTGCTTCAACGAAGGATATGTTATCTGTAATACGACTGCTTCAACGAAGAATATGTTATCTGTAATATGACTGCTTCAACGAAGGACATGTTATCTGTAATATGGCTTCTTCACTGAGGAATATTGTAAACTGGGGTCGAGACGTACATGACTTGGAATTATTTAAGCAAATACAGAAGTGAAATTTATGGATGCATGATCATCCGGATTGTATTGTTTCATTGGTATTCGGTATTTGCAGATAAATTAAATTTCAATTGGATCTTGTTCAATTTTATATCCCAGGGTAATGTTGGCGTAGATCTGTTTCTGATCCTGTCTGGTTTTTCGATTCGGTATGCTTTAAAAAAATACGAATTCCTTACAAGAAGCAATATCCTCAGTTTTTATAAACGCAGAATGATAAAGCTGTTTATACCCTATCTTTTCTTCTGTATTCCTTATTTGATCCTGAGTTATTTCTTCCTGTACATAGATTCGGTTGGAATGCTGATTAAAGAAATGCTGTTTGTCGACAGACATGTGAGCGGTTTCTGGTTCATCGCCTGCATTTTTGTCTGCTACATGATTTCCCCGATCATAGAGTATCTTCTCAGAAGGGACAGGGAAAAAACGGTAATTGCCCTGACGATATTATACATAATCGTATTAGGCGTTTTTGCAAAATTTTCTCCTGAATTTTATAAATACGAGGTTTTGTTAACAAGAATACCTGCTTTCATCTTTGGCATGCTTTTGTATAAATGGGTTTCAGAAAAACGCAGAATTTCTATAGGAGACATATTGATATGTCTGTCGTTTATCCTTTTCAGATACCCCGTACTCTACATCGCTCAAAGAACCCCTGTCCTGACGGATTGCTCAGTTTTAATTGACCGTCTGCTCATGGGAACGATGGGACTTGGTGTTGGAATTCTTCTCATATTAATTCTTCCGCATGGTGAGTCTTCCAGGGTAAACTCCTGCCTGAGCAAAGTCGGAAAGGTTACTCTGGAAATCTATGTTTTTCACATAGCTCTCAAAGATATCATAACGAAAATTTTGGGCCCGTCTGTATCATCAATTTCAAGACCGGGAGTATTGCTGATCGGCGCGGCATATTTACCGCTTTCGATACTTGGCGGTTTTCTGTTTAAGAGGTATTTTGATTTTATCAAGGCAAAAATATGCAGATAGCAGACAAGCAAGAACTTGCAATCCGGTGAAAAGTAATATATAATTTCTTTTGATTGTTCAGCATCCGGTTCTGAAAACCGCGAGTTTTCGAAAGAGGCTGGATTTCTGAAAAGGAGTGTGCTGGTGTGGCGGAATAGGTAGACGCAAGGGACTTAAAATCCCTCGGTGCTTACACACCGTGTCGGTTCGAGTCCGACCACCAGCAGTATGGAAAGAATTTGCAAACAGACAGGTTACAGAAAAGTGCCGCTGACCCCGAAAAAAGGTCTGCGGCACTTTTCTGTAGAAAAAATTAAAAATAGGACCAAGAATAGGGCTACTGTTCACGGGATATCTGAAAGGCAGGGATTTCACAGCCCTGTTGCCATTCGCAAACTGGCTGTAACAAAGTTTTATCCTGATTTATTGAAGCTGCGGAACTCCTCAGGCGCGAGCGCCTTCGTCAAACTGCAAATCTACTAGGCTCATTTCATTCGCCAAGGGATTTGTATGCGTCGCACGTAAGCGGCCGCAAGCGCCCGCTAAGTGCTCATCGCAAAGTCCTCGCTATTTATTCAATGAAGAATTTACGGATAAAACTTTTAACAGCCAGTAATGCTCAGGCAAAGGTGCTTTAAAATCCTTGCCTGGTCAGCTATGCGTGAACAGTAACAGAATAGGAACGCAGAAAAAAATTAAAAATAGGAGTTGACATCCCGGAATTCCGTGGTAGTATAAGGATTGTAAGAATTAGCACTCGTACATGATGAGTGCTAACAGAATAAAGAACAAGAGAATCAGACATCAGAAGAAATCCGCAGGGAACGGATCAGAAGATTTCCCGGCGCGGAGGGTACTTCATCCGAAAAGGAGGAAATAGATTATGGGAAAGATTATCGGAATTGACTTAGGTACTACGAATAGTTGTGTAGCTGTTATGGAAGGCGGAAAGCCGACCGTTATTGCGAACGCAGAAGGAAGCCGTACGACTCCGTCCGTCGTCGCATTCACAAAGACCGGAGAGCGTCTGGTCGGCGAGCCGGCAAAGCGTCAGGCAGTGACGAACGCGGATCACACGATCTCCTCCATCAAGCGTCACATGGGCTCCGATTACAGAGTCACCATTGACGGAAAGAGCTACACCCCGCAGGAGATCTCCGCAATGATTCTGCAGAAGCTGAAAAGCGACGCAGAGGGATATCTGGGAGAAAAGGTGACAGAGGCTGTCATCACCTGCCCGGCATACTTCAACGACGCACAGCGTCAGGCCACAAAGGACGCAGGTAAGATTGCCGGCCTCGATGTAAAGCGAATCATCAACGAGCCGACGGCGGCTGCCCTGGCTTACGGGCTGGACAATGAGAAAGAGCAGAAGGTTATGGTATACGACCTCGGCGGCGGCACCTTCGATGTTTCGGTCATCGAGATCGGCGACGGCGTCATCGAGGTACTGGCTACCGCCGGCAACAACCATCTGGGCGGCGACGATTTCGATAAGAGAGTTGCCGACTATATCGTAAGTGAATTCAAGAAGCAGGAGGGCATTGACCTTTCCGGCGACAAGATGGCAATGCAGAGAATCCGTGAAGCGGCAGAGAAGGCGAAGATCGAGCTTTCTAGCGCGACTACCACGAACATCAACCTTCCGTTCATCACCGCAACGGCTGACGGCGCAAAGCATCTGGATCTCAACCTGACAAAGGCAAAATTCGACGAGCTGACCGCAGATCTTGTGGAAGCAACCGCAGAGCCGGTTAGAACCGCTCTGAATGACGCGGGTCTTACCGCATCCGACCTTTCGAAGGTGCTTCTGGTCGGCGGTTCCACACGTATCCCGGCGGTACAGGACAAGGTAAGACAGCTGACCGGACATGAGCCGAGCAAGAACCTGAACCCGGATGAGTGCGTGGCAATCGGCGCGTCCATTCAGGGCGGCAAGCTTGCCGGAGACGCGGGAGCCGGAGACGTGCTTCTGCTCGATGTCACACCGCTGACCCTTTCCATCGAGACCATGGGAGGAATCGCAACACCGCTGATTCCGAGAAACACCACCATCCCGACAAAGAAGAGCCAGATTTTCTCCACCGCTGCGGACAATCAGACGGCAGTGGATATCAACGTTGTACAGGGTGAGCGTAAGTTCGCCAGAGACAATAAATCCCTCGGTCAGTTCCGTCTGGACGGAATCCCGCCGGCAATGCGCGGTGTTCCGCAGATCGAGGTAACCTTCGATATCGACGCGAACGGTATTGTAAACGTATCTGCAAAGGATCTCGGAACGGGCAAGGAGCAGCACATCACGATCACTTCCGGATCGAGCATGAGCGATGCGGAGATCGACAAGGCAGTCAAGGAAGCCGCGCAGTACGAGGCAGAGGACAAGAAGAGAAAGGATGCCGTAGATACCAAGAATGAAGCGGATTCCACGGTATTCCAGGTAGAGAAGGCTCTGAAGGAGGTCGGCGACAAGGTTCCGGCGGATCAGAAGAGCGGCGTTGAGGCGGATCTGAACGCACTGAAGGATCTGCTGGCAAAGGCACCGGCGGACGGAAGCCTGACCGACGCGCAGGTAACGGACATCAAGGCGGCGAAGGAGAAACTGATGAATTCTTCACAGGCTCTGTTCACCAAGATGTACGAGAACATGCAGCAGAATCAGGGCGGCCCGAATCCGGGCGCAGGCGCAGGCCCGCAGGGCGGCAGCACCGGTGCAGGCAATAACGGCGGCGACGACGTCGTAGACGCAGACTACAAGGAAGTCTGATATGCGGACCGGAATTTCCGGAAAATAATATTGTAAAATACTGTGAACATAAGCTAAGACAGCGGCAGGATGACAGAGATGTCTCCTGCCGCTGTCCTGCTTTATTCGGATGCTGTCCGGCTGAAGAAGACTGATTCGTCCGGTATTGGAAACGGATCAGCCGTCTTGCAAAAAGTGCAGCGATAATAAAGGAAAAAATGCCTGGAGCATTCTTCTCATTGTTGTTATGGATGGAAGCGTTTGTTAACTGGACGTGAAGAAATGTTAATGGTGAAAAAAAGAAAGGTTTCATCGGTCCCTGCGGTGGCATCCATCGGCGGATTATGATATTATCGGTATGTTCGGAAAAAAACGGCACTTCTGTCTGCAATTTTTAAAGCGGCGGGTATGCGCAGGAAGTGACTCGGAGAATTATCCATATTGTGGCACGGGCGAGGCGCGAATGTCCGTTTATGGTCTGGAGGTGATTTCATTGAATGAGATGATGAATACAGATGAGCTTGAAGAACGGAAGGAAATGGTCCAGGCCTGTATCAAAGACGGTGACAAGCAGAGGCTGAATGAGATCTTCAGCGATATGGAAGCCATTGACTTTGCCCAGATTGTGGAAGCTCTCGAGGATGAGGAAATTCCAAGGGTCATGCAGCTTCTGAATGACGAGAACAGAACTGCGCTGATGGAAGAGTCCAGCGATGAGATGCGGATTCGCCTGGCAAAGACGCTGGACAATCACGCGCTGCTCGATCTGTTCGCGGACATGCAGAAGGATGATATTGTAGATATGCTGGGAGATTTCCCCACCGGCAGGAGAAAAGAGGTTCTCGATCTGATGAAGGCCGATGACCGGAAGATCATCACAAACCTTCTCCAGTATCCGGAGGAATCGGCCGGAGGATTGATGTCCACCGCGTACCTGGCTCTGAATGAGAACCTGACCGTATCTGAGGGCATTCACAAGATCCATGAAATCGGACCGAAGACCGAGGTCATCGAGATTATTTATGTGACCGACCGGACGCACCGTCTGACGGGCACGGTCGATCTGAGAGATCTTCTGTCGAGTCCCGGCTCGAAGCTGATCCGCGAGATCATGCATGACAATGTGATCTATGTCACTCCGGAGGTCGATCAGGAGGAAGTGGCAAAGCTGGTATCCCGATACGATCTGCAGGCGATTCCGGTCGTCAGCGCGAAGAAACAGCTTCTCGGAATCATCACCGTAGATGATGTCATCGATGTCATCATTCAGGAGCACGACGAGGATATGCTCCAGATGGCCGGTGTAAGTTCGGAGGAAAGCCTGAAGACTTCCCTCGGGCAGTCCATACGCTTCCGTCTCCCCTGGCTTCTGGTCAACCTGGCGACGGCATTTCTTGCCTCGTTCACGGTAAAGGCATTTGAGAGCACCATCAATCAGGTAGTTGCGCTTTCCGCGATCATGACGATCGTATCCGGAATGGGAGGAAACGCCGGAACACAGACAATGTCCGTGCTGGTGCGTGAGCTCTCCCGGAATAAAATTACTTTATCAGAGGCTCTGAAGGGCTTCTTCAAGGAAATTCTGCTTGGCGTCATCGACGGCGCCGCCAATGGCGTCGTGACAGGAGTCATCGTCTGTTTCATATACGGAAACATATATCTCGGCCTGATTGTATTCATCGCCATGATCGGAAATATGATCGTCGCAGGTGTCTTCGGCTTTCTGGTTCCCGTCGTTCTGGACAAGATCCATGCGGACCCGGCAGTCGCTTCCTCTATTTTTGTGACTACGGCGACCGATGTCCTTGGATTCTTTATCTTCCTCGGACTTGCCAAGCTCACACTTCCGCTGCTTCTCGGAGCCTGAACCTGTCCTGCGTCAGCATCGGCAGATATTTTTCGTAATCGATTCCGTCGAGGAAGGAAGTGCCCGCCTTCACGGAGGCGTGGACGCCGGCGGACAGAAAGCTTCCGGCGGTTTGAACGGTCCGGTCCCAGCTCCACCCGCTGAGGCGTCCGCCGAGCACAACGGCGGCGAAGAGATCTCCGGTTCCGGAGAAATGTCCTTTTTCGTGAGGGAAGAGATACAGCGTTTCGCGGCTGCTGTTTACAAGCAGGTTTCCGATTTTCGGGCTGCTGCCTGCCGCGGGAGAATCATTGAATTTGAAATCGGTATTGCTGCCTGCCGCGGGAGAATCATCGGTTTTCAAATCGATATTGGCGTCTGCCGCGGGGAGATCATTGATTTTCGAATCGGTATTGTCTGTGGATACGATGCGAATGCGGTTCTCTGACTTTATGGATCTTTCTTCTGAAAGGCCTGACGATAAGAGGCCGCAGAACGCACCGGATAATCCCGTGACGAGGATTGTTTTTCCCGTTTTATTCAGAAGAGAGCGGGCGAGGTTTCCGATCTGCTCCGGAAGCATCGGGTCGGAAGAGGAGAGGAACTTTCCGGGGTCGGTACCGGTCAGAAGGCAGAGCTCGGTGATATTCGGCGTCAGAATGTCCGCCTGTTCGGCGAGCGCCTTCATATCGCGGAGCAGATCCGGTGAAAAATTTGCGTAGGTGAAGCCGTCGTCTCCCATGACAGGATCCACCAGCAGCGTGGTTTCTCCGGTCTTGAACTGTTTCAGGAATTCTCTGACAAAGGAGGTCTGAGAGGAATCCGCCAGATAACCGGTCAGAATGCCGTCAAAGCGGGCGTGCAGCGAGGACCAGTGCGAGAGATAGTGAGGCAGATCCGCGTTACAGTCTCTGGAATAATATCCTTCATATTCGGTCTGGGCCGTCAGTACTGCGGTGGGGACCGGATTCACGGAAATCCCCATCGCGGAGAGAACCGAAATATCCGCCACCAGGGAACAGCGTCCCATACCGGAGAGATCGTTAATTGCGGCTGTTTTCTTTGTCATTGCGTGATTCCTTTCCTGTGTCATTTCGTGCCTCTGGCTGTCTGCGGCACTGGCGGAGTGCGGCGCCAACTCTTATATTTTATGAAATTGAGATGGGGTTAACAGGATCAGCGGGCATTAATTTCTTATGGTCAGACGCTGCTCGCGGTTCGACAGGAAAACGCCCGGTGAAGGCTTACCGCACACGCGGTTCCTTCATCGGGCGTCTGTCGATTCCGGGCTTTTTTTACTTCTCCTCGATAAACAGGCAGTCCATCGGGCAGGCCTGCGCGCATTTGCCGCAGGCGATGCACTTGAATGCCTTCCCGACTGCCGGGTCTAATCTCATCACATGCATCGGGCAGACCTCAACGCAGGTTCCGCAGCCTGTGCAGAGCTTCTTGTTCACCATGTAAACGCCGAACTTATTCTGAGTGATGGCGTTCTGCGGGCAGTTCCGTGCGCATTTGCCGCACTGAATGCAGGTCACCGGCTTTGTCTCGAAGGGGAATTCTTCCTTCACGGTTTCGATCCGCAGAGCGGCAAGATCCAGATCATCGCTCTTGAAATAGGTATTCGCACATACCTGAACGCAGGTGAGGCAGTTCATGCACTCGGCTTCCTTGTTAACTTTCAGACGCTTCATAACTTGACATCCTCCTTGTCAATATAAATAGTACTGCTTTTCCCTTTTACGGCAGACGCCGCAAAAAACACTCAGAGTCATCACTTCTGAGCCTGTTTCAGATTGCTGAAAGATTGTATAATATTTAACATACTTCCATACTTATAATCTATCGTATCCGCGATTGTTCGTCAATACGTGAATGCCGGAATCGGGCAATTTCCTGTACCGAATCCACAAAAACATTGGAGAATAAACAGGAAAATATGAAGAACCTGCACAATATAAGGACCTGCACAAAATAAGGACCTGCACAATGTAAGAACCTGCACAATATCTATAGCTGTTCATGCTGAACCAGTCAGGCAAAGACAAGCGGACCTTTGCCCGAACACTGCCGGCTGTAAAAGTTTGCAAATGGAAGCGGGATGTTTATCGCTGCTTTTTCAATATGCCGTGAACAGCAAACCATATTTTGTCCGAATATTTTTCTCTTCCGGTCTTGAACTTAGCAGTGCCGTAAGCCCATAATAAAAAAACTGTTACTTTCAGAAAAAAACGGCCGGCCTGCAGATCATAATAGAAACAGCCGGCCTGCAGATACTGCCGCATACGGTGTATTCTGCGGATGGCGCTGCGCTGTGTTTCACATATCCTATATACGGGTAACGATTCGGCACCCAATCTCGAGAACGTGCGCTCCTCTCGATGTGCGGAATAGTTGCATATACTGAACGAAAAAACGAAAGGGTTGCATCGATGAAGGTTTTACATATCGGGGAAAAGGGAAATATTGAGAAATATGCGGCCGGAAATCCGTATCTCTCCAGGCTGGAGATCATAGACATGCCGAGAGGACTGACGGATCTGGAGTACCTTTCTCGCGCAAAGGACGCGGAGTATATTGTGGCGGATGCCATTTCGAGAGTGTCAGCGGATTTGATCGCCGGGATGCCGAACCTGCGGATGATTCACTCTGAGGGAGTGGCCTTTGATCAGATCGACACGGAGGAAGCGGCGCGGCGAGGGGTCTTCGTGTGCAGCAGTCAGGGAATGAACGCTTCCGCGGTGGCGGAGCAGACGATCCTCCTGATGGTTGGTATGCTGAGGGACGTGGTAAACGGAGATCAGGCGGTCCGGGACGGACGCCAGATTCAGGTAAAAGGCGGGTACATCCGGTCAGGTTCGCTGCGGGAGCTGTCCGACTGCACGGTCGGGCTCATCGGGTTCGGTAGTATCGGGCGGCAGACCGCGCATCTTCTGAAAGCCTACGGAACACGGAATATCCTCTATTATAAGAGACATCCTCTCCCAAAAGAGCAGGAGGAACGGTACGGCGTGCAGTACCGGCCGCTGGATGAGCTGCTGGGGCAAAGCGACATCGTCAGCCTGCATGTACCGGTGACGCACGAGACGGAGTATATGGCAGATTTCGGGTTTTTCAGCAAAATGAAGCAGGGAGCGTATTTCGTCAACACGTCCAGAGGAGAACTTGTGGAGGACGATGCGCTGATCCACGCCCTGGCATCCGGGAAGATTGCGATGGCCGGACTGGATACCCTGGACTGCGAGCCGGTTCAGAAGGATCATGTGCTGCTGGAGCAGCCGAGAGAGATCGCGCGCAGGATCCTCTTCAGTCCGCATATCGGCGGAATCACCGGCGCCTCCTTCACACGCAGTATGGCCATGGTGCTGGAGGACATCCGGATCGTCGAAGAAGGCGGGATACCGGAGAAAACCGTGAAGTCCCCACAGGGCAGCCGGTGAACCAATGTCATTAAGTTAAACTCTATGAGTTAGATTCCATTGTTGGTCTAA
>CAIFEZ010000027.1 GCA_903789595.1 uncultured eubacterium 1-6
TAACATCGTATTTTTTTATCGTGGTTTTTCTCCTCCTTAACTGCATGACATTGGGCGTGAATAGTAACATACAGCGCGTCAGAGGCACATTTCAGGGCTGTTAGCAGGTTGCTTTTGAATTATGAATGCTTTATAATTATAGCGCAATTGTGCCCGGAATTTCCGGTGCCGGTTGCGCTGTTGCTTTTCGTGGAAAACCGCCGCGAAGGGATGTGGATCCGGCGGCACTCGGGAATGACATCAGCGAATAAAGGAATCACTTACAGTCACGCGGAAGTGACAGGAAGGAAGCAGAATCTTATGAGCACAACAGACCGTTACAGCAGCCCGCTTTCCGAGCGTTATGCAAGCAAAGAGATGCAGTATATTTTTTCCCAGGACTTCAAGTTCTCTACCTGGAGAAGACTGTGGATCGCTCTTGCGGAGACAGAGAAAGAGCTCGGACTTCCGATCACCCAGGAGCAGATCGATGAGATGAAGGAGCATGTCACGGACATCAATTACGATGTTGCGCGGGCGAGAGAGAAGGAAGTGCGTCATGATGTCATGTCTCATGTGTATGCCTATGGTGTCCAGTGCCCGAAGGCGAAGGGTATCATTCACCTCGGGGCGACCTCCTGTTACGTCGGCGACAATACCGATATTATTATTATGAATGAGGCTCTGAAGCTGATCCGCAGAAAGCTCGTCAATGTCATCAATGAGCTCGCGAAGTTCGCGGACAGGGAGAAGAATCAGCCCTGCCTTGCTTTTACGCATTTTCAGCCGGCGCAGCCGACTACGCTCGGCAAGCGCGCCACGCTGTGGCTCAATGAGTTCGTGATGGACCTCGAGGATCTGGAGTATGTACAGGGTACGCTGAAGCTTCTGGGCTCTAAGGGAACCACGGGTACGCAGGCGAGCTTCCTGGAGCTGTTCAACGGCGATCAGGAGAAGTGCGACAGGCTCGATCCGATGATCGCGGAGAAGATGGGATTTTCCTCCTGCTATCCGGTGTCCGGACAGACCTATTCCAGAAAGGTGGATACCCGGGTCTGCAATGTTCTTGCGGGAATCGCTGCCAGTGCACACAAGTTCTCGAATGACATCCGCCTGCTGCAGCATCTGAAGGAGGTCGAGGAGCCGTTCGAGAAGAGTCAGATCGGATCATCCGCCATGGCCTATAAGAGGAATCCGATGCGGGATGAGAGAATCGCTTCGCTGTCCAGATATGTGATGATCGACGCGCTGAATCCGGCGATGACGTCTGCGGAGCAGTGGTTTGAGAGAACACTGGATGATTCCGCGAACAAGAGAATCTCTATTGCCGAGGGCTTCCTCGCGACAGACGGAATTCTGGATCTGATGATGAATGTGGTGGACGGACTTGTCGTGTATCCGAAGGTCATCGAGAAGCATCTGATGGCGGAGCTGCCGTTCATGGCGACCGAGAATATCATGATGGATGCGACGAAGGCCGGCGGAGACCGCCAGGAACTTCATGAGAGAATCCGTGAGCTTTCCATGGAGGCCGGCAAAACGGTCAAGGTAGAAGGAAAGGACAATGATCTGCTGGAGCGGATCGCGAAGGATCCGACCTTCCATCTGTCTCTCGAGGATCTTCAGAAATCCATGGATCCGAAGAAGTACGTGGGGCGTGCGCCGTATCAGGTAGACAAATATCTGAACGAGGTGGTATATCCGCTTCTGGACGAGAGAAAAGACCTGCTCGGCATGAAGGCGGAGATCAACGTCTGAGATTTGATAAGGAGGACCAACAATGGTAAAAGCAGTTGTAGGAGCAAACTGGGGAGACGAAGGAAAGGGCAAAATTACCGATACGCTGGCAAATGAGGCGGACGTGGTCATCCGTTTTCAGGGCGGAGCCAATGCCGGACACACAATTGTGAATGAGTACGGCAAGTTTGCGCTCCACACCATGCCTTCGGGCGTGTTTCATCAGAATATCATGAACATCATCGGAAACGGCATGGCCTTCGATATCGACAAATTCCTGAATGAGCTTGCGGATATCACATCAAAGGGAGTGCCGGCACCGCAGCTTATGGTCTCTGACCGTGTTCAGGTCATGATGCCGTATCACGTGCAGTTTGACTCCCTGGAAGAGGCAAGACTCGCGGGAAAATCCTTCGGATCTACCAAATCCGGAATTGCACCATTTTATTCTGACAAGTTTGCCAAAATCGGATGGCAGATCAATGAATTTTATCAGGACGACGACGCCCTGATGGAGAAGATCGACCGGATCGCGGACCAGAAGGACGTTCTTCTGGTGAATCTCTATCACACCGATCCGATTGACCGGAAGGGACTGCTCCGGTGGATCAAGGAGAGAAGAGATAAGGTGAAGCCTTACCTCGGCAACGTCTCTCTGTATCTGGACGGCGCGATCAGGGAGGGAAAGACGATTCTTCTCGAGGGACAGCTTGGAACGATGAAGGATCCGGATCACGGCATCTATCCGATGGTCACCTCGTCTTCCCCGCTTGCCGGATACGGAGCTGTCGGAGCGGGAATCCCTCCGTATGAGATCAGACAGATCGTCGTTGTGTCTAAGGCATATTCTTCGGCGGTAGGCGCCGGAGAATTCGTGTCCGAGGTTTTCGGAGATGAGGCGACTGCCCTCCGGAACCACGGCGGAGACGGCGGTGAATATGGAGCAACAACGGGACGCCCGAGACGCGTGGGCTGGTATGACTGCGTTGCCTCCAGATACGGGTGCCGCCTGCAGGGCTGCACGGATGTTGCATTTACGGTGCTTGATGATCTCGGATATCTCGATGAGATTCCGGTGTGCGTGGCTTACGAGCTTGACGGAAAGGAAATCACGGAATTTCCTGTGACGAAGGATCTGAAGAGATGCAGACCGGTGTACAAGGTGTTCAAGGGGTGGAAATCCGATATCCGCGGCATCCGGCGTTTTGAAGATCTTCCGCAGGAGGCGCAGGACTACGTGAACTTCATCGAGAGCCAGATCGGCTATCCGATCACTATGGTTTCGAATGGACCGGGAAGAGATGACATCATTTACCGGAAGAGCAGCCTGAAGAAATGAAGCGCTGCAAACTGTATAAGCTGCGGATTGCTTCGTGCTGTGCACTCCCGCAATCCTGCAGGTATCCGCAAAGGTTTCTTACGCGCGTCTCGCGTGCGGCGGGCCTTCTGCGTTTTCGAAGAACTTATACAGACTCCCCCCCGAGACAGATACAAAAAGGAGCTGACAGGAATGAAATGGACCGGGAAGAGGTTGCGCCTGGCAGTCGGTTTCCTTGCGGCATCCGCGGTATTTTCCCTGGCGGGCTGTTCTCTGCCGAACAGCAATGAAAACACGACCGTTTCCGTGAATGAAACGGGAAGCGTTACAGAAAATATCGTGGAGGCAAAAGGAAACGAAGATTATACAGAGGATGATTTAAAGCAGTATATCGAGAATGCGATCGCCGATTACGGTTCTTCGGATGAGAAGGCTGTCCGGATGGACTCCTGCAGCGTGGACAGCAGCACGGTCACAATCAAGATGACATATGCGTCCATGGAGGATTACAGTAATTTCAATCATGTCACCGCATTTCACGGGACGCTCGCTGAAGCGGAAAAGGCCGGCTATTCCATGGATCAGAACTTTCTCGACCGGAACGGAAATGCCGCGGATCCGGATGTTCTGGCGTCGCGGGCGAAGGAATGGAAGGTTGTCATCCTATCGGAGCCGGTCATGGTGAGGCTTCCGGATAAGATTCTGTACGCGACGGACAATGTGTCGATCACCGGGCGGCTTTCGGCGACGATCCGTACCGTTTTATCACAGGACGGCAGCGGTGGGTCGGCAGCATCCGGGAGCTCCGGCGGTGAATCTGTGACATCCGGAAGCGCCGGAAGCGGGGCGGCTTCTTCCTCTTCCGTTTCTTCAGAAAGCGGAGGAGCGGCTGCTTCTTCCGGACAGGGCGCCGGCACAGATCTGATCAAAGATGCCGGGAATTCCGGAGGGAATGCGAACAAGAGTATATCGCGGCTTGTGACGGTTTCTGACCGGTATGCCTATATCATATACAAGTAAACAGTGCGCTGCACAAAAAACAGATGGCTGCTGTTCCCGGCGCACAAATCATAAAAGGAGATGGATGGAAGATGGAAAAGACAATGGACAAGATCATTGCAGTGGCAAAGAACCGCGGCTTCATATACCCGGGATCTGAGATTTACGGAGGCCTTGCGAATACATGGGATTACGGTCCGCTGGGCGTTGAGTTCAAGAATAATGTCAAGAAAGCATGGTGGAAGAAGTTCGTTCAGGACAATAAGCTGAATGTAGGCGTGGACTGCGCGATTCTGATGAATCCGCAGACCTGGGTGGCTTCCGGACATCTGGGAAGCTTCTCCGACCCGCTGATGGACTGCAAGGAGTGCCATGAGCGTTTCCGCGCGGACAAGCTGATCGAGGACTTCTGCCAGGAGAAGGGCATCGAACTCGAGAACAACAGCTGCGATGGCTGGTCCAATGAGAAGATGATGGATTTCATCAGAGAGCATGAGATCCCCTGCCCGAGCTGCGGAAAGCACAATTTCACCGATATCCGCCAGTTCAACCTGATGTTCAAAACCTTCCAGGGCGTAACCGAGGATGCGAAGAATACCGTGTATCTGCGTCCGGAGACCGCTCAGGGTATTTTCGTGAACTTCAAGAACGTACAGAGAACCTCCCGCAAGAAGATTCCCTTCGGCATCGGTCAGATCGGCAAATCCTTCCGGAACGAGATCACACCGGGCAACTTTACCTTCCGTACCCGTGAGTTCGAGCAGATGGAGCTGGAGTTTTTCTGTGAGCCGGACACGGATCTGGAGTGGTTCGATTATTGGAGAAGCTTCTGCCATAAATGGCTCAATGACCTGGGCCTTAAGGACGGTGAGCTGAGACTTCGTGACCACGCCAAGGAAGAGCTGAGCTTCTACAGCAAGGCGACGACCGACATCGAGTTCCTGTTCCCGTTCGGATGGGGCGAGCTCTGGGGAATCGCAGACCGCACAGATTATGACCTCAGCCGTCACCAGGAGGTTTCCGGTCAGGATCTCACCTATTTTGACGATGTGAAGAAGACCAAATACATTCCGTATGTTATTGAGCCGTCTCTGGGAGCAGACCGTGTCGTTCTGGCGTTTCTGTGCTCGGCATATGATGAAGAGGTCCTGGATGCGGAGAAGAATGATGTCCGCACGGTTATGCATTTCCATCCGGCGCTTGCACCGGTGAAGATCGCGGTCCTTCCGCTCTCCAAGAAGCTGAACGATGCGGCGGAGAAGGTGTTCGACATGTTGGCGGATAAGTACAACTGCGACTACGATGATCGCGGAGCTATCGGCAAGAGATACCGCCGTCAGGATGAGATCGGTACCCCGTACTGCGTCACCTATGATTTTGACTCCGAGAACGATCAGGCAGTTACCATCCGTGACCGCGACACCATGGAGCAGGTTCGGGTAAAGATTGACGAGCTTGATCAGTGGTTTGCCGGAAAGTTTGACTTCTGATCAGGGAAGTTCTGATCAGGGAAGCAATAGCACAAAGGAGGGTCTGGTTCATGCAGAGAAAAAAGGTTGTAGTGGCGCTCGGCCACAGAGCGCTTGGAAAAACCTTCGCGGATCAAAAGAAGGGCGTTGAGAATGCGGTAAAGTCCATTGCGGATCTGGTACAGGCCGGAGCGGGCGTGGTGATCACCCACAGCAACGGATCTCAGGTCGGCATGATTCATACGGCCATGAATGAATTCACAAAAGCGCACAGCGATTACGTCGGAGCTCCGATGTCCGTCTGCTCTGCCATGAGCCAGGGATATATCGGATACGATATTCAGAACTCTCTTCGCGCGGAGCTTCTGAGAAGAGGCATCTACAAGCCGGTTGCGACAATCATTACGCAGGTAACCGTGGATCCCTATGATGAAAACCTCTATGAGCCGAGCAAGGTAATCGGCAGGATCCTCACCGAGGAGGAAGCAAAGGCGGAGGAAGAGAAGGGGAATTACGTCACGAAGACGGAGGAGGGGTACCGCAGAATCATCGCGTCCCCGAAACCGCAGGATATCATTGAGCTTGAGACGATTCAGCTTCTGCTGGATGCGGGACAGATCGTGATTGCAGGCGGTGGAGGCGGCATCCCGGTTCTGGAACAGGGACCGGAGCTGAAGGGAGCCAGCGCTGTCATTGAGAAGGATCTGGTAAGCGAGAAGCTTGCGGAGAAGCTCAGAGCGGATGAACTTCTGATTCTGACCAGCGTCGAAAACGCGAAGATCGGCCACGGAACCGATCATGAGCAGCCGATCGGAAGGATCACCGTCTCCCAGGCGGAGGAATATATCCGCGCGGGAGAGTTTGAATACGGAACCATGCTTCCGAAGATTCAGGCGGCTGTAGACTTCCTGAAGAGCGGCGGCGCCCGCGCGGTGATCACATCGATCTCGAAGGCCAGAGACGGCTATGAGGGACACGCGGGAACAATCATTGTCAGAGATGATGATGCGGAGGAAGAATGACATTTGCGGGATATCCTGCACCGCACACGGCATAAGCTGCGGCCGCTGTTCACGGCATATCTGAAAGGCAGAGATTTCACATCCCGGTCCGGTCAGTCAGGCGCGAACAGCTGTGAATTGCATTTCAAAAGACAGGAACAGAGCTGCTGCATAATCAAAGATGCCGCAGCTCTTTGTCTGTCACGGGCAAAAAAGGATAAGACAATGAACATTTTAAATCTGGAGCATATCAGCATTTCTTTTGTATCCCGGGTCCTGCTCGACGACGTCACCGAGGGGATCAGCGACACAGACAAAATCGGAGTCATCGGCGTGAACGGAACAGGAAAATCGACGCTGCTGGCAATCGCGGCGGGCCGCCTGGAGCCGGACTCCGGAAAGGTGGTCAAGGGAAACACTGTCCGGATTTCTTATCTTCCGCAGAATCCGGTTTTTGACAACAGCAGATCGCTGCTGGAAAATGTGGCGGAAGCGGTCAGCGGCAAGGCGGATCACTGGGATACAGAGGGAGAGGTCCGCGCGAGACTTCAGGATTTCGGGATACCCGATCCCGGGTGCAGCCCGGAGATTCTGTCCGGAGGACAGAAGAAAAGAGCGGCGCTTGTTGCCGCAATCCTGACGCCCTGCGATCTCCTGATCCTGGACGAGCCCACCAATCATCTCGACCACGAGATGATCGAGTGGCTGCAGAATTATCTGCAGAGCTTTCGCGGAGCCATTCTGATGGTCACGCATGACCGCTATTTCCTGGATCAGGTGACTAATCAGATCCTTGAGGTCGACCGGGGAAAAACCTACCGCTATCAGGCGGGGTATTCCGGTTATCTGGAGCTGAAGCAGGAAAGGATGAATTTTGCGGTCGCGGCGGAGCGGAAGGCGGCTGCTCTGTACCGCAAGGATCTCGCCTGGATGATGCGCGGAGCAAGGGCGCGCTCGACAAAGCAGAAAGCCCATATTCAGAGATTCGAGGCGCTAAGAGACCGGGAGAAGATTGTGGAGGAGCGGCAGGTGAAGCTGAATTCACTCCCTTCACGGCTCGGCGGCAAGACAATCGAGCTTCGTCACGTCAGCAAGAGCTACGGAAATGTGGAGCTGATTCACGATTTTTCCTACAACTTTGGCAGAACAGACCGGATCGGCATCATCGGGCCGAACGGCTGCGGAAAATCCACACTGCTGAAGATCATCGAGGGCAGAATCCCTCCGGATTCCGGCGAGGTGGAGATCGGGCAGACCGTGAAGATCGGCTGCTTCAGCCAGGAGAATGAGAGACTTGATCCGGACGAGCGGGTGATCGACTATATCAAGGACACGGCCGAATTTATCCGCACTGCCGACGGACTGGTCTCCGCGAGCGGCATGTGTGAGCAGTTTCTGTTCGACAGCGAGATGCAGTATTCTCTGATCGGAAAATTATCCGGAGGAGAGAAGAGACGCCTCTACCTGCTGAAGGTGCTGATGGAAGCGCCGAATGTGCTGATACTGGATGAGCCGACCAATGATCTGGATATTCAGACGCTGCGGATTCTCGAGGACTATCTGGACCGGTTTGCGGGGATCCTCATTGTCGTATCACATGACCGATACTTTCTGGATCGTGTGGTGACGAGAATCTTCGCTTTTTCCGGGGACGGGAACCTGATCCGCAGCGAGGGCGCATATACGGAATATCTCGAGCATATGGAAGCGCAGGGTATAGCGTCCGGTCCTGTCAGGAACACTGCGGAAGCGGAAGGAGCGAGGAAAGCCGATTCTGCCGCGAGGGCGGATGAGGGAGGAGCAGCGGGTCTTTCCGGCGCGGAGCTGTATGCGGCGCAGAAGGAAAAACAGAAAAAAAACCGCAGGCGGACCAGACTCTCTTATCGTGAGCAGCAGGAATACGACCACATCGAAGAAGAGATTGATCAGCTGGAACAGAGGAGCCGGGATCTTGAACAGCAGATGGCGGAGTCCGCGACGATGTATACAAAGCTTTCCGATCTGGCAAAGGAGAAGGAAGAGGTCGACGCGAGACTGGAGGAACGCATGGAGCGTTATTTCGAGCTGCAGGAGCTTGTCGAAAGCTTTGAGAAATCGGACCCCGAGGCGCTGTGAAATTTCTGACTGGACATTTAAGCGTGAACAGGCCGATCTTGAAAAATCCGAATCCTGCGGCCGCCTGTATTTACCGTTTGTATGGGATGAGGTATACTGAGAGCAGAGTTGCCTGACAATTCACAGACGAGAGGAAACGGATATCGAATAAGAGAAACAGATATCGAATAAGAGAAACAGATATCGGAGAAGGAAAACAGGAGGAAATCAGCATGTCTATATTCAAGGGCGCGGGTGTTGCGATGGCGACGCCGATGAAGGCAGACGGATCGATAAATTTTGACGCGATGGAGAAGATGATTGAGTATCAGATCGCGAATCACACAGATGCAATCATTGCGGTTGGTACGTCCGGTGAGGCCTCGACGCTGGATGACGGCGAACACCTGGAGGCAATCCGCTTCTGTGTCGAGATCACGCGCGGACGTGTCCCGGTGATCGCAGGAACCGGTTCCAACAATACCGCTCACGCGGTCATGATGTCGAAGGAGGCGGAAAAGCGGGGCGCGGACGGTCTTCTGCTCGTCACGCCGTATTACAACAAGGCGACGCAGGGCGGACTGATCGCCAGCTACACGGCAATCGCGGAGTCTGTCAGCATTCCCTGCATTATGTACAATGTGCCATCGAGGACAGGGACGAACATTCTGCCGGAAACTGCGGCATATATCGGAAAGCACGTGAAGAACATTGTGGCGCTGAAGGACGCCTGCGGAAGCATCAGCCAGACGGCAAGAACGCTGGAGCTCTGCGACGGAGTCCTCGATCTTTATTCCGGAAATGACGACCAGATCGTTCCGATCATGTCGCTGGGCGGAATCGGCGTCATCTCGGTTCTTTCCAATGTGGCGCCGCAGTTCACACATGATATGTGCCGGAAATGTCTGGACGGAAATTTTGCGGAGGCGGCAAAGATGCAGCTCAGATCGCTCGCGCTGATCCGGGAGCTGTTCTGTGAGGTGAACCCGATCCCGGTAAAGGCCGCTCTGAATATGATGGGCTTTGAGGCGGGAAAGCCCAGGCTCCCGCTGACGGAGATGACAGAGGAGCATCAGGCGAAGCTCAGGGCCGCCATGCAGGATTTCGGACTCCTGTAAATATTCGTCACAAATAATATATCTGTACCTGTATAGCTATCTGCCGCGGGGCATGACTTTTGGACAGAATCATCACAGGCCGCGGGATCAGATGCATGCAGATTCGGAAGAAAATTCAGTAAGAAGGACAGACAAATGAAGACAAAGGTATACATTGACGGGCAGAGCGGAACAACGGGACTTCAGATCTATGACAGAATCGGAGCGAGGGATGATCTTGAGCTTCTGCGGATCGACGAAGATAAGAGACACGACCTGGATGAGAGAAGAAAATTCCTGAATGCGGCGGATATCGTGTTCCTGTGCCTTCCGGACGCGGGCGCGGTGGAAGCGGTCTCTCTGATTGAAAACCCGGAGGTCCGCGTGATAGACGCCTCGACGGCGCACCGCGTGGCGGACGGATGGACATACGGATTTCCTGAGCTATCAAAGGAGCAGAGAGAGAAGATCCGCACCAGCAGAAGAGTGGCGAATCCCGGCTGTCACGCGACGGGACTGATTTCCGTGACAGCGCCTCTTGTCAGGATGGGAATTCTGCCCGCGGATTATCCGCTGACCTGCTATTCGCTGACAGGATATTCCGGCGGCGGCAAGAAGATGATCGCCGAGTACGAGGCGGAGGACAGGGACGCGCTGTTAAGCTCCCCCGGGATCTACGGGCTGAACCTGCGGCACAAGCATGTTCCGGAGATGCAGAAGATGACCGGGCTTCTCTATCCGCCGGTGTTCATGCCGGTCGTTGACGATTATTACAAGGGAATGGCCGGAACCATCATGCTGCAGAACCGCCTGCTGAACGGACGGCCGACGGCAGAGGATATCTGCGAAAAGCTTCAGGAGTATTACAAGGGGGAGCATTTCGTATCCGTGGTTCCGTTCGGACAGAACGACAGCAAGCTGTATGCGAACAAGCTTGCGGGGACGAACCGGCTGGAGATCGTGGTCTGCGGGCATGAAGAGCAGACCTCGGTGACCGCGCTGTTTGATAATCTGGGGAAGGGCGCTTCCGGCGCAGCGGTGCAGAATATGAACATCATGCTGGGGCTTGATGAAGCCACAGGGCTCGAGAACTAGGAAGAAGGCGGTTATTCGCCGCGGTATTTCAGATACTGGAGGAATTTCTTCATGGCGGCGGAGGCGGTGCGGCTGTCCTTCAGGGTGACGCCGATTTTACGGAAGGCAGGAGGATCCAGCGGCTTAATCACCACATCATAGGGGATTCGCTTGAGAATCAGGCCCGGAAGAATGGCAATTCCGAGGCCCTGTTCAATCATGGCCATGATCGCGTAGTCGTCCCAGGTGGTGAAGCGGATCTCCGGGCGAAGGCCGTATCTGGTCAGAATATCGGTGATCTCGGATTTTCCGCCTTTTTCCAGAAGCATAAAGGGCTCCTTTTCCAGCTCCTTTACCGGGAAGGCGTCCAGTCCGGCGAGCGGATGCCCCTTTGGCAGCACGGCCATCAGGGGATCCTCGGCAAGCTCGATCGTGTCAAATTCCGGGCGGGTGGGCAGTATCAGAAATCCGCAGTCTACCCGGCGTTCGGAGATCCATGTCTCAATTTCGGAATAATCGCCGAGCAGCATCTCATATTCAATGTTCGGATAATCCACCTGAAATTTCTTGATGATTTTCGGAAGCCACTGCGTTGCGACGCTGGAAAAGGTTCCGATGCGGATGAGGCCGGTCTGGATGCCGTTCAGATCGTCGACCTCCTCCTGAAGGCGGTAGTATTCGCGGCAGAGACTCTGCGCATAGGGCAGCAGCCGTGTGCCGTCGGAGGTCAGGCTCACGCCGTTGCGGTCACGTTCGAGCAGCGTGATCTTCCAGTCTTTCTCAAGATCGGAGATCATCCGGCTGATTCCGGACTGTGAATAGTCAAGCGCCTCAGCGGCCTTTGAGAAGCTGCCGAGCTCTACCGTCTTGACGAAGGATAAATATTTCTGAATATTTGCATCTATCATATATCTGAAAACCTCACAGAACATGAAATATCTGTCTTTGCTGCGGAATCCCGGCTGTGCGGGATCGGGCCAGGCGTTTTGACATCGGGGCACAGGCGGCCCCGCAAAGGAAAATCATGCCGTGCCGAAGGGTTCATCCCGGGATGTTCCCTATTATAAAATGCGGTGATGTGATGTGCAAGCTTCCGGAGAAAACAGGGGAGGAGTGAATATTATGGCAAAAATGAGCAGGGATGAGCTTTCCAGAGCACTTTTGATGTATGCGGTCACCGACCGTCACTGGCTCGGCGGCCGGCATCTGGCGGACGACGTGGAGCTGGCGCTGAAGGGCGGCGCTACTTTCCTTCAGCTGCGTGAGAAGGATGACATGCGGATGGAGCATGAAGATTTCCTCAGAGAAGCCGCTGAGATAAAGGCGCTCAGCCGGATATATCACGTTCCCTTCGTCATCGATGACGATGTGGAGGCGGCCGCAGAAATCGGAGCGGATGGCGTTCATGTGGGACAGAGCGACATGGAGGCTGCAAAGGTACGGAGCCTGCTGGGTGAGGACTGTATCATCGGCGTCTCCGCGCAGACCGTTGAGGAGGCCCTTTGCGCAGAACGCGGTGGGGCGGACTATCTCGGCGTCGGAGCCGTTTTTTACACGGGTTCCAAGGCGGACGCAACAGAGGTCAGCAGAGAGACCTTGCGCGCGATCTGCAGCGCGGTATCCATTCCGGTCGTCGCGATCGGCGGGATCACGAAGGACAATGTCACGGAGCTGGCCGGTACCGGGATCGTCGGTATTTCTGTTATCTCCGCGATATTCGGAGCGGATGACATCGAAGGAGCGGCGCGTGAGTTAAAGGAGCAGACGGTAAGGATGCTGGGGATATCAAAGCCCGAATGAGATCAAATGGCCGCGGTCTATGGCCGGAGTTATGGGGAAGAAAAAGAAAGATGGGGAAAGGATTTATCATATCTGCGGCAGAAGGCCGCTTTTCAGAGAAGGCTGCTCAGCTGTCGGAGTCTCTCCGAGGGGACGGGCTGGATGCCGTCATGGCAGGATCAGGTGGAGATCCTGCCGTTCAGGCACAGACAGAGGACCGTCTGATTCTCCGGGTGGAGGAGAAGGGGCTGACTCTGACAGACGGGAGGACTGAAATCCGCGGGGATTTTTCCTCGATGCGCCCGCGCCTTCAGCATCACAATCTGACCCACGAGCTGCTGGTGAAGGCTGCCAGGCTCAAAGATCGGGACGGTGTGCCTGTTGTTATTGACGCGACCGCGGGGCTGGGGCAGGATGCGCTCCTTCTCGCTGCCGCGGGATTTCGGGTGGAGCTGTATGAGCAGGACCCCGTGATTGCGGCACTGCTTTCGGACGCGCTGGAGAGGGCTTCTTCCGATCCGGACCTGACGGAGACGGTCGGAAGAATGCAGCTCCGGAAGGCGGACAGCATTCGTGCTCTTCGCGAGCGGGAGGAAGCTCCGGATGTGGTCTATCTGGACCCGATGTTCCCCGAGCGTCAGAAGAGTGCGTTGGTGAAGAAGAAATTTCAGCTTCTGCATCAGCTGGAAAGCCCGTGCCGGAATGAAGAGGAGCTTTTTCAGGCGGCTGTGGATGCGCATCCTTTTAAGATCGTGGTCAAGCGGCCTCTGAAGGGACCGAACCTGGCGGGCAGGAAGCCGGGCTATTCTCTCGCAGGGAAAGCGGTGCGGTATGACTGCTTTGTTTTTCCTGAGTACAGGAAACGGCAGGGGTGACGAAGGACAGGGTAGATTTTGCATTGCAGGGGGATTTTTATGAAGACTACGACCAGATCGGACGTTTTGCCGTTGTGATCCGGTGATAAGAGGGAAGGATTGGATGGCTTGTTCTTCCTGCCGGCTTTCCCTGTATAAAATCATTATTAAAAGGATCCCGACAGCCGATACGGCTGCCGGGATCTTTTCGTGTAAAGGAACCTGTTTTTGCATCGCGTTACGCGGAGCCGCGGGAGACGATACCGGTGGATATCTCCGTTTTCACTGTGTGGGGGACGGGATAATCGATCTGCCGGATCAGCTGCCGGATAGCGGTTTGGCCCATGAACAGGCGGGGAATATCAACGGTGCTTAAGGAAGGCTCTATGATCTGTCCCTCGCGGATGTTGTCAAATCCGATAATCCGGATATCTTCAGGTATCCGGATATTCCGGGCCTGAAAGGCCTTTATCGCGCCGATGGCGATCAGGTCGTTGTCCGCAAAGTAGCAGTCCGCGAGCATTGCCCGGCTGTCGATCAGGTCCAGCATGTCGCTCATTGCGCCTTCGATCGTCGGGGAGAGCTCGTGGACGACAGAATTGCTGACGGACATGCCGTGCTCTCTCACTGCGCGCTTGAATCCCACATCCCGCTCGAAGAAATTCTGAATGGAGTAAGAGGACTTCAGATGGCCGGGCTGGCTGTGGTATTTGTTGATTAGGTAATTGGCGGCGAGATATGCGCCCTGTGAATTATTGATCAGAATACTGCTGCAGTCGACGTCTTCAAAGCAGGAGTCCAGAAGAACAACGGGGATCTTCAGACGCAGGAATTTTCGGCATACCTCAGCGGAAATCTCTGTCCCGAGGAGAACGATGCCCGCACAGCCGGACCCGCGGAGCTCCTCGGCAAGTCTGGAGAAATCATCTGTCTGCTCGTAGAGCTGCTGTGTACGCAGATGGCAATGGTTCTTCCGGCATTCCTGTTCCATGCCATCTGTTAATTCAGTAAAAATCGGTGAATAATTCAGTATCGCATTGTTCGCGCGGTATACGATGCAGTATATCTCACCCTGATGGGTTTTCCGGATGCTGTGCTTTGAAAAATCGTATCCGGCCGCCTCGGCGGCCCGGACAACTCTGGATCTTGTTTCGGTACTGACGCCGGGCTTGTTGTTTAATGCCATGGAAACGGCTGCGGGGCTTAAACCCAGCTGTTTAGCCAGTTCTTTTTCAGTGATGGTCATCTGCTTCGCCTTTCCTTATCTTTCGTGCTTACGCAGTCCGATATCATATCCGTATCAGTTCGCGCGCTGTTTCGCAGCCCTGGCACCGGTATCTTGCACACGCAGATGAGATCGTTTATGGCACAAGGTATCGTATGTCTGCTGCCGTTTGCTTTATACATTACGATACCGCATCATGAGTTGTTTTTAAAGAGTCTGAACGAATTAAGTTAATAATTAAGTCAGAAACACTGAAGAATATATATAAATTTAGTTCACGCGATATTATACTGGAACCATCAAAAGATGAATCACGGGTGTTGCTGAACGGCTGTCTTTGTGACCGGAACTTCTGCCGCAGACGGGAGCGGATCACGGACAGAACGGTCGAAAGGAGGATTTTTTATGGAGACAATCAGGATCGGCTTCGCGCCGACGAGAAGATCAATTTTCAGTGCGCCGGACGCGGTGAAGTTCGCGAATCTGACGAGGAAGCGGCTGGAGGAGCTCAAGGTTGATTTTGTGGATATCACGGATATCAACGAGGAAGGACTGCTGTATCAGGAGAGCGACCGGATCCGGATCGCCGAGAAATTTAAAAGAGAGAAGGTCGACGGACTGTTTCTGCCGCACGCAAATTTCGGCACCGAGTATGAGTGTGCGCGCCTTGCAAAGGAGCTGAATGTGCCGGTCCTGCTCTGGGGACCGAGAGACGAGCGCCCGGAGCCGGACGGAATGCGGCTCCGGGATTCTCAGTGCGGACTGTTTGCGACAGGCAAGGTGCTCCGGAGATTTCAGGTACCGTTTACCTACCTGACAAACTGCAGGCTTGAGGATCCGGAATTCGCGCGCGGAGTCAATGACTTTATCAAGGTATGCAATGTGGTGAAGAAGTTCCGGAGTCTCCGGATTCTTCAGCTTGGACCCCGGCCCTTCGATTTCTGGTCCACGATGTGCAATGAGGGAGAGCTGCTTGAGAAGTTCAACATTCAGCTTGCGCCGGTTCCGCTTCCGGAGCTGACAGAGGAGCTTAACCGTGTTAAAGCGGAAGAGGCTGGCGAGGTTCAGGCAGTGATTCAGTACTGTCAGGAGAACATGATCTGCCGGATTGAACCGGAGGCACTGGAGAATGTAGCGGCGCTGAAGATCGCGATGAAGAATCTCGCGGGACGCTACGGGTGCAGCGCGATTGCCATTCAGTGCTGGAATGCGCTTCAGGGAGAGATCGGAATCATGCCCTGCGCGGCGAATTCCCTGCTGAACGAGGAGGGCCTTCCCGTCGTCTGTGAGACCGATATACACGGGGCAATCACCCAGGTTCTCGCGGAGGCGGCGACACTCAATGAAAAGAGAGGACTCTTTGCGGACTGGACGGTTCGTCATCCGGACAACGAAAACGGAGAGCTGCTTCAGCACTGCGGACCGTGGCCGATCTCGGTGGCAAGGGAGAAGCCTTCCATCTGCGTTCCGGTTGCATTTCCGTATAACGGAGCCGTTTCCGCGGAGGCGAAGCACGGGGATCTCACGCTCACCAGATTTGACGGCGACAACGGTGAATATTCTCTGCTGCTGGGCCACGCAAAGGGAATCGACGGCCCGTTCACGAAGGGGACCTACCTCTGGGTAGAGGTGGAAAATCTCAAGAGACTGGAGGCAAAGCTGGTAGAGGGACCTTATATCCATCACTGTGTCGCGATTCACGAGGATGTAGTTCCGGTGCTTTATGAAGCGTGCAAATATCTGCATATTACCCCGGATTTTTATGATCCTATTGAAGAAGATGTGAAAGCATATCTGAGAGGAGAATAAACGTGAAAAATCTGAAGTATCTATCCTACAAGCTGAGAGAAGACTGTGTGAACATCATTATGGCAGGCGGCGGCGGACATATCGGCGGAGATATGTCCGTCATGGAAATCCTGACGGATCTTTACTTCCGGCAGATGAACATCTCTCCGGAGAACCCGGAGGATCCGGACCGTGATCTTTTCATTCTGAGCAAGGGCCACGCGATGGAAGCGTACTACGCGGTCCTCTGTGAGAAGGGATTCCTGAAGCTGAACGAGGTGACCACTCAGTTCTCTAAATTCGGCTCTCCCTATATCGGACACCCGAACAACAAGCTTCCCGGCATTGAAATGAATTCGGGTTCCCTCGGACACGGACTTCCGGTATCCGTCGGAATGGCACTCGCGGTGAAGATGGACGGAAAGCCGAATCGCGTATACGTCGTGACCGGAGACGGCGAGCTGGCGGAGGGCTCCAACTGGGAAGGCGCCATGTCCGCGGCTATGTATCACCTGGACAACCTTGTGTGGATTATCGACCGGAACCGCCTCCAGATTTCGGGCGGCACGGAGGATGTCATGGCGCTGGAGGATCTGAGGAAAAAGGCGGAATCCTTCGGATGGAATGTGCTGACGGCGGACGGCAATGATATCGATGAACTGGACGCGGCGTTCGCACAGGCAAAGGAGACGAAGGGCCGTCCGACATGCATCATCGCGAATACGATAAAGGGCAAAGGTTCTCCGATCATGGAAAACAAGGCGGGATGGCATCATCATCTGCCGAACGAGACGGAGTATGCGGCGATCATGAAGGATCTTGAGGCTGGGAAGGAGGCTCTGACAAATGAATAAGATAGCAAATCGCAAGGTCATCTGTGATGTACTGATGGAAAAAGCGAAGACAGACAAAGACATTGTGGTACTGTGCAGCGATTCCAGAGGCTCCGCTTCGATGACACCATTCTTCGAGGCTTATCCCCGTCAGTCGGTGGAAGCGGGAATCGCGGAACAGGATCTGGTCGGGATCGCTGCCGGTCTTGCCAAAATGGGGAAAAAGCCATTCGCGGCATCTCCGGCATCCTTTCTGACGACGAGAAGCTATGAGCAGTGCAAGGTGGACTGCGCTTATTCAAATACGAATGTGAAGCTGATCGGTATCTCCGGAGGTGTAAGCTACGGAGCGCTCGGCATGAGCCACCATTCCGCACAGGATATCGCGGCGATGAGCGCCATTCCGAATATGCGCGTTTATCTTCCGAGCGACAGACATCAGACCCGGAAGCTGGTCGAGTCTCTTCTCCTCGATGACAAGTGCGCATATATCCGTGTGGGCCGTAATCCGGTAGAGGATGTCTACACAGAGGAGGATTGTCCGTTTACGATGGACCGCGCGACCTGGCTCAGGAAGGGAGACGATGTGGCGATCATCGCGTGCGGAGAAATGGTCCGTCCGGCGGCGGATGCGGCTGACATTCTGGAAAAAGAAGGAATTCATGCAACAGTGCTAGATATGTACTGCGTAAAGCCCCTGGATACTGAGGCGGTCATCAGGGCGGCAGAGAACGCGAAGGCGGTGATCTCGGTGGAGGAACATTCCCCGTTCGGAGGACTCGGTTCCATGGTCGCTCAGACGGTAGGAGAGAATTGCCCTCGAAAGACCGTCACAATGGCGCTTCCGGATGCTCCGGTGATCACAGGTACCTCGGCGCAGGTTTTTGAGTATTACGGACTTACGGGAGAGGGAATTGCGAAAAAAGCGCGGGAGCTGTTGAACAAATAATCGGAGTGCAGGTATGAGCAGATATATACTCGCAGTCGATCAGAGTACACAGGGTACGAAGGGGCTGCTTTTTGATGAATCAGGAGAACTCACTGCGCGTGCGGACCGGACGCACGCGCAGATTATTAATGAAAAAGGCTGGGTAGAGCACGATCCGGAGGAAATTTTCCGGAATACCTGTGAGGTATGTCGGGATGTTATCGCGAAAGCGGGAATTGCTCCGGAAGACATTGCCGCTTTCGGCATCTCGAACCAGAGAGAGACATCGGCCGCCTGGGATAAGGAGACGGGAAAGCCGGTGTGCAATGCGATCGTATGGCAGTGCGCGCGGGCGGAGGACATTTGTATCCGGCATGAAAAAAATGGAGAGGCGGACAGGATCCGGGAGAAGACCGGACTTCCGCTGTCTCCGTATTTTCCCGCCGCGAAGCTTCAGTGGATCATGGAGAACATTCCGGAGGCGGGCAGGCTTGCCCGGGAAGACAGACTTGCCGTAGGAACGATTGACAGCTGGCTGGTATACAAGCTGACGGGAGGAGAAAGTCACAGGACCGACTACTCGAACGCGTCGAGAACGCAGCTGTTCAATCTGGAAACACTGAGCTGGGATGAGGAGCTGCTGAACATCTTCGGGATTCCGCAAAGCTCTCTGCCGGAGGTTGTCATGTCCGATTCTGTATTCGGAATGACGGATCTGAACGGAATTCTTCCGAAGAAAATTCCGATCCGGGGCGTTCTCGGAGACAGCCATGCGGCGCTGTTCGGTCAGAACTGCCGGGAAAAGGGCGGAATCAAGGCGACCTACGGCACCGGAAGCTCGGTGATGATGAATACCGGCGGCACAAGATACCGGAGCACCAGCGGACTGGTGACCTCGCTGGCATGGGGGATGCACGGCCGGGTGGACTATGTGCTGGAGGGAAATCTGAATTATACCGGGGCGTCCATCACGTGGCTGAAGGATCAGGTCGGGATGATTTCCTCTGCGTCGGAAACGGAAGAACTTGCTGTCCTTGCGAATCCGGATGACCGCTCGTACTTTGTTCCGGCATTCACCGGGCTTGGCGCGCCGTACTGGGATCCGGAGGCGACCGGACTCCTCACGGGAATCACAAGGATTACCGGGAAAAAAGAAATCGTCAAGGCGTGCGTCGAGAGCATCGCCTATCAGATCACGGATCTAATTGAGATTATGCGGAAGGATACCGGGAATCCGATACCGGATCTCCACGTGGACGGGGGCCCGACGGAAAACCGCTATCTGATGCAGTTCCAGGCTGATATCGCGGATATCTGTGTGCAGATACCCGAACTGCAGGAGCTGTCCGGAATGGGAGCCGCCTATGCCGCGGGAATCGCTGTCGGCCTGTATGATGAGGAGACCATCTTTCGTCATATCCGCCTGACAGACTATACATGTAAGATGGAGGAAGCGGAAAGAGACCAGAAATATAAAGGATGGAAGGCTGCAATCCGGAAAACCCTGCTGCATTAGCGGCAGATATATCGGATTATGAGATGCCTGAAAAAACAGCGGGTTCACTGACATTCTGATATTTGCATATCGGATGTGCCGGAGGTGTTGCGGAGCCTTGGCTTAGTCAGTGCCCGGATAAACAGACAGTCCCGCAGACGCGTGCATTTTGTATGGCGTCTGCGGGACTGTTCGTTTACTCCACTTCGCGCAGCAGATGATCGATCTTTTCCTGCTCTTCATAGGGCAGATAGGTAAAAGGACCGTTCAGAGTCTGACGGAGAGTGAAGAGCTCTTTCTCGAAGGGAATGACCGGATACCGGGAATAAAAGTACTGATCAAGAATTGCCTTCGTTTTTGGATTTTCGTTCAATTCACTCATCAGGGAGTCGAGGCTGTAGACTTTACGGTAAGGCCTTGTGGGGCGGTAGGTGAAGGAGTAATTGCCGGAATGGACGATCATGGATACATTGCATCCGTCCTGCCGCATGGAGACAATTCCGTCCGTGCGGTCAGCGTATGGACAGAGAGCGCCGATGTCGGCATCCGGAAGCAGAAGCGTCGCTTCTGTGTTAAAGGGTACGGTAACTTCTATCGTAAGATTTCCGTTCTCCAGCCGGTAGCCGCTACGGATCAGGCCCGAAGCGGAGCGCAGAGATCCTCCTGCCTGCGGAACGGAATAGTCCGGCTTCGGAGCAATGGTGAATCTGCGGAATCCCGCATTATCCTCATCGGGATTGATTCCGAGCATATTGCGGAACATCCATTCCACGACGGAACCATAGGAATAGTGGTTCAGGGAATTCATCTCCGTACCGCTGATGCTTCCGTCGGGAAGAACAGAGTTCCAGCGTTCCCAGATGGTGGTGGCGCCCATGAGCACCTCATAAAGCCAGCCCGGGAAGCCTTTTTCCAGAAGGAGGTGATAGGCGCAGTCATTCAGTCCGTTGTCGGACAGGACACGCATCAGATAGGGCGTGCCGACAAAACCGGTTTCCAGGTGATAGCGGTTTCTCGCCAGCTTGTTCAGAAGTCCCCTGCGTGTCTTTTCCAGGGCGTAATCCGGTGTGAGGCCCATGTAGAGAACGACGACATAGGCGGTCATTGTATCTACAGCGAGCCGGCCGGAGGGAGAGAAATATTCCCGGATAAAGGCGTCACGGATCTCTTCGGCAAGCTGCTGATAGCAGGCTGCCTCTTTTTCATATCCCAGGATTTTTGCACTTTTCGCGACGATTCCTGTTGAATAATAGTAGTATGCGGATGAAATCAGAAACGGGTCGGTGGCGCCGTACACGCCTCCCGGCACATTTCCGTCGAGAGCGAGCCAGTCTCCGTAGTGGAAGCCGCTCTGCCAGAGGCGTCTGGAGCCGTGTGCGTCATCCTGGCGCTTCATATAATCCACCCAGGCGCGCATGCTGTCAAATTGTCTGCGCAGGATATTCCTGTCTCCATAGTGCAGGTAGACATTCCATGGGATGATTGTCGCAGCCTCACCCCATGCGGTGGAAATGGTGCCGGTATATCCTGCGGTAGGCACGACATCCGGAACGGCGCCGTTTAACTGGGATTGCTCGCAGGCCAGATCATAGCCAAATTTTGTGTAAAAGGCATAGGTGTCCATGTTGAAGCACGCGGTTCCGGAGAAGATTTGCGCGTCTCCTGTCCAGCCGTAGCGTTCATCTCTCTGCGGACAGTCGGTCGGAACATCGAGAAAATTACCGCGCATGCCCCATTTCGTGTTTTCAAAGAGCTTATTGACCAGAGGATTGGAGGTCTCAAAGGTGCTCAGGTCCTCCATCTCCGAATAGATGACAAGTCCGCGGAAGTCTTCCGGATCCGGCTCTCCCGGCCATCCTGTAATTTTGACATAGCGGAATCCGTAGAAGGTGAAGTGCTGTCTGACATCCCGCTCGATGCCGTCCGAGATATAGGTGAACGCAGCGAGGGCCGTCCTGAGATTATCCCGGTAAAAATTGCCGTTCTGAAGAATTTCTCCGAATTGGAAGTGTATGCTTGTTCCTGCCGGAGCATCACAGTGAAAGCGCAGCCATCCCACCATGTTCTGTCCCATATCCAGGACGGTTTCGCCTGCAGGTGTGTGGATCAGGGAGACGGGTTTCAGCTCTTTCTGGATCAGAATGCGCGGATCCAGGCGGGGCTGCAGCTTTCCCTTGTCGAGACGGATGATCTCGGTGTCCATAATTTCGCTGCGGTCAACGCCGGGTTCATACACCTCGCCGGGATAGATGCCGCTGCGGGTCACAGGACTTTTGCGCGCCTTCCAGCCGGGATTCGTGCAGATGGTTTCGGAGGTGCCGTCCGTGTAGAACAGCTTCAGTTCCGCGATGCATGCCAGACGATCACCGTACAGCTCGTGATTCTTGCGAAGACCGTACCAGCCCTTATACCAGCCATCGCCCAGAAAAATTTCGATGTGATTGTGTCCCTGGATGAGATCCGGAATAAGGGTCTGGTATGGAATCCACGCGTCATAGTCGCAGAAGCCGGGCATCAGACATTCGTCGCCCTGTTTTTTACCGTTGATGTATACCTCGTAGAGACCGAGACCGGTGAGATAGAGCCGGGCTTTTGCCAGGGGCTTTGTGATTTCGAAGTCATGAATAATACTGACCTGAAGCTCCTTATCTGCGCATGGAGTGATCCAGTCCGCTGTCCAGGCGCCTGCTTTTGCGGTTTCAAACCAGGCTGTTTCACTCTCCGCGGAGTCGCCGTTATCCGCCTTTACGAAGACCTTCCAGTAATATCTTGTCTCCGGTTCCAATGAAACCGGAAGCTCATAAGCCGTGCTGCAGAGGTCCGGGCGGTCTCCGCTGTCGTGCAGGATCTGCGTGAAATCCGGATCGGCGGCAAGCACGACACGCGCAGAAGACTGCTTTTTCGCAGTCGTATCTTCAGCGACAAAGGATACCGTCGGGTGCTCCAGGCGATAGCCAAGCGGATTCACCAGATGGTTGACTTTCATATGTGTGATTTTCATGATATCCTCCCAATACATTCATGAAGCAGGGTGTCTTCTGGTATACACAATCTCTTTTATCATAAGAAATATCCGGGCGGAACAACATGGAATTTATTGAAAAAATTGTAACTATTCAGTGTTACTGTTCATGCGCCACTAAAATGGCAAAGATTTTACAGCCCCTTTGCCGGAGCATTACTGGCTGTTTAAAGTTTTATCTGTGAATTGTTCATGAAGTGGATAGCGAGGACTGTTTGACGAAGGCGCTTGCGCCTGAGGAGTTCCGCAGCTTCATAAAATGAGGATAAAACTTTACTACAGCCAGTTTGCGAAGGGCAACAGGACTGTAAAATCCTTGCCGTATTGAGTTGGGTTTGAACAGTGACTAATCAGCACCTCAATCCCGAGAATCTGCGCAGGGTACTGCGCTCTGCGTTTCGCTGCGGGCTGCCCTGTCCTGCAGCTTCTTCATGACGCTTGGGTACCTCCTTCCGTCCGTGTGCGGAAGCGCGGATGCGGCCTGCATCATTTCTACAAAATTGTCTACTGCGCCGAACTGGACGTAGGACATGAGATCGAGAATGCGGTCGATATCCGTCAGCAGCGCCCTGTTCAGGAGGAGCATTGACGCACCCTCAAGAGAGGTATTGCCGACGGGGCAGATGCGGTCGCGCTCCACGTCCGGATACATGCCGATGTCGATCGCGGATTCCTTGTGTATGTGAGCGCCGAAGGCGCCTGCCATATAGAACCTGTCAATGTCCTCGAGACGGATTCCGGAGGCCTGCAGCATGTATTCGATCATAGTCGCCGCGGCAGCCTTTGTGCTGATGAATTCCCGGATGTCGTTCTGATAGAAATAGAGGCCGGGAGCATAGCAGACTGCGGCCTCCTCCATTCCGGTATCCGGGTTTTTCCGGATTGAGATGAGGCTGCTTTTCTCCGGTTGAAGAACGCCCTGAAGATTGATCCAGCCGTTCAGAAACAGCTCGGAGAGAAGATCCACGATGCCTGAGCCACAGATGCCGGCGGGGGCTTCCCCGCCGATGGTTTTCAGATGAAATTCGCCGCCCGCAAGTGACACGCTTTCCACCGCGCCCGGTGCGGCACGCATTCCGGTGTGAACGACGCCGCCCTCCAGGGCAGGACCCGCGGCTCCTGCGCCGCAGAGCAGGAAGCTGCTGTTTCCGACCGCAAGCTCTCCGTTTGTTCCGACATCGAAGAACAGAGAGATATTTTCTTCCTTATAGATACCTGTCGCAAGAATGCCGCTGGTGATGTCTCCGCCCAGATAATTGGCCCTCCCCGGGATGCAGTATACATAGCCTGTGATCGGAAGATCCAGATCGGAACCCCTAAGGAAGCCGGGCGCGTCGGATCGGACGGCGTAGGGCGTCTGGAAGATGCAGAAGGGATCAAGACCGATGAGGAAATGAATCATTGTCATATTGCCGGATACCACCATGGACAGATATTCCGACGGCGCGATTCCGGTTTTCTTGCGAAGCGCGGACATAAGCTCTGTCAGAGTCCTTATCGTGGCTTTCCGGATCTCGTCGAGATGCTCCGGGTTATCTTTTGCATAGAAGATGCGGGTGAGAATATCCTCTCCGAAGGCGATCTGCCGGTTATATTCGCTGACCTCTTCGATGGTTTCGCCGGTGGAGCAGTTCAGCAGACGCATATACACAGAGGTGCTTCCGAGGTCCACAGCGAGCCCGTAATGACTCTTCTCCGTGTCTCCCGCCTCCAGCATCAGAATCTCCCATATGGTTCCGTTCCATCCGAGAGAGGCCGTAACCCTCCAGCCGGCGTTGTCACAAAGAGGATAAAGCTGGCGCAGGGCAGCGGCAGAGAAGGATGCGGAAACACCCGCCGTTCGGAGCGCGTCCAGGATGCGTGTCTGGGAGGAACGGCTGTCCTCCTCCGATGGCGGATTCATTTTCAGTAAAATCTTACGGCTCAGACCTGATGTCGGTTTCATATCGTCTGTCTCCTTTCATCACGAAAGTGTTTTAGAGGTTATTATAACCCGAAGAATGCTTCTTCGCAAAAGGATTGAATCAAATAGCCGGTAAAGGTGTCGCCGGCGGCCTGCAGCCAGTCTGCGAAGAACAGCAGGGCGGTGAAGACTCTGCATTTTCAATATATAGTGAAGAGTAATTTTTGAAGATCGTTCTGGTGTAAGTATTGTCTGGGGGAATGTGGGGCTTTGTGATTCCGGGAGAAAATTCCGTATACGCAGACTTTACATTCATTTCACGCAGATGTATTGACAGGAGTGCATTTTTCATATATTCTTCAGCTGTCGTCCGCAGAGCACATCCGGGTCTGAAGTCCGGGAGCACGCCTGTTTACAGGGGTTTTGAAGAGAAACAGGCAGAGGCGGACAGGGAAGGATTATGAAAATGACAGAATTTCAGAGAAGGGTTGCGATGACGATTTCCGGGGTTCTGATCTCCGGATTCAGCGTGGGGATGTTTAATTTCTCCGGCTTCGGCATGGATCCCTTTCAGGTTTTTGCGCACGGCGTGTGGAATCTTACGCCGTTTCGATATGGCGTGGTCTACATGTTCCTGAATCTCGCGCTGCTTGTGGTTGATTTCCTGCTTGACAGGCACAAGGTGGGCATCGCCACCTTTATCAATCTGTTTCTCCTTGGTTATATCGTTGAATTCTCGTCCTGGCTTTGGGACGCGCTTCTTCCGGATCCGACGCTTCCGGTGCGGGCAGGCTTCCTCATCATGGGTGTGGTGATCCTCTGTTTCGGTTCCTCCCTGTATTTTACGGGTGATCTGGGAGTATCTACCTATGATGCCATCGCGCTTGTCATCCATGAGAAAAAAGGACTTGATTTCCGTCCCGTACGGATCGCCATTGATCTTCTGTGCACCGCAGTAGGATTTGTGCTTGGCGCTACCGTCGGAATCGGCACGATTGTCACGGCATTCTTTATGGGACCGCTGATCGGTTTTTTCAACCGGAAGATTGCGGGGCCTCTGCGGTATGGAAGAATGGAGACCATTGTTGACAGTAAGGGAAAGCGGCGAAATACTGAACCCGTTAATTTCATACAGAGAGAGTCGGGTGCCTTGAAAAAGGAGAATAGGGAAATAGGTGAAAGCCCTGTACGAACTCGTCATTGTAACTGAAAAGCGCCGTCTTCAATATGCCACTGTCGACAGGAGTGTCAGGCGGGAAGGCGAAGCGGACATGAGATTCAGAAGTCAGGAGACCTGCCCGGTCGGATGATCGAATGAATAATATCATTCGCGCCACGAAAAACTGGCAGGATCAGAAAGCGGTAATATAAGTTCGAAGAACGAAGAAGGCTGTCTGTTGTCACGCTTGTGATAACAGGCAGCTTTTGGGTTTATGCGAACAGATAATCTTATATTTCCTTTCCTATTGCAAAAGGCTAGGGCATCCCTGTATAGACATCATTACTGCTTAGGAGGTTTTAACCATGAAAAAGAAAACATTATCTGTTTTCTGTGCCGCGAGTACGAGCAGCACTTCCGGGAACCGGACGGAGTATCCGCTGACGGTCACCACCTGTGATTATTCCCAGAACCCGGTACAGGAGACCTATGACAAGGCACCGGAAAGGGTATGGGTGCAGAATCAGAACAACATCGAAATCATGCTGAAGCTTGGACTTGCGGATAAAATCGTCGGAGCGTGCGGCCCTTCATGATAGATAGCATGGCGTCCTGTATATTCTTCTCGGTGCGGGTGTCGACATTGGAGGTGGCTTCGTCGAGAATCAGGATTTGCGGGTCGGACAGGAAGGCGCGCCCTATGGCGATCAGCTGACGTTCTCCCTGTGAGAGGGAGGCTCCATAGGTGAGGTTTGCCCGTACGGTGTCGGAAAAGAGCACGGTGTCCTGCAGGACGATTCCGATGCTGTCGCGGAGACTCGGACAGGAAATGTCATGGATATTGACGCCGTCAAGGAGGATTTCGCCGCTGTCAACGTTGTAGAAACGCATCAGAAGATTGATAATTGTGGTCTTTCCGGGTCCGGCAGCCGTACGGTTCCGCTCTTGTCCTCGTCCGGTTCTCCCAGCAGATCGAAAATCCGCTCCGCGCCCGCCAGGGCTGTCTCGATCTGTCCGTAGAGCTGCGCCAGCTCGCTGATGGGGCGGGAAAACTGCCGGGAGTATACGATAAAAGCGGAGATGACGCCGATGCTGATCCGGCCCTTCAGAGCGAACCAGGCGCCGAATACGGCTACGATCACGAAGCCGGTGTTGGAAAGCATATTCATCAGAGGACCCATGGAACCGCCGATGATTTCGGCGATGATTCCGGTGCGGGTCAGCTCATCGCTGGTTTTTGAGAAACTGCCGATGACCTTTTCCTGCCGGTTATAGGCGATGATTGTCCGGAGATTTGTGATTTTTTCCTCTGCCTCGCCATTGAGCGTGTCGAGCAGAATCTGGCGTTTCAGAAAAAAAACGGACATTTTCCTGCGGAGCAGCAGCGTCACCAATACTACGGCAATTACCGTTGTGCACGAGAGCAGGGTGAGAGGCACACTGTACCAGAGCATCAGAGCAAGGGTACCGGCGAGTGTCAGGATGCCGGAAAACATCGTGCCGAGGGAGGAGGAGATGACATCCGAAATGTTCTCCGCGTCATTGGTCATGCGGCTCATGATGTCGCCGTGCGAGTGCGTATCCAGATAGCGGACCGGAAGATTCACGATTTTCTGAAAGAGGTCGCGCCTCAGCTTTCGGACAATTCTCTGGGAGAGCGAGGCGCTGACGCAGCCCTGAAGGAGGAGGGAGAGGCCGGAGACCGTGTAGAGTACCGCCATGATCTCCAGTTTTTTCGGAAGAACACCGAAGGAACCGTCTGCAATTGCGTTGATGGCGCTGCTCTGGAACACGGGCGCCGCGACAGATGCGGCGACTCCGGCAGCCGTCAGCATGAGAAGCAGGGCGACAAAGCGGATTTCGTCGTGAAAATAACGGGTCAGACGGCGAAGTGTACCCTTTCCGGAGCGGGGTCTTTCGAAGGAAACAGGGCCGTGATGGAAATTTCCGCCTACGCCTTTTTCCGCAAGTGATGTGTGCTGTCCGCTCATACCGTCGCCTCCTGTCCTTTCAGCTGTGAGTCGCAGATTCCCCGAGAACACCGCAGGCGCCTCCCAGGCAGACGATGAGCAGCATCCGGATGCCGCAGGTCAGCACCAGATGCACATCCGGAATGCCGGCAGTGCCTCCGAGGACACCGTCATCAATGATGCGCTCCATCAAATCAGGCTGCATCAGATCGCAGCTTACCTCAGCCGCCATGAACACCATGGCCAGAGCGGCTGCCCACAAGTATTTCTTCAGATATTTCAGCATCATGAACGCCCCTGCCACGGCGCCTCGGATTGTGCTGTGCCGCAGGTCCGGCACAGCTGTCGATATTAAGGTCAGCTAACAAGAATTCGTGACCATTATATTCCGGCGGCGGTCCTTAAAACAAGGGATTTTGTAAAATTCTGTCTGACGCGGATGCGGGAAGCCCGAATATCTGCAGGAATGCAGGAGCTGCAACGCAAAAGACACATCGCAGCATATACAATTTGTGACACTATGAATCGCATAGCCGGCTGCTTAATTGAATTATTAGTCGGGAAGGTCGGTATACAGGATTTTTCCGGTGGCGTTTCTCGGAATTTCCGCAATGTACCGCACATAAAAGACCGTGTGGTGAATCCGCAGGGAGTCCTCAAGAAACCGCAGAATCTCCTCCTCACGGGGAACTGTACCCCTCGTTTCGCCGGTGACGGGATAGATCCCGATGTGGTCGTCGGTCCCCGAGCAGATGAAGACGGCAGAGGGCCAGCGGCGGCTGAGAATGGCTTCGACAGAATCCAGGCTGAGCCTTTTTCCGGCCGCTTTCAGAAACCTCTTTCGTCTTCCGATGATGTAATAGTAGCCGTCTCTGTCGCGGCGGGCGAGGTCGCCGGTGTGAAGTACGCCCTGCCGTGTGTCACCGAGCATGAGATCCTGTGCTGAGCCGGCGGTCCCGAGTGACACGTTCGGACCGCGGTAGATCAGTTCGCCGCAGGGCTGCGGGCCTGTGACCTTATTTCCGTTCTCGTCCTCCAGAGAGAAGCTGCCGCCGGGGATGGCGGTGCCAATGCTGCCCGGCCGCCTGAGACATTCCTCGGGCGGAAGCCAGGACATTCTGGCGGTTGCCTCGGTCTGTCCGTACATGATAATAAAGCGGATCCTGTGCTTCAGGGCATAGGATCCGAAGAAGGCCTGCAGATCCTGCGGGAGCTTTCCGCCCGCCTGCGTCATGGTCCGGACAGAGGACAGGTCCAGATGCTCAGGTCCCAGCTTATAGAGAATCTGGTAGGAGTAGGGCACACCTGCAAAGGAGGTGGCGTGCTGCTCCTTCAGGAAATTCCAGAATTCCAGGTCTGTGAAGGTGCGGTCCGTCAGGAGCACCGCGGCGCCGCGCAGCATGTGGCTGTTGATCACGGACAGGCCGTAGGTATATTCCATCGGCAGTGAGGTGATCGGCCGCTCGCTGTCTGTGATTTCCAGGTATTCGGCGATGGAACGCGCATTTGCCTGAAGGTTTTTTGCGGAGAGGCGGACCAGCTTGGGAGAGCCGGTGCTGCCGGAGGTGGAGAGCAGGAGGTTGAGGGAGGGATTCATGGCTGGAGGAGCATCCCGGAGGGCGAGAAGGGTATAGCATCCGTCGGTCCAGAGGACGGGACAGGATGCTATTTTTTCTGCAAACGACGGGAGCTCTTCTGCGGTCCGGTATTTCTCGCGGCAGCTTTCCGGAAGCAGAAGCGCATTTGGCAGATAGAGCTGCTCCAGGTTTTCCAGCTTGTCCGCGGACAGGCTGCCTGAGAGCAGAAGCGGGACATGGCGGAAACGGAGCGATCCGAGATAGCCGGCGACAGCGTCCGGATGATTGCGGCAGAGCACAAAGATAAGACTGCGCGGCGGAAGGGCGCCGAGAATCTGTTCCTCCAGACGGTACAGATCATGGTAGGTTGTGAGGAAGCCGTCCTCTGTCAGGAAGGCGGTGCGGTCCTCAAAGGCGGGATTTCGTTCAAAAAAATATGGATTTTCTTCTTCTCTCATAGTTGAAAACCTCCAGAAACAGAGAACTTTTTGCTGCTTTTCGGCATTTTATGCGTCGGTCAGCATCCGGATCATGTCGATTCCGTCCCAGACAGGATCAAAGCGGAGGGCTTCTCCGGCGGGAACGAGCCGGCGCACACCGGTACAGCTGTGTTCGTCCAGAAGCCTGCGGAACTTCTCGGGATCGATGCCGGCATAGGTGACGGTCTGGATGTCCGGTTCGATCCAGGGCAGCAGCTCCTTCAGACTGCGGACATCCTTTTGATAAAAGGTTCCGAATTTGCCGTCGAGGTCATGAAGGTGCGCGGGCAGCTCCCGGACCGGAACGACATAGAGATCGTTTTTCCACCTGCGGACGGGGAGAAGCTGATAGTGGCTCTCGGACGCATGGATGTACGAGCGGCAGAGCCTCGTGTATTTTTCCACCGCCCTCCAGGGATCCGACGCATAGCCGGATGCGAGGAAGGCGAGGCGGTTCCAGAATCTTTGCTTTGCTTTTTCCGCCTGCTTGCCCGTTAAGTCTCCGTCGAGCCAGAACACCATGCCGGGGCTGGCGCAGGCGTTCTGGTCGGCCTCGTAGGTGTCGCGGTAAAACAGCGATACCAGAAGGTCAAGGTCCTCATCTGAGAGCTTACGCAGGTATTCCGTCCGAAAAACGGAAAAAGAATATCTGGACGGGAACAGAAGGTCTGTGCATCCCGGAGCCGGCAGAGCCGCGATTTTCTCCACAGTTGCGCGGCTGCCCCAGAGGATCCTTGAGGAGCAGGAGGCGAAGATGTCGGACAGAATGCCGGTGTCATGCGGAAACCGGACAAAGGCATTCGACTGCTTCAGGGTCTGAAATTCTTCCCGGTCCAGGCAGGAGCGGATCTCGCTGAGCAGGTATTCGGTCTCGGAAGATATTCTGCCAGAGAGACGCACGATGTTCGGATTTCCCGCAAGCAGCGATACCGCAAAGGAATACGCGAACATCGCAGGCATATTTGATGGCGTCAGGTGAAAGGCGAGGCCTCTGCCGCGGACGGAGTCTGAGAATCGGTAGCGCTCTTTCATCGCTCTCAGTGCGGACGGCCGGCACCAGAAGGCAAACGCCATGGTATCCGGGTGCTTCCGGATATCCGATTCCGTCATGAGCTTTCTCGACAGGCAGGAGAGAAAGTGCATGGCGAGATCGGAAAAGGGCGCCATCGGCGCGTAGCGCACAGGTCTCCAGTTCCCCGCCAGCACGTCAATGGCTGAAGAGGCATCAGGTGCTGACGCGGCAGTCGGGTGAACAGAGGAAGCAGCGTCCATATGACGGCCGGAAGGATCTGAATGAGCCGGATGATCCGCAGGGTCCGGGTCTGACCGGGTGTCGCTGCATCCGCGGATTTCCGCCTGCCGGATTCTGCCTGATACGGTAAAGGACCTTCCCGGCCTTCCGCAGCTGCAGGGCGTACCGTCGGCGGGTTCGTACATCCCGATATCAGAGGAGAGCAGTGCGTGACCGGGGTAGGAGCGGGGAAGAAGAGAGTACAGCGCGAGAATTCCGGGCTCCCCCGGACGGCACTCCGAGAAGTCCTCCGGATTCAGGACGCGCACGTCAGAATAGCGGCTGCTGTGGAGATGTCCGGCGCCGCACTCCATGAAGATGCTGCCCGGCTGTTCCACCATTCCGTAGTAATTGTGTATGTTTTCCTTTTTCAGGGAGCAGATGCGGCAGAGCTCCCGGCGGAAGGTGTCGGGAGAGACCGCGATGTTCTGCATTTTCTTCCAGCCCCCGCCGTGGATGAGAATGCAGGAGGAAAAATCAGGCTTGTCCGGCATATCCTTCAGTGCCTGCGCAAAATATTTCCAGACGACGAATGTGAAGCCGAAGAGAAGCGCAGGGCCGCCTGCGGCGTCCCGGAGAAAGTCCCGGATTGCGCCGATATTCAGGCGCATGTCGCTGTCCAGAGCAAAGTACCGGTGAGTGGACAGCACGGAGAATCCGAGCACCGCCATGGCCCGGGACGAGAATGAGCGGCGGTTCTGAAGAAGATCCTCCCTGTCGATAATTAGCATGGGACGCCGCTTGGAGCCGACGTAGTCAGACAGAATGCTCACAAGAGCGGAACGTTGGGCAGCGGAGGTCTCTTCATCCAGATATATACGGGATGGCTTCTGTCCGCCGGTCCCGGAGGATGTCAGCTGAAGATATACGTTTTCAGGCCTGGTGCTGATGAGGCGGACATCCTTGAAGAGATCAACGGGCAGGAGAGGAGTATCCTCCCCGAGGCCTTCGCAGACGGCAGAATACGGTGTGCAGTTTTTTCTGTGGTATGCGGAGAGCTTCCCGATGGAACGGGAGAACGGTTCGCTGCTGCAGGATCCGGATTTTGCGGATCGGGTCTGGTTTTTCATATAATGGAATCTCCTTCCGCGAGGGGGTATACGGCATCGTTCTGGTGTTTCCGGAACGCTGTTCCGGAAATGAAACAGAGCGGATCAGGTCCTTCTGTCATTTCGAAAAATCTACACCGTAGCCTGTCATTATTTCGAGCCCCTTTTTGTAAGTGGTGAAGTTCAGAATATCAAAGGTGGAAAAACGAATGTTGAATTTTTCCTCCAGATCAGAGACCAGATCCATGTGAGCCATAGAATCCCATTTCTCAGTCTTTCTGTAGCGGAGCTCCTCGAGTTTGTCGGGGTCTGCCCCGAAGGCATCGATGAAAATTTTGTTGTATTTCTCCAGATTTGTCATAATTGAATTTCCTTTCCGTTTCTGCTGACATGGATTTTCTGCGATTATTCTGCGAAAACCGTCATTCACTATATACTGTAAAACCTGCCATTATCCTGTGAAACCTGTCGTTCACTGTCTGATGGATTCATGCTGATTTCCGTTTCGTGTTCCGGCATTTTCTCTGAAATCCGGAACAGTTTTTTTGTCATGATTTCGCGAAACTCCGCGCGAATCACCTCGAGATGCTCCTGATTGATGCAGGTGCCCGTAAAAATGCCGACATAGAAGCTCTTATGTTCCTCGTATCCGTCGAGGCGGATCCGCGAGGTGATGGTGTCTCCGACGCGGACCGGGTGAAGATACCGGATCCGTTCTTCGGCGAGAATCGTGCCGGAGCCGGGCAGGGAAGTGCCCATCAGAGCGGAGAGTGTACTGCTGACATACTGTCCGTGGACGACGCGCTCGCGGAAGATTGTGCAGGATGCGACGGAGGGGTCAAGATGGATTCCGTTGAGGTCTCCTGTCAGTTTTGCGTACGCCATTATGTCCTTTTCGGTGAAGGTATGTCGGGATTCGGCTGTTTCATTTATGAAACAGGTGCGCAATGCCTGTTTCATTTTTGAAACGTCTTCATCCCTCAGCTGTTCCAGTTCGCCGCGCACCCTCAGAAAATCCTTCGGCTCCCGCAGCCGCAGAATTCGTCCACCGGAGAGATCATCAGTCGGGCAGCAGGCCGACTGGCAGCCGCATACCACAATCCATACCGGGCAGTAAACGCCGGTATCGTATTGAAAGATAAATTCCGGAAACTGGCTGATCAGCGCGGCAACCTCGCTGACCCGGTCATAGCGCGGATTGCATCCTCCGCAGTATTTGATGCCGATCCGAGCCTGCGTCATCCGAATACCTCCGGCGCTCTGTGCGCAAGAATTCTGCGCGCAAAATCCAAAAGCTCCGGGCTGGTTTCCTGGACGAGAATGACATCTGTCAGTTCCGGAACTGCGCGAAGCACGGGATCACGGATGAGTTCCTCCGCTTCCAGTGCGGCGGAAGGACAGTTGGAGCAGCCTCCGGTCATGCGTACGCGGCAGACGCCGTCCTCCACTGATACAACTTCTATGCTTCCGCCGTGTTCCTGAATCTCCGGAAGAACCTCCGTCCGGAGAGCCTCTTGTATCCGCTCAAGGACAGAGGACTGTTTCCGGGATTTCTCTGGCTGTTCATATGCTGCAGCGCTCATTTTTTATACCTCGTTTCTTCTATATTATTAGATGAAGATGGCTGTGCGGTACATTACGTCACTAACGTTATAAGTTCTGGCGTTTTCTTGCCGCCACGCAGATCCTGTGCCGCTAACGGGTAGCCGCTCACAGTTTTGTGCGCCGGCGGGCAAATTTTCCGCAGGCCAGGAACATTCTGACTGTCATTATTTTCCCTGCAAAAATCATGCCATAAAAAAATCCGGGTAATATTTCCCGGACATCCGGAAGACTGGCACGGAATTTGCAAGAGAATGGGCAGGGACCTGGTATGCGGGTTCATGAAAAATCTCACAATCACAATAAAGAAAGGATGGAAATGAAATGGCACTGAAAACTGGAGAGGAATACATCGAGAGTATTCGCAGAATGAACATGCAGATCTATTACATGGGGGAGAAAATTGACAATCCGGTGGATCATCCGGTACTGCGCCCGTCGCTGAATTCCGTGCGTATGACCTATGATCTCGCACAGAAGCCGGAGTATCAGAATCTGATGACGGCGATGTCTCCGTACATCGGAGAGAGAGTAAACCGTTTTACCCATATTCATCAGAGCACAGAGGACCTGAGAAACAAGGTCAAGATGCAGAGACTGCTCGGCCAGAAGACGGCGGCATGCTTTCAGAGATGCGTAGGAATGGACGCCTTCAACGCGGTATTCAGCACGACCTATGAGTGTGACAAGGCACATGGCACCCATTACCATGAGAATTTCCTGAAGTTCATGAAGTATGTTCAGAAGGAAGACCTTGTCGTTGACGGAGCCATGACAGACCCGAAGGGAGACAGATCCAAGGCGCCGCACGCACAGGCGGATCCGGATCTGTACCTCCGCGTTGTGGAGAGAAGAGATGACGGTATTGTCGTATGCGGAGCCAAGGCACACCAGACCGGCATTATCAACTCTCATGAGGTTATTGTCATGCCGACCATTGCGATGGGAGAGGACGATAAGGATTACGCGGTTTCCTTTGCGGTTCCGGTAGACACGAAGGGAATCTTCATGCTCGTGGGAAGACAGTCCTGCGACACGAGAAAGCTGGAGGGCGGAACGATCGACGTAGGAAATTCGGAATTCGGCGGAGTGGAAGCCCTGACCGTCTTTGATCATGTATTTGTACCGAACGACCGGATTTTCCTGAACGGCGAATATGAATTCGCAGGCATGCTGGTTGAGCGCTTTGCCGGCTATCACAGACAGTCATACGGCGGATGCAAGGTCGGCGTCGGCGACGTTCTGATCGGCGCCGCTGCCGTTGCCGCGGATTATAACGGCGTGCCGAAGGCATCTCATATCAAGGACAAGATCATTGAGATGCAGCATCTGAACGAGACATTGTACTGCTGCGGCATCGCATGTTCGTCTGAGGGAACTCAGACACCGGCCGGCAACTACATGATCGATCTGCTCCTCGCAAATGTGTGCAAGCAGAACGTGACGCGCTTCCCGTATGAGATCTGCCGTCTTGCAGAGGATATCGCCGGCGGACTGATGGTTACGGCACCCTCCGAGAAGGATCTGCGTGATGAGAAGCTCGGACCGGTCGTGGAAAAATACTTCAGAGGTACGGCAGATGTCTCCACAGAGAACCGTCTGAGAATTCTCCGTCTGATTGAGAACCTGACCCTGGGAACTGCAGCTGTCGGCTATCGCACAGAGTCCATGCACGGCGCAGGATCCCCGCAGGCACAGAGAATTATGATTGCCCGTCAGGGAAATCTGGCTATGAAGAAGCAGCTCGCAAAAGACATCGCTCATATCACAGAGTGATGAGAGGCCTTCCGTGTCCCGGTTTTCCGGGATACGGAAGTTCAGAATCATCCCGGCGGATGCCGGGGGAAAGGACAGATGGCCGCCGGTTTCGGGGCCAGAACGATATACAAAAATGGGATGGAAAGAATATTATGAGGACAGAAAGATCACTGCGGAGGAAGCGGTACAGAAGATCCCTTCCGACAGCGTGGTCGTACTGGCGCATGCCGCAGGTGAACCGGGATATCTGGTAGACGCTATGGTAGAAAACGCGGAACAGTACCACAATGTCCGGATCATGCATATGGTAAGTCTGGGGAAGGCAGCGTACTGCCAGGAGGGCATGGAGAAGCACTTTATTCATGACTCTCTGTTCGTGAGCGGTCAGACAAGAGACGCGATCGCCGCAGGGCGCGCGGACTTTACGCCGTGCTTTTTCTATAAGGTTCCGGAGCTTTTCGAGAAGAGCGTGAAGGTGGATGTCGCCATGGTGATGGTGACGCCGCCGGATGAGAACGGCCGTGTCAGTCTCGGCGTTTCCTGCGATTATACGCTTCCGGCGCTTCGCGAGGCAAAGCTTGTGATCGCGCAGGTGAACCGCGAGATGCCCTGGGCGGAGGGAGAAACGGTAATTCCGGTGGAGGATATCGACTGCTTTGTGGAGCATGACGCGCCGATCCCGGAGCTTAAGCCGGCGAAGATCGGCGAGGTCGAGAAGGCGATCGGGAAGAACTGCGCAGAGCTGATTCACGACGGAGACACGCTGCAGCTCGGCATCGGAGCAATTCCGGACGCTGTACTGGCAGAGCTCGGCGACAAGAAGGATCTCGGAATACATTCGGAGATGTTCTCGGACGGAATTGTGGACCTGGTGAAAAAGGGCGTAATTAACAACACGCGGAAGAGCCTCAGGCCCGGGAAGCTGGTAGTCACCTTCCTCATGGGAACGAAGAAACTGTATGATTTTGTAGACCATAACCCGGACATTTATATGGCGCCTGTGGACTATGTCAATAACCCTGTTGTTGTGAGCCAGAATGACAACATCGTATGCATCAATTCCTGCGTGCAGATTGATCTGCAGGGTCAGGTATGCTCCGAGGCGATCGGGCCGAAGCAGATCAGCGCTGCCGGCGGGCAGGTTGATTTTGTGCGCGGCGCATCGATGGCCAGGAACGGAATCTCTATCATGGCCATGAGTTCCACCGCGGCGCACGGAAAGGTGTCGAAGATTGTGGCAAATCTGGATCCGGGAGCTCCGGTAACCACATCGCGATATGATGTGGATTATGTGGTGACGGAGTATGGAATCGCTCACCTGAAGGGGAAAAATCTCCGTGAGCGCGCGAAGGCGCTGATCCGTATTGCGCATCCGGATTTCCGGAAGGGCCTGGAAGAGGAATTCGAGCGCCGTTTCGCGGAGCCTTACGCAGAGTAAAAGGCGATACGATACAGTGTGCCACAGGCTGTGTCAGCTGCGGATTGACCCTTGATACACAAGTCCCGCAATGCCGCGGCGTTCGCTTCGCGGGTGGGAGAGAATGAATATGGAGCAGAAGGAATCTGTAATCAGACAGTCTTCCCGAGCGGGAGGCGCTGAGCCTTCCGGGAAGGCGGAGACGAAAATATCGGGGCGGTTTGTGACAACGCATTACGTAAACGAGGAATATCACCGGAACCATCCGCAGCTGATGCATACCCATGAGGATGTTTTGGAATTGCTGTATATTTCAGAGGGAAACGGAAGCTACGCGGTGAACCGGCGGCTGTATCCGGTGCGGGCCGGGAATCTGATTATATGCAACCAGGGCGTTCTGCACGGGGAGGTCCTTGTGTCCAATCATGAGATGGAGAGCTACTGCTGTGTGATGGACCGGGTACATTTACAGGGACTTCCGGAAAATACCATCACCGCGCCGGGAAAGAACCCGGTCCTGTATTATTCCGAGAACGAACGGGCGGTCTTTCATCTCATGCAGGCTCTCTATGAGATTTCGCATGGAGAGGAAGCGGATATGCTCGTGTGCGGACGGCTTGGTCTGTGCGTTTTGGAGCTTGTCTGTGCCCGGCTTCGAAGAGGGGATGAGTCCGTGGACAGACGAAATCCCCGCGTGGATGAGATTATCAGCGAGGTGGTGGATTTCCTGGATCAGCATTACAGAGATCCGATCACAATAACAGAAATGCAGGAACAGTTTCATATCAGCAAGTCATATCTGTCACATCTGTTCAAAAGAGAAACCGGCATGTCGATGAAACAGTACATTCTCGCGCGGCGCGTGGGCGAGGCGCAGAATCTTCTGATGAATTCAGGCATGTCCATGGGCGAAATCTGTGAGTACCTGGGATTTGGCGATAACTGTCATTTCTCCTCGACCTTCCGCAAAATCGTAGGTCTGTCGCCAACCGAATACAGAAACCATTTCAAAGAAGATGATGCCGTCTGAAAAGACGGCATTTTTATTATCAGATATGCCGGGAACCGTAACACTTGATTTCTGATTACGCGGTGAGTATATTCCCATGCCGGTCAGAGCGCATCTCAAAAACATGCATTCCTCAATCAATAATTGCAGGGGCATCTGCGCCGGCCATCGTGCGGAAATAACAGAAAATCAAAAGGACTGCGGAAATTTTTTTGTAAATCACTCATCTTTTGAATGAAAGAAAAGCATAAAAATGAAATACGTACAAAAAGGAAAGAAATATAATTTAATCATAAGCAAAAGGGCTTGCTTCTTACAGCGGAATGCAATGCGGTATATGACAGAAAAACCAAGATCCGGGAAAACCGGCTCGTCATGGAATGACAAGGAGGAAAACGTATGGAAACCAAGAGAATCAGAATGACAGTAGGACAGGCAATCGTTAAGTTCCTGAACCAGCAGTACGTGGAAATGGACGGCGTTGAGGAGCCGTTTGTTGACGGCATTTTCGCGATCTTCGGACACGGCATGTGTGTCGGTCTCGGACAGGCGCTTCAGGAGGATCCGGGACATCTTCGCGTATATCAGGGAAGAAATGAGCAGGGCATGGCACATGCGGCGATCAGCTACGCGAAGCAGACAAACCGGCGCAGAATCATCGCGTGCACATCATCCATCGGACCCGGAGCGGCGAACATGGTGACAGCAGCGCTGACAGCTACCATCAACAACCTTCCGCTTCTTCTGTTCCCGTCCGATTCCTTTGCGACAAGACAGCCGGATCCGGTTCTGCAGCAGCTGGAGGCGCCTGAAAGCATCAGCATCACAGCATCTGACTGCTTTAAGCCGGTTGCAAGATACTGGGACAGAATCACCAGGCCGGAGCAGACGATGACAGCTCTGATCAACGCAATGCGCGTACTGACCGATCCGGCGAACTGCGGAACCGCAGTCGTATCCATGCCGCAGGATGTAGAGGGCGAGACCTGGGACTTCCCGGAGTACTTCTTCCGCAAGAGAGTCCATCACATTGCCCGTCACGTTGCGGATGATTATGAAATCGAGCAGGCTGTCCGGATGATCTCCGAGGCAAAAAAACCGATGCTCATCGCGGGAGGCGGCGTGCGTTATTCCGAGGCAGGACAGACGGTAATGGATTTTGCAAAGGAATTCAACATTCCGGTTGCCCAGACACAGGCCGGACATTCTGCACTTCCGGATTCCTTCGAACTTGCGGTAGGCGGCATCGGCGTAACGGGAGGACTTGCGGCAAATGAGCTGTGCAAGGACTGCGACCTGGCAATCGGAGTCGGGACGAGATTCAACGATTTCGTAACCGGATCCAAGTGGGTGCTGTTCCAGAATACCGACCTGAAGGTTCTTGCAATCAATACCTCGAGCTTCCACGCGCAGAAGCTGGATGCGTGCAGCTGTGTCGGCGACGCGAAGGTCACCCTGAAGGCAATCGGCGCAGAGCTGAGAAAGAAAGGATACAAATCCGCGTACACCACCGAGATCGCAGAGGTCAAGGAGCGCTGGGCCGCCGAGCAGAAGAGAGTGCTGGGCGTTCAGTATCACGGCGAGGGATTCGGCGAAGGAAAATTTGTTCCCTGTGTACCGAGCTGGACGGAGAAGATCATGAATGACTACGTACGCGATATCGGCGGAATGATTACCGAGAACAACGGCGTCAGCATCGTGCGCGAGGTAGCAGATAAGGACGCGATCGTCGTTGCGGCGGCGGGATCTCTTCCGGCGGATCTGGAGAGACTGTGGCTGACAGATGCCAAGGACTCCTACAACATGGAGTACGGCGCATCCTGCATGGGATACGAGGTTGCCGGAGCACTGGGGTCCAAGCTGGCCTGCCCGGACAAGGAAGTGTACGCGCTGGTGGGTGACGGCTCCTTTATGATGCTGAACAGTGAGATGCCCACGATTGTACAGGAAGGTGTAAAGATAACGATTGTCGTATTCGACAACGCCGCGTTCGGATGCATCAACAACCTGCAGATGGGCAACGGCGTGGGAAGCCTCGCCACCGAAATGCGCCATAGAACCGAGAGCGGAAAGCTTGACGGAACCTACTGCTACACAGACTTCGCAAAGGTCGGCGAAGGATATGGCTTCCGGGGCTTCACAGCCAAGACACCGGAAGAACTCCGAAACGCACTGGAAGAGGCAAAGAAGGAGACCAGACCCTGCCTGATCGATGCAAAGGTTCTTCCGAAGACCATGGCAGAGGGATACAACTCCTGGTGGCATATCGGCCTTGCTTCTACCGCAAAGGATCCGGCTGTGCTTGAGGCCAGAAAGAGAATTGATGATCATCTCGCGGAGGCAAGAGTTTATTAATCAGACCGGAGACGGAAATAGATACAGGGAATGTGCGGGAGGCACAGGAAATGGAGAGATCAATGACTGCAGAATTAACAAAGGAAAAACTGCATGATCTGCGTGTTTTCGCCGAGGAAATCAGGCTGGAGACACTGAAGATCATCCGTTCAAGAGGGTTCGGACATGTGGGAGGATCTATGTCGCTGGCAGACCTCATGGCCGTGCTGTATGGAGAGGTCATGCATATCGATCCGTCGAACCCCAGGATGAAGGACCGCGACTGGTTTGTCCTTTCCAAAGGACACGGCGGGCCGGTTATGTATGCGACACTCGGCCTTAAGGGTTACTATCCGGTAAGCGATGCCTATCAGCTGAACCGTCCCGGAACAAGGTTCCCGTCCCACACGGACAGAAGCCTGACACCGGGCGTGGAACTTACGACCGGCTCTCTCGGACAGGGAATCAGTGAGGCGGTGGGAGCCGCTCTCGGATTCAAGACGCAGGGAACCGGCAATCACGTTTACGTGTGTATCGGAGACGGTGAAAGCGATGAAGGCGAGGTATGGGAGGCGGCGCAGTTCGCCGCCCATTACAAGCTGGACAACTTGACCTGTTTTGTAGACAACAACCGTTATCAGCTGGACGGGCCCGTTTCAGAGGTCATGAGCCACGGAAAGGGCATCGGGGCGAAGTTCGATGCGGAGGGATGGCACGTGATTGATGTAAGAGACGGCAATGATGTGGCGCAGATTTACGCGGCTGCAGCTGAGGCGCTTGAGACAAAGGGCGTTCCGACCTGCGTGATTCTGAATACGATCAAGGGAAAGGGAGCAACGTTTGCGGAGCCCGTCAGCGCACATTCTTCTCAGCCTACGGAAGAGGAGTGGGCAGAAGCAGTCGCGGCGGAAGAAGCCCGGCTTGCGGCCGTCCGGAAAGCATAAGGGAGGACAGAGACAATGAATTTTACCTTGAAGGCGGATCATCAGAAATATAAACGGGCGAACCGCGACGGTTATATTGCTGCCATGCTGGAGCTCATGAAGGACGATCCTTCCGTTGTTCATATTGACTGCGATCTCATGGGGTGCATCAATGCCGGCAAGCTTGCCGCGAAGTATCCGGAGCGGACCTTTAACGCGGGAATCGCTGAGCAGAACGCAATGGCTGCCGCAGGCGGCATGGCAGCTACAGGAATGAAGGTTTTCGTACATTCCTTCGCTGCCTTTGCCTCCCGCCGGGATTTTGACCAGGCGTTTCTCGCGGCCGGCTATTCGAGAGTACCGGTACATGTAATCGGATCGGATCCAGGCGTCACCGCGGCGTTCAACGGAGCGACGCACATGCCCTTTGAGGACGGCGGCCTTTATATGTCGATTCCTAACGCGATCGTTCTGGATTCGTGTGATTACGTACAGACCTATTCGCTCACAAAAAAATGCGCGGCACAGCCGGAGATCACCTATATGCGCCTGATCCGGAAGGGATTCAAGACCATATACGAGGACGGCGCGGATTTTGAGATTGGCAAGGGCGCGGTTCTCCGCGAGGGAAGCGATGTGACGATTATCGCCTCCGGCATCATGCTCGATGAGGCGCTGAAAGCGCAGGAAATTCTGGAAGGCAAAGGTATCTCCGCAAAGGTGATCGATATGTTCACATGGAAGCCGATTGATGAGGAACTGATCGTAAAGTCGGCGGAGGAAACCGGATGCATCGTGACCGCGGAAAATCACCAGGTCGGATGCGGTCTCGGCTCAGCGGTTGCCAACGTACTGGTAAAGAAGAAGCCGGTTCCGATGGAAATGATCGGAATTCAGAATCGTTTCGGCCAGGTAGGAGATCAGGATTTCCTGATGAAGGAATACAACCTTTTGGCGGATGATATCGTGAAGGCGGCGGAGAGAGCGATTTCCCGCAAATGATGCGTGAATGGATCTGAGAGGAGAGGAACAATGGCATTAGTAACTTCCAGGGAATTGTTCAAAAAAGCCTACAGCGGCGGATACGCCATCGGCGGCTTCAATGTGAACAACATGGAAATTGTGCAGGCGATTACGAGAGCGGCGGACGAGCTGCGCTCACCGGTTATTCTGCAGGCGTCCGCAGGAGCCAGAAAGTACTGCAGCCCGGTTTATCTGAAGAAACTGGTGGAGGCAGCTGCCGAGGATGTTGATATACCGGTGGTGATGCATCTGGACCACGGCGCGGATTTCGAGATCTGCAAGGACTGCATTGATTACGGATTTACATCTGTCATGATTGACGGATCACGGTTCAGCTTCGAGGAGAATATCGCCCTGACCAGAAAGGTTGTGGAATACGCCCACGACAAGGGCGTTGTGGTTGAAGCCGAGCTTGGAAAGCTTGCCGGAATTGAGGATGACGTGAATGTCAGTGATGAGGATTCGTCTTATACGAATCCGGATGACGTAGAGGAATTCGTGTCAAGAACAAACGTGGATTCGCTGGCGATCGCCATCGGGACCAGTCACGGCGCCTTCAAGTACAAGCCCGGACAGAAGCCGCAGCTTCGGTTTGATATTCTGAAGGCGTGTGAAGAGAGACTTCCGGATTTTCCGATCGTGCTGCACGGGTCCTCTTCCGTGAACCGGGAGTACGTGGATATCATCCGCCAGTACGGCGGTACGCTGGACGATGCCATCGGAATTCCGGAGGATATGCTCCGGGAGGCGGCAAAATCCGCGGTCTGCAAGATCAATATCGACACAGATATCCGCCTTGCCATGACGGCAGGCGTGAGAAAAGATCTCGCCGAGCATCCGGAGCACTTTGATCCCCGCACCTATCTCGGAAGCGGCAGACAGTTTGTCACGGATCTGGTAAAGCATAAAATCAGAGATGTACTCGGCTCTGCGGGTCAGGCGTAATGCTTCTGCCGTTCGAGTGTCTGGACGGCAGAGAACAGCAGTGAATACAGGAAAGGAGATTACTGACGATGGAAGGTTTTTGCATTCGTACAAAAATCAAGGAGTATGACACATTTAAGGAGTTCGCAGAGGATGAGCAGCTCGGGCCGGATGATCTGGTTCTGACCAATGAATATATCTACAGTCCCTCCATCGAGCCGCTCGGGCTCGGATGCCAGACGCTGTTTCAGGAGAAATACGGGGCCGGCGAACCTACGGACGACATGGTAAACGCCATTCTGAATGATCTCCGGAAGAAAGATTTCGCCAGAATCATCGCAGTCGGAGGCGGCACGATCATTGATATCGCAAAGGTTGTGGCCGTGGCATCTCCGGAAGACAGGGTAGATGATCTGTACGATCATAAGGACAGCCTGAAGAAGCACCATGAGCTGATCATCGTTCCGACGACCTGCGGAACCGGAAGCGAGGTGACAAACATCTCGGTGATCAACCGTGTCAGCCGGGGTGTGAAAATGGGTCTGACCTCCCCGTCCATGTATGCGGACGCGGCAGCCATGATCACAAACATGCTGGCGACCCTTCCCTACAAGGTCTTCGCCACGTCCTCCATCGACGCGATGATCCATGCCGTGGAATCCTATCTGAGTCCGAACGGATGCAGCATCTCCAGAATTTTCTCCGAGGTGGCTCTCCGGACCATTCTGAAGGGCTGGAGCCTTTCCGTGAAAAACGGCGGAAACGACGCCTGGAAGGCATACAGCGCAGACTTCCTCAGGGCGTCCAACTGGGCCGGACTGGCATTCGGCTACGCGGGGTGCGCGGCGGTTCATGCGCTGAGCTATCCGCTTGGAAGCGTGTACCATGTGCCGCACGGACAGTCCAACCAGCTGATGTTTGCAGACGTGATGCGCAAATATAAGGAGATCAAACCGGTCGGAAGAATCAATGATCTGGAAAATCTTCTGGGCGAGTGTCTGGGAACGAAGCCGGAGAACGCGCTCGACGCTCTGTACACGCTGATGGACGAGGTCCTGAAGAAGGAACCGCTCCGCAGCTTCGGCGTAAAGGAATCCGACCTTCCGGTATTCGCAAAGAACGTACCGCAGACGCAGCAGCGGCTTCTGAAGAACAACTACGTTCCGCTTACCGAGGAACAGATTCTCGAGATCTACAAGGCGGCATACTGAGTCCGTCCGGCAGAAGTGCGGGAGGATTCAGATATTTACTATTGACGGCAGTCTGCAAGGTAAGGGGTTTCCGCTGTCAGCTTTATGAAGTGTTTTATAAAGTATTTTATTTACGGATAAAGCTTCTGACAGCCGGCAATGCGCAGGCAAAGACGCTGTGAAATCTTTACCTTGTCAGTTACATCATATGTTCACCCGGAAGAAATGACTGCCGGGGCGGATATCCGGCCTGCGGGATGAGGCAGAGTCAGAGGCAGCGTGCGGACTGGTTATCCGTTACAGATAAGGAGAAAGGAAGAAATCATGAAAATCGCACTGGTAATGGAATGGAGCACATCCGAGAGAAACGAGACCGTCTATAAGGTGCTCAAAGAGGTGGCGGAAAGAAACGGACATACCGTTGTGAACTACGGACAGTTCGGTCCGGAGGACCACAGACAGACCTACAATCAGAACGCGGTGCTGATATCCGCAATTCTGAATTCCGGAGCTGCCGATATGGTGGTTACAGGCTGCGGAACCGGTGAGGGAGCGCTTCTTGCGGCGAACTCCATGCCGGGAGTGCTCTGCGGACTCGTTGTGGATCCGGCGGATTCCTATCTCTACACACAGATCAACGGCGGAAACTGCATTTCCCTTCCGTTCGCGAAGGGCTGGGGCTGGGCTGCCGAGGTCAATCTGGAATATGTATTCGACAAGCTTTTCGCGAAGAAGCCGGGCGGCGGCTATCCGCCGGCGGCAGCGGCTTCCGAGCAGAATAACGCGCGTCTTCTGAATAAGCTGAAAGCGGTTTCCCACAGCGATATCCTCACAGTACTCAGGAGCGATGAGCCGGAAGTGCACGAGATGGTGAAGGAAGCATTTGCGGGAAAGCGCATGGAACTTTTTGAGGCAGACTGCAAAAACAGCGAGATCCTTGCGGCAGTCAAGGAAGCGGCAGCCAGATAACAGACGGATAACTCCTGAAAGGTTACGGTTCACGGCATACATGAACCTGAGAAGGTTCAGAAGCGGAGAAGAGGCGGCAGAGTCACATTCTCTTATACGGGGACAGACTTATGCCGCTCTTTCTATATCATCGGAGCGCTGAGGAACTGAGCTTCCGGAGGTCATGAGCGATGTTAATGTTCACGGAATATCTGAGATGCCTGTCGTGTCAGTCAGGCGTGAACAGCAATTGAGCAGTATCATATCCGGCAGATCCGGGAAGGGAGGAGATTGCGTGAACGGGATTTCCGGGCTGACAGAAAGACTGGAGGCCATCATCGACAGTTCCTTTGACGGGATCTGCATCACGGACAGGGATACGAACACCCTGATGGTGAACCGCTCCTATGAGACGATTTCGGGACTGAAAAAAGAGGACATCGTGGGCAGAAACATGCGGGACCTGGTCCGCGACGGCGTTATCTCGCAGTCCGGTTCCCTGATTGTGCAGGAGACCGGAGAGCCGGTGACGCTGCATCAGGTCTTTCGCAACGGCAGACAGGCGCTGATCACAAGCTCCCCGGTGCGGGGCGCGGACGGAAATCTTGAGATGATCGTCACAAACGTGCGGGACCTTACGGAGATTTATCATATCCGGAAGGAGCTCATGCACAGCCGTAAGAAACGCAGTCTGCTGAAGCAGGAAATTGACCATATGCAGCGGGAGTATCTGAAGCCGGATCTTGTGGCCGAGGATGAGAAGACGCTGGAGACGCTGGAGATGGCCGACCGCGTCAAGGATCTGGACACAACGGTTATGCTAACAGGGGAGACCGGCGTGGGCAAGGAAGTTTTCGCCCAGTACATTCACAGCCACAGCCAGAGAAGCGGACGGGCCTTTATCCGCGTAAACTGCGGGGCGATTCCGGAGAACCTTCTGGAGAGTGAGCTTTTCGGATACGAAAAGGGAGCCTTCACGGGAGCGGACCGGAACGGAAAGGCCGGCATGTTCGAGGTGGCGGACGGCGGTACGCTGTTCCTCGATGAAATCGGGGAGCTGTCGGTTCCGATGCAGGTGAAGCTGCTTCGGGCGCTCCAGGATCAGGAGATCTACCGGGTCGGCAGTACGAAGGCGATAAAGGTGGATGTGCGGATCATCGCGGCGACAAACCGGAATCTTGAGGAAATGGTGAAGCAGAGGACCTTCCGGGAGGATCTGTACTACCGGCTGATGGTATTCCCCATTCACATTCCGCCGCTTCGGGAACGCGTGGACGACATTCTCCCGATTGCGGAGCTGTACATGGAAAAGCTGAACCGCAAATACGGAACGGAGAAGCGTTTCTCCGACGTCTCGCTTCGTCTCCTCACGGAGTATGGCTGGCCCGGAAACATCCGTGAGCTGCGGAATGTCGTGGAAAGAGCATATATCATAAGCCCGGACCGAGAGATCCGGCCCGAGAGCCTCGCGATCTTCGGAAGCGGCAGGAATCCCGACGGAAGGACGATGTACGGAGGACAGAAGGTCAGCGACCTGAATGCTTTTCTCCGTGAAATCGAGAAGAAATATATAGAGGATGCCTACAGCCGGTACGGAAATGTCAGAGACGCAGCCGAAAGCCTGGGCCTTTCACCGGCGACCTTTCTTCGGAAGAAAAACCGGGACATATCCTCGGACAGCCGGTAATGACGGGACAGATGGCTGCAGAGTCACAATGAAATAACGTTAAGAGCTTACACATGTCGAATGGCAGACAGCCATATGGTTCAAAGAGATATAAAAGAGACAGAAGAAGAAACGGGGGTGAGAGCGTGGAAATGGGGCAATGCCTTCAGATGAGTCAGAGACAGACCGTGACACAGCGGATGGTGCAGACCGTCTCTGTGCTCGGAATGAGCGCGGACGAGCTTCAGGCGTACCTGGAGGAAAAGAGCCTGGAAAACCCCGTGATCATCTGTGACGCCGAACAGGAAAACCTTCCGCGTAAACCGAATGATATGGAAATGCACCGGGAAGAAGAATGGCTGGCGGGCGGCTATTGCCTGAAGAGCCGTCGGGACCGGGAAGGTGAAGACACAGAGCCGGAGATGCCGGAGGCTTCCGGAAGGGAGAGCCTGGCGGAGCATCTGCAGTTCCAGCTGCTAGACGGGGACTACACTGCGAAGGAGAGAGAGATTCTCTGTTTTCTGACGGAAGACCTCGACAGCCGCGGATATTTCCGCGATGACACCGGAAGGGTCGCGCAGCTATTCTCGGTAAGCAGGAGCTGTGTGGAGCAGCTCCTGGCGGAAATCCGGATGCTGGACCCGGCCGGCGTGGGAGCTTCTTCTCTTGAGGAGTGTCTGCGCCTGCAGCTTGAGGCGCGGGGGCGCCGTGACAGTCTCGCCTTCCGCCTCTGCGAGAGACGATGGCTGCGCCTTCTGGCGGGGAACCGCATGCGGGAGGTGGCCGAGAAGAACCATGTGAGTCTCAGGGAAGCGCTTGAGGCGTACGGGGAGATCCGGGAGATGAACCCGCTTCCGGGAAACGCATGGGGCGGCGGAGATGAGCCGGTATACATCCGGCCGGACGCGCTGATTGTGCGGTCGGATAAGGGCTGGACCGCCATCATGGCCGGGAACTGCAGGCCGGCTATCCGGACAGACCCCTATTACCGGAAGCTGATGGAGACCACAGGCGATCCGGAGCTGAAGGCCTATCTGCGCAAAAAGACGGCGGAGGCAGAAGAGCTCCGAAGAGACATTCAGAACCGGGAGCACACGGTGAAAGCAGTGCTGGATCTCCTGACCGAAAGGCAGGAGGAGTTTTTCGAGAAGGGGCCGGGACACCGGAACCCGCTGACGCTGGAGGAGCTGGCAGAAGAAGCGGGAGTGCACGTCTCTACGGTAAGCCGCGTGCTGCGCAGAAAATACCTGCAGTGTGCGTGGGGCGTCTACCCGCTGCGGTATTTTCTCGCGGGGACGGCGGTCAGAAACCGGAAGACCGGGGACGCGCAGACCCGGGATGCGGTGCAGAACGTCCTGGCGGAGATCATCCGCCTGGAGGACAAGGGAGATCCGTACAGCGACCTTGCGCTGACGCAGAAGCTGAAGGAGCGCGGGATCTGCGTCTCCAGAAGAACGGTGAACAAGTACCGCACCCTGATGGGAATACCGGACCGGGCCGGCAGAAAAATCTGGCAGATTCCGGCTTCTGAAGAACATAAGGTTTCCGGGATGTGAAGACTTGCGCCGCTCACAGGTACCGCAATAAGATCTGCGTCAGATATCAGAGATGTACCGATTCCGATAGACTGCAAGACAGCTCATTTCTGCTGCGGAAAAATCAGGGTCGGTAAATCAGGAATGTAGAGATTCCGCAGATTCTGAAAGCCGGTAAGGCTCACCGTGTCCGGGATACAGCATGCTGCCGGCCGGGATTTTCCGGAGGAGAGGGAGCGTGCGGCGGATATAATCCGGCCGGCTGCTTCCGGACAGAGTAAGGTTCGGCTCCGCGTGATCAATCATGTAATCGCCGGTGAAATAGCAGGAATCATCCACGCGGATCAGAATGCTTCCGGGAGAATGTCCGGGGCATTCGGTGAGGTGAAGGAAATGTCCGTGAAAGCTGAGATCGCAGGAACCGGAGAATACATTGTCAGCAGGAGCGCAGGCAAAAGGATGGTGCCGATCCGGGGAGACATACCCGGACATCTGAAACACACAGAGATCATAGACGACAGAGAGGTTCAGTCGGGGGTCGGCGATCCGGGACCCGCAGGCCGCGGAAGCTGTAACCGGAAGATGACAGATCCGGCGGATCTCTTCTAGCCCTTCAATATGGTCAAAGTGTTCATGTGTCAGGATGACACCTTCCGGCAGAAGATTCCGCCGGCGGAGAAAATCGAGAATTTTTCCGGAATCACCCGGGTCAATAATCAGAACGCTTCCTTTCTCTTCCAGAAGATAAGAGTTTTCGGTTGTGATCGGGTTTGTTATGCGGCAGATATTCATAGTTGTTCCTGTTCTTCGGGATTGCGTGGAGCAGATGAAAGAGCAGCCCGCAGTCTGTGCGGCCTGTGACACAGGATATCGCATGAGCGCTTTCCTGCGGTGATATCGCCCGGCGGCAAACCGCCGGAGGAGATGCGTTGATTATAACACATCAGAAGTTTGCATCACAGCTCATTCAATTTTTTACCAGATGTAATGGAGGACCACCAGATATGGATTTCACGTTAGACAGAAAACATGAAATGGCGAGATCCCTTTTCAGAGACTTCGCACAGAATGAGGTAAAACCTCTCGCGCAGGAGATCGACGAGGAAGAGAGATTCCCGCGCGAAACGATTGAAAAAATGGCAAGATACGGCTTTATGGGAATTACGGTTCCCAGGGAGTATGGCGGACAGGGATGCGACGAGCTTACCTATGTCCTCTGTATGGAGGAGATCGCAAAGGTCTGCGGAACGACAGCGGTCGCGCTTTCCGCCCACAC
>CAIFEZ010000028.1 GCA_903789595.1 uncultured eubacterium 1-6
GTATTATTGAGTTTTCAAGGTGCGAAGCCCATTTTTGCTATGGGAAGTTTTAGTAGTTAATAAAGAGAGGTGCATATGCTATGCCAGGTATACTCGTGGTTGAAGATGATGAAAATTTAAATTGTGGAATTACATTTTCACTGAAAAAATCCGGATATGAGGTTTTTTCAGCAGAATCAGTGAAAAAAGCGAAAAGAATTGCAAGTGATAATAATGTGGATGTTACCATTTGTGATGTGAATCTTCCGGATGGGAATGGACTGGAATTTGTAAGGTGGATGAGATGCAATTATAATACATACATTATTTGTCTTACAGCACTAGATCAGGAGATGGATCAGGTCATGGGATATGAAGCAGGGGCAGATGATTATGTTACAAAGCCGTTTAGTCTTTCGGTACTTCTTTTGAAAATAGAAGCACATTTCCGCCGCAGACAGGAGAAAACAGAAGCCGGAAAGATGATTTCGGGAGATATCGTATTTATCGCAGGAGAAATGAAAGTCCTGATAAAGAGTCGTGAAATCAGTCTGACAAAAACGGAGTTGAAAATGCTGACTTTTTTTCTTAAGAATCCGAAACAGATTCTTTCAAAAACACAAATATTGGAAAATGTGTTTGATCTGGAAGGGGATTTTGTGGATGAAAATACAATCGCTGTCAATATCAGAAGACTCCGTGAGAAAATCGAAGACAATCCGGCTGCACCGGTCTATATAAAGAATATCAGAGGTCTTGGGTATATATGGAATCAGGAGGTAAGGCAGTGACAAATAGATACCGCAAGAAGATTACAGTAGTGCTCTCCTTGGTATTACCTGTCATATTATTGTTTGCAATATTAAATTGCTTTACCGCGTATGTGTTTTATGAAGACTATAAATACAAAATGAATCTTATGACAGAGATTGCTGCAAAGGAAGATTTTTCCGGGCTGGATGCTGTTTCGGAATTGCTTAAGGATAAGGATATTGAAACTAACGAACAGGGAAGGCGATTATTGGAGCAATATGGATACTGGGGGAATAAAGGGAATACATTTTATTCGCAATTTCGGCATCAGGCTATGGTGACCGGTGCTGCAAGCACTGTGATATGCGTGCTTTTTTTGATTTTTTTATTTTATTGGAAGAAAAAAGAAGATGCGTATCATCAGAAAATTTTAGACCAGTTAGAAGAAATTCTGATCGGATTCTGTGAAAATAAATTTGATGCTTTACTGAAAACGGAAAATCCAGCAGAACTGGAAAAATTGAATGACCAGCTTGAAGCAATCGGACATCATATTCAGTTGCTAAAGGAAGAAGCACGGGAAGAAAACGAGAGCACGAAAGAAATGGTTTCTGATATCTCTCACCAGTTAAAGACACCGGTTGCAGCTTTGGATACATGTTTTAGTGTGCTGATGCAGAATGACTTAAGTGCCACAGAACAGGAGGAGTTTCGTATCCGTTGTCGGAGTGCTCTGGATGGACTGGAGACATTATTGCAGTCGCTTCTTGAAATATCCAAGATGGAAACTGGACTGATTCAGATTAATAAGAAAAAACTTCCGCTTATGGATACTGTCATATCTGCTGTGAACCGCACTTATCCTAAAGCGGATGAGAAAGAAATTGAATTCGTTTTTGACTATGAAAAAGAGCTGGAAACATGCACGATTATGCAGGATAAAAGGTGGCTTGGTGAAGCTGTGATCAACGTTCTGGATAATGCGGTCAAGTACAGTCCGTGTGGCTCAAAAATATTTATCCGGTTACAAAAAAGAAACGATCTTGTAAGAATGGAAATTGAGGATCAGGGAATTGGTATTCCGCAGAATGAGTATCACAAAATTTTTCAACGATTTTACAGAGGAAGTTCAAAGGAGGTCATGGAAAAGAGTGGTACAGGAATCGGACTTTTTCTATCGAGAGAAATTATCGAAAAACACGCAGGTACAATTACGGTAACCTCGGGCAAAAAGAAAAAAGGAAGCACGTTTGTGATTCAATTACCATATGTTGGTTAAATTTTAAGTGAGCAGAAATCTTACAATTCTGTAAGACTTCTGCTCGTTTTTTGAAAGTGAAATGAAAGATTGCCCTGATACAATTTGGATGCAGGTTGAAAAATGACCAAATATATAAACAGGCAAAGAAAGCGTGCTGAAAAGGTATGCTTTACAGAATTGAAAAGAAGGCAACACATGAGTGTGATATTAGAAACCAAGCAGCTTTGTAAGTTTTATGGCGCAGGTGAGAATCAGGTCAAAGCGGTCAATCAGGTGGATATTCAGATTGAGCAGGGAGAATTTGTCGCAATTGTCGGAAAGTCAGGTTCCGGTAAAAGTACATTACTTCATATGCTTGGAGGGCTAGACACCCCGACAAAAGGCAGTGTTACTATAGCAGGGAAAGATTTATACAGGATGGAGGAAGATGCCCTTGCTGTTTTCCGCAGAAGAAAAATCGGATTTGTTTTTCAGGCATTTAATCTGGTTTCATCTGTTAATGTCTGGGAAAATATTGTACTGCCACTGGGGCTGGACGGAAGAAAAGTGGATGAAGCGTATGTAAATGATATTATTGCAACTCTGGGGATTGAAAACCGGATTTATAATCTGCCAAATCAGTTATCCGGAGGACAGCAGCAGAGAGTAGCAATTGCAAGAGCACTGGTGAATCGTCCGGAAATTATATTTGCAGATGAACCGACAGGCAATCTTGATTCTAAGACCAGTGATGAGGTAATCGCTCTGCTTAAGATGACAGCAAAAAAATATGGACAGACAATTGTAATGATTACCCATGATGACGAAATTGCACAGGTCGCTGACCGTATTCTGGTGATTGAGGACGGACAGGTGGTGGATTTCATATGAAGACAATAAGCAGGATTGCATATAGCAATGACAAAAGGAACAGCACAAGAAGTATACTGATCATGATGGCAATCTGTCTGACCACGATGCTGCTTGTTATCATCAGTACTGTGGGAAATGGGATAATTCGTTTACAGAAAAGTCAGGCTGCAAGCTCATACGGAAGCAACTACGGCCTGTTTATCGCCGCAGATGGTACGCAATTAAAAGAAGTGGAACGCAGAGCTGAGATATCTGATATCGGCATCATGTGTACGGAGGGCATCCTGAAAGGAAATGAAAATGGCGGCTTTGTCAGTGCGGATGAAACGGTCAGAAAAATGCTTCCCTATAATCAGGAATATGCGTTGAAGGAAGGTACCTATCCGGAAAAGGCGCAGGAAATTGCCGCAGGACGCGCTTTCTTTGATGCAGTGGGATACCATGATGTAAAGGTCGGAGACACCGTAACATTGGAGTACCGTTCCGGTATGCAGTCGGAATACGCACCGGTGGAATTTACTGTCAGCGGGATTTTATATGACCGGGATGAATATACCATCGAGGCTTCCTATGTTGTATTCGGTTCGCAGGATTTTTATAATGAGCGTGTTGCGGAGGGTGACAGGCAATATAATATCTATTTTACCTTGAGCGATTCTGCAAATGTATCTATGAATAATGTTGCGCCTGTTATAAAAGAAATCGCGGATTCCTGCGGCATTGACCAGAAAAACGTGATCATCAATGACCTCTACCTGCAGTGGGTATTGCAGCCGAGCTATGAAATGATTGTGCTTTGTGGAACCCTGATCCTCGGAATCGTGCTGTTTTCCGTTGTGGTCATGTATAATATCTTCCAGGTCGGGATCGCCCAGAAGGTTCAGGAGTACGGAAAAATCAAGGCGCTGGGTGCAACCAGAAAGCAGATGAAGCAGTTGATCTTTCGTGAGGGCATTCTTCTGGCGGTTCCTTCGATACCGCTGGGGCTGCTGTTTGGTTTCCTGATTGCAAAAGTCAGCTTCAACTGGCTGGTGGAGCAGGGAAATCTGGTATCGTCCGGAATGAAGAACCATCAGGTGCCTCTGTTTTCACTGACAATTATGCTCATCTGCATTTTTGTATCGTTTCTTACGGTCGTTTTGGCTCTGCGCAAACCCATGAAAATTGTTTCCCGGATTTCACCCATCGAAGCGACACGGTATCTTGACGGCTCCAAAACGCAAAAACAGGGCAGACGAAAAGGCAGAAAAGATGTCACCGTTTTCTCCATGGCAATGGCAAATGTGACAGGCAATCCGAAAAGAACCATTGCTACGATTCTTACCATGGGGCTTTCCTGTGTATTGTTTGTAATTATCTCTAATTATGTTGGGAATATTGACACGGAGCACGAGGCGCGGATTGCAATCAACCATGGACAATTTGAGCTGCAACTGGATTATTCTCAGAATTATGATGAAGCCTATTCGGAGAATAATCTGGACACAATCCTACAGAACAACCCACTGAATGATTCTTTGATTAAAGAAATCAAATCCATCCCCGGTGTAACGGATGTACTGACGAGAGAAATCGTCTCTGCAGATCTGAACGGAACAAAATTTCCGGTTGCAATCGTAAATCAAGAGGATTTTGAAATGATGCGCGGGGATGGCGATATCGGTTCCATGGACTATGCACAGGCTGTCAAAAACGGGGATGTTTTCTTTGGCTGGTACACGTGGATGGAAGCTGACGGGTATTCTGCGGGTGCACCGATTACATTCAACTTTGATAACGGAAGCGGAACCTATACCTATCATGGAAAAATCGCAGGCTCCTTTGTAAGCGCGGACACTTATCTGGTCATTCCGGAAGGTGTATACCGTTCCATGAATCCGAGGGGAACAGCCTATGGCTATCTGTGGGTGGACTGTGATAAAAAAGATGTTGCATCTGTGGAACAGAGTCTGAATACTTTGATTTCTAATACTTCGCATATAAAAATGGATACCTATCATGCACAGTTACAATCTGCAGAATACGCAAGCCGTATGATGAAGCTTGGCTGCTATCTGTTCATGGCAATTGTCGGTCTCATCGGGTTTATGAATCTGGCAAACACCATGATCATCAATATCACCACGAAGAAGCAGGAATACGGTGTGCTGCAAGCGGTAGGCATGACCAATAAGCAGTTGAATCTGAGCTTACAAATACAGGGCTTGATTTTTACGGTTGGCACCATCTGCGTCGCACTTGCTGCCGGTCTGCCCCTTGGCTATGCACTGTTTTCCTATGCGAAGCATAATGGGATTTTTGGAATGAACGTTTATCACGTTCCTCTTATCCCGATTCTTGTTATGATTCTTCTGGTTGGTATTCTACAAATTGTGCTTTCCTGTGTTTTAAGCAGTAATCTGAAAAAGGAAACGCTGGTAGAAAGAATAAGGTATCAGGGATAGCAAGTATTGCTGGGATATCCTCAGTATCATAACAGGAATTAAAAGAACTTGGTTTCAAAAAGTTTTGTACTTTTGACAAAATGCAACCGATTTTTCATCAATTATAATAAATTTGATTAAGCAGCCTGTGTGTAATGAAGCATACAGGCTGCTTGCATTTTATAACTCTTATGAATCTTCTGTATCTATCCACATCTGTAAATTGCCCGCAAGATATAATCTCGCATATTCAAGTGGTTCATCGACTGCAAGTGAAGCCAATGCACAGTCTGATCCGGCTACAATAAACATCTTACATTAGTAGAGAGAGAAATGATTCTGAAGTTTCGTGCCATAGGCTGTTTTATTACTGAAATCGCGCAGCGTCTGGGCAGAAATAAGGCAACTGTTACTTGATGATGTGCAATTCTACTTTCCCCGTCCGCATCATCCTTGGCAAAGAGGCACGAACGAAAATACAAATGGCCTTCTCAGAGAATACTTTTCGAAAGGAAAAGATTTGACGGATATTACGGACGACTACATACAGAGCAAAATTGATGAACTGAATAAACGTCCTCGCAAATGTCTTGGATACAAAACGCCGTATGAAGTTTATTATTCAACATCGTTGCATTTGACTTGAAAATTCGGGCTTGAAAAACAAGCCGACTTGATACACTATAAATTATACGAAAAAGACAACCGAACATAAAGCGGAGATATCATACGATGAAGAAAAAAACGACTAAGGAACTTCTGGCAGATTCTTTTCTGGAATTGGCAGAGAAGAGGCCGATCAACAAGATCACCATCGCAAATATTGTGGAAAACTGTGGAGTGACACAACCTACTTTCTATCGTTACTTCAAGGATAAGTACGATATGATCGCCTGGATCTATGCCAGACAGTCTGGCGAATTGATAGGGAAGATTGGCGAAAATGGCTATCTATGGAAAGATACTCTTCTGGATGGAATGCGTTTTTATGATGAGAACCGGAAATTCATGGTGAATGCGCTGAAGCACACAAGTGGGAGAGATTCATTTTTGTTCCAGATGTCTGATATGAACATACGGTTCGTTGAAAATGAGATAACAAAGAGACTTGGTGTTAAGAAGTGTCCGAGAGATTTGTCTGCTATTGTAAAGATTTATTGTTATGGTACGAGTCAACTTCTCTATGATTGGTTCACAGAGCATTCGGAGTACTCCTATAAAGAAATCGCTGATCTTATGGAAAAGAGTATTCCGGAGGTATTGAGACCCTTTCTTTGTGAGTGAGTGGTATCAAAAACTTTATAATTTTATCGATTTATAAAGCAGCGTTATAAACAGAACAGATCATAACGTGACTTGTAACAGATCTTCAGTTAGTGTGTAGTTGTGCGCAACAAGCAAAAGGCAATAGCCACTAATTATGATTTGGAGGTATGTTATTATGACGCTTGATGAAAAGATCAAGATGCTTAACGATTATGCAATCGCATGGTATTCCAGCTCACAGGCAGATTACATCCATGAAGCTACTTTCCGTGCGCAGGGGTTCGGAAAGTTCGCTGACCGCTGCAAGGAAGAAGGGGACGAGGAACTGGAAGAAGCCAGAAACTGCACGAAAAGGGTGATCGAACTTGGCGGACAGCCTGTGATCGGATATGCAAAGCAGCCAATTTTTAACGAGATCAAGGATCTCCTGAAGAAGTGGGACGATGGCTTTAAGGAGTATAAGGCGGTTGAAGAACTTGAGAAAATCGCAGCCTCTCTGACGGATGACTCCATTACCAGAAAGCTGGTGGAAAGTTTCGTAGAATGCGAGACGGAGCACAGAACATGGGTAGCACAGCATATGGGTATTATCGAAAGAATCGGTTACGAGAACTATCTGATCGAACAGCTGGGTTAATAAGCAGGAAGTATTGCCATGAGTGGAATTGAGAGAGTTTATCAGTTTTTGGATGAGGCAAACACCTATTATCTGGCCACTGTAGAAGGAGATCAGCCGAGAGTTCGGGCATTTGGTACGGTGCTTCTGTATGATGGGAAACTGTATATACAGACCGGCAAGGTAAAGCCTGTTTCAAAACAGATCGCGGCAAATCCGAAGGTTGAGATTTGCGCGTTCAAAGGCGGAAAGTGGGTACGCATCGCAGGTGAACTTGTGAATGACGATAGTCATGATGTCAAAGTCGCTATGCTTGAAAAGATGCCTTCTCTGAAAGCTATGTACAGCGCGGATGATGACAATATGCAGATGCTCTACTTTAAGAGTGCGACGGCAACATTCAGTTCCTTTACGGAGGAACCGGAAACCGTCACATTCTAAGGTGGATGGATATGAATGAGAAAGAGATCATCCTTGAGGCAATGAGGAAAGCCGGAGAGCCGCTAAATGCCGGCAAAGCCGCAGAACTGACAGGATTAGACAGGAAAGTAGTAGACAAGGCTTTCACGGCTATGAAGAAGGAAGGTTCCATCGTTTCACCGATCAGGTGCAAATGGGAGCCGGCAGAAAAGTAAAATAGTAATGACAAGGCTGACGCTGCGGCAATGCGCGCCAGCCTTTTTGCAAAGAGAAACAGACTTTGGAGTAATACAATGGCTGATACAAAGACAATGAGGCTTGATGAAGTCCCGCGCCTTGAAGATCAGTTCTGTTTTCCGCTCTATGCCTGCGCGAAGGAAGTGGTCAGGCAGTATCGAAAACCTCTTGAAGCGTTAAATCTGACCTATACCCAGTATCTTGTGATGATGGTGCTCTGGGAACACGGCGGCATGACGGAAGGACAGCTTGGCAGGAAAGTTTATCTTGATTCTGGCACGCTTGCGCCTCTCTTAAAAAGGATGGAGAGATCAGGGCTGATTAACCGGATCAAGCCGGACGGAAATGTGCGAAAACTATATGTTACGCTGACACAGGAGGGACGGGATCTGAAAGAAAAAGCAAAGGGTGTGCCGGGGGAGATCCAAAATTGTTTACCTCTGCCGCAGGAGGATCTTTTGGTGCTCCGTGAACTGTTGAACCACCTGCTTGTCAGCATGGAAAAGAATATGTAGGAGGGAACAAAGAATGTTGGAGATTGGCAGTAAAGCGCCGGAGTTTTCACTTCCGGATCAAAACGGAGAAGTACATACTCTGTCGGATTATAAAGGAAAGAAGAGATTATTGAAGCACTTGATAATGAGATCAGGCATGGAAACCTTGATAGGATGGCAGCGATCAGAATGAATAAGCAGACATTGTAGGAGGACGGCAGATGACGATATGTTATTTTACGGCAACAGGAAACTGCCTATATGTAGCTAAAAGGATCGGCGGTGTACTGTTGTCCATTCCTCAGCTGATGAGGAAGGACGAAATAGAAATATCAGATGAAGCAGTAGGAATCGTCTGTCCGGTATATAACGCTGAGATGCCGATGATGGTCAGAGCGTTTATGAAGAAGGCGAAAATTGAAACGGACTATTTCTTCTTCATCTACACCTATGGCGCAGGGTTCGGAGAGGCTTATGCCCATGCGAAACTGACGGCGCAGGAAGCCGGGCTCACACTCAGTTATGTGAATGCCGTTCAGATGGTAGATAATTTTATCCCGTACTTTGATATGCAGGAGCAGATCAATACACTGCCGAAGAAGGATGTGGAAGGACAGCTTGAAATCGTTTGTGCTGATATTGCCGCCCGGAAGACTAAAGAAGTCAAGATCACGCCTATCACAAAGGCACAGATGGTGATGTACCGCAAGATGTTGGCGGACAAGTGGCTGAGGAAGGATACTGCACTTTCGTATACCGTAAATGAAAGCTGTATTCACTGTGGTATCTGTGCGAAGGTCTGTCCTGCAAATAACATCACTGTCACAGAGGATGAAGTGAAATTCTCAGATCATTGCGAGGTGTGCTACGCCTGCCTGCATAACTGTCCGCAGAGTGCAATCCATATGAAACTGGAAGCCGGGACTACTCATTTCCGCAATGAATTTGTGACGCTGAGGGATATCATCGAATCAAACGAGTAGAGGGTACAAACATGGCAAAGAAAGAATTGAAACTGCATGCGGTTGTCTCTCCGACCGAGACAGTCGTTGTATCGGCCTATGATAAAGATGGGAAGGCAGATGCCTGTACACTGGCATTCTATATGGTGAGCAGTCACGTACCGCCGTGCGTGACGATTGCAATCAATGCAACACAAAGAAGAAAGACACTTGCGGATATGCTGGAAAACAAGGCGTTTGTGCTTGGATTTCCAAGCGTTGATCAGGTGAGAAAAGCTGATTATCTGGGGATGGAATCTGGCTACAACTCAAACAAACTGAAAGATGTCAGATTCACCGTGAGCGATGCAAAGACTGTTCATGCTCCTATTATTAATGAGATGTCGCTATCGCTGGAATGCGAGATTGTTCATACGGTTATTATCGGAAGCCATATGCAGGTGACGGGTGAAGTGAAACGTATTCTTGCGGATGAATCGATCCTGAATGAGAAAGGAAGGATCGTTTTGGAGAAATTAAAACCAATCATTTATGATGAAGAGCAGATGAGATATCTTAATGTTGGTGAAGCAATTTCAGATGCGTTTAAGCCTGGGGCAGAGATGAAGAAGACACTCAGGAGAGGAGAATGCGTATGAGTAAAAGAATCGTTGCGGTCAACGCAGGACCGAGAAAAGGGTGGAACACAGACACGCTGATTGATGAAGCGATAAAGGGTGCCGAATCTGCCGGAGCAGAGGTGGAAAAATTCGATCTTTTCAAGCTGGAAAGATATACCGGATGTATCTCCTGTTTTGGGTGTAAGCGGGAAAAGAATAAAGGTCATTGTATTTGCAGAGATGGTCTTACTCCGGTGCTCAACGCAATCCGGGAAGCGGATGGCCTGATCATCGGATCTCCGAATTATCTTGGTGAGATGACGGCATCTTTCCGGGCACTCTATGAACGACTGATCTTTCAGAACCTGACCTATAATGCTGAAACGCCATGCTGCAATCAGAATGTGCTCCCGGTGCTTTTGATCATGACCAGCAATTCGCCGGATTATGGCTATCAAGCACTTTTGAATAATTACCAGCAGACAATGAGCAGGTTTGTCGGGCCAACTGAGGTTTTTGTCAGCGGCGAGACCTTACAGCTGAAGGACTATTCCAGGACGGACTGGGAATGGTCGATATTTGATCCGGAGGCAAAACGGATACGCCATGAGACGATTTTTCCGCAGGAGTGTCAGAAAGCGTATGAACTTGGATCAGCATTAACAAACAAAGCGAAGGAGGATTGAAATGGAGATCAAGGCAGTTAAATTCAGAACAGGCGGCTTTTATACGCAGCCATTTGTATTCGGCGGTGAAGAAGGAGCAGAGAAGTTCGATCCTAAGGTCAGATATCGCGGCAGCCTTCAGAATTATCTGATTGACACCGGTGACGAAGTCATTCTGGTGGATACGGGTCTTCCGGCGGGTACACCGGAGGAGGTACCGGACGAAAACAGCATTCTGTATACAGGGAAGGATCTCTGCAGCTATATGGAGGCATTTACCGCTTTGGGATATAAGCCTGAACAGGTTACGAAGATCCTTCTTACCCATAAACACGGTGACCATTCCGGAGAGTTGAGATCATTTCCGAATGCGAAAATCTATGTGAATGAGGAGGAACTTACTGCGGATGAACTACAGGGAATTGACAATGTTATTCCCGTCAGCTTTACGGATGGGGCTTATTATAATTTCCCTGAAAGCCAGAAAATACAGGATGGCATCTATCTGATTAAGGCAAAAGGCCATACAAATGGAAACAGCCTTGTAATCGTAGAAAATGACGACCTGTTCTATATGTTTGAGGCGGATATCACATACGTGGATGAAGCCCTCTATGAAAACAAGCTCTCCGTAGTCTTTGATGACCTTTCCGCAGCCCGTGAATCGCTTGACAGAGTACGTGAGTTTGTCCGCAATCATCCGACCGTTTATATGGGAACCCATACACCGCAGGGCTATGAGAACCTGGAAGCAAAGCGTGTGATGAATCTGGATAATCCAGTACCAACAGTATTCGCCGAAGTAGATTTTAGTAAGGCTGAAAGTTCGGGCAAGTATGTTTGTTCCATCTGTGGGTATGTCTACGATCCCGCCGAGCATGAGGGAGTCGCATTCGAGGATCTGCCGGACGACTGGAAATGTCCGAGATGCGGGCAGGGTAAGGATAAATTCAACAAAGCATAACAGTTATATGATCAAAGTATCTTGGAGGCTTGCTGATTGCCAGTGAGCCTCTTTTTTTGACCTTGCAGAATCAAATAAAAAGATGTACTATAAGTTATACGAAAAAGACAACCAATATTTTGATCACAGGTAGATGCTATGGTAAAAAATAATATAGAAGTCGATGTAAAAGTAAAATGTATAGAGCAGGGCAAGACACAGGTTAAGGTGGCAGAAGAGATTGAAACCACCAAGGCATATGTGAACCGTGTGATTAAGAAACCGGATGGGGTTGTGAACAGGACTTTTGTGCGGATGATGGAAGCTCTGGGGTATGATATTGAGCTTCACTATGTGAAGAGGGATTCGGAATAAGAATTGATACCTTGTGGCGCAGCCGGTCGTGAAGCTCGCTACAGCAGAGAACTTCTCTCTGACGGAGGCAAAGGAAGAACGGCTAAGCCAGATTATCGCAGAGATCAATTCCCGGACAGGTAAGTCTTACGATAACGATGTGGCGGTCAAAGCCATGCTGCAGATTCGTGACATCATGTTGAAATCTGAAAAACTGAAGACCAGTGCGAAGACAGTGAGAAGGACTTCGAGTTCTCCTATTTTGACAACATCGACGATGCACTGATTGAAGGACTTGATCAGAATCAGGATTTCTTCTCACTGCTTCTTGGGAATGATGAGATAAAGCGGGAAGTTCTGGGGATTTTTGCAGAAGAAATTTATCAGAGCCTGCGTAACGCATAACGGGGGATGAATACATGTTTGATACGTTTCGATTAAAAGAGGTGCTGGTACAATACAAAAAGGATTTTCTGCCAAAACATTGGAAGAATGAGAAGTTCAAGTGGGAAGCGGTTAAACATTTTCAGAATAGCTGGGATGTTAATGCAAAGGATTTTGCATTGATGCTGACACGGGCACTGTCTAAAACTGGCAAACTTCTGACTGGCCCGAATAACTTTCCTGCGGCCATGATAACCGGTTTTGCAAAGACGGCACCGGAAGAAGTCCGGGCAATGTATATCGAGCTATTTGATGAAAGCAAGGATCTTTATGAGCGTATCAACAGCTTTAAAATGAAATCATCCATCTTACTCGAAAAATACGGGAATGGAGCTGCCCAGCATTATCAGTATGAAAATGCAATCAGTGTATACCTGTGGTTACGATATCCGGACAAGTATTATGTTTATAAATTTGGTGAAGCCAAATCGGTATCGGATGAGCTGGAGAGTGATTATCGTTTCAAAAAAGGAGCATATGCAGACAATATCCGGAAATTCTATAAGTTTTACAATGAAATCTGCGAAGAACTGAAACAGGACTCAGAGCTGGTAAATCTGTACAGAAGCCAGCTGACACCAGATTGTTATTCGGATCCGGAACTGAAAACGCTGACTTTCGACGTTGGATTCTACATTTCAAGAGAATATTCAAAAAAAGGCGATGATGTTTTCTCCGAGAACGAGTGGTTTCCATCTCAGGAAGAATATTCGCCAGGAATTACGGTTCAGGATTGGATTGTTCTATTAAATGATAAAGCTGTCTTTACACAGAGCAGTCTTGAAATCATGAAGCGCTTCAAGGATTACGGTGGAGCGGCAACCTGTACGCAACTTGCGGTGAAATATGGTGAAAGCAGGAATTTTTACATTGCCGGATCTGTAGAGCTGGCTAAAAGAATAGTTGAAAAGACCGGCTGCCCGGTTATGCCGCGAGATTCTGATAATTCCAGATGGTGGCCAGTACTCTATGTAGGCAAGTATGCCACAAAAGACGAGGATGGCAGTTATATTTGGAAACCCCGGAGTGAGCTTTCTGATGCATTGGATCAGGTCGATCTTAGAGAGGTAAATCTTTATGCAAAAACAGATGACGGGGAGGAACGCAGATACTGGTGGTTGAATGCGAACCCGAAGATCTGGAGCTTTTCCGATCTACAGGTCGGTGAAGTTCAGGACTACACGCTCTTTAACGAGAACGGAAATAAGCGCCGCATTTTCCAGAACTTCATCGATGCAAAGGCTGGTGATCTTGTCATCGGATATGAGTCCAATCCTGTCAAGCAGGTCGTTGCACTTGTAAAAGTCAGCGCGGCGAACGACGGCCAGAAGATCTATTTCGAGAAGATAGAGTCGCTTGCAAATCCGATCGATTATCAGACGTTGAAGGAATGCCCGGAGCTGGAGAAAATGGAGTTCTTCCAAAATCCGAACGGTAGCTTCTTCAAGCTGACAAAGGGCGAATATGAATTCATCATGGACATGATTCGTGATGAGAATCCGTTCAATACCGAAGTTAAGATCCCGCCTTACACAAAGGAGGATTTCCTGTCTGAGGTTTATATGACCGAGGAGAAATACGACCGGCTTGCCGGTGTGCTCCTGAACAAAATGAATATCATCCTTCAGGGTGCTCCTGGTGTCGGTAAAACCTTCGCCGCCAAGAGGCTCGCCTATTCCCTGATGGGTGAACAAGACGACCGCCGGATTGAATTCGTGCAGTTCCATCAGAACTATTCCTACGAGGATTTCATGATGGGATACAAGCCGTCCGGTGACAGCTTTGAGTTGAAATACGGTGTGTTTTATCGCTTCTGGAAGACGGAAAACCAGCCGGACAAGAAGTTCTTCTTTATTATCGACGAAATCAACCGAGGCAATCTGAGTAAAATTTTCGGTGAGCTGCTAATGCTAATCGAGAAGGATTACCGCGGAACAAAGGCGACGCTTGCTTATAACGGCATGCCGTTTACCGTACCGGAAAATCTGTATATCATTGGTATGATGAACACTGCGGACCGCAGCCTTGCAATGATTGACTACGCCCTGCGGCGGCGGTTCAGTTTCTTTGAGATTGATCCCGGTTTTGAGTCGAAAGGGTTCAGCGTCTATAAGGACTCTCTTGAGAACGATACGTTCGATGAGTTGATTTCAAAAGTCATAGAATTGAACAACGAAATCACGCGGGATAAGTCGCTCGGAAAAGGATTCTGCATTGGCCACAGCTATTTCTGTGGAAGAACGAAGGAAACCTGCACGGACGAATGGATGCAGTCCGTTGTGGATTACGACATTCTTCCGATGCTTTCGGAATACTGGTTTGACGACGACACCAAGGTTCAGCGTTGGGACAATATTCTGCACGGAGTATTTCAATGACAAAGGATAAAAGCATATTTATAAAGAACATTTATTATATGCTATCATATGCGTTCACCACGCTGAAGGAATCGGTCTACGACAACATTGAGAAAGAGCCGTTCGATAACATTCATAATCTGTTCGCGGCAATTCTGGCAAAGGGCATCGGGTTGCAGCTGAAGCAGGGACTCTACAAGGAGTACATCAACTGTGTGGAAGACTTGGCGGTCGTTCGTGGCAAGATCGACATGCCCGGCACAATCCGGAACAAGCTGCAGGATCGGATGCTCGTGACCTGCGATTATGATGAGCTGTCGGAGAACAATCTTCTAAATCAGATTCTGAAATCGACCGTATTTTTGCTCCTGCGTCAGAAGGACGTGCAGGAGAAGTACAAATCGGAGCTGAAAAAGGAGATGCTCTTCTTTTCAGAAGTCGAAGAAATAGAGCTTGCTCACATCAGGTGGTCGGATATTCGGTTCCAGCAGAATAACCGCACTTATCAGCTGCTGCTCGCAATTTGTCAGCTGTTGATAGAAGGTTCTCTTCTGACAACAGAGTCCGGCGAATACCGGCTTGCTAACTTCGTGGATGAACAACGGATGAGCAGGCTGTATGAAAAGTTCATTCTCGAATTTTATGCGCAGGAATTCGGGCAGAGGATCAAAGGATTTTCATCGAGAGCATTGCAGATCCCGTGGCAGCTCGACGATGGCTACAATGCACTGCTTCCGGTCATGCAGACAGACATCACGCTTACCTATGGAAATCAAACACTCATCATCGACGCGAAGTATTACGAGCGAATGCTCCAGACGAACTTCGACGTTCAAACTCTTCACTCCGGCAACATGTATCAGATTTTCACCTATGTGAAGAATAAAGAAGCGGAACTTGCTGGCACCGGCCATCAGGTATCGGGGATGCTTCTTTATGCCAGGACGGATGAAGACCTGGTGCCGGACAACGTCTATCACATGAGTGGTAACAAGATATCGGTGAAGACTCTGGATTTGAATCAGGAGTTTTCGGAAATTCAGAATCAGTTGCATAAGATTGTGAAGGACCATTTTGGGATAAGCATCAGGCAATAAACGATTTAACGAATGAACACATTTTAACGATAGCTATATATTTTAACGATTACAACATCTCGCGTGTTTGATGGGGATGTAGTCGTCCATATAGCTCCTCCCGCGAAACTTGTACCTGGGGAAATTCAGGATCTGTTCGACTGGTACAAATCCTCTGAAATCCACCCACTGATCCGCAGTGCTATCTTCCATTACGAGTTCGAGTTTATCCATCCGTTTGCAGACGGAAATGGTCGCATGGGCAGGATGTGGCATAGTCTGCTTCTGGGCAAATGGAATGAGAGCTTGATGTTCTCGGCGACGAGGAATTGTCCGCCGCTCAAATCATGGAGAGGCTTGATCTTTCTCACAGGGCGACGTTTCGCAAGAACTATCTGAATCCGGCATTAGAACAAGGAGTTGTCGAAATGACAATTCCCGAGAAGCCTAACAGCCGAAATCAGAAGTACAGAAGAAGACAACTTGATCGATGACCGACTAAGATGACCGACCAAGATAGCGATCAAGATAGCGGCAGACAGAGTTGGGACCGTAATGATGAGGTAGCAAGCTGCAATGGAGCAGATAGAGAATTTCGAAGAATACTCGGATAATAATGCTACTGAGAAATAAGATACCAAGAATAGAAGTGGCGGATTGTAACCGTACGGATATACAGGAACCAGGTGTATATTTCCTGTTCTGCAAAGACGAGGACAATGATACAGATTCTGTGTATATCGGAGAAGCCGAGAATGTTAAGGAGCGACTGGTGAGACTCATTGCCGAAGATGGCTGCCTCGATATAAACAATGGGATCGTCTTTCTTTCCACGAAGCCACAACCTGCAGTTATCTTCAAATTCCAACAGAAGGTAGTGTTCACTTTTGCCGGGAACCAGTTCGATTGCTTTTCCCATTTTGGTTTTGATTTCTTTTTCCTGCTCTTTGGAGAGCGGAACGCTAACCTTTGATTTAATGAAGGGCATCACGCAGCCCTCCATTCGTTCAGTTGAGCAAGAATATCGTCTGCCACTTCCTGATTCTTCATCTGGTAGGTGTGGCCGGTCTTTTCAATAAAGATCAGCTTGTTCTGATCTGCCGTCGGCATATGGGCATTGAGATTACGCAGGAAGTCGGAAGGATCTCCGTCTGTAAAGTTATCATAGGTGCCTACCAATAATGCACCGGTATGGACAATCTTCTCTGCCTGAGAGAAATCACCGTCGTGAGCGGTGTGGACATTATTGAGCACACCTGAGAATTGCCAGTCATAGTCAGTATTGGCTATGCATTCCACCCAGCCCATAAAGGGGAACAGCAGCAATTTGTCTCCGTCACCACGTTTAACCTGGTCTTTGATCATCTGTTTTTCCCGTGCGGTTACTCCGGACATCATGTAGGTCAGATTAGCCGGAGAGAGCAGGAAAAAGTGCTTCACACGAGGATCGTGGCTGTTAGAAAGATAGTAGATCACTTTATTGGCACCAAGGGAGTGTCCGGCAAGGATGATATGCTCATATAAATCTGTCAGCCGAGGGATCAACCCATGGAAGAAACGTTTATCCGACACTGTTTAATCCATCATATTTTTCCTGATCATATCAATAAAAAGCTGTACCGCCGGAGACAGGATCTGATATTTCTTCCAGATCAGTTTTCCGGCATTTTTGATATTTGGAATGAGCGGGCGAAAACAAAGCGTACTGTTTCCCGTAGTATTGATAAGACTCTCAAATGTGACCGCAAGCCCGAGGCCGTCCTCCACGAGCAGTGATGCGTTGTAGACCAGGTTGTAAGTTGCCACGATATTGAGTGATGAAAGCTCATCTGTTCCTGAGAACAACGGAAGAGCCTGCCTGGACATGATGAGCGGGTAATTTTTTAAATCCGTCAGGCGTATCTGTTCTTTCACTGAAAGTTCGCATCCCTTCGGCATCAGAACACCGAAATGATCCTCCTGAGGCAGTTCGATGGTCTGATAGAGCGAATGATCGGCTTCTGTGAAAATCAGCGCGAAGTCAATCAGACCGTTATTGAGCTGATCCATCAGATCCTCGGTATCCCCGCTAACGATCTGAAATCGAACGTCTGGCTGCTCTCGGACAACTGCGCCTGCGGCACGGGAGAGATAATGAAATATATGGGACTCGCCGGCTCCGATCCGGACGGTTCCTGTGATATTGTTTCTGACATGGGAGATTTCCTCTTGTGTCATCTGCATCAGACGAACCATCTCCTCAGCTCTTTTCCTTAAGATCATTCCCTCTTCAGTCAGCGTGATCTTACGGTTGCCGCGTATAAAAAGCGTGGTGTGAAGCTCTTCTTCCAGCTCTTTCATCTGCCGTGACAGTGATGGCTGTGCGACATGCAACGACTGGGCCGCCGCGGAAATGTTCCCTTCCCGAACTACAGCCAGATAATATTCCATCGTTCGGATATCCATGACAACCTCCTGTTTCTTCTATATATCTTTATTTTCATAGCAATTAGTCATTTTTATCTATACATTTATAACATAGGAACATATAGATAACAAGTATTTGAATGATAAGTGCCATAATTATAAGGTAGAGATATAAGATGAAAGGCAATCTTAAGCCTGCACCAGCAACAGGATCTGTTAAAGGAGGACAATTATCATGAGTGAAAAATTGAATCTGACTGAAGAATGGGACAAGGTTTTCCCGAAGAGTGATAATGTGGATCATAAGAAAGTGACGTTTACAAATCATTTTGGTATCACACTGGCGGCTGACCAGTATACACCAAAGCAGTTTGATGGAAAGCTCCCTGCACTTGCCGTGAGCGGACCTTTCGGTGCAGTGAAGGAACAGTCCAGCGGGCTGTATGCGCAGACGATGGCGGAGAGAGGGTTCCTGACGATCGCATTTGACCCGTCCTTTACCGGAGAGTCCGGAGGCTCCCCGAGGGATGTTTTTTCTCTGGACATTAATACCGAGGATTTCCAGGCGGCAGTCGATTATCTGAGCAATCTGGATAACGTAGATCCGAAGAAGATCGGCATCATTGGTATCTGCGGCTGGGGCGGCATTTCTCTGAATGCGGCGGCAAATGATCCGCGGATCAAAGCGACGGCAGCCATCACCATGTATGATATGCCGCGGGTCGGTGCCTGGGGATATTTCGATCAGGGAACTGCAGACCAGCGGTATGAGATGAAGAAGCAGGTCGCAGAGCAGCGTACGAAGGAATATGGAACCGGAACATTTGCCAAAGCGGGCGGCTGCTATCCGTATCCCGCGCCGGATGATCAGCCGGATTTTATAAAGCAGTACAGTGCGTATTATAAGACAAAGCGCGGTTATCATAAGCGCTCTGTGAATTCCAATGATGGATGGGTGCTGCAGGCGCAGACCGGTTGGGCGAATACAAAGATACTTGTTCATCCGGAAGACCTGAAAAATGCGGTTCTTATCGTGCATGGTGAAAAAGCGCACAGCCGGTATATGGGCGAGGATACCTTTCAGAAGCTGACCGGAGATAACAAAGAACTTTATATCGTGCCGGGTGCAACGCATACGGACTTGTATGACGGCGGGGAGAACCATGCGATCCCGTTTGACAAGATAGAGAGCTTCTTCAAAAATACACTGAAATGAGGCGCATCGCATGGCGAACCGACCGGAAGAGATTTCAGAGACAATGAAAGAAGCCGGGTGCAGTGATGACTGCATCCGGAGATTCTTCGAAACGAAGCAGGAGCTTGCAGATCTTTTAAGCAATGGAGATGTGACCATCACGATAACCACAGGGTAACCGAATAACTATCCTGATATATTGATCTTTAAAGGGGTTTTAACAATCATGAATTTACAGAAATATTTAGATTATGTAAACAGCGGAAAAACCATTCATGCACCTTCGGAAGAACTTGCATATAGCGGATATCTCACGCAGGACGCGCTGAAGGTCACGTCTGAAATGAACAGTGGCTATCACACGCCGGAAGAGCTGCAGGAGCTTTTCGCAAAGCTCACAGCTCAGCCGGTAAATCATACACTCGGCCTGATTCCGCCTTTTTATACAGACTGTGGAAAGAATATTCACATAGGTGAACATGTTTTTATAAATACCGGCTGCACGATGCAGGATCAGGGCGGTATCTATATCGGAGACGGCGCCCTGATCGGCCATCACGCGATGATTGCTACATTGAATCACGAGTTCGTTCCGGAAAAACGGCAGGAGCTTCATCCTGCGCCGGTCCACATCGGGAAAAATGTCTGGCTCGGAGCGAATGTCACAATCCTTCCGGGTGTAACGATCGGAGATGGAGCGATTATCGCAGCGGGGGCGGTCGTAACAAAAGACGTATCGGCAAATGCGGTCGCGGCAGGTGTTCCTGCCAGGATTGTAAAGAAGCTGACTATAGGAAAAACAGAACAGGAATCAATTGAATATGAAACCATACATGATCTGTTACGTGATGATGACTTCCGTTGACGGAAGAATTGACTGCGGCATGACCGCACAGCTGAAAGGTGTGGATGAGTATTATCAGGGTTTGGTCCCCAAAATCTTTATTTAGCTGCTGATGACATCCTGCTGTGAGGATTTGTCTGCACTGAAAGTGTAAGGCCGAGAGTGTCAAATATTTTAAGCAGCGTTGTCAGGTTTGGAGAGGATTTCCCAGATTCAATCCTTGCTACGGATGAATGTGGAAGACCGCACATCTCAGCCAGGAATTGTGAATATTATATTGCATAGCTATTTACAAAACTATATGATGAGAATACGCAATGAAACGGAAAGGGCCAGAGGATATTGTGTACGAAAGAAAATGGCTGTCTTGATCTGACGCGCTGCAAGATTGTGGAAGGTCTGATTTTATTCGCTCTGCCGATGATTGCCGGAGACCTCCTTCAGCAGTTCTACAATATTACAGACACCCTGATTGTCGGGAAATTTATCGGAAGTAATGCACTGGCTGCCGTAGGCTCAGCATATTCCCTGATGACATTCCTGACATCTGTTTTTCTCGGCCTTTCCATGGGCGCAGGCGTTTTGTTTTCCATTGAGCTGGGGAAACAGAATATGCAGTGCCTCCGGTCTGCCATTTATCATGCTTTTTTCCTGATCATGGTGATAACTGCTGTTATCAATGTCCTGCTTTTTCTTCTGACGGATCCCATGTTGGATTTTCTAAGTGTTCCTGACGAAATATCCGAAGATATGAAATCGTATCTGCTCATTATTTTCACCGGCCTGATGGCGACATCTCTCTATAATTATTTTGCGTGTCTGCTCCGGGCAGTAGGGAATTCTGTGATACCGCTTGTATTCCTGGGTATTTCAGCGCTGATGAATATCGGCCTTGACCTTCTATTTGTGCCGGTTTTTCAGATGGGGATTCAGGGAGCGGCAATTGCTACGGTGATTGCACAGTACGTTTCCGGGATTGGCATATTTTTCTATTTTCTGATAAAATGCCGATACTTTCTTCCCAAGGCAGATGAGCGGAGATTCGATGCGGGTGTACTGAGGGAGATTCTGGGTTTGTCCAGTATGACGTGTGTTCAGCAGTCCTGCATGAATTTTGGAATTCTTCTGGTGCAGCGTCTGGTGGACAGCTTCGGAACGATCACGATGGTTGCCTTTTCCTGCTGTATGGGTTTTACCGAGGAATCGGACGACCGGGAATCTCTGTTATTCTAACGGTGATATCGTTGGGAACACGGGTGGTTCTTGCCTATCTGCTGTCTCCCGTTATCGGTGAGGCCGGGATCTGGATGGCAGTTCCCATTGGATGGTTTCTGGCCGATGTGATTGGTTATGGATGGTATTTTTCTGTTTTTCAAAAAATGCTGTCAGATAAAATGAAATGAATCTGTGGATAATAAACAGATGGCATACTTGATAAACTTTTACGCAAAGAGGCAGCCAGTAGTAAAAATATGAATTTGGAGATGTTATAAAAATGTATCAGGATATCAATATATTGGGAGATTTCCCAGGATGCGCTTGCGTTTCTGACAGATGCCGGTCTGGTCGGCCGGCTGACGATGGACAGGCAGGGCCGATGGCCAAGTGAGGACAAAGATATGCTTCCGGCCAAGATTGGGGAATGTGTCTGGTGGCTGGCCGTTCTCGCAGACAGAATGGATATCAATTTTTCCGATTGTGTAGAAGAATTTCTCAAGGAGCGTCTTTCTTCTTTGGACTGAAGGACGTGAGCCCTGCACGGATCATCTCGATTTTCTTTACAGACGGTTCCTGCGGGGCTTTTTGTGATATGATCAGTTCATCTTCTTAAACAGATAAACAGAAAGTAAGGTATGGAAACAGGTTAACGGAAAGTGAGGTATACATAATGGATCAATTGGAAATCATGAAAGCGCGTCACAGTGTACGTCAGTATGAGGACAGGCCGGTTCCGGAGAAAATCCGAAAACAGCTGATTGAAGAAGTATTTGTGGAATGATGACAGGGTTCGAAGTTATGAGCCATGAAGAGAAGATAGAAAAGCTGTCCGCAAAAAAAGACCGCCGGAAAAGAATACCGGACGGTCACTGTCTGCTTCTGATTCTGATGACGTCATACGTGACGCATCCTCTGCCAGACAGCTCATCCGACATCTTCTCCGGCGGCCTGAAGTTACGGTCTTGGTCGCCCTCCGATGAACAAAACAGATTGTAATCGCAGCGCTTTTTTGTGTCAAGAGCCTGTCTTTAAAGAATGGATGGTGGCATTCCATCTGTCCACAAGCTCCTTCGAACAGGTATTCAGATCCGCGACACCGTACACATATTTCGCGGCTTCATCACAGAAGGCATCGATGATATCAGAGTTCTCATTCGACGGGACCATCGTCTCGAAATGGTCCAGATTGCGGAAGACGTAGTTTCCGGCCTCTGCGTCGCGGCTGTTCAGCGCATCATGCTTCTCGAGAATGCTGCGTGCCTGCGCGCTGACGGGAATTCCCTTCTCTGTTCCCTGCAGAAGAACCATATCCCTGTCATTGACAAGAAAGTTCAGCAACTCTGCAGATTCCTTCGGATGCCTTGTGTTACGGCTGATGGCATACATCGTGGCAGGTTTCACATACCATCCGAAGAGGGGGTCGTGATCGGCAGTACGGGGAGGATCGGCCAGAACCGGCGATGCATCCTTATCCTGCTCCTGCAGCTGTCCGCAGTAATTCTCGGCATCGCTGGCCCAGATCCCGACGCCGGCACAGGTTCCGCTGCTGAAGTCCGTGTCGGTGCTTTTGCCGTCGAGGCAGATCACCTGTCTGTCGAAAAGCTCCTTGTAAAATTTCAGCAGCTCGCCCGCGGCGCCGGTTCCTCCGGTATACGTTCCGTCCTCGTCGAAAAGGGTCTGTCCGGAAGTCTGTTCATAGTGCGCAAGAACGGAGAGAAAGAGGTGCTTGTCGCTCAGATGAAGCGGGTAGCGACCGTCTTTGTTCATGACAGAAGCCGCCGTGAACAGATCATCCCATGTCTCAGGCACCCTTAATCCGTATTGATCCAGGATATCCTGATTGTAGTAGAAGACAACGGCATTGTAGGCGATCGGGACGGCGTTCAGCACGCCGTTCGATGTGCCATAGCTCAGATCCTTTTCGCTGTAGGAATCGAGATCAATATAATCCGAGAGCTTATTCAGATCATAATAGCCGGAACCGTCGGCGGAATACTGACGGATCCAGTTGTAATTGATCTGCATGACATCAGGCGCCTTTTCCGAAAGCATATAGATGCGGTTGCGCCTCTCATAGCCGTTCCATACATTGTATGAGCAGTTTACCTCAATATCCGGATATTTTTCTTCGAACAAATCGATGCCCGTCAGCGTATACAGATGTCTGTCGTCGTTGCCCCACCACCCGAAGGTGATGCTGGTATCCTTCTTCGTATCCCTGGGGATGGTACGGCTTTCCGGTTTGTAGACCACATAATAGTAGTTGAAGCCGAAGAAGAACAGAAGCAGAAGAATGCCGATGATAATACGGCCTGTGTTATGATTTTTTCCTGATCCGATCATATCGTTTCACTTCCCTTGTCATCGAAACAGTCCTGACCTTTTCCGCTCTTCTTGCCCGTGTAGAGGAGCGCGTCAGCCCTGCTGAAGACCTTCTCAAAGTCGTGGTCGTCCGTATGAACGATAGAGGTACCGCTGCAAAAGGAGAGATAGTCGGCGGAATACTCGCTGCCGAGACTCTCGTCGAAACGGCGCCGCAAAGCATCGATATATCTTCTGAGCTCTGCCCGGGCACTTTCCTCATCAGCGATGTCCATACAGCCGAAAACGCCGAATTCATCACCGCCGAGTCTTGCGAGGGTGAATTCCGATCCGAAGGTGTCAGACAATAATATGGAGAAACGGCGCAGGACATGATTGCCTTCCAGATGACCGTGCTGGTCATTCACCGCCTTGAAATTATCCAGGTCGAAAATAGAAAAGCTCATCGTTCTGCCGGAGGGCATCTGTTTCAGATGGCTTCTTGCAATACGGCGAAATTCTTCGTTGTTGTACAGACCGGTCATGCGGTCATGCTGCGCTTCCTTCTGCAGAGAATCTACATACTGATTTGCGGAAACATTGATCCGGCTTGTTTCGATGATGCCGAGGATAAGGATGAAGGCAACGACGGCCACAATGACAAAGATTGTGCTCAGCATGAAACGGGTGTTGTCCTGAACGATCAGGCTGAGCGGCACCGTGCATACGACACGCCATCCGTTGCTGCACTCGTCGGTTGTGATCAGCGCCTTGTCCGACATAACGCTTCCGTTTCTGAGGTCGCCGAGATAGGATACCGTGGACGCCGGAAGGTCGGAACCTATTTTTTCATTGTCATTCGAATAGAGAATCCGGTTATCATTATTTACCAGAGACACTTCCATGCCGTCCAGCTGTTCCGGGATCTGAAAGACACTTTTCAGCTCGCGGGAGTAGAAGGAAACCAGGATAATGCTGCGGTCATTGAACCGTTCGAAGTAGTAGATGTGCTCAATGTCACCGTTCAGCCCGAAATACCATGTGCCCCGTTCATCATTTTGTTCAAGAATCTCGAGGAAGGCATCATACATTCCGCCGTTCGCGTACATGTTTTTTGTGACCTTCGAGAGGGAACCGATGACCTCGTCATCACTGTAGATTATGGCAAAATCAGCGTAATTGTCCAGAAGACTCAGATCGGTGATGTTGTCGTTGATCTGATTGGAAATCTGCAGCTGGGTATAGGGATCTGCGTCCTTGTCTGTAGGGTCATAGGTATAATTGGTATTGTCGGAAAACAGCAGCGCCGAAGCTTTTTCCACCTTGTTCAGGTATGAGTCAATATTAAGCTCCATCTGGCGGTTGCTTGCACTGACCAGACTTGCCGCATTCTCACGCATGAAAATATTGGATCTTCCGGTGAGAAGAATTGTGATATAAAGCGTGATGACAAGAATCAGCGTTGAGAAAAGGATGATGGTGCGAAGTTGTGTTTTCTTAAATTCATTACTCATTTGCGTAAAACAGTAGTGCTCATATCATCAAAAACCGAATATTAAAACTGGATAAAAATATAGTAGCATCGGAATTTTCAGATGTCAATTCGAAGAAAAAACGGAACAATAATAGTACACAAATATCAAAATAAGACTCTTTTTTGGCTTCCCGGAAGGTTAGACTGATTCTGTCAGCACAGCATATCAGTAGCTAGGAAAAGCTGAAGGACAGAAAGAAATCAGAATCAGTCAATAGCAGTTAGAAATAAGACAGACCGGGAGGCGGCAGACATGAACAGACAATATTTATCCATCGATGTGGGTGGTACTTTTACGAAATATGCGAAGATGAACGACGCAACGGACATACTGGAGAAGGGAATGGTTCCCACGGAGCTGTCGTCGGAGGAGGAATTCGTCGCTATGCTGGAAAAAATTGCTTCGATGTTTCCGGGCGTAGACGGCGTGGCGGTCTGTTCAGCGGGAATGATCGACAGCGCTTCCGGCGTCATGCACAATGCCGGATCCGTCACCTGCGTGCATGAGCTGCATTTAAGTGAAATTCTGGAGGAACGTCTCGGGGTTCCGGTGTCCGTGGAAAATGACGCGCGTGCCGCGGCATGCGCGGAGCTCTGGAAGGGGTCTCTCTGGGACTGCCGAAACGCGGCCGTCCTGACACTCGGTACGGCTGTCGGCGGAACGGTGATCCTCGACCGGAAGATTCTGGGAGGATTTCACGGGATCGCGGGAGAATTCAGCTATATTCTGACCAATGCGTCGGACGCGTACAATCCGGCAAATACGCTGGCGATGAGAGGAGGTGTACCGGCGCTTCTGGACATGGCTTCGATCCGTCTCGGGATACCGCGGGAGAAGCTGTCCGGAGAACAGCTTTTTGTTATGGCAGATGAAGGCAATGAAACGGCGCTGGAACTGATACGGAAATATGCGCGGAGCATTGCGGTTCAGGTGATGAATCTGATGTTTATTCTGGACCCGGAGCGGATTGCCGTGGGCGGCGGAATCAGCCGTCAGCCGGTCCTTCTGGATCTGATCCGGGAAGAGATGGAGAAGCTTTCCTCCATCTACCCGCATCCGGTTCCCGTTCCCGAGGTGACAGCCTGCAAGTATTATAACGACGCAAATCTGATCGGTGCTCTCTATGTGCTCATGAAAAAATACGCGGCGAATCCTTCAGACTGACAAATATCGGAAACGTACAATGCAGGTCAGAGGCAGCGAACCTGTTATCTGATCAATCAGCACACTGGCCCCAAGAGCCTTCGGTTCTCTTGATTTGAAATTTTCATGTGCTGAATCGTTACAAATGTTTGTAAAAAGTAAATAAAAGATATCAACGCAAGTACAAAAAGGACAAAATAAAACTATAGAGACCGCGCGTACAGCAGTATGATAGAACCATCAGATCTGGAGAGCAAATGAAAACAGGACCGTGCCGATGTACGGTCCGGCAATCAAGAAAGGAAGCAGAAAAAGAGATGAGAAGCTTAGCAACAAAGCACAACGATCCCGACGCAAGGCTGGGATGGGCAGAACGGCTCGGATACGGAGCCGGGGGATTCGGTATCAATGCTCTGAACGGCATTATCGGTACTTTCATGACGATCTACATGACCAATGTGGCACTGCTGGACGCGGGAATTCTTTCCACACTGATCGCCGTATCCAAGATTTTCGACGGAATCTCAGATATCATTGTGGGACGAATGGTTGACAACACACATTCAAAGCTGGGAAAAGCCAGAGTCTGGCTGATCCGGATGTGTCTGCCCTTTGCGGTTTCCGTCATGCTTCTGTTCTTCGTGCCGCAGAATTTTCCGGAGTTTGCGAAATATATTTATGTATTTGTGATGTATAATATGGTAAATACGGTCTGCCTGACCTCACTTCTTGTACCGTTCTTCTCGATGATTTCGCTGATCACGAGAAACGCGTATGAGCGCGGCTTCCTCGGGAACATTCAGCAGATCTTCCAGACACTCGGCAACGTCGTCGTGAACGCGCTGTTTGTAAGAATGCTCTGGTTCTTCTCCTCCAGCGCCGACAGCTATTTCAATCAGCAGGCTTTCTCCATGACGATGCTGGTGTTCTGTGTGATCATGCTGATCACCTCTTTGATCGCCGTGATCTTCACGAAGGAGCGTGTCCAGGATACACCGTCGGAAGAGGCACAGGCCGGAAACACGGCAGTGGCAGGCAGAAAAGCATCCTTCGGTGAGACGCTCAAGGCACTCTTCAAGAACAAATACTGGGTGATTCTGATCCTTGCAAACTTTGTAATTTTCTTCGTGGTCATTTTCTATTCCATCGGCGGCGTCTACTACGCACAGTATATCTTCGGGGATATGGAGCAGATCTCCTGGATGAACAACGCGATCTCGATTGCGCAGCTCGTTGTGATGTTCATCATCCCTCTGATGATGAGAAAGCTTTCAAAAAGCTGGATCTACATCATCGGCGTAGGGCTGATGACGGTCGGATTCCTCGGCTTCGGACTTACCTCGGGAATGAATTCCGTGCCGGTGATGATTGTGATGAATGTGATGAAGGGTCTCGGCCTCGGTCTTTCCGGCGGCATTGCGCTTGGTCTTGTCTCCGATTCGATCCTGGTGAGTCAGCTCAGAACAGGAATTGACGCGGTCGGCGTCGGCAATGCGGGGAGCTCCGCCGCTCAGAAGCTGGGCCTCGGCCTCGGTCAGGCAATTTTCGGAATCGTGCTTTCCGCTTCCGGATTTGACGCAAAGCTGGATCTGGCGGGAAAAGCGCAGCCGGCATCCACGATCAGCGCCATTCAATTCATGTACACATGGATTCCGTTTGTCATGTGCCTTGTGGTTCTCGTCCTGCTGCTTGTGTTCTTCCGCAGCATCGACCGGGAGCTGCCTGAACTGAAAAAGGCTCACGGCATCGCGGAGCAGTAAAAAGGATTTGCAGCTGCAGTTTGACAGCCTGCCGTTTCGGCAGGCTGTTTTTTCAAAAAGCGGACGAAAGAGGAGGTTGTAATGAAAAATAATCAGGATCAGCATTTTTACAGGGCGGAAAAGGTGACCGATCATATTGACGCGATCCGCAGTCTCACCGGAGAAATCATGTATCTGATTCATGGAAGCAGCCGCGCGCTTCTGGTGGACACCTGTCTCGGGGTAGGGAATCTGAAGAAGGCTGTGGATCGGATGACCGGTCTGCCCTACGATGTTGTAATCACGCACGGACATGTGGATCATGCGCTGGGGGCCCCGCTTTTTGACGGAGATCATGTATTCATGAACAGCAGAGATATCTCCATATATGACCTGAATCGCCCGCTGGAAAAACGGGAGGGTTATATCGAGGCTAACCTCGGTGCCGCGCCGGGAAGCTGGAAAGATGCGGAGTATGTGCCTTCGATGCCTTATCACGGCCGGGATCTTCCGGACGGAACGGTCTTTGACCTGGGCGGCATACACGCGGAGATATATTCTCTGGCAGGGCATACGCCCGGCACATCCGTGGTGCTGATCCCGGAAGAGAGGATTCTGATTACCGGAGATGCGGCGAATACGGCAACCTTTGTCTTCGATGAATATGCGCTTACATTGAAGGAATATCGGCAGAATGTGATCCGGATCCGTGATCTGCTGCGCGGGCGGTATGACCGCTGTTTTCTGATGCATTACGACATGGAGGCCTCGGGACAGCTGCTGGACAATATTCTCCTTGTCATCGACGATATCTTCGCGGGCGATACGGACGACGTGCCGTTTGAATTCATGGGAGGCAGCTACCTGCTGGCGAAGGCGGCCGGAGAACACATGAAACGGCTGGACGGCGGCGAAGGGAACATCATTTACAACAGAAATAAACTTGGAATCTGAAGGGAGATACAGGCATGGAAAAGAAAATCCGCACGATCATCACACAGGATGCCGAGATTGATGACATGAATTCACTGAGGCATTTTCTCCTCTGCTCCAATCAGGTCGAGCTTCAGGGCATCATACAGACCAGCTCGATCTTCCACTGGAAGGGCGTACCGGGAAAAGAGACGCCGGAAGGTCTTGAGAGCGCGGACGGATTCGGACTTCCCCCGGAAGCGCGGTTTGACCGGGAATGGAGATGGCCGGGAACGGACTGGATGAATGAGATGGCAGACGAGTACACGGAAGTCTATCCGAATCTGATCAGGCAGGCAGAAGGCTACCCTTCTCCGGAAGAGGTGCGAAAACAGATCCGTGTCGGAAACGTGGGGTACATGGGCGAGATGGATTCACCCACCGAAGGATCGGAGCTGATCCGGGAACGCATTCTGGATGATGACCCGCGCCGACTCTATATTCAGGTGTGGGGCGGACTGAACACGGCGGCCAGAGCACTGTATGACATCGAGAGAACCTGGTCCGGAAGCCCTGAGTGGGAGAAAATGCACGCGGAGATCGAGAAAAAGGTGGTTTTCACCGCCTGCGGAGAACAGGACGGCACCTACCGGGATTATGTGGCGGAGAAATGGCCGGGCATCTGCTTTGTGCGCTGCCTTCAAATGAAGAGCTACGCCTATCCCTGGATGATCATGCCGAAGGGACCGTCGTATGACAGGCTGCAGCCGGAATTCATGAAAAAAATCGTGACCGGTCACGGAAGACTTCTGGAGAACTATGCCACCTGGCTTGACGGAAAGGTTTACAGGGGAGAACCGCCGATTGCCCAGTTCGGACAGCCGGAGATTCAGGATCTCTGGCAGGGCTACCGGATGATGGGAACAGACCGGCGGTATCAGCCTTACTCCTTCCTGTCCGAGGGCGATTCCCCTACATTTTTCTGTCTGCTCGACTGGGGATTCCGGACAGCGGAGAATTTCGGATACGGTGGTATCAGCGGAAGGTATGAGAAGGCAGAGGAACAGAAAAATTCCCGCGGAGAAGCGCTGAACTACTGGGATGTCACGGAAGAGGACTATACTTCCCCGGACGGCACGGTGACCAGGACAGAATCTATGTGGCGGTATGTATCTGTGATCCAGGATGATTTCGCGGCGAGGGCTTCCTGGTGTTCTGCAAAAAGCTATGAGGACGCGGAGCACGCGCCGTGTCTTATCGTGCGCGAAGGAACGGATCTTACGGTAAAGCCCGGTGAAACAGCGGTCCTTCACGCGAGAGCATTTGTACCCGATCAGCCGGGCGCCGAACAGGGAAGGCCGGCGGGGATCAGCGCCCGCATCTATATGGAGGCCGGAACCTTCCGCGGAAAGGAGGCGCGTGTGACAGCCCTCGAAACGGAGTCGGATGAATCCGTGATCACAGTAACGATTCCCGATGATATCAGGGCAGGCGAAACCATCCACATCATTCTCACGGCAAAGGCCGCTGGAGAATTTCATCTGACACATTACGCGCAGGTCATCCTGACAGCCGCAGACGGGAGGAAAGAGAAATGAAGGTCAGCGATATCAGAATCAACGGAATCCGTAACCCGCTCGGATACAGCCTTGAGAATCTCCGGGCGATGTGGATCCTGAGCGGAACAGAAAAGGAAAAGGTCAGCAGCACGGCCATCGAAGTAAGCCTGAGGAAAGATTTTTCGGATCTTGTCTATCGAAAGAGCGGAAAGAATCTCTCCCAGACCGGTGAGAGACTTCTCTTTGATCCGCTTCCGAGAACCCGCTATTATGTCCGTGTATCGGTTACTCTGGAGGATGGAAGAACGGTACGCGACGATGAAGAAGCGTGGTTCGAGACATCCAAGATGGAGGAACCCTGGAGCGGGAAATGGCTGACGACCGATTCCGAGGATATCCATCCCGTATTTATCCGGGAAATCGCCCTGCAGAAGCCGGCGGCCTCCGCGAGGCTTTATATTTCGGGGCTTGGCCTGTATGAGGCGCGGATAAACGGCGCGAAAGTGGGCGATGAGGTGCTTACCCCTTATTACAATGACTACCATACCGAGGAGCAGTACCAGACCTTTGATGTCACGGAGCTGTTGAACGGCGCATGCGGAGAGAAGCCTTCCGTTCTGGAGGTTTACCTCGGCAATGGCTGGTATAAGGGGAAATTCGGTCTGGGCCACACTGATAAAAATTTCGGGAGCAGGTTCCTTCTTATCGCTGAGCTTCACATTAGCTATGAAGACGGGAACGAGGAAGTCATCGGCACCGATCAGACGTGGCGTTACCGGGGAAGTGATATCGGACTTTCCGACATCTATGACGGGGAAACGCTGAACCGTCTGCTGTATGAGAACAGGGAAAATCCGCTGAAAGATCCGATCGTGGCCGGAGAGGATCTGCCGGAGGGCAGGCTGGCTGCCAGACATTCTCTTCCGGTGAAGGAAATGCTGGATATGCCCGTGCGGGAGGTTATTCACACACCTTCGGGGGAGACAGTTCTGGATTTCGGACAGAATTTTGCCGGATACGTCACGTTCCGCGCAGCGTTTCCGAAGGGAACGGAGATCATTCTGGATTTCGGCGAAATTCTTCAGGACGGCTGTTTCTATAATGCCAACTACAGGGAGGCGAGATCCCGTTATGTCTATATTTCAGATGGGAGAGAAGAGGTCGTGCGGCCGCATTTTACATTCTTCGGATTTCGATACTGCCGGGTGACCGGCTGGCCCGGAGAGGCTGCCGCGGAAGATTTTACCGGAAAGGCTGTTTTTTCCGATATGAAGCAGACCGGAGAGATCGAGACCGGTCACGCGGGCGTCAATCGGCTGTTCCTCAACGCGCTCTGGGGCCAGAGATCCAATTCCGTCGATCTTCCCACCGACTGTCCGCAGCGGGATGAGCGGCTGGGATGGACGGGAGACGCGCAGGTGTTCGCGGGAACGGCCTGCTACAACATGGACGCGGCAGCCTTCTACGATAAGTTCATCCGGGACCTCCGGGAAGAACAGGTGAAGTACGACGGAATTCTGCCGGGCGTGATCCCGGTGCTGGACCCGAAGGGACCGATCTTCAGCAGTGTGTGGGGCGATATTGCCGCATTCCTGCCCGCGGTGCTATATGAACATTACGGCGACCGTTCCGCACTGTCCTCCTGCTATCCGATGATGAAGGACTGGGTGGACAAGATTACAAGGGAGGACCGGAAGCGGGGACAGCAGTATCTCTACAACTTCGGCAATCAGCTCGGCGACTGGCTGGCACTGGACGGACGAACGGAACAGAGCATGAACGGAGGAACCGACGAATATTACATCGGAAGCAACTATTATGCCATGTCTGTGAAAAAAACGGCAGATGCCGCGGAGGCGCTGGGCCGGGATGAAGAGGCGCGTGAGTACCGCGAGCTGTACGGCCGCATCTGCGATGCGATCGTGCGGGAATATTTTACAGCGTCCGGAAGACTTGCGGTTGATACGCAGACGGCATATATCGTTGCGCTGTATTCGGGTATCTGCCCGGACAGAAAGCGTGTCGTGGAGGGACTGAAAACCCGGCTGTACAAGGATTGCTTCCGCCTGAAGGGCGGCTTTGTGGGCGCTCCGCTGATGTGCCGCGTGATGGCTGAAAACGGCATGGAAGAAGAAGCCTTCTATTTTCTGACGCAGAGGGATTACCCGGGGTGGATGCACTGCATTGACCTGGGGGCGACGACGATCTGGGAGAGATGGAATTCGGTGCTGGACGATGGGCATCTGAGCGGCACAATGATGAATTCTCTGAATCACTATGCTTACGGTGCCGTCGTGGAATATCTCTACCGCGACGTGGCTTCTCTGAAGCCGCTGGAGGCGGGATTCCGGAAGGTGGAGTTTGCACCGCAGATGAGCGGGAAGCTGCAGTACATGAAGGCAGAATGCCACTCGCCCTACGGCACCTGGAAGTCATTCTGGGAGATTCAGAAGGATGGCTCGGTACATGCGGAGATTACCGTTCCGTACGGCTGTACGGCCCGGATCCGGCTGCCGTTTTATCCGGATAAGGAAATCGGCGAGGTCGGCATGGGGACACACGGGTACACCTATTTTCCGACGGTAAATCTCAGGAGCCGCTACACCAGGAACACGCTTTTCAGGGATATGATGCAGGATCCGGAGGCGCGGGAGGTGATCAGACAGGAATCTCCTCTGCTTGATTATTTCCTTGAGAACGGGAACGAGGATTTTCTATATGACAGTCTGAATACCGTCATGGGCATGTCCTATATGGGATTTCATCAGGAAGAAATTGAGAAACTTGCGGAAAAACTAACGGCTTTGTCTGACAGAGCCTGAAATTACCGAAAAAGGAGCAACAGCATATGTTTCCAGAGAATTTTTTATGGGGAGGCGCCGTGGCCGCGAATCAGTATGAAGGCGCGTACAATGAGGACGGGAAGGGCCTGTCCATTCAGGATGTCCTGCCTCACGGAGTCAGAGGAGCGAGGACAAAGGAACCCACCCCTGACAACCTGAAGCTCAAGGGCATCGATTTTTATCACCGCTATAAAGAGGATATCGCGCTTCTGGCGGGTATGGGATTCAAGGTATTCCGGCTTTCCATCGCCTGGAGCCGGATCTTCCCGCGCGGGGATGAGGAAGAACCCAATGAGGCCGGCCTCGCATTTTATGACAGAGTGTTCGATGAACTGGAGAAATACGGCATAGAGCCGCTCGTTACCATATCCCATTATGAGACGCCGCTGTATCTGGCGGAGCATTATGACGGATGGCGGGACCGCCGCATGATCCATTTTTATCTGAGATATGCGAAGACGCTGTTCGAGCGCTACGGCCATCGCGTGCGCTACTGGCTGACCTTCAACGAGATCAATTCAATTCTGGAAAGTCCGTTCATGAGCGGCGGGATCAATACCCCCGCAGATCAGCTGACGGAGAGTGATCTGTACCAGGCCATCCATCATGAGCTGGTAGCCTCCGCTCTGACCGTGAAGATGGCCCATGAGATCAATCCGGACTTCCGGGTGGGCTGCATGGTGCTGAGCATGCCGGTTTATCCTCTCACGCCTTCACCGGACGATGTCATCGCCGCGATGGAGCAGAACCGGAAGAATGAGATGTTTCTGGAGGTTCATGCGAGGGGAGCATACCCGGGATACGCAAAGCGCTACTTCAGAGAGCACGGGATACGGATCCGATTTGCGCCCGGAGATGAGGAGGCTCTGAAGAACACGGTGGACTTCATCTCCTTCAGTTATTACATGAGCGTCTGCGCGACGGCAGATCCCGCGAAAAATATCCGCGGAGAGGGCAATCTTCTCGGCGGCGTTCCCAATCCCTGCCTGAAGGCCTCAGACTGGGGATGGCAGATCGACCCCAAAGGCCTCAGGTATACGCTGAATGAATTCTGGGACAAGTTCCGCAAGCCGCTGTTTGTGGTAGAAAACGGACTCGGCGCAGTTGACCGTCTCATCACGGGAGAAGACGGCACGAAGACCGTTGAGGACGATTACCGCATCGGATATTTGCGGGATCATCTGCTTCAGGTCGGGGAAGCCATTGAGGACGGCGTGCCGGTGATCGGCTACACCTCCTGGGGCTGTATCGATCTGGTTTCCGCCTCCACGGCGCAGATGAGCAAGCGATACGGATTTATCTATGTGGACCGCAATGACGACGGCAGCGGGACGCTGGAGAGATATCCGAAGAAGAGCTATTTCTGGTATAAAGAGGTGATCCGCACCAACGGAGAGTCGCTGTGCGAGCAGAAGAACTGAAAGCGTGATCGTACGAAAACGCTGAAAATTTGATTGTACGAAAAATCGGGGCATACATATGCATACCCCGATTACCAATTATATCCCTCTCTCAGGTTTCCGGATTCACCTGGCGGGTCTTGAACGAACGGCCTTCCGGGAAAGCCAGCTGACGGCCGGGTTCTCTGCCGGATTCCATGTGCCGAAGCCGGTAATAGACGGACGGATAAGGAATTTTTGACGCGACTGAGGCGCCGAAGGTACCGAGTCTAGCCATCATCGCGAGTCCGAACCGACGGAAGCCGTATTCTCTGCCGAAGAGTTTCCCGATTTTTTTACAGGACTTAAAATCATAGAAGAGACGTGCCGCGTGGTAAAATTCCTGCTGGAGCTCCCAGGGAGTCTCGTTTTTCGGCAGGAAGGTCACGTTCATCATGTCGAAATCGTCCCAGCTCGTGGAGATCATCCTGTTTTCCCTGAGCATTTGCTCATAGACCGGCGTACCGGGATAAGGCGTCAGAATGGCGGGCTGAAGCTGATAGGCGTCGATCGACTTGGCAAATTCTATGCTCCGGGTCATATCCTCGATCGTATCGTCGTCGAGTCCGAGCACGATGCTCGCGATCATGCTGATTCCGTGCTTCTTGCACGCCGCGGCGGCGCGGCGGATATTCTCGATATTCTGCCCCTTGTGGATGCTGTTCAGGGCCTTCTGGTTCAGAGATTCGATTCCGATCAGCACTCTGGTCAGATGGGCGTCGTGCAGCAGCGTCAGCAGCTCCTCGTCATCCGCGAGATCTGTTCTTCCGAAGAAGAAGGTCTCCTTGAAGGTGAGACCCTCGCGGATCATCCGGCGGCAGATCTCTTTTGCCCGTTCCTTGTCGGCGGTAAAGTTGTCATCCTCGAAGTTCATGTACTTGAAGCCCATCTTCTTGTACATCCGGATTTCCTCGATGACGTTGTCGATGCTTCTCTGTCTATAGGGGTCGAACATCCGCGAGGTTGTGCAGAATGTACAGCGGAAAGGACAGCCTCTGCTGGAGATGACATTTGCCGCCTCGCAGGGCGTTTTCAGAATGCTGTAGTCGGGGAACGGAACCTCGTCCAGTATTCTGATCGGAACACCATGGACGATCCGGTCCGTGATACGGCCCTCCACGACATCCAGGATTACCTTTTCCCCTTCTCCTGTAATGACCTGGTCCGCATGTTCAAGCGCTTCTTCCGTACAGACGGAAGGGTGCATTCCGCCCATGATCACTCTTGCCTTTGAATTCTGATGTACCAGATCTGCGAGCGCATAGCCTCTCGGAGCGTTCGAGGTCATCAGCGAGAAGCAGAACACATCGGTGTCCTTCAGCAGCTTTTTGATCGGAACGGAGGCGTTCAGCTCTTCATACACGGACACATCGTGTCCGGCTCTTTTTAAAATTCCTCCCAGGATCAGCGGTCCCGTAATGGAATTTGACTGCCCGTAAATTTTTCCTCCCCAACGGTATAGCGGAATTCTTCTCAATCCGGAAGCCGAAGTAATAAATACAATTTTCATAAAAAAACACCCTTCTGATTTCTGTAATAACGTGCTAATATACATTTATATGACAGGTGTACAATTATTACAGCGACAGAGATGGCAATCTGTACAGATAACGGACAAATCAGGAGAATGTGCGAGAATGGACAAACGTATCATCAAGACAAAAAAGGCACTGCAGAACGCATTGATTTCTCTGCTGGAGGAGAAGGAATTCGAAGCCGTGAAGACGACCGAGATCTGCGAGAGGGCCGAGATCAGCAGAAATACCTTCTACAGCTATTATCCGGATAAATACGGACTTCTGACAGACTGCTTCAAGTGGTACGAGGAAGAATTTCTGGATTCCTTTGAAAAGCGACAGAAGGAAAACAATTCCGGACATGATATCCGGCAGGGGTATATCAACCTTGTGGATACCTTTCTGGACACCGATAATATCGCGCACATGGTCTCGATTTTTTCCGGCTTTGATCTGATGAGCTGCTATTACCGCACGCTGACCGGAATCCTGGAAAGACTGGAAGACGGATATGCAAACTATATCAGTCCCGAATATGACACAAAGCAGATCAACGCCTTTCTGATTCTCGGTTTCTGGGGCTTCATCCACGCCGCCAGGAGAGCGGACAAGGAGAAAATCCGGCAGCAGGTGCACAAGCTGATCCTGGATCTGCTGCCGAGCCCTGTGTTCTGTCTGCCAAAATATTGAATGGGAGAATCGATTATGCTGAATACATCAGGTCTGCTCCATTCTCTGTATCTGGAGATCAATCTGTTCGGATCAGCGCTCATGTTTGTCTTGATCCTGAAGCTGATTCTGAACAGCAGAATAAAAGGGCAGCAGTATTTCAGACGTCTGCTGACATGGAACATCGTTCTGTTCCTTTCGGATGCCGTATCGGTTCTGATGCAGGACGGGTCTTCGGATTATACGGACAGCTTTGTCGTTTTCGCAAAAAGCATTTACTTCATTGCTGTTTTTGTCCTGACATGTGAATGCTTTCTCTATTTCGAAGCCTGCCGGGATTCCGCGCTGATGAGAGACGGCGGGAAGACGGGCCTTGTCACACTTCCTGTCTTCTTCTTTATCCTTCTGATCATCATGAATCTGCATGGAAAATTCCTGTTCTATGTAGATGAGAATGGACTGTATCAGAGAGGCCGCGCATTTCTTCTGATCTATCTGCTGTGTTTTTTCTATACGATTTTTTCCATGATCCGCTCTTTTCTGGATGCGTTCCGGCGAGACAATTACGCTGTCAGAGGGCGGTATGTTCTTTATGGTCTGTACCCTCTCGTGCCGGTCGTCGCCGGCATACTGCAGTTTTTCACGCCGGAGATCCCGGTGCTCTGTCCGGTTCTGAGCATTTCCGCGGTTATTATTTATGTCAATGCCATGGAATATCTCATCTATCTTGACTCTCTGACTGGACTGAAGAACCGGAGACTGTTTCTTTACGATATGACCCTGATGATGCATCATCTCCGCCCGGGACAGAAGCTCTGTTTTGCGATGATTGACCTGAACGATTTCAAGTCCATCAATGACAGTTACGGTCACAATACCGGCGACCTGGCGCTGGAGATCATCGGCGATGCTATGACAGAATGCATGGAGGATGCGAGGAATCGTTCGGTTCTGTGCCGGTACGGAGGAGATGAATTCGCGATTCTTCTCTGTGCGGAAGACAGCTCTGAGATGGATCTGTATATTGAGAATATCAGGCAGAAGACGGAAACTCTGTCAACGGAGAGAAGGATGCCCTGTCCGATCACCTTCAGCGTCGGTATCTCCGAGTGGAACGGAATGGAGGATCCGAAGAGCTTCATCGCGGGAGCTGATCAGAAGATGTACCAGGCCAAATCCTTGACGCGGCACGGCCGCTGAAGGCAGCCGCGCCGATTGTTCAGACATGATAAACGATCTCTGAAATCCCTGCTTGTCATCTAGGAGCCAGGTGTGTTCACGCACTGCTGAAACGGCGAAGATTTTGCAGTACCTTTGCCTGAGCATTACTGGATGTTAAAAGTTTTATCCGTGAATTCTTCATGAAGTGAATAGCGAGGACTGTCTGGCGAAGGCGCTTGCGCCTGAGGAGTTCCGCAGCGAAATAAAACCAGGATAAAACTTTGTTACAGCCAGTTTGCGAAGGGCAACAGGGCTGTAAAATCCTTGCCGCAAAGATCTGCTGTAAACAGTTGCCAGGAATGTCATAAACAGCAGCTGTATCCGGCAAAACTATTCTTTTATAAAGATATTTATGCTATACTTAATTTAAAAATTCAGGGGAATTTGCGAAGAACTCCGGGTCGGCTGCATTCCGCTGTATGCGCAACTATGAATCAGGATGGAAAATAGTATGAGTGATAAATCATCCGGCGTTTATGTCATCGACGGAAACTACAATATTGTAAGCTGCAATCAGACGATTCTGGAGCTGTATCCGCAGCTGGAAAAAGGAAAGAAGTGTTACAAATGTCTCATGAATCTGGATTCGCCCTGCCCGCCCTGTCCGGTAGCAAATCACATCAACGGACCGCAGACCTATATGGACCCGATCCGTGGGATCTATGAGACGGTTGACGCCGTAGAGATGATTCTTTCCGACGGAAGTACCGGCCATGCTCTTGTTCTGAGCACTGTGGGAGAGAGTGAAATGGTATCCGCCCGGCTGCCGCAGACCCGCGCGGAGCTGAACCGCCTGCTGGAGCATGAGTTTTATGATTCTCTGACCGGCGGGCTTTCCCGGAAGGGCTTTATCCGTGAGACGGAGAAACTTTTCGCCAGAGAGAATCCGTGTGATTATGCGATGATCGTATTTGATCTCAGGAACTTCAAGGCGCTGAATGATATTTTCGGCATTCAGTGCGGAGATCAGATCCTGGTCTATATCTTTGAGACGCTGAAGAGCAGCTGGCTTGCTCCCGTAGTATCCGCCAGGCTGGAATCGGACTGGTTTATCTACCTTGTCCGGAAGAACCTTCTGGATCTGAACCGTCTGGAGGAGCTTCTGAATCTTCAGTGGACGAACGGGCTTCGAAACGTTCATCTGCACCTGCGATGCGGTATCTATGCGATTGAGTCTTCCGATGATTCCGTCAGCAAGATGCTGGACCGGACGATTCTCGCAAAGGAGGCCGCGGATCAGAGGGAGACGGGGAGCTTCGCGATCTTCGATACTGACATGCAGAAAAAATATGTAAACCGGGCCGGGATTCTGTCTTATTTTCAGAACAGTATGCAGAGGAAGGAGCTGAAGGTATATTATCAGCCTCTGGTCCGCTGTTCGGACGGCAGGATCTGCTCCGCTGAGGCGCTGGTCCGCTGGAAGCATCCGGAAATGGGAGTCGTTGCGCCGGGTGATTTCATACCAGCGCTGGAGAAAAGCGGAATGATCTCCCAGCTCGATCACTTCGTGCTGAGAGAAGTATACCATTTTCAGGAATCCATGCATGAGATGGGGAAGAGATTTGTTCCGATTTCCATTAACCTGTCGCGGCAGGATTTTTACAACGATCTGATGATGAATGACATCTTCAGCTTCGGAATCCAGAACCGGCTCCCGAAGGGAATGATCAACTACGAGGTGACGGAAACCTCGGTCGCGGTGCTCAAGGAGAACTGCTCCTATTACCTGTCGCAGTTCCGGAAGAACGGAGCGCGGATCCTGATGGATGATTTTGGTGCCGGCTATTCTTCGCTGGGTATGATCGGGAATTTCCCGATCGACATCATCAAGATCGACAAATCCTTCATCGACCGGATCGAGAATCAGCCGACGACGCGCAGCATCATCTCCGCGATCATCGATGTCTGTCACAAGGCAGGTGTGTCGGTTGTCGCAGAGGGAGTGGAGACGAAGCAGCAGGTGGAATTCCTTCGCAGGAACGGCTGCGACTACATTCAGGGGTATTATTTCTATCGTCCGATGAGTGAGGAGGATTTCCGGAATCTGCTCCTGACATCACAGGAGACTTTGTGCCGGGAGAACAGGGAAAAGGTGGACCATACGGAACAGAGAGCTGACATCTATAATCTTCTGGATCTGGTGGATCATTCCGGTCAGTTTATTCAGGTATGTCACCCGGAGGACTATTCCATGGTCTTCGCGAATGAGATGACGCTGAACATATCCGGTCATCCCGAGGAACCGTATCACGGCAGGAAGTGCTATGAGTACATGCTGGGGCTTCATGCGCCCTGCGGACACTGTCCGATGAAGCAGATGGGGGACGAGACCGAGAAGGAAATCGAGACCGATGACGGTGAGCATGTATTCCGGCTGAAGGCCCGGATCGCGGACTGGAACGGCAGGAAGGTATTTATTGAATACGGAAGGGATATCACGGATACGAAGGCCGTGCAGACCCGGTACGCCAGCCAGATCCGTTCGATTCTCGAGGCGCTTCCGGACGGTCAGGGTGTCTTCCATATGGATCTGACGGCGGACAAGTGGATCAGCTCCGGCGGGCATGCGCAGAACGCGCGGGACATTCAGAACATGGAGAGTGTCGACAGCGTGATTCGCAGAATCGCGTCCTTTGTGCCATCCCAGGAGGGGCAGCAGGAGTTTTTTCGGATTTTCTGCAGGGATGCGCAGCTGAAGGCATATCAGAACGATCAGCATCAGATTGTGCATGAGACCGAATCCTACTACGACGACAGATCGATCCGTTGGTCCAGAATCACCACACACCTGATTGACAACCCTTCGAACGGACATATTGAGAGCATCCTCTACGGTGTGGACATTTCCAGAGAGGCAAAGCATATAGAAGAGCTGGAGGTCGAGCGCCTGCACAGGAGACAGGAGAAGGAGATTCTTCAGAAGCAGGTCAAGGATGCCATGGAAATGTACTCAAGAGCGGATCATGACAGACGCTATGATTTTCTGACAGGCCTGTACAGCCGTCTCAGTCTGTATGAATTTCTTGAAAATGGCGACAAGAAACCGAAGAAGGGTATTTCTGCGGCGATCATGCTGGATGTGGATAATTTCAAGGGAATCAACGACAAATACGGACACGCGGCGGGCGACAAGTGCCTGAGCGTTCTGGGCAAGACACTGCTGAACTACGGAGTAGAAAGAGACATCGATTTCTATCGTTACGGAGGAGATGAGTTCGTCGGCCTGGTGAAGAATTCCGATGCAGATATCTCCGAGCTGGCCGCGGATCTGCTGAATGAGGTGCGGAAACTCTGCGTGATTTACGGGAATGTACAGATCCCTCTGACCGCCTGCATCGGCGTTACGAGAGACGGCGCAAACTGTCAGAGCATGATCAACCGCGCGGATCAGGCCATGTATTTTGCCAAGCACAGAGGCAAAAATCAGGAGTGCGTAGCGGAGAGCAGCGTTAAGACAGAACAAGGCGTCCTTTTTCACAAAGGCTGAATGTTGTGCAGAACACAGATCAGGAGGAAATGAATGAAGATCGCACTCGCACAGATGAAAATAGCGGCGGATATGGAGGAGAATTTCCGGAAATCGGTGCGGCTCACGGAACAGGCAGCCGGCCGGGGAGCGGATCTGATCTGTTTTCCGGAAATTCAGCTGTCTCCCTTTTTTCCGCAGTACCCGGATCGGGACGCGTCCGCGTATCTGCAGTCTCAGGACAGCCGGTACATCCGGGAATTCTGCGAGATCTGCCGGAAAAACGGCATCTGCGCATCGCCGAATTTTTATATAGAGGAGAACGGCCGCCGATACGACATGAGTTTTCTGATCGATGACAGAGGACAGATTCTCGGAACGCAGAAGATGGTTCACATCGCCGAGTGTGAGCAGTTCTATGAGCAGGATTACTATACGCCTTCGGGGGAAGGATTTTCCGTCTTCGACACCCGTTTCGGCAGAATCGGCATCGTGGTCTGCTTCGACCGCCACTACCCGGAGAGTATTCGCACAGAGGCGCTCCGCGGCGCGGAGCTGATTCTCATCCCCACTGCGAACACGAAGGCCGAGCCGGTCGAGATGTTCCGCTGGGAGATCCGGACACAGGCCTTTCAGAACGTCGTGAATGTGGCGATGTGCAACCGGTGCGGGACGGAAGGAGAGATGGAATTCTCCGGCGAATCGCTTTTGACGGACTTTGACGGAAATCTGATTGCTATCGCCGGAGATCAGGAGGAGCTGCTTATGGCGGAGGCGGACCTCGCCGGAGCTGCGGCAAGACGGGAGCAGCGACCGTATCTGTCGCTCAGAAGACCGGAGCACTACCAGTAAAGTTTGCGGGAGAATGAAATGAAGACGTTTGAATATGGAGACCGTGAGGCGGGAAACGTCCTGCTTCAGCCGGTGGACGAGCATGACCTGGCTCTGATCGAAAAGGAAATAGAAGCGATTGCTGCGAATACTGTAGAAAGCTTCCGCCTGACAGCGTTTCTGGCGGATGACTGGAACAGGGATCTGTCCCCTTGGAAGGCGCCGGCGGTATTTGGAAATGCAGCCTTCGGAGACGGAGCGGAGGAGACCTTGCGTGAAATCCTGAGATACTGCGAAAACGACTGCAAAGATAGCTCTGACAGGAGAAACTATTACATCGGCGGGTATTCTCTTGCCGGATTGTTTGCGCTGTGGGCCGTATGCCGGACAGACCGTTTCTGCGGAGCTGCCGCGGCGTCGCCGTCCGTGTGGTTTCCCGGATTTACGGATTTTTTTCGAGATCACAGAGTTCAGAGCAGATCGGTATATCTGAGCCTTGGAAATAAGGAAGAACGGACCCGGAACCAGGTCATGGCGACGGTGGGCGACCGGATCCGCGAGACATATGAGACTCTTCTGAACCAGGAGATTGCCTGCACGCTGGAATGGAACGAGGGAAATCACTTCCGGGATGCGGATCTGAGAACGGCAAGAGCATTTTCGTGGGTGATGAACCGTCACAGAAAGATATGAGCGTGAAGCCGTGTGATACATGACTTCACGCTCATATCAGCTTACCACTCCTGGAAACCGTCAAACCAGAGCTTCAGGTCCTCCATGGACACTTCTCCGCCGACACGGCGTCCCTCCATAACTTTGGCGTCCTTACCGACAATGTTCTGAATCCGTTCACAGGTTCTGCCCATGCCGCTTCCGCCGGAGGTGCAGAACGGAATGATAATCTTTCCCGCAAAATCAGCAGATGTCAGGAAAGTATCGACGATGCTCGGCTCTCTTCCCCACCAGATCGGGAATCCGAGAATGACGGTCTTGTATTCTCCGAGATCCGGCGTCTTCTCCGCCATTGCCGGATGGCAGTTCGGATCCGCCATCTCAACCGTGGATCTCGCCTGCTTGTCCTTCCAGTTCAGATCCTCCTTTGTGTAGGGCTTTTCGGGAACAATCGCGAAGAGATCCGCCTCCTCCTCAGCTGCAACCTGCTCCGCCACTTTCTTTGTCGTGCCGCTCACGGAAAAATATGCGACTAAAGTTTTACTCATGCCAAAATCCTCCTTCTATTTTTCTGTCATTGCTTCTGTCATTGGTAATTCCTGTTCATGATCAGTGCCCGGGTCACACGGCCGTAAAAATCGTTCTGTATGAGTATGTATGACTGTCGGACATATGTATATTATAGCGCATCCTGCCATGAAGTGGTAATTTTTTCCTGTTGCCCTTCGCAAACCGGCTGCAGCAAATTTTATCTTGACGCATTTCATGGCCACAGCCGTGCGGATTTGTTGTAAAATATAAGAAAATCACAGCCGGGAAGGGAGGACTGACAATGAAGAATTATTCAGAGGATCCTGACAGACAGTATCACATACAGACCAGAAAGGGAGAAGTGGGCCGTTACGTCATCATGCCCGGCGATCCGAAACGATGCGGGAAAATCGCGCGATATCTGGACGGCGCGGAGAAAATCGCGGACAACCGGGAATTCACGACATATACCGGTTATCTGGATGGGGAGAAAGTCAGCGTCACATCGACCGGAATCGGGGGACCGTCGGCGTCGATCGCGATGGAGGAGCTGTATCGCTGCGGCGCCGACACCTTTGTGCGGATCGGCACCTGCGGAGGCATTCAGACGGACGTGAGAAGCGGAGATATCGTCATCGCAACGGGAGCGGTTCGTATGGAAGGCACCAGCAGGGAATATGCACCGATCGAATACCCGGCGGTTCCGGATCTTGACGTGACCAATGCGCTGGTCGCTTCGGCGAGGGAGCACGGCTATGCCTGCCACTACGGTGTGGTGCAGAGCAAGGACGCCTTCTACGGACAGCATGAACCGGAGAAGATGCCTGCCGGCTACGAGCTCATTCAGAAATGGAACGCCTGGAAAATGATGGGCTGTCTCGCGTCTGAGATGGAGTCGGCGGCGCTGTTCATCTGCGCCGGCAAGCTGAGAGTACGGGCCGGAGCCTGTTTCCTTGTGATCGCGAATCAGGAAAGAGAAAAGCTCGGCCTTGAGAATCCGGTTGTTCTGGAGACGGATCAGGCCATTCGGACGGCGGTAGGTGCCATTCGGAGGCTGATCCGCGAGGACGGCATCAACAATGTCAATAGGGATCTGATGTGAAGAGGGGGGAGACCGGGAATGAAAGGATATTCCGAAACAGAATCGGGAAAGAGAGAATTTCCCGAAACAGAACCGGGAAGGAACGAATATTCCGGGACAGGTCCGGGGCGGAAAGGATATTTTGTGACAGAACGGGGGCGGGAGAGGGATTCTGAGACATCGGAAGAAATCAGGATTCAGGAATTGATATGTGCGGCATCCGCCCAGCTTGCGCATTCGTACGCACCGTATTCGGATTTCAAGGTCGGCGCCGCGCTGCTTGCGGAGGACGGGCGAATTTTCACGGGATGCAACATTGAAAACGCGGCTTATACGCCATCCAACTGCGCCGAGCGGACCGCCTTTTTCAAAGCGGTGAGCGAGGGCGTCAGAGGTTTCCGGGCGATCTGCATTGTGGGAGGAAAAAGCGGGAATCCGACCGGCTATGTCGCCCCATGCGGCGTCTGCCGTCAGGTTATGATGGAATTCTGTGATCCGGAAACCTTCCGGATCATCCTGGCTTACGGCAGAGAAAATTACAAGATCTTCCGGCTGAAGGATCTGATGCCGGAGGGATTCGGACCGGCTGATCTGAATGCATGAGACTTTCGGAACAAACTTTCACAGCCAGTAATGCTCAGGCAAAGGGACTGTAAAATCTTTGCCGCTTTAGTGGCGCGTGAACCAATGTCATGCAGTTAAGGAGGAGAAAAACCACGATAAAAAAATACGAT